>DATGIS010000150.1:0-33914 GCA_035295625.1 Candidatus Acidiferrum sp. | reverse complement strand
GGAGTGCGGCGGCTCGACGCCGCTTTACGGTCTCAACGACAGGAGAAATTGTGAACCGATCCAGGCCGACCTTTCGCTTGCACAGTAATGCCGTATCCTTCCGCTTCCTCTGCGCCCTCTGGGCTCTGGCCTCTGTGTCCTCTGTGTTCAGTCTTTCGGCCCAAGCGCAATCCACCTACACGCTCAAGCCGACACCCAAAACCGTCGCCTGGGGCTACTACGACGCGAAAGCCGCTCCCGTCCTCCGAATCAAGTCCGGCGACACCGTCGAAATTCAGACGCTCATCACCAACAGCCCCAAGCGCCTGGAAGAAGCCGGCGTGCCTCCCGACCAGGTCGAGCAATCGCTCCGCGACATCACCGATCAGGTCAAGGACAAAGGTCCCGGCGGCCACGTCCTTACCGGTCCCGTTTACATCGAAGGCGCTGAGCCTGGCGACGTCCTCGAAGTGAAAATCCTCGCTACCAAGCTCGCCATTCCTTACGCCTACAACGCCTTCGGCCCCGGCCGTGGCTATCTCCCAGACGATTTTCCCTACGCCAAAATCAAAATCATTCCGCTCGACGAAAAGCGCATGGTCGCCAAGTTCGCTCCCGGCATCGAAATTCCGCTGCATCCTTTTTTCGGCAGCATGGGCCTCGCCCCCGCCGAATCCGTCGGCCGCTGGAACAGCGCTCCGCCGTGGCGAATCGCCGGCAATCTCGATAACAAAGACCTCGTCGCAGGCACCACGCTCTACATTCCGGTATTCGCGCCCGGCGCGCTCTTTGAAGTCGGCGACGGGCACGCCGGCCAGGGCGACGGCGAAGTGGACATCACCGCGCTCGAAACTTCGCTCATCGGCACGTTTCAATTTATCGTGCGCAAAGACCTGCACCTGAAATGGCCGCGCGCCGAAACACCCACCCACTACATCACCATGGGCCTCAACGACGATTTGAACATGTGCGCGCAGCTCGCCGTCCACGAAATGATCGATTTCCTCGTCACCGAAAAACATCTTTCCCGCGACGATGCCTACATGCTCTCCAGCGTCGCCGCCGACCTCCACATCACCGAACTCGTCGACGGCAACAAAGGCGTCCACATGATGCTCCCCAAATCCATTTTTGTGGGATCGCCCAAATGAGCGCAGCCCGGGCATTAGCAGGAAAAGTGTGGATAGCGTTCCGGTTTGTTGTTTTCGGAGTTGGCGGCTTCGTGCTGATATGGATTTCGATGCTCTCTTTGGTCATGGAGTTCTCATCGCCTAGAGAACACTGGATGAGTCCTTACCTTGCGCTCGTGTTGGCATTCGTTGCGGCCTTAATGATGCTATTCGGAGTTGGCGAGTGGGGCAGATGGGGATATCTATTGGTTCTTGTTTCGAGTCCCTTGGTGGCGTTCTTGAGTTTCGTAATTGCGTGGCCCAAATGGCTTGACGACCTCATGGGCAAAGATTCGTTTATTTTGCTTCTTGCCCTGCCTTTCATCCTTACCTATATCGCCGTGCGTCGCTACTATCGTCGTCGCGACTCGAAACGTAGCTCTGCGTTAAATGAGGACTTGCCCGGTCCAATTCCAGAGGAGCAAACAACTAAATGAGCGAGAGGATCATTTTCGTCGGTTTGAGATTTCTCCGTGGCCTCTGTGCTCCGATCTCTGCGCTCTCTGTGTTAAGTTTTTTTCTTTCTTTTCCCGCCGCCGCGCAGACTTCGGCATACATACCGGACTGGTGCAAGGCTTTGCCGCGGGCGGAGTACAAAACGCTGCAACGGGTGCTGTCCGACGAAACCTGGTTTGAAGTCTACAAAGTGGCGCCGGCGACGTTTGCGATTTACGAACCGCACCAATCGGAAGAGACGATTGCGTATTTAATCGTCGGCACAAAACAAGCCGTCCTGTTCGACACCGGCATGGGCATTGCCGACATTCAAAAAGTCGTCCGGCGGCTGACTTCGCGTCCGGTCGTCGTGATGAATTCGCACACGCACGACGACCACGTCGGCGACAACTGGCGCTTCCCTTTCGTTTTCGGCATGGACACGGCGTTCACGCGCACCAACGCGAAGGGCTCCTCGGAAGACGCGCAGGCGGAAATCGCTCCCGGAGAGATTTGCGGCGAGTTGCCCAAAGGGTTCGACCCGAAGACGTATCGCACCAAACCCTGGCACATTTCCATCACGATTCATGACGGCTTCAAGGTGAATCTCGGCGGCCGCACCGTGGAAGTGATCGCCACGCCGGGCCACACGCCCGATGCGATTTCCCTCTTCGATCGCGAAAACGGTTTGCTCTTTACCGGCGACACGTATTATCCCGGGCCGATCTGGCTTTTCCGGCCGGAGACGGACATGAAAGCGTACGTCGCCTCGGTCACGAAGCTGCACAACCTGAAGCCCGAAGTGAAGATGGTTCTCGGCGCGCACAATATTCCCGTGGCGCAGCCGGAAATTCTCGACGAACTAATGACCGCCACGGAAATGCTCATCGAAAACAAAATTCCGGGGAAAGCAACGCCCGACGGCAAGATGCTCTACACCTCGGGGAAAATTTCCTTTTTGACGAAGGCCGCTAAATGAAGGCTGGGTTCCTTCTCCGCGCGGGTCTTCTGCTCGGCTCATCGCTTCTGCCCAGCGCTTCACTTTTCTGCGCGCAGAAAAACCCCAAGGACACGAAGCCGCTGCCCCGCACCGTCTGGAACCTCGAAGGTGGCGCGTTTTTCGCAACCGACGGCCGCATTCCCCACGGGCCCTGCTTCCGCATGACCGGTCAGGCCACCGCCTCCGGATTTTTCGAAAATCTGAAACGCGTCGACGATGAAAGTGGAACGAAATATCTGCGCGGAACGGAAGCGGTAACGGAATATCCGCCAAAGCTCGATGTGTCGATCTTCCTGCACGATTTGCCGTGCTCGTTTCTGCTCGGAGACAAAACCACGGAGCCGCCGCTGACGAAAGACGACCTCGACCGTTTGCGGCTGCGGATATTCTGGAAGCACGGCGTCACGCTGCGGCCCGCGTCGCGTTACGTCGATCCGGTGCTGCACATCCGCAAACTGGAACCCAACATCAAGCCGGAGGCGGAAGATTTGGCGCCCCGCTACGAATGGAAATTCACCTTCGGGTTGCCGAGCGAGAGCGTGCCGATTGAAGACAGCCTGGTGCTGACGTTTCAAACCGCGAGCGGTGAAATCGTCGCGCGAACTTCCGCAAGGTTATGACGGCGAACAAATATTCGAGATGCGCATTTGTGAAAGCTGCAGAAAAGTTCAGTCGTGGCAACCGGCGCCGGGCCGCGACGAAAGGTTGTAAAGAAAAACAGAGCGAATCGTCGTCTCTTTGTTTGGAATCGCTTTCGGCAACGGAGGGAACGGCGCAGCGGAGCGCACGGCGTTGACAGCTTTCCCGACCAGCGAATCGCTGGCAAATACTTCCTGGAACTCGATGCCGTCTTCGAGAAGCGTGCCGTCCTGCTGAATCGTCAGACGCAGCGCCAGGAATCCGGTTTCCCCTCCGCGTACCTCCGGCGGCATTTTTTTGTACCAGAGCTTCGCAACTTTCCCCTGAAGTTCCGAGAAATATTTCTTCAGTTCCGGATTTTTATCCTGCTCGCTGTTGAGAGTTTCCGCCTGATAACAAAACGGATGTTTGAATTCGACGATGAGTTCGTCGAGCGGCTTTTCGCCGGCGTTGATGATGGATTTCAGTTGCGCCTCGTTCCACTTCGCCCCGCCGGAAGATTGCGAGCTCTCGACTAACTTTCCGCCGGGAAACAGTTCGTTGGCGCGGAGATCGTCGAGGGCGATCTCGAGTCGCGCGGCGAATTGGCTCTCGTCGGTGCCGTCGCGTGGTTTCAGGGAAAGCTGCAGGACGCGGACCTGATCGTTTTCCAGGCGAACACGGAAATGAGACGGATCGACGAGCATGGGGTCGCGCTCGGAGTACGGCACGCGAACCTGCGTGATGGCGTAGGAGTCCTTGAGCTCGATGAGCAGGAGCTCGGCGGGGGCGGGGCCGCGATTCTCCATGTTGTACCCGACGCCTCCGCGGTTCCATAAGGCGCTGCCCGGGCCACCCTCCCACGGCTCGCCGTCGCCACCCTCCGGTATGCGCCGGAGAAGATCGCATTTGAGGCAGAGAAGCAGGCCTTCGTTTGCGAGTTTGGGAAGATCGAGGCTGCCGTCGACGGGAATTTTGAAACGGAGGACGCGAACGTGGCGATTATCGGGATCGGCGGAGGAATCAGCGGGCGTGAATTTTTTCGGCGCGGCAGGAACTGGCGCGGGCGCGGCGGGAAGTGCGCCGGGGGGTTCCTGGGCGCGAAGAAGAATTGGAAACGCGATGAGAGACAGAAAACACGCGAGGAGGATTCGAATTCGCACGGAGTGTTCGCCAGTTAAAAAATTACGCACGGGAAAAGACTTTGGGATAGTTTTGAACAGGGGTCAAGAGAATTTGGCGGGGAAATCCGGGATTTCCTATAATGAAATGAGCAAATCATCAGGGGAAAGCGCGTCTGGAGGCGAACGATGGTTGCGCAACATCTGAAGGAAGAGCTGGATCGCTACCACTTTGGAGACAAGCTGCGGCAACTGCGGCTGCGGCGAAAGATGGGACTGGTGGAATTGAGCAAGCACACGGGGCTTTCGCCGGCGCTGCTTTCAAAGCTGGAGCACGGAAAACTTTACCCGACGCTGCCGACGCTTTCGCGGATTGCGCTGGTGTTCAGCGTGGGGCTGGAACATTTTTTTTCGGATGAGCGGCAGAAACACATGTTCGCGCTGGCGCGGAAAAAAGAGCGGCTGAAATTTCCTGAAGCGCCGGGGCTGGACAATCTGTCGTTCAATTTCGAATCGCTCGACTATCCGGCGACGGACCGGAAATTCAATTCCTACCTCGCGGACTTTCGGAGTGTGCCGCAGGAAAAAGTTCGCGTGCACCAGCATGCGGGTGTGGAGTTTATTTACGTGCTGAAAGGACGGCTGGCGCTGAAGATCGGGCGCGATACGGAATATCTGGACGCGGGCGATTCACTTTATTTTGACGCGCAAATGCCGCACGGTTATAGCCGGACGGGTGCGAAGCCGTGCAGCGCGCTGGTAGTGACAGCAGAATAAAATTCGAGCGGTGTGCGGCGAAGGGCGAGTGCGCTAGACTCGCGGGAGCCAGATGCGAGGCCTGAAAATACTTTTGTGGATCGCGGCAGTGATCGGCGGCGCGGCGCTCGGTTTCTGCGGGTGGTTTGCAGCTTCTTTTCTGCACGATGGATTGAGCGCCCGGGCGAATCCATCGCGGTTGGAAACGATAGTGGCGCGCAAATCGCGGCACTTGTCGATTCCGGCGGGCGCTCGCGACACGGCGAATCCGGTGGCCGATTCGGCGGATGTGGAACGCGATGCGCGGCTACATTTTGCGGATCATTGCGCGGTATGCCACGGGAATGACGGGAGCGGCGAAATGCCAATGGGACGCGGACTCTATCCGAAGCCGCCGGATCTGAGCGGAGAACATACGCAGAAACTTTCCGACGGTGAACTTTTCTGGATCATTGAAAATGGAGTGCGATTTACGGGAATGCCTGCGTTCGGCGGGGGAAGCGAGCACGCGAGCGCGGAGGATAGCTGGAAACTGGTGCGGTTCCTCCGGCATTTGCCGCAACTAACGGTGGAAGAACGGCTGGAAATGGAGAAGTACAATCCAAAAGGGCCGGAGGATCGAGCAGAGGAACAGCGCGAAGAGGATTTTATGAACGGCGGGGCGCCGCAACCCGAGAGCGCGCCGATGCATCATCATGAATGAGGAGCAAGGTGAGCGCGACTGGACAAAAAAGGAAGAGCGCGATGGTGATTGCGCTCTGCATCGCGTGGAGTTCTTTTGCGGCAATGCAAGCAGCGGCGCAAGCGAAGCCCAAGATGATTACGGGACGCGTTTATAGAATTCATGCGGGATTTCTGGAAGTGCAGAGCGATCCGAAGAATGTGACGATTGTGAAAGTGAATGCGGCAACGGCTTATTGGAACGGAAAAGCGGATAAAAAAGCGTCGATGAAGGAATTGCAGGCGGGGGAAGAAGTGATTATCGAGGCTACAGAAAAGGATGGATTGGCAACGGCGCAGAAAGTGCGGTTTATGCCGGCGGAGAAATAATCCGGCGACCGGGAAGAAGAGTTTTCAGCCCGAGGAAGCAAAAACGAGGAGCAGTCGAGGAGGAACGATGAAGGCGAGAATTGCGGCGGTGATGGTTTCATTCTTCGTGATTGCGGTGGCGGTGCTGGCGCACGGGGACAAAAAGCACGTGATGGGCATCCTGCAAACGGTCACGGCGGATGCGGTAACGGTGAAACTGGGCGACGGGAAAATCGTGCAGGTGAAATTGACGGCGACGACGATCTTCGTGCAGAAGGACGGCAAGGGCGGCGAAGGAACACCTGCGAAGTTTACGGATTTGGCGGTGGGCCAGCGGGTGATTATTCACGCGACGCCGAAGGGAAACGATTTGTTGGCGGACGAAGTGAAATTCGCGCCAGCAATGGCTGCTGCACACTAGCGGCAACTGCGCTATTTAATCGACTATATGGCAGGAATAGGTTTTTAAGACCAGCCAGACTTCCCTTCCCGGCTGGAGATTGAGAGCGCGGGCAGCGCTGAGCGTGACGTGCACTTCAAAGAGGGCGCCCGCATCGATTTTGCAAATCATGGTGACGCTGCGCCGGTCGGCGGATTGCAGAGTGCCTTGCAGGATGTTGCGCGCACTAAGACCCATGGGACGTTCGAGCGCGAGGAGGATGTCTCCGGCACGAATGGCGATGCGAACTGGATCGCCGAGTTTTGCGTGACCCAGCGGCACCTCGATCGAAGTGGTGGAATTTTTTAGCGCGATGCGCATGATTCCGTCGTCGAGACGGATTTCTTTTACGGTTCCCTCCAGAATATTTTCGAAACCGGCGACCTGAGCAAGGCTGCGCTGGCGCGGGGCGTCGAGAACGTCACGCGGAGTTCCGTGCTGAAGGATTTTCCCCTGGTCCATGGTGATGACGCGTTCGCCGAGCGCGTCGACTTCCGCGCGGTCGTGGGTCACGTAGAGGATGGGAATTTCGTGCAGCGTGTTCCAGACGCGAAGGTCCGCGATGATGGAGTTTTTGAGGCCGGCGTCGAGCGCGGAAAGCGGCTCATCGAGAAGCAAGGCGCTGGGATTTGTAACGAGAGAACGTGCGAGGGCGACGCGCTGAGCTTCACCGCCGGAGAGTTGAGCGGGCTTGCGATCCGCCAAATTGCCGACGTGAAATAGCTGGAGAATTTCGCGGACGGCGTTTTCGCGAGTGCCGGCGGGGAGATCGAAGATGCCGTACTCGACGTTGCGCCCCACGGTGAGGTGCGGGAAAAGAGCTGCGGATTGAAAGAGGTAACCGACGTGACGACTTTGCGGAGCGCCGTTGATGGAATGTGTAGTGGAGAAAGCTTGGCGTGCGCCGATGTAAATTTCGCCCTCGTCGGGTGTGACGAGACCGGCGATGCAATCGAGAAGGGTGGATTTGCCGGCGCCGGATGGGCCGAAGAGGATGGTGATTCCCGGCTCGGCAAGGAAATTCACGTCGAGATGAAAATCTCCGCGCTGAAGGCGCGCGCGGACGGAGAGAGAACGAGGAGCTAGCGCGCCAGCCATCGCACACCAACACGGCGGTTGACGCCGTAAACGAGAGCTAGAAGAACGAAAGAGATTGTGAGAAGAGCGAGTGCGAGTTGATTGGCGGCAACGTACTCGATGGATTGGACGTGGTCGTAAATGGAAATGGAGACAGTGCGCGTGGCACCGGGAAGATTTCCGCCAACCATGAGGACAACGCCAAATTCGCCGAGGGTGTGGGCGAAGGTGAGAACCGCGGCGGTGATTGCGCCGGGAAGAGAGAGCGGAAGAATAATTCGAAAGAAAGTTCGCTCTTTGCCGACGCCGAGGACGTGAGAGGCAGCGAGGAGTTTTGGATCGATTTTTTCGAAAGAGGCGACGAGAGGCTGGACGCAGAATGGAAGACTGTAGAAAACGCTGGCGATAACGAGACCGGTGAACGTGAAAGCGAGCGTATGACCGAAAAGAGCGAGCCAGAGTTTGCCAAGCGGGCCGCGCGGCCCCATGGCGATGAGCAGATAGAAACCGAGGACAGTGGGAGGAAGAACGAGCGGGAGAGCGACGACGGCTTCAATGAGAAACTTTGCGCGCCATTTTGAGAAGGCGAGCCAGTAGGCGAGGGGCGTGGCGAGGACGAGAAGAATGGCGGTGACGAGGAAGGCGAGGCGGAAGGAGAGGAAGAGTTCGGTCATGGACGTCGCGAGAGCTTACCTTGGAATGGGATGGCTGAGGGATTCAGGTTTGGCGAAACCGTACTTTTCGAGAATGGCCTGGGCCGCGGGAGATTTTACGTAAGCAACGAACGCGAGAGCAGCGTCTTTGTTGGCGGAAGTTTTTAGGACAACGAACGATTGGAGAAGCGGAGTGTATTGGTCTTGCGGGATTTTCCAGGAGTGGCCCAAGGCAAAGGAGGGCGATGCAGTGATTGAGGCGGCCAGGATGCCGATCTGGGCGGCGCCGGATTGGACGAATTGGGCGGCCTGGGAAATATTTTCGCCAAAGACGAGTTTGGATTTTATTTTTTCATAGAGGCCGGAGTTTTTGAGGGCTTCGAGGGCGGCGCGGCCGTAAGGCGCGTGATCGGGGTTGGCGATGGCGATTTTCTGGACGGAGGGATCGAGAAGGGATTGCCAACCGGATTTTTCGGGAGTGAGTTTGGAATTGCCGGGAGACCAGAGCACGAGTTTTCCGATGGCGTAAGAATCAGCGGAGTTGGGGAGGACGAGTCCGGCTTCATTGAGTTTGCGGGGGTAGTCGGAGTCGGCGGAGAAGAAGAGGTCGAAGGGAGCGCCGTTTTGGATTTGCGCGAAGAAATTGCCGCTGGAGCCGAAGGTGAGAGAGAGTTTGACGCCGGCTTGTTTTTCGTAGGTGGCAGCGAGATCGGTGAGGGCGAATTTGAGGTCGGAGGCGGCGGCGATTTTGAGGGTTTGTTGGGCGGAAGAAGAAAGAGGGATTGCCACAGAGGCACAGAGAACGCAGAGGAAACGAAGAAAATTGAACAGTCCGGATGGTCTTGTCCGAGGTACGACTGTGTCCGGGGCCACAATACCGGCTGTCGGTCGTAAGAGCACAGGCTGAAGCCTATGCCACTGGAGTTTGCGAAGAAATGGCATGGCGGACGATTAGACTCGAAGGATCATGACTTCGGTGGATTTGACGAGGGCGGCGGCGCGTTCGCCGGGTTTGAGGCGCATTTCGCGGGCGGCGTCGGCGGTGATGAGCGAGGTGATTTGTTGTTCACCGATGCGGAGGGTGATTTGGGCGAGGAGGCCGTCGTATTTGATGGCGACGATGCGGCCGATGAGTTGATTGCGGCCGGAGATTTTGCGGAAGGCGCCGCGGCGTTCGGAGACTTCGCCACGTTCGAGCGATTTGGGGATGAGGCGGTCGATTTCGGATTCGGGGACGCGATGATGGCCGCCGGGAGTTTTGGCGGTTTTGAGTTTGCCGCGGTAGATCCATTGTTTGAGGGTGGGATAGCTGATACCGAGGATGTTTGCGGCTTCGCGAGGGGCGAGGAGACGTTGCATGGGATCACCTTTGACGAATATAGACAAATTTATTTGCTAGAGCAATACGGAATCAGGCGGTTGAGCGAGAGAAAGCGGATCGTTTGGGGGATTGAGAACGCGTTCAATAAAACGGCCGCTTCAGAAAGCGGCCCCTACCACAACCAGCGCTTCATCGTTGGGGGAATGCCAGCGTTACAACGCAGCGGCCGGCTTCAGAAAGCCGGCCCGACAACTGCCCGAATATAATAGCCATATGGACGTCAGTTCCTTAGGGGTTTGCCGGTTTTGAGGGTGTGGGCGATGCGGGCTTGGGTGAGTTTTTCGCCGCAGAGCCCGACGAAGGCTTCGCGTTCGAGGTCGAGGACGTATTGTTCGCTGACGAGTTGAGGCGAGGTGAGCGGGCCGCCGGCGAAGATGTTTGCGAGTTTGCGGGCGACGACGGCGTCATATTCGGAGGCGTAGCCGCCGCGGACGAGCATGTGAATCATGAGTTTTGCGGCAGAGAGAAATTGATCGCCGAGAACTTTGATTTGGGTGGATTGCGCGCCTTCCTGCCAAGTTGCGGCGGCAGGCTTCCAGCCGGAGCGATACAGTGCGAGCGCGGTTTCCTTTGCGTCGGCGACGAGGCGCTGAGAATTCATGGAGTAGAGATCTTCGCGGCGGAGATAGCCGAGGTCGCGGGATTCTTCGGCGCTGGCGCCGACTTTGGCAAGGGCGACGGTTTCGAAGATGGGCTTGAGAGCGTGGAAGAGATCGAGGTCGGATTCGGGAGAAGAGGAAGATGCCGGGCTAAAGCCCGTCGCTACATTCAAACCTGCGTTTTCATTGGCGTGGATGAGCATTTCTTTTGTGCCGCCACCGCCGGGAATAAGACCGACGCCGGTTTCGACGAGGCCGATGTAGGCTTCGGCTGCAGCGTGAATGCGCGCAGCGTGGAGGCTGACTTCGCAGCCGCCGCCGAGTGCCATGCCTTGCGGGGCAGCGACGACCGGTTTGCGCGCGTACTTGATGGCTAGATTGATGTTCTGGAATTGCTTGACGGCCATGTGGAGCTCGTCCCATTCCTGTTCCTGCGCCGCGACGAGAACGAGCATGAGATTGGCGCCGACGGAAAAATTAACGGCCTGATTGGCGATGACCATGGCGTCGAAATCGGTTTCGAGGCGTTTGAGACCTTTGTTGATCATGGCGATGAGGTCGGCGCCGATGGCGTTCATTTTCGCGTGGAATTCGCAGCAGACGACGCCGTCACCGAGATCGATGAGGCTGGCGCCAGAGTTACGTTCGACTTCCTTGCCGGCATCTTTCAGGGATTTGAGGATGAGGATGCCGCGCGGCTCTTCGATTTTTTTTGCGCCGGAAGTGGCGACGTCGAAAACGGTGGTAGTTCCCTTCTCGGATTCGTAGAAGCCTTTGCGACCGCTGGAGAGAACTTTTTCGATGAGCGAGGGAACGGGGCGATTTTCTTTTTTGAGCTGCGCGGCGAAATTCTGAACGCCGAGGGCGTCGACGATTTCGAAGGGGCCGAGTTCCCAGCCGAAGCCCCAGCGCATGGCACGGTCGACATCGGCGATATTGTCCGAGATTTCGGGAACGCGGCGGGCGGCGTACGAGCAGGTTTCGGAGAGTGCGCTCCAGAGAAATTGCTGGGCTTTGTCGGCTTTTTGGCCTTCGAGGATGGGACCGACAAGAGCGCGAAGGCGTTCGCGCGTGTCGTCGATGGATTTGCCAGCTTCGAGCGAGGCGAATTTTGCTTTTTGACGCGGGCGGTATTCGAACGTGTTTACGTCGAGCGTGAGGATTTCTTTTTCGCCGGCGCCTTTTACTTTTTTGTAGAAACCCTGGCCGGTTTTATCGCCGAGCATGTTGCGTTTGAACATTTCCTCGACGAGCGTGGGAACTTTGTAAAATTCGCGGGATTCATCGTTGGGAGCGGTTTCGTAAATATTTTTCACGACGTGGACGAGGACGTCGAGGCCGACGATGTCCGCGGTGCGAAAGGTGGCGGATTTGGGCCAGCCGACGGCGGGGCCGGTGCAGGCGTCGATTTCTTCGACGGTCATGCCAAGAGATTGCATGAGGCGAAGCGCGTTGAGCATGGAGAAAGTGCCGATGCGGTTGGCAATGAAATTGGGGGAATCTTTGGCGGGGACGACGCCTTTGCCGAGGCGGCGATCGCAGAATTCAGTGAGTGTGGATAGGACGTCGGGGAGAGTTTTCGGGCCGGGGATAATTTCGACTAACTTCAGGTAGCGGGGCGGGTTAAAGAAGTGTGTGCCGGCCCAGTGTTGCTGGAACTCTTCGGGGAGACCTTCGGCGATGAGATGGACGGGGAGGCCGCTGGTGTTGGTGGTAACGATGGCGCCGGGTTTGCGGAATTGCGCGACGCGAGAGAGGAGTTTGCGTTTGATTTCGAGATTTTCGGCGACGACTTCGATGATCCAATCAGCTTCGGCGACACGGGGGAGATCGTCTTCGAAATTGCCGATGGAGATTTTTTCGGCGAGGGCGGGGGTGAAAAAAGCGGCGGGGCGGGATTTTTTTGCGGCGTCGAGACCGGCGCGGGCGATTTTGTTGCGATCGGCGGGTGAAGCATCGGGCTTGAGGTCGGGAGGAACGATGTCGAGGAGGATGCAGGGCAAACCGGCGTTTGCAAAATGGGCTGCGATGCGAGCGCCCATGGTGCCAGCGCCGAGGACGACAGCCTTCTGAATCGAACGAGTCATGAGGGACCTTTTTGGAGCGGTGTGTGCGAAGGGACAGGTTACAAAACCAGCAAGCAGCGGTCAAACGGGAGGCGCGCGGGGCCGTACGGACCTAAAATGGTACCAAGATGCCAGACGGGAAGGTGAATTCGGCGATGGATTGGCTGAGGTCGGCGAAGGACCGATTTCGCGCGTTTGCGTACGGCGAAGAAAAGGCGCGCAGCGGACGGCCGCGGGTGGGGTTGGCGCTGGCAGGAGGATTTGCGCGCGGGATTGCGCACATTGGTGTGTTGCGCGTTTTGCGTGAAGCGGGGATTCCGATTGATTGCGTGGCGGGGACGAGCGTTGGCGCGCTGATTGGCGCGGCGTATTGCGCGGGGGCGTCGCTGGAAGATATGGAAGCGACGGGGCGTGCGACGACGTTTGCGGATTTCGGGCGATGGACGCCGTCGTGGCTGGGGCTTGCGACGAATCAGCGAATGGAAAAATATCTGGAGCGGCTGACTTCGGCGAAGACGTTTGAAGAATTGAAAACGCCGCTGGCTATCAGCACGAGCGATTTGAATCAGGGATTGACCGTGTATTACTCGAGCGGACCGATTGCGCCGGTGCTACGGGCGTCGTGCGCGTATCCGGCGCTGTTTGTGCCGATTCAATATGACGGGCGTACGCTGGTGGACGGATTTTTGACGGCGCCGGTGCCGGTGGAAGGCGCGCTGCTCCTGGGAGCGGATGTGGTGATTGCGGTTTATTTGGAGTCGAGCTCGGAGGGAACGCCGCGGACGGCGGTGGAAGTGATCAGCCGGTCGTTCAATATTATTCAGCGGCATGCGGACATCGCGTGGCGGCAGCAGGCAGATTTGATCATTGAGCCGGATGTGCATCCTTATGCATGGGACGATTTTTCGAAGACGCCGGAGTTGGTGCATGCGGGAGAAGAAGCAGCGAGACAAATGTTGCCGGAGATACGAGCGCTGGTGAATGGGGAGAAGAAAGATTCGGCGGCGTGAAATAGATTGAAAAAAAACGAAGAGGCGGCTCGCGGGAGCCGCCTCTTTTATTTGGAGATGCTGGTGTTGTATCAACCGTAGGCCGGTTTCAGAAAGCCGGCCCTACACCGGCGTTGCCGAAAACTTACTGCGGGAGAAGGACGGAGTCGACAACGTGAATGACGCCGTTGGATTGGAAGACGTTGGCGATGGTGACATTCGAAACGCCGCCCTTTTCGTCCTTGATGGAGATGCCGTTTTTGCCGTTGGCCATGACGAACAGCTTTCCGCCAGCGACGGTCTTGAGTTCGGCGGTACCGTGGCCAGCCTTAATGGCCTTTTCGAGATCCTTGGCGGAGAGGCGGCCGGCTACTACGTGATACGTCAGCACTTTCGTGAGCGCGTCTTTATTTTCGGGCTTGAGGAGCGTGTCCACGGTGCCGGCGGGAAGTTTTGCGAAGGCGTCATTCGTTGGAGCGAATACCGTGAATGGGCCAGCGGACTTGAGCGTGTCGACGAGGCCGGCGGCTTTCACCGCGGCGACGAGCGTGGTGTGGTCCTTGGAATTGACGGCGTTGTCGACGATGTCCTTGGTCGGGTACATCGGCGCGCCGCCGACCATGGGGTCTTCCATTTTTTGCGCGGACGCGACGGAAGCGCCGACAAAGGTAAATGCCGCCAGTGCGAGAACTGCGAAGAGCTTTTTCATTTTCGTGACTTTCCTTTTCCTCAGTTTGTGATTGGGTTGGTGCCCGGTTAGCTATACGGGGTGAGAGAGGGAGCGGATGAGTGAGGCGCTGATTATTTTGGGTGGCGGTGAATTCCTTTGAAAAAGTCCGAAATTGGCTCATCCGAACCAGCGAATATTACGTCTTGGAGAAACTTACCGCGCAGGGTTGGCTAAAGCGGATGAACTTCGACGAGGACCGGCTGGCCCTCGCCTTTGCCGCGCTGGGTGAGCCAGGCAGCGAGACCTTCCGCGAAACGCTCGGGCGTGAGGCGATAGCTGGCTTCGATGCGCCCGTCGGCGACGGGGAGCGTATCGTCGAAATCGGCGGAGTTGGTGAAATTGCGCATGCAGAATTGATCGAGCCAGTCGAGGGGGCAGGGCTTTTTATTTCCGAGGATGACGACGTCGACGGAGAACTTTTGCGCGTACATGCGTCTATTTTAGCAGGCAGACGGGGACGGATTGGAGCGCACCCGCAGTCGGAGTGCGCAGCCAGGAGTGGCTACGCTACTGAGCCGCAACTTGCGCAGTGTTGGGGCATCTCATAGACTGAAATTCAGTGGAGCAATAAAGGGCTAAGGTAAATCAGATGCGAAAACTAATGTTGAGTGCGGCGCTCTTGAGTCTGGCGGCAGGCGGACTGGGGGCAACGTTTGCAGTCGGGCAAGCAAAACAGGGGCTGCCTGCGCCGACCGAGCGGCGCGTGATTTATCCAGAGAACGTGGATGCGAAAGCGGAGATTGCGGAAGCGCTGGCGAGTGCGGCGAAAACGCACCGGCGCGTGATTCTGGTGTTTGGTGGAAATTGGTGCTACGACTGCCACGCGTTAGATGCCGCGTTCCGAAGCGCGGAGATTGCGCCGATCGTGAACAAGAGTTTCGTTGTGGTGCACGTGAATATCGGAGAGTACGACAAGAATCTGGATGTGGCCGAAAAATATGACGTGCCGCTGAAACGCGGAGTGCCAGCGTCTGCTGTGTTAGAAAGCAACGGAACTTTGCTGTACAGCCAAAAGCAGGGAGAGTTTGAGTCGGCGAAAAGGATTTCGAAGGAAGATGTGGTGGCATTTTTGCAGAAGTGGAAGCCGGGAAAAAGCTGACGCTGAGACTGCCCGGTTCGGACGGGACACTGAGGATGCCAGCGACTCTATTGGGCGACTATAGGATGGATTCGATTTCGGGATCGATGGCGACGTGGGTGGCGGGAAAGCCGTCGATGGAATAACGCTGAGCAGCGGGTTCTTCGGTAAAGTGGAAAAAACGGCTGATGTGGTAGTCCTCGTCGAAGCCGGAAAAGAGGCGCTCCGCCTCTTCGACTGTGAAACCAAATTTTGAAATCGCAATAGGATCGCCGAAGGCGTTGACGAGCTTGCGGTAGAGATCTGTCAGCTCTTTTAAAGACATGAACGGAGCGCGACGGGTAGCTTCGGATGACATGGAAACATCTCGGGAGGAGTGTAGTCCTGAAAGAATAAGGAAGCAAAGAGAAGAAGCTCAAGAGGTTTGGCGGGGGCGCAGGGATTGGGTAGACTGAAGAGCGACATTTCAAGGAATCGAATTCGGGAGGAAAGACCATGAGCATCGCCGTCGGACAGGCAGCGCCGGATTTTACGCTGCAGAATCAGGACAAACAGGAAGTGAAGCTTTCGGATTTCGCGGGAAAGAAGAATGTGGTGCTGATCTTCTATCCACTCGATTGGAGTCCGGTTTGTACGAACGAGCACGCATGCGTTGTGAACGAGATGAAGGCGTTTGAGACGCTGGACGCGGAAGTGCTGGGCGTGAGCGTGGACAGCGTGTGGTCGCACAAGGCATACGCGGAGAAGATGGGGATTAAGTACTCGTTGCTGGCGGATTTTCAGCCGCGCGGCGCGATGGCGGACAAGTACGGCGTCTATTTGGCGGACAAGGGGATCACGGGTCGCGCGATCGTAATCGTGAACAAGGCGGGAAAGATCGGCTGGATCAAGAATTATGACATTCCGGTGGTGCCCGATTTGAAGGAAGTGGCGACAGCGTTGCAGCAAGTAAAGTCAGCGACGGCATAAGAGTTAAAAAATGGAAAGCGGAAAGGCTCGGAGGCGACTCCGGGCCTTTTTTATTTTCGATTGAAGATCAGCTCGTTTAAGGACGTGTGGTCAGAGAGCCGAGAAGCGTCGGAGAGAGAAGCCAGAGGACGAGGACGAGAATGCCGCCAACAATGAGGTGCGTACGGATGGGATTGACGCGGACGGCGGAATAGGCGGCGGCGAGCGCGGGAACGAAGACCAGCCAAATCAGAAAAATCATGGTGAACGTTTCAAGCCAGGCGGCCGGAAGCAATTGAGCCAAAACTTCCAGATGAAGCGTGTCCGCGATTCGCGGGATTGCAGCGATCAAGCTCAGCGAGACGTTGCACAGGAAAAACAGCGCAACAATGTCGGGCTTCGATTTTGTGCGCGGGAGATCCGGCCGAGAAAAAGGTTCGCGCTCCTGAGGGAGAATTTTTGTCCACGCGAGGGCGAGCGGAATGGCGGCGCCTACGAGCAACACCATCATCAAAAATGCCGCGAAACGCGGATTCAGATGGCCGAACGCTGGAAGCAGATCGAGCACAGTTCGTGTTTGCGCGAGAGCTATTTCGCGGCGAAGTCATTGCGAGCGACCACGCCGCCCTTCATGACGAATTTGACGTTTTCGAGAACGGGAGCGTTTTCGAGAGGATTGCCATCGACGGCGATGATGTCGGCGTAGTAGCCAACTTCAATAGATCCGGCCTTTCCGCCAATGCCGATCAGATCCGCGGCGGCGAGCGTGGCGGAACGAATCGCATCAATGGGCTTCATACCCCACTCGACCATTTTGCCGAACTGTTTTGCGTTGTCGCCATGAGGATAAACGCCGGAATCGGTGCCGAACGCGATTTTCGCTCCTTCCGTAAATGCGTGGCGGAAATTTTCGCGCTGGAGCCGGCCGATCTTCTTTTCTTTTTCGATAGATTCGGGAAGCATTCCCGCTTTGGCGCCTTCCTGAAGAATGAAATCGTCATTGTAAATATCGAAGACGAGATAGCTGCCGTGCTGCTTGGCGAGGGCGATGCCTTCGTCATCGATGAGGCTGGAATGTTCGATGGAGTCGATGCCAGCGCGAATCGCGTCCTTGATGGATTGCGTGCCGTGGGCATGAGCGGCGACTTTGCGCCCGAGTTTGTGGGCTTCTTCGGCGATGGCGGTCATTTCTTCGAGCGTGTATTGCGGCGTGCCGGGCTGATCTCCTTTGCTAAGCACGCCGCCGGAAGCGCAAATCTTGATGACGTCCGCACCGTACTTGATGACTTCGCGGACTTTTGCGCGCGCGGCCCAGGGGCCATCGGCAACGCCTTCTGCGACGTGATGATATTCGAACGGAAGAAGATTGTCGTCGCAATGGCCGCCCGTGATGCCGAGCGGCGGACCGGAAACGTACATGCGCGGTCCGGGAATTTCTCCGGCGTTGATGCCGTCGCGGACGGCGACGTCTGTGAAGCTGGATGCGCCAACATTGCGAACAGTCGTGAATCCGGCGAGCAAAGTGAGGCGTGCGTTCTTTACGCCGGTGACAGCTTCGCGCGGAACACTGATGCCAAGGCCGGCGTAACCATTGCCGGTTGGGTCGGCGGTGATGTGAGTGTGGACGTCTATCAGGCCGGGGAGGCAGGTGGCCTGCGGAAGATCGATTGTGCCCGGTGGCAATGCAGCGCTGACTTTGGCGATGGAGGTGATGTTTCCGTTGGCGTCGAAGGAGACGAGCTGATTTTCGAGCAATTTACCGGAGCGGACATCCACGAGCTTGCCGCAACGAACTGCCCCGCCGGATGGCGCGGCTTGTGATACGGAAATGATTGCGAGACTGAAAACCGTCACGGCTAAAAATTTGCGCATGAAGCTCCCTCGGAGAGTGGAAAAAGTGCGAAGAGAGGATAACGCGAGATGCAGGCTCGCGTCACTTGGAAGGTTGAGGTGTGAGAGAAGGCTGCGGAGAAACCGTGTGGGAAAAGGCGCGAACTAGGAGAACCAGCTGCCAGCGCTGGTCTTCCGAGAGTTTCCGTTTGTAGGACGGCATAGGCTTGTGCCCTTCGGAAATGACATAGAAGAGTTCGCCGTCGGTGACCGTGGCGAGATGCGGCGCGTCGGTAAGCATGGAGGGGCGAGGGTCGTACATCTTGGCTTGCGGGCCATTTCCCTGCCCCGTTTCGCCGTGACATTCGGAACATTTATCCAGGTAGACGGGAAGAATCTGCTTTGCGGCAATTGCGGGATCGTCATGACTAGGATTCTTCACAAGCTTCGCCTCAGGCGGGATCGACCAGATGGCGCGGGAGAACGCCGTATAGGCAAAGTAAGCCGCCAAGGCAAAAAGAATTACGAGAAGAATGGCGGTGTTGCGCGAGGACTTGGGCTGCTTCGGATTTGGCATCAAGGAAATTTTCTCACGGAACGTTGGGAGTTTGGAGACGTCGCTGCCAAATTAGTGCCGAAATGTGAGCCACAAGAGCTCGCCGTTAAGAATCAGGATAGCTGCGGCAACGATCCAAGCAACGATGACGGTGATTCGGGAATTCACGAATTCCCCCATGCGACGGCGATCGCTGGTGAATTGCACGAGCGGAATGACCGCGAATGGAAGCTGGAAGCTGAGAATCACCTGACTGAGGACAATGAGCATGCTCAGTTTGGATTCACCGGCGATGCCAATGACGAGAATGGCTGGAACGATGGCAATGCTGCGAGTGATGAGGCGGCGAATCCAAGGCCTGAGGCGGATCTGGAGAAAACCTTCCATGACGATTTGCCCGGCAAGTGTACCGGTGAGCGTGGAGTTTTGGCCGGAGGCGAGTAGCGCGCAGGCGAAAAGCGTGCTGGCGAGACTCGCGCCGAGAGTCGGCGTCAGAAGTTTATAGGCTTCGGTGATGTCTGCGACATGATTGAGGCCACGAGAATGGAACGCCGCGGCGCCGAGAACGAGGATCGCAGCGTTGATAAAAAGCGCGAAGCCGAGAGCGAAAGTTGAATCAAAGATAGCGTAGTGGAGGGCTTCGCGGCGCTGGCGAGGCTCAGAGCCGAAAGCGCGCGTTTGGACAAGACTCGAATGGAGATACAAATTGTGCGGCATGACTGTGGCGCCGAGGATGCCAATGGCGATGTAAAGCATGTCGCGATTGCGAAGAATTTCAGCGTTCGGCAGAAAGCCATGGGCGGCGGTGAGCCAGAGCGGGCGCGCGAAGAAAATTTCGTAAGCGAAACAACCGGCGATGGTGAGGATGAGCGTGATGACGGCCGCTTCGAGAAGGCGAAAGCCGCGGCCCTGCAGGAGCAGGACGATGAGGATGTCGAGTGCGGTGAGAATCACGCCGAGTAGCAAAGGAATGTGGAAGAGGAGCTGGAGCGCGACGGCAGAGCCGAGGACTTCGGCGAGGTCGCAGGCGGCGATGGCGATTTCACAGACAATCCAGAGAACCAAGGAGGTTCGGCGGGAGTACGTTTCGCGGCAGGCTTGCGCCAAGTCGCGGCCGGTGACGATGCCGAGTTTTGCGGAGAGCGCTTGCAGCAGCATCGCCATGAGGTTGCTGAGGAGAATCACGCTGAGGAGCGTGTAGCCGAACTGAGAGCCGCCTTGAAGGTCAGTGGCCCAATTGCCCGGGTCCATGTAGCCGACCGCGACGAGGTAGCCGGGGCCGGCGAAGGCGAAAACTTTGCGGAGCCAGGAGGCTGTGGAGGGAATGGGAATAGTGCGGTGCGATTCCGGAAGCGACGGAGCACGGCCCGCGGGTTGTGGGATCGGTGCTGAATCGAGGAGGGTGTTGGAGGAGTCAGCCATTCGTTAACTATGGTTAATACATCTACAAAACTACATTTAACACAGGAGATTGTCAATGGGACTGGAGCGGAGATTGCAATAGCGACGGCAAATCAACCCGGGCTCGCGTAGGGAGAGCCTCTGCTCGCTCCGTGCAGAGAGAAGCCACTACCGGGCGCCGAACGCCAAACGCCCGTTGTGATACCTTGAAAGAGAAACTACGGAGACGACGATGAGCGAGCAACAGCCACCACAACCGGGACAGATGCAGATCAAGGCCGATGAAAAGGAATTGCAGGGGCTCTATAGCAATTTGATGATGATTCATCACAGCGTGGAGGAGTTCACGCTCAACTTCATCTACATTTTCCCCAACGGAGCCCAGGGGAAGCTGCTGAGCAGCATGATCGTGAGCCCGGGACATGCGAAGCGAATCTGGCGGGCACTGGGCGAGAATATTGCTCGATACGAGGCCCAGTTTGGCCCGATCAAAGAATTGCCGGAAGGAAGCGGGCCAACTCCCAACGTCGGATTTGTGCAGTAGCCTGCCGATTTTGGCACGCTGGGGCAATCGCGGCTCGTGCAAGACGTAAACAGCCGTGGTAGAATTTTAAAGTTGCGGGAAGTACCTGCCACTTTGTACGCAACGATGGGCCTGTAGCTCAGGTGGCTAGAGCGCGCCCCTGATAAGGGCGAGGTCGGTGGTTCAAGTCCACCCAGGCCCACCATTCTTTTCAGTAGGTTACCGGGTGTTGCACCAAAAGCCTCAACCCACAATCCAACCCACAATTTACTGCACCATCGGACTCCCCACGCCCAGGGCCGCAAGATATTCTCCCTGCGCCGCGAGCGTTTCGTCGCTGTCTTCCTGCGTGTACAGATCGAGCGTCGTCTGGACTTTCGCGTGACGCAGAATTCCCTGAACGGTTTTCGGTTCGATTTTCGCCTTGTTCACCAGCCAGTTGCTGAGTGAGTGGCGAAGATTGTGAAGTCCGAACCGTTGTCCGTCCTCGATCCGCACCCCGGCTTTCTTTGCGGCCGGGCGCAGATAATCAGCGACGAAGATCGAAGCGGAGAGTGGAACGCGGCCCTCTGCGCGAAGCGACGGAAACACAAAGTCTTCATCCTTCGCGTAAGGGCTTTGCTCCCGCCATGAGAGCAGGCGGGAAGACAGGACCGGGTGCATCGGCACGTATCCGTCCGACGCCTCCGTCTTGGTCTCGCCGTCCTTGCCCTTCGCCCAGCGTTTTGAAATCCGGATTCTTCCCTCGTCCCACCTTACGTCCGACCAGCGCAGTGAGAGCATCTCCGAAGCGCGGAGCGCGGTAGCTGCACAGGTAAGAACCAATCCAAAGTGGAGAGGCGATGGGAGGGCCTTCAGGATCGCAAGCGTCTGCGCGGGCGTGATGGTGATGGGTTTGTAGTCAGTCTTGGAGCGCGTTTCGACGTGAAGTACAGGATTTTTCGAGACGTGCTCGTGCAGGATTCCGATTTTGTAGATGCGGCGCATGACGCCCCGCATTTTCGAGATCGTCGTCCAGGCAAGACCGGTGTCGTCGTGAAGCGATTTCAGCCAACGCTGAATATCGAGCGGCTTGATGTCTTCCGCGGTTTCGTTCCCGAATCGCGGTGTCAGGTAGGCTCGCACGACGGTTTCGACGTGGCTGATGGTGTTCACCGATTTCGGGCGCACGGCGTCCGCCCCGAAATCGGCTTTAAGGTAATGCTCCGCAAGAAAATGGAATGACACGCGGCCGATGGCAGGGGCGTCGTTGATCCGCACCCCGAGCCCGAGACGGTCCACTTCGCGCCATGCGTCCCTGTCTTTTGGAAGCTGCTGGACAAGTCCGATGATTGCGTTGTGCTCGACTCTTTTTCCTTCCGCGTTCGTGACCCGGTATCTGAGCACCCAGGTCTCTCCTTCCCTGCGTTTTACTTTCTTGAGTGATCCTCGCTGATAGGACATAGCTCCTCTTTTCAGCGGGGACTGCCAGATGTGATCGTACACGGTTTTGGCAGATTTGGTGTTTGGGTCTCGTTCCGCCCGATAGAAGCGGCGAGTTCAGAGAGTCGGAACACCCAGACTTTGCGTTTGGTTCCGGTGCCAAGCGCATACGCCCCGGATATGCCTCTGCGGGCGAGCTCCAGCAGAAAGCGGCGTTTGACACAGAGAAATTGCGCCGCCTGGTCCGCCGATACAAAGGGTTCCAGTGTCGTGGGCATTGAGGCGACGACAGCAGGCGAAGACGGCATCAGTCCCTTCTCCGTTCGTTGTCTGAACGTCAGTGGTTCAGGCCGGATTCCCTCTCGCGTGTTTCATGCCCTTCGGCAGACCTCCCGGAAGGGCTCTGTCGCACGAGTTCAGCCTGTGCCTTTGTGACGGTGTGCCGAGCGTAGTAAATCGGGTCGCTTTTTTCGTCGGCGCGATAGTCGGCGATACGTTGAATGATGATTTGAGGATCATCTCCGCGGGCGAGGGCTCGTTTCGCGTAAGCCCAGTCTGCTTCCGACTGGCTGCGGTGACCGGTGGGCATCCGGCGCGTGCCGCTGAGTGATTCCGTGAAATCTTTCGGAGATTCTGGCGAATCTTCGTGGATGTGAAAATCTTGCTGATGGTAAACGGCGTCGGATTCGTGATGGACGCGCACAACAAAGGCCTCGTTGTACTTCCTGTTCGTGAAACCAGGAAAACGGAAAAGCCGGGAAATATCAGTGGCTGCCGGGTCGCCGCCATACTGCGAGGCCAGGGCACGCAACAGCGATTCCGCCTGAGTGGTGTCGAAGCCTTCGACGCGCCAGACCACCTGATGTTTTCCTGGCGAAGTGTCGAGAACGAAGCTCGGTGGTGGCACGTCCCCGGAAGTACGGATGGCCTGAAGCGAGGCACCTGCTTCCTCGTCGAGATCGAGATACGCATGGCGTACTTCGCGAATTTGTTCCTTGGTGCGGTTTCGCGAGCCTTCTCTTACCGGATTCATTCCGATGAAAATGTCAGCTCCAGACTGGTTCTGCTCGTGAAGCCACGACTGAAAGTGAGGGCTTGCGATTGCTTCGGCGGGAAGAATTCGCTGCATCGTTTGGTGCTGAGTCCGATTCCGGACCAGCACCGCGACTTGATCACTTGGCTCGTGAAGAGCAAACACGTATTCCGGCGCCGTCAGGAATCTTGGGGTGAACGAGGAAACGCCACTCATGCTTGCTCCTTCGGGGCGAGGTACATGGAACAGAAGTCAAAGAGATCGGAGTCCGGGTCGTAGCTGTTGATTTCGAGGACTTCGGAGATGAATCGCCGACCCGGTCTTCGCTCGATGTGGACGACTACATTGAGAGAATCGGCGATGTTTGTCTTAATCGAACGGTACGGCAATTCAATCCCGCTCTGTAAAACGCAGCTGGTAAAGCGAGCCAGGCCCTGCTTCGCGGAACTCGCATGGATCGTGCTAAGCGTGCCGGCATGGCCCGTGTTCAGAAGCTGGAGCAGGTCGAACGCCTCACTTCCTCTAATTTCTCCGAGCAGAATACGATCGGGCCGGTGCCGCAGTGAGGCTTTGAGAAGGTCGCGAATAGAGACAGCGGGTACTCCGTTCTGTTCCCTGCGTGCTTCGAAGCGAACGAGATTGGCTTGAGCAAGCTGTATCTCTGCTGTGTCTTCGATGAGGAGGATGCGTTCATCCGGGGGAATGAATTTCCCGAGTGCGTTCAAGAGTGTCGTCTTACCCGTGCCCGTTCCACCGCATATCAAGAGATTGCGACGCTGAAGAATGTAGTCTTCAAACCGGTTCGCGAGTGCATGAGTGAGAGTGCCGCTTGCGATGAGGTCGGCGACCTCGAAATGGCGAATATTGAACTTGCGAATGGTAAGAGTCACGCCGCTCAGACTGCAGGGAGGAATGACCGCGGCCACGCGGCTCCCGTCCGGCAATCTGGAATCAAGGATGGGCTTCGCTTCGGATATATCATCGCCCAGTCGCCGCGCGATGTTTTTGACGGCAACGAGCAGTGAACGCTCGCCGAGCGAAACGCCGCGAACCTGCTCGATGAAACCGGCCTTCTCGACAAAAACCTGATCCGGTCCGTTGACCATGACTTCGCTGATGGAATCGTCGAGGATGAGGTGTTCGATGGGTTTGAGGAACGGAAGAATGGTTTCAAAGCCTGGCATCAGAGTTCTCCTGCGGCAAGTTGCTCGAAATAGGATTTGTTGGGGTCGTTGTAATAGGGCTTCAAGTAGCAGAAAGTTGGCGGAATCGGATTTAACCCGTCGTAGGCGATCGTGATCGATTGAGCGTTCCGGAGTTCCGTAAACGTCTTCATGTCGAAACGGAAGTCGGTCTGCGTGTTGTAACTCTTGGAAGCGGTGATGTTGGCCCGGTGGGAGACGGCTTTTCCCGTAAGCAGGCTGACGCTGGCGTCGTGGCCGCTTTCCGACAAGTTGTAGCTCACTTTCAGACGGTCTTCGCGTCCACAGAGTTCGCTCGCTGTTTTTGCGGAAAAATCATCCGAGAGACACAGAAAGATCTTGGTGCGAAAGGTCTGGAGAAGAGTTCTCCAACTGTCACCCGGAAGTGCAGAACGCAGCGAGCTGATGCTCTGGGTTGCGACGATGGGAATGCACTTGGCTTGCCGGGAGAGACTGAAGAACTTTTCGTCCCCGGTCGGGTCACTCTCTCCGACCGTGGCGAAGTGCTGGTATTCATCGCAGAGAAACAGAACCTGGCGAAAGTACCGGTCTCTTTCCGCCTCGATTTGCGGGATGCGGTTCAGTACCGCGCGCTCGAAATCGAGTTTCATCATGACGCCGATGGCCTTGGCCAGTCCGGCGTTCATGCCTACCGGAAAATTCAGCGAACAAACGGCACCTTGCTCCACGAGCCAGGAGAACGAAGGCAACGGTTTTCCGTATTGTTCTTTGGCGTTGAGCTTCGGGTCGTAGCACTCCTTCTTCGGGCAAAAGACTCGTTTCACTTTCGGGTTGTCGTCAAAGAGTGAAAGGAATACGGAAATACCTTCCACAATCGAAGTCCGAAGCTTGGGCTCAATTCTTCGCCAGTCTTCGCGGAACCACCGCTGGACCGCATAAAGCTGTTCGAGCTTGTCCGGTTCTGCAAATGACGGATCGAGGATGGTGATTGGCTCCGCCTTGATGCCTCTCGTCTGGACTTCCGTCCAGAGTTCTTTCGAGGCTTCGGCGAGATAGCGTTCCTTTCCGGGGTCGTGTTTGAAACCAAGGCTGGCGAGTTCGACCGGGTGTGCACCGAACACTTCGGGAGTTACTGCCGCGAAATAACGCCCCATGATGTTCTCTTCGGCTTCGCGAATGCGTTGTTCCAGCAGGGGCGGTGAAATGGCGCACTCGTATACGTTGAACAGCGTCACGTAGTCGTAGGCGATCTTGTGCAGCAGGATGATGAATTTGACGAGATTGGTGTAGGCCTGCTGCCAGAATGGTTCCTTGCCGCGACCGAACAGGTTGTTTAATAAGGATGCGATATTGAAGGCGAGTGCGTAGGCATCGAGGTCGTTGTGCAGGGGGTTGTAGCGGTATGCGGAATCGAGGCTGATCTCGATGAAATCCTCTCCGCGGTCGTGACGGTCGAGGATCTCCTTCACCTTGCGGCAGAAGTCGCCTTTCACCTCTAAGACCAACGCGCCGATCTTGCGTTCTTTGTCGCTCGCCTTGAACGCCAGAATCTGTTCCGCGAATGGATACATTGCCGTCGCGGTCTTGCCCGAACCGACCGCTCCGAGAATGACGGTTCCGGTGAATAATCCGCGCTCGGGTATGGTCAGCCAGTGAGGGGTCTGGCTGGGGCCGGGCTTGCGTGGATCGTATACCTCGCCCACAACAAGAAAGAGGTCATCGCGCTTCTTGGGATCGGGGTACAGCGGAAGGTGGCCAGGCGAGACACGTTGCCGATATCTCAGCGTGGCCACATAGAGGCCTGAAAACGCCGCCAGATAGAGAAAGTAAGGTGTCGTGAAAAGGCAGACGTCGTACAGCCACCGGAAGCTCACGAACGCGTTCGACGCGCGCAAAGAAATCAGATGAAGGAAGAACGACCCTTCGGGGAACGGATGCGTATAGAAAAGAAGCACACCCGTTCCCATCGCCAGCAGGCTGGCGAGGAAGTGCCGCGACGCGAGGACCCGCTGCATCATGACTTCGCCGCCTCCGATCCGCGACGGGAAGCCCCGTTGTCCGTGCTTTTCTTCTGCTCTCTCCACTTCCGGTAGTCCTGGTCCCGCCACAGCGTTTTCTTGATGGCGGAATTGAGGACGTGGTCGGGGCTGCTTTCGATGAACTGTGCATAGTCGTCGAGCAGGAGGCTGACGGGCTCCTCCAACCGAAACTCGCGAGTAAGAATTGCAGGTGCCTTCTTGATGATGGACATGGCGTTTTCTCCTTTACGGTTCGATCTCCGAAACTCTCTGTGCCCGGCGGAAACAATCGGAGGCACCGGAAACGGTGCCCAGGGCGGGAGCGACCCCAAAAACTTTTTGGGCGGCTGAAAGCCCAAAAAGTGGGGTCGCTCCCGCCCGATTTGGATCTTTTTCCGCCGGGCATTTCTTCTCCGGGGGTTCTTTTTCCCTTTCCTTTCCGGAACATGCGTCTGCCACAAAGTGAAGGACGGGGAGAAGTTTCGGGTGAAGGATGTCGTTTTTACGTTCTTCACCACGCCTCCTCCTCCGCTTTACTAGAAGCGGCGAAAGACTCAAGGATTCGCGTTTCAAAGTGCGTTAGGTGCGGAAGGTGGTGGCCCTGAAACGCCGCGCGAATGTGGGCCTCGCCGATGCGATCGGCTTTCCACGCCCGATAGAAGTGTTCAAATCGTTGTCCCGAGAATCGCTCTTTCGAGACATTCCGGAAGGCGAGGTCGGCTTCGGTGACAACCCCGTATTGGTGGAGATCCCAAGCCTTGCGGATTGCGAAATAGCGCAGCAAATCGTCGGCGGGATGCGAATCCAGCGGCACGGTAACGAGCGCATTGAAGAGCTCGTGTGCGTTCGCGAAATGCGCCTCCGTTCGCGCCAGATAGAGGAAGCGAAACTCGCGCAGTTCCCGAAACAAAGAGGAATAGACCTGGAGATGGTGGACGAACGCGGAGAGATTGGCTTCGCTACCTTGAATGAAGGAAAACGTCACGACGCGCGGTACTAAGTTCGATTGCGGAAGAAACATAGGAAAGCGGTCCACGAAATACCGCACGGTGGGTTGTACCGTGTGCCGGCCGAGATATGTTTTTGAGGGAAGAAATCTCGCCTGAATGCCCAGTTCCCGGCAAAAGAAGGCAAGCTTGTCGGGCTCCGTTTCCAGGTAGGAAAGCTCCGGGTTTGCGAGCACGAAATCGAGAATCGCAATCCTGGCCTCGATGTATTCGCGTTCATGCCGGCGCCGGTTGCGAAGGTGCTCCCGGTGGAGTTCCCGGTAGATCTCGCGCGCGAAGAGGTGATAGACCGTCCGGTATCTCGGAAGTGCGCCGCTGCGCGCGTGTTTGTTGGATTGGAGCTTCGTCCAAAACTGGTTTGTGCGCTTGCCCCACTGGACCCCCGCGAAAGCGAGAAATTGACGAGCCACGAAATAGCCGGAGTGTGTGGCGACGATGTAGAGAAAACGTGCCTCTGCCTCTGTATAACCGAAGGCTTGCAATGCGGAGATGTAGACCGGCTCGACATTCATAGGGAGAAGATCCTCGCCGTCAGCTCCGATTCATCGAGAATGCGCCGCAGCTTTGAGGCGTCTTCGCGGGGCGCATAGATGGAAAAGCCTGCCTTGGCCTTTTGTGCGAGAGCCCGAGGCCGGTAGTTCCGTGTCGCGAGTTCGAGATTGGTCTCGCGATGTTCGTGGTCCGCTGTTTCGTATTCAAGACGCAGATCGGGAATTTGAATCCGGTCTCCCACCAGAGCGAGCCCATGCCGTGCGGCAACCTGTTCGCGTGCGTCCCGAGTTTGGGCCGCCTCTCCGAGTCCGGCGAGTTCCCGTTGCACGTTGCGCTTCAGTTCGTAATCCAATACGACACGAAGCGGCTTGCCTCCCTCCCGCGAGATCCGGTTTGCTTCCTTCTGGTACAGGCGGTAGAGCGCGGTGTCGTGTTTGACTTCGCGAGGCTTTACTAGACCGTGGTAAATCGCCTGACCTTGGGGCACACGGCCGGAGTTGAGGAGAAGCCGCTTCGCTTTCTTCTTCAGAACAACGAGGCGTTCGCTGCGTTTCGGCTCCTGCGTGAGGGGCTTTCTGACGACGAGACCCTGCCTCTCGAGATTCCGAAGGTCACGGGCCGCCCGTTCGGCATCACCGCCGTAGGCGAATTGGGCCAGGTCCGCCGAATCAACGACACGAAACTTGCCGATTTCGACGAGCGTAGTGAACTCGGACTCGCGGAGGATGTAGGTGCGATCTCTTAGATAGTAGGCGCGGACGGAGTCGTCTATTTCCGGTCTCTCGTGGTCGTCTCCCGACGCGACAGTCTGGTTGTCGCTGTTGCGGTCACGATCACTGTCGCGGTGTACCGGAACCGCAGTGCGCTCTGCCCGGTCGTCAATCTCCGGCTCATTCGGGAATGGATCGCGGGACATGTTAGAAAGGCTCCTCATTTTGGGGCGGCGCGGGCATCTCGATCTGTCCGACTTGGAACTGCCTGTCCAGGTGGGATAGCTTGCGGCCCGTGTTCTTCAAAAGGAACTTTCGCTGGAACAGGAGAACAGCGCCGAATACGTTGCAAAACAAGATGGCAATCGATGCACCAATCCACTTTCCGTAGGCGTGGAGGAGGACCGCTTTGTAGGGCGCCATGAACTTCAGTTCGCCTATGAGCCAGAACCCGTAGGCGAGAAGGAAGGCGATGGTGATGAGGAGAGCGTTTGCGATCATATGGCCCTACGCGGTTTTTGAATTTGAATAGACCAATTCCGGAGGAGGAGCGGGCGGGAGTCCGCAGCAGCCGAGGCTCTCCTGACGCGCGCCGTTTGTTCGGAGGGCAAAGAATGGTGGGATGGGCTGTGGCGACTGCGAGGAGGAAGGCCAGAGAGTAAAGGAAGAGGTGGCGCGCGGAGGTTGGGCCGAGGCTGCCAGGCGGACGCCCGCGACTCCTTTCTCTCCGTGCCGCAAAGAGTTCATTTGAACGCCTGATCTTCGCGGAAGTAGGAGATCGTCAGTCCCAGCGGATTGATGGGGATCAATTCATTCGGAACCCGCGATTGGAAGATAAAAACGAAGTTCACGGTGTACAGGTCGCGCCTGAGTTCGCTGTGGTCCGCGGGCGAATAATAGACCATGTAGAAATCGACGCGGGCGCGATAGGGCGGAGTCTGGAGTTCTTCGAGCGAAACCTTCTTCACATCGATATCGATTTCGGAGGACGACGTGTTCGTTAGGAACTTCCGGATGATGTCGTCTTTGCGGTAGGTGTCGAGGATGCCGTTCGCCAGCTTCCCGTCGAGAAAATAGAGCGACTTCGCGAAGTCGTCCTGAATGGTGTAGCGGTTGCGACGGTAGTAAAGCTTGGTGAACTGCGAGAGGAAGTATTTGGCTTCGGCATCCTGCGGTTTGTATTCGAAGTTGTGGTAGTTGATGGCTTCGGCGCGGCCGAGGTCGTCGATGCGAATGACGAGGGGGCGAAAATTCTCGAACGTCCGAATGGTTCGAAGATCGATCAGGGCAAGCGCGATGCAGACGAGCGAGAGGAGTGCCAGAGCTATTTTGAGATAGGTATTGGTCACCATAGGGTCACCGCAGGATTCGAGATACAGGCGCTTGGCGTCGTGAAAGGAAGCATCGCGGTCCATCAGAACTCCTTGGCAATCGCGGCCGCTGCCGCGGCGGGCGCTTCGAGGATTCCCGCAGAGCTGCCTCCAGCGGTGCCGCTGAAGATGTGATTGGTCAGTGCAGGCACTTTGAGCAGGACGTAAATCGAGGCAACGAATGTAATCAGAAGCACGGGAAACCAGCCGATGAGCTGGAGGGTGGAGATATTGCCGGTGCCCTGGAGGGTGAGGACACCAATAATAAGGTTGCCGATGATGTAGACGACCGCGGCAGCGATGACTTCGTAGAAGGCGTATTGCAGGAAACAGCGCAGCCAACCCCAGAAGAGCCATTCGAGCTTGGGCACGATGAAGAAAGGAACGAAGATGGGGCCAACGAGCACACAGACGGCGGTGGCGATGAATCCATAAGCAATGACCACGATCGAGATTGCTTGAGCGGCCGCAAGCAGGATGATGACGATGATGTAGATGGCCATGCCCAGGAAGTCGGTGACGCCGGGTGCGTCGATACGTGCTTCAAAATCTCCAATTCGGTCGACTATGGTTTGCAATTCGGTTTGATTGATCTTGTTGGCGAGGAATTGTGCTTCGTCGGTGATCAGGTTGTGAAAGCTGACACCGATGCCGGGGATCGGCGTGCTGTAGTAATTCACCATGGCAAATCCGAAAGCGATGGTGAGAAGCAGGCTTGCGAAGTTGTCGAACTGAAAGGTGTATTTGCCGCTGGCAGCGGAGAGTGCGGATTTGATGCCGTACCAGGCGATGAGGATCGTGGCGAACATGCGGAAGAGGTTCTGGCCCATGGCATCGAAGAAGCCGAGGTTCTGGGTCAGGAGATCGTTGATCGCCTGATACAGGAACTGCAGGAAATCGGTCTGCATGGTCTCGGCTCCTTCGTGGCCAGTAGCGGATGCAACTTACGGCATGCGGAAGTTCTGCAAAGAATTGGTCAAAGTTCCTGTGACCTGGGTCAGATTTGTGCTGAGGCTCGTCTGCCTGCTGATTTCGGCGTTGATGGCGTTGGTCGTCATTTCGCGTTGTTGTTTGGCGGCGATGGTCTGCTGCTCAAGAAGCGACGCGAGGAGTTTGTTCGAATCCTGAATCGAACGCAGCGTGAGCACATTCGTCGCGTTGATCTTGTTCAGGACCGCGACTTCGGAGTTCAAGCCTTGGTCGTCGGACAATGAGTCCTGTTCGAGATTGTTCATGCGCGCTTCAAGCGCGGTGGCATTCCCGCGAATCGCGCCGATGGTCGAGAGCGCATTCATGTTGGCGCCGTCGGCCAGTTCGACCGAGGCGTACTGTGACTTCACGCGCGCTTGCTCGAAATCCGGCATCCCGTTAAGCGCTGCAGGGTTGTACTGGCTGAGCTGTGTTGTGGCGCGGAGATAGCCGTTGATGGTGTTGAGATCGGCGTTGACGCCCCCGAGCCATCCCGAAGTATTTCCGTAGGTGTTGGTGGCGGAGACGTTTCGCCAGTTCGAGAACTGCGCCCGATATCGCGCCGGCATGTTGTGCAGGTTGCGCGACATCTGGAGCGCCAGGTTGTAGGCGGTGACGATCTGGGTGTACGTCCTTTGCAGTTGGAGGAGATGTTGCTGAAGCTGCTGGTAGCGCAGCACGGCGTTGCTGTAGTTCGTCGGGTCGTAGACGATCCCGCTGCCAAACTGGGCTGACGCGGTGCCAACGCAGAGAACGGTCACAAGCAAAATGGCGAAGAGTTTCTTTCTCACGGATTTCTTCCTTTCTTTCCTCAGAGATTTGAAGGCATGGTGTGGTTCGTGTAATCGGGGAGCGCGAGGTCGCCCGACAGATAGACTTTGACCCGGTGCCCCTCGCGGATCGTGATGGTCGGAAGAACGTTAAGGAATTTGTCGAGGATTTGGGCGGAGGATTGGGCGGTACTCTGCGCGAATCCTTGCCGCATGAGGTCGCTGCCGGAAGCGGTGAGAGCACCCGAAGTGCCCCCTTGAGCTACGGCGCCGATTGCGCCGACGGCAAGTGACACGCCGAAGATGCGTAGGTAATGGTTGTTGACTTGGTCGCGAAGGCCCACGTCGCCAATCTGGTTGAGCCCTTGAAAGCGGTCGAGGTTTGCCGAAAACCCATCCGGCATCACCATTCGATGGAAAAGGACGGCAAGGCGAGTCTGGCCGAAGGCTTCGACCTTCCGTGTCTCCCCGAGGAGTTTCGTTCCGGCAGGAATCAACAGATGCTGCCGGTCGTGGGAATAGACATCTGTTGTGAGAAGGCATTCGACGGGTCCTGTCATCTGTCCGTCGAGCCGGTTGATGAGAACGGTTTCGAGTACGGTTCCTTCAAAGAGAACGTAAGTTTTGCCCGTTGCCGTAGCCGGTGCGCCCGCCGGCGCGGCAACCGGGCTCCGGGTTTCCTCCTTTCTTGCTTCCTCCGCGGAAAGTTTCGGTGTCGCCGCAGCTGCGGCGGGCAGGGCAGGTGGCGGCAATGGTTTTAGAAGTTCCGCGAGTTGCACTGGACTCGCGTCGGCCGTTGAAGACAGCGAATTGCCGTTTTCCTCGTGAGCCTGCGGCGAGGACGGTCCTTTCCGATAACTGAGGGCGACGTTCGAAGCGAACAACGATAGGTAGTCGCGTTTCTTTCGTTCGGCATGAATTGCGTCTTCCGGCCGTTCGGATGAGTTCGCATACGCGGGTGAAGATGTAAGGGCCTGTGCTTCCGAACCCGGGCCGAGCACCCGGGTCTGTTGCGTGAGAGCGTTCTGCGCAACGATTTGTTCCCGCTGCAAGTCCTCGATGCGTTTCTGGAGTTCGACGATCTTCGCTTCGTTCACTTCAAGCGGCGGAAGGACTGCCGGTGCGGGCGGCGCCGCCTTCAATGGGACAGGCGGTTTCTTGCCGCCGGTGAGCCACATGATAAGGACCATGAGTACGGCGAGCCCTGCGAGAAGCCAGGACTGGACGTTCTTGGGGAGCAGGCCGGGGGGCTTCGGTGCTTTGTCTTGAATGGTTGGAACGGTCGCCATAGGGGTGTCCTTACTTCGCGGCGATCTGCCGCGCGAAGCTCAGCTTCTTCCTTCCGATTGCGAGATAGCCGGCGTCGACGATCTTCGGAACGATGTAGACGCCGTTCTCCAGCTGGAAGGACACAAGGTTGGGCTTACCGTCCTTGATTTCGTAGAAGACGGGTTTCTCGCGCGCAGCGGAGCGGATGTAAGTGAAGGAATCGTCGTGATAGATCGCCGAGACGAGGAAGGGTTCGCGCAATGCTTTCGGGTCAAGTTCGTAATCGAAGCGCAACTTTGTCGCGTATGCGGATCGAAATTGATTGATTTCCTCAGCGGCGTGAGATTGGGCATTGCGAACCTGTTCGGCGGTCTGCTGCCGCAGGTCTGCCATTTCCTTCTTGTACGCTTCGGCATCGGCTGCATGAACGTAGCCGCGCAGTACGGTTCCAACGGCCGAGCCTTCCTTCGGTTCGATAAACAGCTTCAGGTCGGGCTGCAACGTGGCATCGCTGCTGATTTCGGTCAGGAGAAACGAATAGACATGGCCGCTGGCCGTGATGAGGTTGAGGTTGCTTCGGATTCCGGCCTGTGCCGGATGCACGTAACAAAGGTTGTGCGAGCCATTGATGATCCAGAACTCGCGGTCGCCGGTCGTGAAATCGAGAATCTCTTCCTCGTCAGGCAGCACAATGAGCGTCGAGAAGCGCAGCTTGGCGTGAACGGGAACAATGTCTTCCTTGCCGTACTTGACGACACGCGCGCCGGACTCGGCGGCGCTGGCCGCGCCGAGGCGTGCCAGGAGAAAAACCAAAAAGATGACGCGGGAACAAATCCGATGCCAGTTCCGATTCGTGAAAGTCATTTGCCTTTCCTCCTTTGAAGTTGATTGCTTACGAATCCCGATCGTCGAACCAGCGCGCGATCGATTGCGCAAGAAGCGCGAACCCCGTGAGCACGCCTGCTACAGCAAGAGCAAAGAACGACGGACTGACGCCAAGTTGCCGTGCGATTTCCGGGAGACTCGGGATCACGGCTGCGCTCCGGCCAAAGCATCGAGGCCTTTTTCGAAGCCGTAGGCGTCGAACGCTTCCCTGCGTTTCTGGTTGTCATACGGATCGTTCGTGTAGAGCCAATAGCTGCGACGGTCGACGTTGAGGTTGGCGACCTTGGCGAGTTCCGGAGTCTTGATCAAAAACTGTTGCTTCGGAAGCAGTGCTGCGATGAGCGCCACTTCCGTGTCGTTCAGATGAAATTGCTTTCGGTACAGCTCCTGGTCCATGTCGGGATTGGCGAGAAAGATCTTGGTCGCGCA
>DATGIS010000149.1:0-6390 GCA_035295625.1 Candidatus Acidiferrum sp. | reverse complement strand
CGAGAGCTTTGGTGGCGTCCATGGCGTCGGGCGGATTGGCGACGAGGAGGACGAATTTGCCTTCGGCGTCAGGGCGGAGGGCGAGCGAAGGAATTGGTTTGCCGCCGGGCGCTTTGGGGATGAGCCAAAGTTGTAGCGTGCGTGTGCCGGATGGCGCTGGAACGTTGAGGCCGGATACGACAATGCCGAGTTTTGCGTGCCAGACGGCTTCGAGCTTCGGCAAGTCTTTGCTTTCGGTGCCGAGCGGAATTTTTACCGAGCGCGGGTCGGTGAGAATGATGGCTTCGCGCTGAGCGACGGCGAACTTTTCTTCGAGTTCGCGGCGTTTGGCGATTTCCTGTTTTGCTTGCTCGTTGGTTGCTTCGATCGTCTTCCTGACCTGGATGGTTTCCCACGAAGTATAGAGGGTGAAGAGAAGCAGCGCAGCGACGGCGCCCCACATCCAGAAGGGAATCGCAGAAGAAGATTTGGCCGGTTTTGAGGCTCGGGCTTCGGTACGCACGGTTTGCAGCAAGCGGCCACGAAGCATGTCCGACGGCTGCGCTTCGGGTGCGAGGTAGGCGAGTTGGCTGACAAGCCAACGGGCTTCGTCAAGCGCACTGGCGCAATCGGCGCAGCCAGACGCGAGATGCGCTTCGAGCGAAGCGCGGTCTTGCGGATCGAGCGCACCGAGGGCGTAGGCCTCGATCAGTTCGCGGAATTGGTCGCCGTTGGCCATAGCAATATTCATGTCACGGCTTACGAAGCCGTTCGCAATCCTTCCTTCAAGCGCAAAAGTCCGTTGCGAATCCAGCTCTTCACGGTGCCGAGAGGTTCTTGCAATTTCGCGGCAATTTCCGAATGGCTCAGCCCCTCGAAATAGGCGAGTTCGATGGCGCGCTTTTGCTGGGGCAGCAAGCCGCCCATCAGGGAACGCACGCGTTCCACGCTGCGACGCTCGTCGAGTTCTTTTTCGTACTCCGGCGCTGCGGATACCGGCGGAAGTTCGTCGGCCTGGTCTTCGCGGCGGCGCTGGCGTTCACTTTTAAGGCGAAGATGATCGAGTGCGCGATTGCGTGCGAGTGTAAGAAGCCACGGGACGAACGGGCCGCGCTCGGCGTCGTAAGCGGCGGCATTGCGCCAGAGTTGGAGAAAAACGTCCTGGACGACTTCTTCCGCCGTGGAAGCCTGCTGCAGGATGCGCAGCACCAGTCCGTAAACTTGGCGCGAGTGGCGGTCGTAGAGTTGTTCGAAGGCGTTCACGTCCTGCCGAAGAAGGTTCTGCACCAGCGTCGCATCGGGCGACACTTCGTCAGACACAGGGCCGGACTTCGGACCGAACCCCAAACTTGCCAGGAGTGCCAGGAACACAGGCGCTTCTTCGTCTCCTACTTCTAATACGGAACTGCGGGCTGCGCGGATGAGCCGCCGGAAAGCGACTCAGGAAGTGCCTTCTTTTCTAGCGCACTTGGAGGGATTCAGCAACTTCCCCGGCATGCTCGACGCAGGAGCCGATGGCAGGGCCTTTCAAGTAATTGCCGGTGAGGCGGACGCCGGGGATCTTGGCGAGGTCTTCCGCAATGGTGGCGAGGCGCTGCGTATGGCCGAGGTTGTACTGCGGGATGGCGCGCGCGTAGGCGGTAACGCGCGAGGTTATGGGTTCCGCTTTCAGGCCGAGTATCGGCAAAAGCTCGCGATGAGCCAGATCAACTAAAGACGAATCTGAAAGTGACGCGGTGTCCGGGTCGGTCGCGCCACCCAGAAAGCCGGTGACTTGGACACTGTCGTTTGGCGTACGGTTGGGGAAGAGAGAAGATGTCCAAACGCAGCCGAGAATCTTGAAACCCGCGGAACGCGGAACCAGAAAGCCGAAACCATCGAGGGAGTGAGCGACATCGGCGCGACGATAACAAAGGGAAACGACGGCCACCGGAGCGTAGTCGATTCGGGAGAGCGCCGCCGATGCCGCAGGAGCCAGATTGTTGAGCAGCGACGAAGAGACCGATGTCGGGGTTGCCAGGACGAGTTGCTGACACTGAAGCTGTCCCGCGACGCTGTCGATTACGAACTGGCCATCGCTTGTTTTCGTGACTTGCGAGACTGATGTGCCGAGCCGCAGGGAATCTCCGAGTTTCCCCGCCAGCGCTGTGATGAGCGCTTGATTGCCTTGCCGAAAACTGGCAAGCGTCGGCTTCACGCGAGGGCCGGTTCGCTTTTTTGCCATAGCCTGCATTCCGCGCACAAGACTGCCTGCGGCTTTTTCCGCTTCATAAAGAGTGGGGAACGCCGCGCGACAGCTGATCTTTTCCGGGTCTCCGGCATAGATGCCGGAGACAAAGGGGCCCACGAGAAGTTCGAGCAGTTCCGGTTTGAATTTGCGTCGGACGAAATCGGCAATCGATTCGTCTTCCTCAGGAGGAAAAGACTTGCCTAAAGGGTCGCGAAGAATCGAGAACTTTGTGGACCACTCGAATAGTGAGGAGCTAAGAAACGCGACCGGAGAAAGAGGCACAGGACGAAGCCGGCTGTTGACGAGGATGTAGCGTGGCGCTTTGGCTGGAGCTGCAACGAGTTCCGCCCTTAGTTCAAGGTCGTCGATCAGGGCATTAAGTTGTGCCGTGATGCTAAAGCTCTGCGGGCCACGTTCGAAGACGTAGCCGTTTTCCTCCGCAGAGCGAATCATTCCACCCGGTGATGAGGACGATTCCAAAAGTAAAACATCGACGCCGGATCTTTTCAGTGCGTAGGCGCAGGTAAGGCCGGAGATTCCGGCTCCGACGACGATGACTGAGTGGGATAGAGGCACGGTCAGAGAGTTTTGGAGAAGAGAGGCTTGGCGTTGAGATGCTGCTTTTCCAAATACGGGTCGAAAATCATGGCGAGGTTCCGGATGAAGATGCGGCCAATCCAGGTGACGCGAAGTTCGTCTGCCGAGAGTTCGATAAGGCCATCGGCGCGAGGGACTTCGAAACGCTCGAGTTCGGGCGCGAAGTACGTGTCGAAGTCGACGCCGAATTCGGCGTTGATTTCTTTTTTGGGGATGACGGTGTGGCAGAGAAGGCGGCTGATGACGGCGCGGCGGATGTGGTCGTCTTCAGAAAGATGGTAGCCGCGCATCGTGGCCAGGCCGCGATCATGAATAGAATTTTCCCAGTTGGAGAGGTCGCGATGATTCTGCGCGTAAGCGCTGCGGAAGCCGCTGATGGCGGTGACGCCCATGCCGTAAAGATCGGCGCCAGCCTTGGTGGTGTAGCCCTGAAAATTGCGATGGAGCGTCCGATTTTCCTGGGAAGTTGCTAGTTCGTCGCCGGGTTTCGCGAAATGGTCCATGCCGATGTATTGGTAGCCCGCCTCGACGAAATGCAAAAGACCCGTGCGAAAGATTTCGAACTTCTGCATGCCTTCGGGAAGGAATTTGACGAAGGACCCCTGCTGTTTTTTGAGCCAGGGCACGTGCGCGTAGCTGAAGAGGGCAATGCGGTCGGGATTGATGGAGACGATTTGTTCGACGGTTTGTGCGAAGCGCCCGGAATCCTGATGCGGGAGGCCGTAGATCAAATCCATATTGATGCTGTCAAAACCGAGTTCACGGGCCTTGGCGACGAGGTCACGAGTGAGTTCGTAGGGCTGGATGCGGTGAATCGTTTTTTGAACCTCGGGATGAAAGTCCTGGACGCCCATGCTGAGGCGATTGAAGCCGAGCTTGCGGAGCACTTCGAGGTGCTCGCTGGTAGTGACGCGGGGATCGACCTCAATGCCGATTTCGGCGTCTGGCGCGAAAGAGAATCGTTCGCGCGTGAAACCGAAGAGATCTTCAATTTGGGCGGGAGTCAGATAGGTTGGAGTGCCACCGCCCCAATGAAATTGAACAACAGGCCGCGAACGCGAGACGCCCAGGCTCACCCGGTCGATTTCTTTTTTGAGAATTTCGAGGTAAGGCGGCGCGACGTTTTTGTCTTTCTGAATGATGACGTTGCACGCGCAAAAGAGGCAGAGGCTTTCGCAGAAGGGAATGTGCATGTAGAGCGAGACCGGGGTTTGCGCTGCGTCGGCTTCGGCGTGAATCTTCTCAAGGTCGTCAATGCCGAAGGAATCGTTCCAGACGGGAGCGGTGGGGTAACTCGTGTAGCGAGGACCGGGCCGGTTGTACCGGGCGAGAAATTCCTCGCTGACGCGAAGCTCCTCGCGCATTTGCGACAGGCTTGGTTGAGCGGTGCTCATGCAAATATCCTAGCGCACTACGGATGCGGCGGTGCTTGCCGGAAATGTGGTTCGTTGCCCTGTTTGAATGAAAAGTTGCGCGTTTTCGACGGGGGTTGTCGGCAAGATACCGTGTCCTAAGTTCAGAATATGGCCGACACCACCGAGTTGCGCAAGAATTTCACTTGTTTTTGCGCGAATAACTTCCTGGGGCGCGTAGAGCAGCGCGGGATCGAGATTGCCCTGGATCGCGACGCGTGGACCCGCCATTTTGCGCAAGTCCGCGAGGCTGACGCGCCAATCGACGCTCAAAACATTCGCTCCGGATTCGACGACTGCGGGCAGCAAATGGTGAGACGCCTTGGTGTAGTAAATGACTGGAGCTGAACCAATGACTTCGCGAATGATTTCTTGCAACGCGGGAAGGGCGAAGGACTGGTAATCGGCGAGCGGGAGTTCGCCGCACCACGTGTCGAACAATTGCACGGCGGCGGCACCCGCAGCGATTTGGGCCTTGAGATAGCCGATCGTGGCTTGCGCGATGCGATGGAGAAGGTCGCGGAAAACGCGCGGCTCACGATGTAGAAAACTTTTGGTGGTGGAGAAGCCTTCTTTGGTTCGGCCTTCCACCATGTAACAGGCAAGAGTCCACGGGGCGGCCGCGAAACCCAGGACTGGGAAGTTGGAGCCAGCTTCCCGAGACAGGATGCGGAGCGCGTCCATTAAGAAGCGAGTTTCCGTTTCAGGGTCGAACGCCTTCAGTTTAGCCACGTCGGCCGCTGTCCGAACGGGCGCCGGCAAATTTGGACCGGCATCGCCAAGCTCAAGCGGAAGGCCCATGGCTTCGGCGACAATGAGGATGTCCGAGAAGACGATAATGGCATCCACGCCGAGGCGGCGGAACGGCTGGAGGGATACTTCCACGGCGAGTTCGGGCGTTTTGCAGACTTCGAGAAAGGCGTGCTTGGCGCGAAGTTCGCGGTATTCGGGCAGATAGCGGCCCGCCTGGCGCATCATCCAGACTGGAACTCGAGGGAGAGATTCGGCTCGGCAGGCGCGAAGGAAGAGTTCCTTTTTTGAAATGGTATCGGGAGTCGGGTTCATTGGTTGTAGGGGCTGCTTCGAGAATAACAAATCCTACCGTACCTTGCAGGCGACCTATGTGATGTAGCCCACATGTCGAGGATGCAGGGTGGGCTATACTTTGTGACGGACGAACGTGGAACGCCTCTATCTCATTCTAACGGTTGTGGCTTACGGGCTGAGCCTTGGTTCGTATGTGCGATACCTTACGACCGGAAAAGACGCGAGCGGCCGGATCGGTACGATTCTGCTCGCCGTCGGGCTGGCAGCGCACTACTTTGCGCTGTTGGAGCGGTCGCGCGGGTTGCACACGGTGCCTTATCACGATTTATATGGATCAATGTCTCTGTTCGGCTGGCTGCTGGCGCTGACGTATCTCGGCTTGGAGGTGTATCACCGGCAGCGGTCAGTGGGCGCTTTCGTTGTGCCCTTCATTCTGGTTTTCTTTTTGGTTTCGCATCTGGCGCCTGCGGGAAGAATTGTGGAAACTCCGGCGCGCGGAGTCGCATTTGCTTTTCACGTGACGCTGAGCATTTTGGCCTACGCGGCGTTTGGGCTTTCTTTTGTGTTGAGTCTGATCTTCCTGGCTGAGCAGCGATTGTTGCGCAGCCGCAATATGGGCGCGGTGATTTGGCGGTTGCCGCCTCTGGAGCTCCTAGAGCGGATGAGCCAGAGCAGCGTCATCGTGGGACTCGTGACGATCATCATAGGAACTGTGTTGGGATTCGTTTGGGTTGACCGTTTGCAGGGGACAGTTTGGTATTTCGATCCGAAGTATGCGGCGACTCTGCTCGTGCTGGTTTTGTACGCAGCGTATTTGCTCTTGGCGAAGTCGGCGGCGTGGCGCGGTGCGAGAGCGTCCAAGCTTTGCGTGTTTAACTTTGTCCTGGTGATTTTCAGCTTCACGGTAGTAAATCTTTTCTTTTCCCATTCGCACCGGTATTTCTGAAGGAGCATCGGCGGCCAACATGGAGATTGTCCTCGTAGGCCTGAATCATCGGACGGCGCCGGTAGAGGTGCGGGAACGGGTGTCCTTCACCTTGGAAAGGGCGCAACAGGCAGCGGCGGAACTTCGTTCGCGCGGAATTTTGGAAGAGACGCTGGTGCTTTCGACCTGCAATCGCAGCG
>DATGIS010000148.1:0-16300 GCA_035295625.1 Candidatus Acidiferrum sp. | reverse complement strand
TGAATCAAAGGCCGCGGAAATTTACGAACGAGCCCGGAGTGCGCGCGAGATTTCTGAGTCTGACCGCGAGGTATTTGCGTCCTTCCTCATGATTTTCTTCGGCCGGTCGGACGCCGAAAAAAGTTGGACCAAACAGCTGCACCTGGGCGCTCTTCGCAACACCAATTCTCGGGGAATGCAGACACTGGGGCCCGATACAGGCTTCGATTCCGTGGGCGATTCGCGACAAGCCGCAGCGCTCTGTTCGTATCTGAATTTGCTGGACAAAGAGAACGCGCTGCCAAAAACAATCATCTATAACCTAAATCCAGCCGACAACTATGTTTTTGCGAGCGCAATCGGCAATTTTCAAGATGGATCGATCGCGGGGAAAATTCAGCTTGGCAGTGGCTGGTGGTTTCTCGATCAGAAAGAAGCCATCGAATGGCAACTCAATGCCCTCTCGAACAACGGACTGCTGTCGCGCTTCATCGGCATGCTCACGGATTCGCGCTCTTTCCTGTCTTTTCCGCGCCACGAATATTTTCGCCGCGTCCTCTGCAATCTCTGCGGCGCGGAGATGGAGAACGGCGACCTTCCCAACGATGAAAAACTCGTCGGCGAAATGATTCGCAACATTTGCTTCGCGAATGCCAAGGCGTATCTCGGGCTTTCTCTACCGTCTTCGATTGAAGTGAAATCCGCCTCGGCTTAGCAGGAGAACCTCTTGCAGACCTTCTCTCGAGCCGCGTCACTTTCCGCGCTCATCGCGTTGTTGAGCGTTCCGCCGCAACTGCGCGCTGAATCCGGCGCGGAAGCGTGGCTTCGTTATACGCGTCACGATGCGCGCACGCTGCAGAAGTATCAGAACCTGCCCCCGAACGTCGTGGTCCTCGGCGATTCGCAAGTCTTGATTTCCGCTCGGGATGAGCTTTCTCGCGGTCTCCAAAGTTTGCTCGGCAAACCTCTACGCACAGACGCTAGTCTCTCGGAATCAGCAATTCTTCTTGGAACGGTCGCCTCGATCCAAAAGACGATTCCGGAATTCCGCCCGCCTGAGAAGATGGTTGTGGACGGCTTTTCGCTCACGGAGATTGACGTTCGCGGCAAAACAGTTCTCGCAATTGCTGCCCTCAACGATCGGGGCGTCATGTACGGCTCGTTTGCGCTTCTCGGCAAAATCGCCCGTGGCGAATCGATCTCGCACCTGAACGAGGCACAACAACCATACGCTCCCGTCCGATGGGTCGATCAATGGGATAATCTCAACGGCTCCATCGAACGCGGCTACGCCGGCCGCTCCATATTTTTCGAGAACGGTGACGTCCGGACGGACCTTTCGCGCGTTTCCGCGTACGCGCGCCTTCTGGCATCCGTCGGCATCAACGGCTGCACCATCAACAACGTCAATGCCGATCCGCGTCTTCTCGACAACGATCACCTTCCGCAGCTCGTTCGCATTGCGAATGCCTTTCGCCCGTGGGGCATTCAGCTCTCGATCTCGGTCAATCTGAGCGCACCGAAAACGAGCGGTGATCTCGATTCCTTTGATCCACTCGACCCGCGCGTCGCCGATTGGTGGCGCAAGAAGGTCGAAGCTCTTTATGCGGCTATCCCTGATTTTGGCGGCTTCGCGGTCAAAGCCGACTCGGAGGGTCAACTGGGCCCTTCCATCTATGGCCGGACACCTGTCGACGCCGCCAACGTCATTGCTCGCGCCCTGCAACCTCACCACGGCGTCGTCTTTTACCGCGCCTTCGTCTACAACCATCATCTCGATTGGCGCGACCCGCGCAACGATCGCGCCAAAGCCGCCTACGATAATTTCCATCCGCTCGATGGACAATTCGAACAGAACGTCATTATTCAAATCAAGCACGGTCCAATCGATTTTCAAGCGCGCGAACCGGTCTCGCCGTTGCTGAGTGGCCTTGAAAAAACAAACGAAGCGATCGAGCTTCAGGTCACGCAGGAATACACCGGACAGCAAAATCATCTCTGTTTCCTGGTTCCAATGTGGAAAGAAGTTCTCGACTTCGATTTGCACGCGAACGGCGACCATTCATCCGTTAAGGATCTCGCTGCCGGAAAAACATTTCATCAGCCTACTGGCGGGTTCGTCGCTGTCGTCAACGTCGGCCTCGACGAAAACTGGCTCGGCCACCCGCTCGCCATGGCCAATCTCTACGGCTACGCGCGCCTCGCTTGGAATCCAGATCTTTCTGCGCAACAAATTGCCAACGAATGGACGTCGCTCACGTTCAGCCGCGATCCAAAAGTCCTGCAAACAATTTCTTCGATGCTTCTCTCGTCATGGCACACCTACGAGAGCTACACCGGCCCGCTCGGGATGCAGACGCTCACAGACATCCTGGGCAGCCACTACGGGCCTGGAATCGAATCGTCGGAAGAAAACGGCTGGGGTCAATGGCATCGAGCGGATCATGACGGCGTCGGAATGGATCGCACGGTCGCCACAGGAACAGGCTACGTCGCGCAATATCCGCCGCTTGTCGCATTGAATTACGAATCCCCGGCAACAACGCCCGACGATTTGCTGCTCTTCTTCCATCACATTACGTATTCCTACATGCTTCATTCCCACAAAACGGTCATCCAGCATATTTACGATTCGCATTACGAAGGCGCGGAACGCGCCGCCGATTACGTCAAAAAGTGGCAATCTCTGCAAGGCGGCATCGACAACGACCGCTATGCTGCCACTCTGGCGCGTCTCGAATATCAAGCCGGCCATGCGATTGTCTGGCGTGACGCCATCTGCGAATATTTTTTGCGCCTGACGGGAATTCCCGACGCGAAAGGCCGCGTCGGCCATCACCCGAATCGCACCGAAGCCGAATCGATGCGGCTGACTGGCTATCAGCCCGTGGATGTGACGCCGTGGGAAAATGCCTCCGGCGGCAAAGCGATCGAGTGCGCATCGCAGCAGTCATGCGCGGCAGAGTTTTCATTTGAGGGAACTTCCGGCAAGTACGAACTCGACGTTCAATACTTCGACCAAAACGACGGCGAGTCGAAGTTCCGCGTGTTCATAAACGGAAAACTCACCGACGAATGGATCGCCAGTCTGCTACTTCCCGCAACAAAAATCGGAGGAGATTCGTCCACCCGGCGCCGCATTCACAACATCTCTTTGCATCACGACGACAAAATTCGCATCGAAGGCATCCCCGACCGCGAGGAACACGCCGCTCTCGACTACATCGAAATTAATCCGCAAACACAGCGCTGATTCGTTGAACGTCAATTCGAAAACAGAGAAACAGGAATTGCATCCGCCATCGCGGCGAATCCCGCCGGCGAAGGATGCAAATGATCACCGCAATCGAAAGCCGGCAGCAGTCGCTCCGTGTGCTCCGGGTCGCGCACCGCGCGGTCAAAATCAATCACTCCGTCAAAATGCTTGCGAATCCATTGATTCACCGCCTGCCGGTCCGCTTCATTTTTCTCATCTGGATGATAAAACGCGGAACCCACATACGGAGTCAGCGTCCCTCCAACGACTTTAATTCCCTGCGCATGCGCTCTCGCTATGATTTGCTCGTAAGCGCCGGTCACGCGCCGAACTTCTTCTTCATGCTCTGCGTCTGAGACTTCCTTGTCGTGTGTCAGCATCCCCAGATCGTTGATTCCTTCCAGAACCACAACGTAGTGCGCACCCGCCTGCGCCAACACGTCATGATCGAATCGTGCAAGCACATTCGCCGCAATTCCATCGATCAACAGCCGGTTTCCTCCAATTCCCTGATTCACAACGCCGATCTTCCGCGTCGGCACATTCGCTTGCAGCCGCTTCGCAAACACATCCGGCCAGCGATCGTTGCCGTCGGTCGTGGCGCCGTGTCCATCGGTGATGGAATCCCCGAGCGCGACAATTGAGAAAGCGTCCGCCGAAGCCTCCACGTCCACTCCCGCGATAAAATACCAGCGCGTAATTTTCTTTGCGTCCGGCAAATCTTCCGCCGCTAACCTATCTGTTGGCGCAAGAAACGAAGTTGCCCGCGATCCTGGATGCCCTGTGAGCATCTTCGCACTCGATTCCACGCGAATCGTAATTGCCAGGTCGGAAAGCGCAGGGGCGGAAAAATCCACCAGGTCAGAAAGGTAATCGGCGCCCTCTGGAATCGTCACATCGCCTTTGCCGGAAAACGAAAGAGCCTTATCCGAATTACCGATGATTTTCGGCGAACCTGCACCGACGGCCATTGCGACATGCGCCGCAGAAATGTGCAGCGGTTCCGTTCCGTAGCGATTCGAAAAACGGACACGCAACCGCGGCCCGCCCAAGGAAAGATGAACAATTTGCCGCAGCGTACCAGCGCGCAGTTCTTCGGCGCTCAATACGCTTGCGTCTGTGTCTTTCTGAGGCGACGTCGCCCACGTCGCGACCCATTTTGTCTGAGCCAAGGCTCCGGAGGCGCTCGCAAATACCAGGGCAAGAGCCACAGAAATAAATTTGGCAATCTTTTTTCCCGTCATGGCGGGGAAATTTATCACACCTGGCGTGTTCAGGTTCGAGATAAAAATGCCGCACTATTCAGCGGCTTCCGAAAAACTCGACAGAACCCACTCGCTGCTTGGCTCTAGTGCAGCAACACGTATTCAAAATCAGTCGGCTTCGTGTTAATTCCGCGCTCCGGTGGCGCAATCCATCCCGCCATTTTCCCGCGCTCAAAGACGCCTTTCATCAGGCTCCGCACGTAGGCGCGATCGCCTTCCGTAGGCAGCCATTCGTCCTGCCGCGCCGCAAATTCTTCCGCGCTGATTGGCCCGCCCGTCGTGTCGGTCGGGATATTCGCCCAGCTTCCCACTGTCCGCCGGAATTTCGGACTCGGCAGAACCATCCGGTGCGGATAGCCGGCGTCTTCCAGCAACTTATTCCACCGCGCCAAACCTTTTTCGCAATCCCGCACATAGGATTCCCGCACGACTTCGTTCATCGCATTCCGCATCGGAATTTGTTCTGGCCGCATGCCGCCTTTTCCATCCGGCAGCTCCAGAGTATGTGTCGGCTCCGTCGCCAGATGATCTTCATAGCGCTCTTCATCGGGCCGGCCCTTCAAGCCATTCGCAAAATATGAAGCAGCATTCGAAGAGGAATCTCCGCCAAACAGATCCAACGACGAGCTGAACCAGAAATTCAAATACCGTTGCACGGTCGGCAAATCCACCGCCCCCGCCTTTCGAATCGCAACAGGATCATCCGTTCCCAATTCTTTCATCACTTCAATTGTCCGCTTGATCACGCGCCCAATTCCAGTGTCGCCCACAAACATATGATGCGCTTCTTCCGTCAGCATGAATCGGCACGTCCGCGAAAGCGGATCAAAACTGGATTCCGCCAGCGACTTCAACTGAAACTTTCCGTCGCGATCCGTGAAGTACGTGAACATGTAAAAACTCAGCCAGTCGCTGATCGGCTCATTGAATGTGCTTAAAATTCGCGGCTTGTCCGCGTCGCCCGAATGACGCTCGAGCAACTCTTCCGCTTCTTCGCGTCCATCGCGCCCAAAATACGCATGCAACAGGTACACCATCGCCCACAGATGGCGTCCTTCTTCCACGTTCACCTGAAACAAATTCCGCAAATCGTAGAGTGACGGCGCCGTGTGGCCGAGCAACCGCTGCTGTTCGACTGAAGCCGGCTCCGTGTCGCCCTGCGTGACGATCAACCGTCGCAGCGTCGACCGATGTTCGCCCGGAACCTGCTGCCATACCGGTTGACCAAAGTTGTCTCCAAATCCGATTCGCCGGTCCGTTTGCGGCTCCGCCAAGAAAATTCCCCATCGGTAGTCCGGCATCTTCACGTAGCCGAACGTAGCCCATCCCTTCGTATCCACTGAAATCGCAGTCCGCAAGTACACCGCTGCCGCATTGAAATCGCTCGGCCCCAGCCCATGCCACCAATTTAAAAATTCCGGCTGCCAATGCTCCAACGCGCGCTGCAACGCGCGATTCGATCCCAAATCCACGTTGTTCGGAATCCGGTCTTGATAATTCGATTCCATCACACACGCTGCCAATCGAACTTCGCTTTCGATCCCTTGCCAAAGACTTTCAGCGCGCCTTGCTCGCCCGTCGCGTTCGGACGGATAAATACCCAGTTCTGCCACGCCGATAGGCGCGCAAAAATTTTCGTCAGTAAATTCTCTGCGCCGCCGAATCGCAAACTCGCTTCCATTCCCGTCAACGCATCCGGCGATAGGCTCACTCGTTCCTCCATCGCGATGCGAATTTCGTCTTCCCAATCCAAATCATCGGGCGCAACTGTTACGAGTCCTGCTTCCAGTGCTTCTTCTGCGTTTAGGCGCTGTCCGATCAAGTTCTTCAACTCGTCCAACTTCTTCGCGTCTCCATGGAATCGCGCCGACACTCGTCCGGCGCCATTGACCATCGGCAACAATCCAAAATTCATCTCCGTAAGCGCAACCTTCGGCAGCGTCGTTTCATCTTCCGCAGCCGCGAGCATGTAGCTCCGGTCCGCCGCCAGCGCCAATTCGAACAGCGTCCCGGCAAAACACGATCCCGGCTCGATCATCGCGAACATGCTTCGCGAACTGACATCCAGCCGTGCAAGCGTTCTCCGCAACATTCCAATCGTTTCGCGGACGAACCAATCTTCCCTGTGCCTTAGCATCAACTCGTCATTTGCGAGCACTGCCGCCGAGTCGCCTTCCGTCTTGAACAAAATCAGTCCAAGTTCTGCTTCGTTCGTTCGCAGCAACAAAATCGCGTCATCCAGCTCCCGAGCCATCGCGAGTGGCCACCAAGCAGCGCCCAACGTATGAATTTCTTCGATCGACTTCGGCTGCGGCCCCTTCGGCGCGCTGATCTTTATCGTCGCTGTCCGCATTGCACGATCAAACGTCACATCCACGTTCTCGTAGTGATACCCGGCTTCATCGATCTTTCTCTTCAGCGGATTCAGCCGAATGCCCTTCGCATCCGCGCTTCTTTTCGATCCGGCCGCCAACTTCTCCGCACGTTCCGCCACGAGCGCGCCAAACTTCGCAGGCACCGCAATTTCATCCACCAATCCCCACTGCTTCGCTCGTTCGCCCTTCACTCCATCCGCATTCGTGCAAAACAGATCCGCCAAATCGCGCCGCACTTTCCGTTTGTCCACAACGCGCGTCAATCCCCCCGTGCCCGGCAACACGCCTAGGAGAGGCGTCTCCGGCAAACTCACCGCGCTTGAGCGGTCATCCACCAGCAAAATCTCATCGCACGCCAGCGCCAATTCATATCCGCCCCCGGCCGTGGTTCCGTTGAGTGCCGCCACGAATTTAAATCCGTCATTCCGGCTTGAGTCTTCCATCCCATTTCGCGTCTCGTTCGTGAACTTGCAAAAATTCACTTTCCACCCGTGCGACGACTGTCCCAGCATGTAAATGTTCGCGCCGGCGCAGAACATTCTTTCCTTCGCGCTCGAAATCACCACGCACGCCACTTCCGGATGCTCGAATCGAATCCGCTGCAAAGCGTCATGCAGCTCGATGTCGACGCCCAAATCGTACGAGTTCAGCTTCAGCTTGTACCCCGGCCGCAACCCCGCGTCCTCATTCACGTCCATCAAAAGCGTCGCGACGCGGCCATCTACCTTCAGCTTCCAGTGCCGGTAACTCTCCGGCGCCGCATCAAACGACACCATCTGCTTTTCCATCACTTCCGCCATAAACGCCTCATCTCTTTTGCTGACATTAATTCTCTAAGTGTACTATATCGCCTGCCACTGGCATCAATGAGCAATATAATGCATGCTCCGGTAGCAGGAAACTTGCCGTTCCGCAAAATCGCGGCCATCCTCGACGTCCCTTCAGCGGCGCGTTTCGCGGCGATCGCCCAATTGGCCTATCCGCTTATCCTGCCTTCACCAGCGCCGCTAATTCCGTCGCCACCTGCTTCAACGTCTTCCCGCTCGTATTTAGTTTCGCATCCGCCTGCTCGTACATCGGCTCCCGTCCCGCCAGAATCTTTCGCAAATCCGCCATGGCCCATTGGCTTCCCGCCATCGGCCGTTTGTCTCCCTGAGCAATCACTCGCTGCATGTGATCTTCCGGTTTCGCCTTCAGCCACACCGTGAAACACGCGCTCCGCAACCGCGAAAACGTCTCCGGCACATTCACGATGCTGCCGCCTGTCGCCAGCACAAACCGTTCCTGCGATTCGAGCACACGCTCCAGTGCGTCCCGCTCCAGCCGGTGAAATCCCGCAGGCCCGTACAAATCAAAAATCGCACTCAACTTCACGCCGCTCTCTTGCTCAATCCGTCGATCCAGTTCAATAAAAGGCGCCCCGATTCGTTCTGCCAGCATCGGCCCCAACGTCGACTTCCCTGCCCCGCGCATTCCGACCAACGCGATTCTTCCTCGCCGCTCCTCTTCATTGCGCGCGCCGAATCTCTGTGCAAGGATCGCTTGCGCTTGCCGCCGTTCTTCCGGTTTCAGTTTTTCCAGCAGTGACACCAGCTCCGCCATCTCCGGCACGGCGCCGTTTCGTTCCTGTGCCAATTGCTCGACTCCCAAGCCCAGTGCGTGCGCGATCCGCCGCAGCCGGATGATCGAAATGTTGCCGTGGCCCGTCTCGAGCTGCGCCAAAAACCGTTCCGAGACCGCTCCCGCTCGCGCCAATTCTTTTCGTGTAACCTCCTTCCGCGAACGCTCCGCTCGCACGCGTTCCCCGAGCATCTTCAGGTAGTCCGTCTCCGGCCGCGGCCCGCTTTGCACTTTGCTTCTCATTGCCTCTCCCGACCTGCAGTATAGTACATACACTCCATCCGCCCGCCGCAGCTGCGGTTCGTCATCCTGAGGCGAACCATGAAGTTCGTCGAAGGACCTCAACGTAAAATCCAGACACCCAACCAAACCAGGATCGACCCTGCCTCCTACTTCCTCCTTCGTCCCTCCGCTGTTAAAATCTCACCCCGGAGAATCTTCTCGTGCCCAAATCGAAACCGCACTCACGCCCTGCGAAACCCAAATCGGCCAAGTCCCTGGAACCGACCGAAGCACAAATTGCGGTCCATTGGAAAGAAGAGGAATATTTCCACCCGACAAAGGAATTCAAGGCGCAGGCCAATCTCGCCGATCCGTCTTTCGTCAAAAAATTCTCCGAAAAACATTTTCCGCAATGTTTTGAACACTACGCCAATCTGCTCGACTGGGACAAAAAGTGGAAGAAAACGCTCGACACCGCCAACCCGCCTTTCTGGAAATGGTTCATCGGCGGCAAGCTCAACGCCTCCTACAACTGCGTCGATCGCCATCTCGCCGAACACAAAAATAAAGCCGCCTTCATCTTTGTCCCCGAACCCGAACACGAAGTCCCGCAAGTCCTCACCTATCGCGAGCTTTACATCCGCGTAAACGAAACCGCCGCCATGCTCCGCGATTTCTGCGGCCTCAAAGCTGGCGATCGCGTCACCATTCACATGCCCATGATTCCCGAGCTTCCTGTCACCATGCTCGCCTGCGCCCGCCTCGGTGTCGTTCATTCCGTCGTCTTCGGCGGTTTCAGCGGCGAAGCCTGCGGCCTCCGCGCCGCCGATTCCGGCAGTCGCGTCCTCATCTACGCCGACGGCTACTATCGCAACGGAAAATGGATCGATCACAAAGGCAACGCCGACATCGCCATTCAAACCGCAAAAAAAGAAGGCCAGGACATCGACAAAGTTCTCGTCTGGCGCCGTTATCCCGGCAAACGCATGTCGGAAGCGCCCATGGTCAGCGAACGCGATTTCTTCGTCGAAGACGTTTTGAAAGACTACCGCGGCCAAATCGTCGAACCCGTTTCTCTCGACGCCGAAGCTCCGCTCTTTCTCATGTACACCAGCGGCACCACCGGCAAGCCAAAAGGCTGCCAACATCGCACTGGAGGCTATCTCGCCTACGCCGCGGGCACTTCCAAGTATTACCAAGACATTCAGCCCGGCGACGTCTATTGGTGCATGGCCGACATTGGCTGGATCACCGGCCACTCCTACATCGTTTACGGTCCGCTCGCTCTCGCCGCCACCAGCGTCCTCTACGAAGGCGTTCCGCAATTCCCCGACGCTGCGCGCCCCTGGCGCATCGCCGAACGTCTCGGCGTCAACATCTTCCACACTTCGCCCACCGCCATCCGCATGCTCCGCAAAGCCGGCGCCGACGAGCCCAAAAAATACAACTACTCCTTCAAGCACATGACCACCGTCGGCGAACCAATCGAACCCGAAGTCTGGCGCTGGTATTACGAAGTCGTTGGCAAAGGCGAAGCCGCGATCGTGGACACTTGGTGGCAAACCGAAACTGGCGGTTTCCTCTGCACCACAAAACCTGCACTCGATCGTATGAAGCCGGGCAGCGCCGGCCCCGCCGCCCTCGGAATTTATCCCGCCATCTGGGACGAAAACGGAAAAGAAATCAAAGCTGGCGAACACGCCGCGGGCAACATCTGCATTCGAAATCCCTGGCCCGGCATCATGCAAACCATCTGGGGCGATCCCGATCGCTTCGTGAAGCAGTACTACGAAAAATATTGCAAGAATCCCAAAAGTAAAAAGTGGCAGGATTGGCCCTACTTCGCCGGCGATGGCGCCATGCTCTCCGCCGACGGCTATTACCGCATTCTCGGCCGCGTCGACGACGTCATCAACGTCGCCGGCCATCGCCTCGGCACAAAAGAAATTGAATCCGCCTGCCTCAGCGTTCCGGAAATCGCCGAAGCCGCCGTCGTCCCTGTCGTCGACGAAATCAAAGGCCGCGTCCCCGAGGTCTATATCTCAATCAAGCCCGGCTCAACGCCCAACAAACAAGTCATCGACAAAGTCATCGCCACCATCGAAACCATGATCGGCAAAATCGCCCGTCCCAAGCGCATCCACGTCGTTCCCGACATGCCCAAGACGCGCTCCGGCAAAATCATGCGCCGCGTCCTCGCCGCCATTTCCAATCGCATGCACACCGGCGACATCACCACCCTTGCCAATCCGGACATCGTCGAGCAGATCCGCGAACTCGTCCAGGGCCGCGACGCCGTCCTATTAAAGGATGGTCCCGAAGACATCCGTCTTTTCGGTGAACAGGGTTGAATATCGACCACGATTGTTTCATGCGGGCATAGAGAGCCCAGCAAACGGGACAGTACGTTAGTTGGCCGATTCTACGTCCCGTAAGAGACTCATTTTAATAGCCTTAATATAGCCTAAGTATCTCTTTGAGCACACTGGTACTATACTTTCGTAGCATATTCGTCCTGAGAGTCCTAGTATCAACGTAACGCTTGTGGCTTACCTGCTCTTCCGGTGAGCCGGTCCCGGTAGTCGCCTCCTTTGTCGCCAGCCGTTTTTCCCCGCAGCGCTGGCTTAGAGGCAATTTTTCTCGCTCATGTTTGTTCGAACTCGCTTCACGGCTCGGCACGATTGGCCGCAGATTCCGCGCAGGAGGTCGTCCATGTTTTTCCGCAAGGGTTGGGGGAACGTTGCCGCTCTTTCTATTCTAGGTTTAGTCGTTTTTGCCTGCTCCGCTGAGGCACAGTTGCCCTTTTCCGCTCCCAAAAACGTCTCAAACAATTTGGATTCCACATTCACGCCGCAAACCGCCGTGGATTCCAACGGCAACATCTTCGTCGTCTGGGAAGACGACACCAGCACGAACGCGAACATTCTTTTCAGCCGTTCTTCCGACGGCGGCGCCACCTTCTCGGCGCCAATCAATATTTCCCACTCTAAGCTTTTCCCGTTTGGCCCGCGGATCGCGGTCGACTCCAGCGGCGGCATCAATGTTGTCTGGAATGACAACTCTCCTGGCAATCTCGAAATCATGTTCGCCCGTTCCATCGACGGCGGATTAACCTTTTCCGCTCCCGTCAACGTCTCCCACGACGCAAGCACTTCCTCGAGCCCTCAGGTTGCGGTGGACTCCACAGGCAACATTTTCGTCGTCTGGGAAAATGACAGCGGCGTCCTCGGCATCTTGTTCAGCCGCTCTGTCGATGGCGGCGTCACTTTTTCCGCACCCGCCATGATCTCCACCAACACCACTGGTTCCGTCTCTCCGCAAATGGCGGTGGGACCCAATGGCAACGTCTATCTTGGATGGGAAGACGACTTCTCGTCCGGCTCCGACATTTCCTTCAGTCGTTCGCTGGACCACGGTCAGACTTTCTCGCCTCCCGCCAGCCTTCCTCACGGCGTCGGTAACTCGACTGGCGTCCAGCTTAATGTCGATGCCGCTGGCAACGTCAACGCCGCTTGGTCCAACGATAGCCCTGGCAATTCCGACATCTTCTTCAGTCGTTCCACGAACGGCGGCCTCAATTTCTCGGCACCCTTGAATATTTCGAAGACGCCCGGATTTTCAAGCAACGCTCTCCTTGCCGCCGACGCTGCTGGCAACATCAGTGTCATCTGGACCGATAACGTCCCGCCCGCTACCGCAATGGATATTTTCTATGCGCGATCCAGCAATGGCGGCACATCCTTCTCCTCGCCCATCAACATTTCCAATAATTCTGGATTTTCTGCCGATCCTTCGCTCGCCGTCGATTCCGCAGGTAACATCAACGTCGCATGGGATGACACCACCCCCGGCAAAGACGATATCTTTTTCTCGCGCTCCACAGACTCCGGCGCGACCTTTGCGACTCCGCAAAATCTTTCTAACAACAGCGGTTCCTCCACCATCCCTCAAATGGTCGCGGACAAAAACGGCAGCCTCAACGTCGTCTGGCAGGACACCACTCCCGGCGTCTCTCAAATCTTCTTCAGCCGCTACACAAGCGCCGTTATCAATCATCCGCCGGTCGCAGTCGTCGGCCCGGATCAAACGATTCAAGCCACCAGCCAGAACGGCACGCCCGTTCAACTCGACGGTTCCAAGTCCAGCGATCCTGACAACGATCCGCTCACCTTCGTCTGGACCGACCAATCGAACAACATCGTCGGCACCACGGCTGTCGTTCAGCTGAATCTTTTGCCCGGCACCTACAGCTTTACGCTCACTGTCACCGACACAGGCAATCTCAGCAATTCAGCCACGACCCACGTCACCATCAATGCTCCGGTCAATCATCCGCCGGTCGCCGTCGCTGGTGCCAGCCAGACACTGAATTGCACCGGCCAGAACGGCGCACTCGTTACCTTGAACGGCTCAGGTTCGAGCGATCCCGATAACGATGTCCTTACGTTTGTCTGGAAAGACGCCGCAGGAAACATCGTCGGCACTTCCGCCGTCGTTCAATTGGCCGTTCCGCTCGGTCCTCATGCGTACACTCTTACCGTCACCGACCCAGGCGGCCTCAGCTCCTCGGCCACCACACAAATCACCGTGCAAGACACGACGCCTCCGTCGCTCTCCGTGTCTCTCTCTCCGAATTCGCTCCAGCCGCCGAACCATCAGTTGGTTCTCGTCACGGCGACGGTCTCCGCCAGCGACGTCTGCTCGGCGAATCCGGCCGTCCGCCTCGTCTCCATTACCAGCAACGAGCCTGACTCCGGCACCGGACCTGCCGATCTGCCGAATGACATCCAGTCCGCCAGCGGCGGCGCCATTCCCTTCGGCACCGACGTTCGCTCCTTCCAGTTGCGCGCGGAAAATGCCGGCACCGGCAGCGGCCGCGTCTACACCGTCACCTACTCTGCCACCGACGCCGCGGGCAACGTTTCCTCTTCCTCGGCCGTTGTCGTCGTTCCAGTTCAAGCTGGCGGCGGGGATCACGACGGCGACCACGACGATCACGATCGCGACCATCACAAGAAGAAGCACCACGACAAAGATAAAGACAAGGACAAAGACAAAGACCACGACGATTCCCACCACTGAGAATCCTCTCAGTCAAAACTCTAAATTGTAGAGGAACTAAGGGGCCGCGTTCTCAGCGGCCCCTTTTTTATTTCGCGGCGCCTCTTTAGCGCTGCACTGCAGGCGCGGAACCGCGCCGTCCCGCCATCTACTTCGCCAGGTACGCCGCCAAGTTCTTCTGCTGCAATCCGCGCAACTCAATGCACGCATTCGCCGTGTCCTTGCCGTTCCGCAAAAGCCGCTCCGACCCCGGCAACTTCTGCGTCGCAAAAAATTCCTGCGAATCGTCCCGCAACTTCGCGTCGCAGAACACGCCCGTCACCGCCGCCAGTTGCACCGCGTCCGGCGCATCCACCTTCTTCAAAATCGCCGGAAAGTTCTTCTTGAACAATTCCCATCCGGCTTGCTGCGTCGGCGGATTTCCAATCGGTCCAAACAACACGAACAAATCCTGATTCTTCACGTCCGGCCCGAGCGCAAACTCGAAAGTTTTCTTCACCAGCTCTTCCTGCGGAAACGCTCCCAACGCTCCAAAGTAGGAATAGTATTCTTCCGGCGCCTGCGCCGTTTTTAGCTTGGCCAGATATTTGTCGTAAAGGGCCTCATCTCCATCCAGCGCCGCAATCGCCAACGCATTCCCCGCCAGCGCCGCCTCCACCGAATTCGGGTCCTTCATATATTGATCCGCCACACTTTTCGCTTTTGCCAGCAACTTCGGCTCGCGTCCGATTTGCGCCAGCACGCCGAAAACGTCTGCCCGCATCGCGCGCCGGCTGTCGCTCTCCCCGGCAACCGGCTCGTCGCCCAGGTCCGCCGCAATCGGCGCCAGCAACTTCCGCACCCAAGCCTCAAATTTCACCCTGTCTTCCGGCGCTGCGATCCGGTCGTGAATCTCCCCCAGCCGCCCCATCATCACTCCCACCACATGCCGCGAACGTTCCCCCTGCATCTTTTCGAGCGTCGCCAGGTAATCCCCGATCGGCAGCCGCCCGGCTCGTACTTGCGTCCACACATCTCCAAGAAAATGAATTCGCTCACCGGCCGTAAACGTCGTCTCCAGCTCTCCGCTCATCTTCGCCAGCGTCGCTGCGTCGTAACCCGACCGGAAATATCCCCGCCCACCCGCATTTGCGTAAACCCACGCCGCGCATCCCGGCAGCTCAAACGTCTGCTTGCGCTCCGTCAGCAACTTCTGCACGGCTTCTTTCGACCCCGCCGCCCGCAAACTCACGGGAATCTGCCAGAGTTCCTTCGACCCTGCATTCATCTTCGCGGCATCCGCAAAATAGCGTTCCTGCGTCAGCGTCACCTGCGTCTTGCCGCCGCTGCAAGCGCTCGACACCGTCACGTACGGCGCTCCGGATTGCTCCGTGAAAGATTTCATAATCTTGTCCACAGGTTTTCCCGATGTCGCCGTCACCTGATTCCAGAAATCTTCCGCCGTCGCATTTCCGTACGAATGTTTTTCCAGATATGCGTTGACGCCCTTCTGAAAAACATCCGGTCCCACGTACGCTTCCACCATGCGCAGCACCGACGCGGCTTTTCCGTACGCCACACCATCGAACAGCGCCTGAATGTCTCCCGGCGTCTCCGCATTCGCGCGAATCGCTCGCACGGACGCAATCGCGTCGTTACTCAGCGCGCCGCCTGTCTGTTGAATCTCCTGCTGATCCTCCAGCCAGTCCGGCTTCATCGTCTCGACGGGTTTCCACGCCATCCACGTCGCAAATCCTTCGTTCAGCCAGATGTCATCCCACCATTTCATCGTCACCAGATCGCCGAACCATTGGTGCGCCATTTCGTGTGCCAGCACGTCCGCAACCGCCTGATGCGCATCGACCGACGCCGCTTTGTCGTCGATAATCAGCAGCGTCTCGCGATAAGTGATCGCCCCCACGTTTTCCATCGCTCCCGCAGCAAAATCCGGAAACGCAATGATGTCCAGCTTTTTGAACGGATATTTCACCGAATAATATTTGTCGTAATACTTCAGGATGTCCTGCGCCGCTTCCAGCGCAAATCCGGTCAGTTCCGCCTTTTCTGGCACCGCGCACACACGCACGGGAATGTTGTCCGCCGCCCCTTCGCGGCAGACAAAATCGCCCACCATCATCGCCACCAGATACGTTGAAATCTTCGGTGTCGTCGTGAACTTCAGTGTGTGCTTCCCATCTCCCGGCCCGGCTGTGTCCGCTTCGATGCTCCCGTTCGAAATCGCTGTGTCGCCCTTATCAATCACGAGCGAAATTTGAAATGTTGCCTTGTACGCCGGCTCGTCAAAACTCGGAAACGCACGCCGCGCATCCGTCGCTTCGAATTGCGTCACCGCATACCGTCTCTTTTTCGTCTGGCTCAAATAAAATCCGCGCAGCTTGTCGTTCAGAATTCCAGTGAACTTGATTCGAACTTCCGCCGGTCCCGCCGCGATCTCTTTCCCGACCGTCAGCGTCGCCATCTCCTTCGCCGCATCCAGCGTCACATCCGCCTTTTGCGTCGCGCCGCCCGACGTCACCGTCGCT
>DATGIS010000147.1:0-39923 GCA_035295625.1 Candidatus Acidiferrum sp. | reverse complement strand
CCACTTTCTAGTATAGCGTCTACAGCTTTACAAACCTTCTTTTCCCTTAAAACTGGACGCTCAATCCGCCTCGCACTGTCCGGAACGCAGGCACCAGGATCGCCTGCCCGTCCCGCGTGGTCATCGGAGTGTAGCCTTGGGCCAGGAGATTGTCGCAATCGGCGATCGCTTCCCATCTGCCCAGGCCAAATTTTGGCAATTGCTGGCGAACCGAAAGGTGCAGGAAGGGATCCATCTGATACAGCGTCTCGCCGTAATTATCCAGTCGCGAAAGCGCCGTGCCGCTCACCCACTTGTAGCCCGCGGTCACCTTGGTGCGGCTCCGGCGCGAATTCCACGATAGATTCGCTCCTAGGGAGTTTCTAGAGACGCTCCGCAGCGAATCCCGCAGCGGCCCGCCGGTTTCTACTCCCGGTGCCAGCACGCCCCCATACGCATAAACGCTCGTCCACTCCACGTCATCCGACAAACGTTCGCGGAGCGCCACTCGCGCGCCCCAGCTGCTCGACGATCCGCCGTCATACGCGAATCCATTCGAAAACGAATCCTGGAAAAATTCGGAAATCGGCAAATACTTTCCCTGACCGAACACCGCGATGTGCCGGTTGTCGTCATGGAACGCCGCAACCTGCAATTTTCCTTTTTCGCCAAGCTTGCGTTCTGCAGCGGCCTCTTCATGCCATCCGCCCTGCAAAACCGGCCGGCCTCCGCGCCACATCAACGCAGGGAACGCATCTAGTTCCGCAAGCGCATCATTCAACATCGAATTGGTATCCCCAGCCCCTGCTTCCAGTGAGTCCGGCGAACCTGGCTCCGATGCAAATGTCAGCATCGCCTTCCAAACATCCGTAATCCTGGTCTCCGCGGATATTCTCGGCCGCAACGACGTCGCAGCGCGGCCCAACCCGACCATCATGTATTCCGCGCCATACCGCACCAGCACTCGGTCGCCCAACCCAACCGCTCCGCCCTGATCCAACCTCACCCCGCGGAACGTCAGTCCCGTCTCTCCCAATTTCGCTTCGCGCAGCACCATCGCCGTGTGTGGTCCCGCTCCCAACGTTCCCGTCGGCAGCCACACTGTTGCGATTCCGCCCGCTGCGGAATCGTCATAACTCATCTGCCCCGCAACCAACAGCCGGCTCGTCCCGCCCAATTTTTGGTCGTACGCAAACGAAGTTCCCGGCGCCGAAGCGATGTTCGAAACAGAACCCGGCCGCCTCGCTCCATCCGTAAACTCCAAAAGCATCTTCGGCGTCGCACTTCCACCTTCGCGCTGTCCGTCAGACGCCACCAGCGCTCCGTGCTCATCCCACTGCAGTACGGGCCTCATTCCCGTCGCAGAACGCAGCACCCACTTCCAATCGTCTGGATCCGCTCCGTGCGCCGTCGGCTGTCTGCGCAGTTGGTCGAGGCTCGCGAACATCGATTCCATCTCGATGCGAACCATCGTTGTCAGATTTGCGTTGATTCGAACGTGCTGTTGCAGCGTCGGCAGGAATCCGGCAAGAGTCACGCGGACTGTATAAAGTCCCGGCGCCAGCTTTTCGCTGCGGAAAATTCCTTGCGTATTCGTTAGGAAACTTTGTTGCGTTACGATTCCCGCAATCTCGGGAATCAATTCCACGCTCGCGCCAAGTTGCGGCGTTCCCCCCGCATCGTGCACGACCCCCGTCACCTTGCCCGTGACGAGCTTCGCCTGCGCCAGCGTTGCATTCGCTCCAAGCGATGCCCACGCCGTCGTCAGTACCAGGGCCCCCTGGATCAATATCCAGATCCGGAGTTTTCCCTTTCTCACGATGCTTTACCTCCCCGGTGCAGTATTTGCCGCTGACTTCAAAGGTGAAGCCGCCGGCTCTTTCACCGTGAATTCCGCCGTCCGAGTGATCGTCTGATTTGTAAGTGTATCCGTCGCGTTGATTTCCAGCGTGTACTTTCCCGGCGCGAGCGTCGCCAGCGGCAGCAGCCGCTCAATCGTGATCTGGTCGCCGGCCTGTTTCATGTCCGCCGACGTCTCTTTGAACTGCATCACTTGCTGCTCGCCCTTCTTCACCGTGTACTGGAAGCTGGCGTTGCTCTTGTGCGTCGTCTCGTCGGATTTCAGGTTGTACACCTGCATATAAATTCCCAGCTTGTCCGCCGTCGTGAAATCGCCTTCCAAACGCGGCCGCACTTTCGATGAGCCAAGCACGAACTGCCCCGCGCCAATCTGTTTCGCCGGCACGTGCTCGATCTGGTCCGCCAGAATCAGCGAGCTCGAATCGAGCTTCGCATCTTCATATTGATGAACCGCCAGGCGCGTATTCACGACGCCCACGTTTCCGCTCTGCACATCCTTCAAAACCAAATCCAGACGGTATAGTCCGGGCCGCAGCGGCACTGCCTTTTGATAAATCGATTGCAGCTTCAGCGATTGCTGAAACAGCGAATCCGGGAAGTCGCGGCTCACCGCGTCTTCAAATGTCTGCACCACACGGCCCGTCAGTGTGCTCACGCGCCCAAAAACGTTCAGCGTCGCCGAGTGCACTCCATCCTTCGCCTGGAACGAAAGCTGGCTGTTCGGAATCTGCACCGTCACCGGCACAAGCACTGTATCGTTCGTAACTTTCAGGAAGTCCGTCCGCCACGTAAAGTGCACCTGATCCCGCACCACGCGCGACGTAACCAGCGATTCCAAATCCTTAAACTTCACCGGCGGCGCTTGCTGCACCTTCGCATAAAGCTCCAACCGGTTGAACTCGTTCATGCTCGCCGGTTGTCCGCCCAGCGTTGTCGGCAAGTTCGTTCCGTCCGCGCGCGTGAAGCGATCCGCCTTCGACGCCATTCCCATCGATTCCATCAAGCTCAATCCGGCGCCCGGTACGTGCAGCAACGCGTCCTTCTCCGAAGGATCCATTGTCAGGTGATATTCGCCCGAACCCGATGGGTCCACGAACTCCAACTCTACGTTGTTTCCAAGCCCTTCCAGATACCGGTACCGCCACTTTTCCCACGGATACGTCGACGTCGATCCGCCGCCCTCTTCCATCGGACGGTCATACGTGCCGCCCGTCGGGTGCGAATCCACTTCGTCGGCCGGGCCCCAAATGATGTAAATCCGCCCGCGGTCCGTTTTCCAACCCGGAATTCCCGAAGCATAGTGTTCGTTCGCGTACGCAATGCGCCGGTAGTGTTCTTCCTTAAAATCGTTGTCCGGCAAATCCGGATTGCTGCTCCGTCGCAGCCAGAATTGCTCGATAAACTGCTCTCGCTCTTCGTTTGTGTCCAGTTGCAAAAACGCAGTCCGCTCATCCGGCGAAATAATGTAGACCACGTCCTCGTTCAGCCATTCCTTGTACTGCTTATCCAGCTCTTTCAGAGCTCGGCCCATCTTCTTCTTTTGTTCTTTGGTCAGCTTTTGGTTCGTGGGCGGAGCCGTTGGATCGTTGGCGGGAGCCTGAGCCTGCTGCGCCTGCATTGGCGGCAGCGCAATGGAAAACGCAAAAATACCTGAAATGACCGTTCGGAGTACCCTGGACATTTGGAAGACACCTCTAACTGTAGGACTGGAGGATTCTACCCCTGCAGAAGTACCGCGTCAAATGCGCGATCCCCTGCATTTTGTGACACTTGTCCCCCAGCTCGGGTTAGAAGCCACACCCCTGAAATGGGTTGCTCGCAAATAACGCAACCTGTACCAACGGTCAGGTTTTTACAATTTTTTGTAGCCCGCTATTTCGTTTCTATGAAGGGCGGCTCCGCGCCGCTCCCAACTTACTGCACCCGCTGATTTCCGTCTGACTCTACCAGTAGATCGAAAATCGCCAGCACCCGCCGCCTGTAATCAACCATCCGTTGAAATACGTCGCCCAACTGCGGGTCGCGCTCCGCTTCACGATGCCATTTCGCAAGCACCGCCGGCGGCACTTCAATATCCCTGCGCAATCTTTCCGCGGAATGTCCGCGCAAAAACAGTCCGTAAAAAAACGCCGCTTCCTTCTGCGGATACTCCAGATCCGCCGGAGAAACAGCTGGCACGAATTGTACGCTCGTCGCCATAGAGAAAACGCAGTTTACCGAAAACCCCAGACGCGTCAAGTAGTACCGCCCTCTTTTTGACGCGTTCCGATTAACGTCCGCTTGCGCAGGCTCTCCTTTTTACCCGTTCTCCGGACAATCGCCTCTTTGCCGCAAGCAACACCCCACCCGCATTACCGAATCTAATCGCCATGAGATGCGTTAGACTAATAGCGGGTTATATCCCATGGGACTGACCACAACCTTCGGTCGCCTTTTCCGCTTCGGCATTGGTAGCGTAGGCACTCTTGCCTGCGCCCCGTCAGGATGGTTCTAAAAACCATGAGTCTTGCCACCTCATTCAACCGCCTTTTCCGCTTTGGACTTGGTAGCGTAGGCACTCTTGCCTGCGCCCCGTCAGGATGGTTCTAAAAACCATGAGTCTTGTCACCTCATTCAACCGCCTTTTCCGCTTCGGTCTTGGTAGCGTAGGCACTCTTGCCTGCGTCCCGTCAGGATGGTTTGAAAAACCATGAGTCTTGTCAGTAGCTTCAGCCGCCTTTTCCGCTTTGGTCTTGGTAGCGTAGGCACTCTTGCCTGCGTCCCGTCAGGATGGTTCCAAAAACCATGAGTCTTGTCACTAGCTTCAGCCGCCTCTTTCGCTTCGGTCTTCGCGGCGGCATGCGCTCCATCGAAATCAATCGCGAAGAGTTCCGCCTGTATCTCGCCCGCAAACATAAAATCTACATCACGGACTTCCGCCAGCTCCGTCGCTATCCCGTCGAGCAATTAGACTCCGTCGCCGCCGTTTTGATTCGCGATGCGCAGCGCCTCGCCTTCCTCGAAGGCGCCGGTTTCGGCCTCGGCGGCATGATCACACTTCTTCCCGACGCCGGTCTTCTCACTCTCATTACGCTGCGTTTAATTCAGCGTCTCTGTTTGCTCTATGGATTTGATTTCCGCGATGACGATCAAAAGCGCGAACTCTGGCTCGCCGCCGCCGCTGCCACCGGAATCGATTTCGGCAAGGACCTCGCCGAAAAACAGCTCGTCGAAAAAATCGCTCCCATGATTGTCGAACGCCTCGCCGTCCGTCTCGGCGCCGAAGCCGCCGAAAAATGGGTCGCTCGTCTCGTCCCGCTCGCAAGCTCCGCTATCTGCGGTGGACTCAATTTCGGTTTCGTCCGCGCCTGGGGCCGCCGCGTTCAGCGCAACCTCCACTCACAATTCGTCACCACTGCCCCCGCCACTTTCCCTTACCGCCCCGCTCTCCCTGTTTACACCGAGACTCTCGGCCGCGGCGCCATCACCGTTTAGATCCCCGATCCTTGTTTTGCCTGCGTAGGGGCACGATACATCGTGCCCTTCTTCGTTTCCGAATCTGCTTTTTCTTCCCTACTTCACGACCGGCAACACAACCCGCGACGCCATCTTCGGCGTGCAATACACTCTCTGCGTCGCCTTCACAAAATCCCCCTCCGTCGCCTCATAAATGCTCTTCACAAACTTCTGCGGATTCCGGTCAATCAGCGGAAACCACGTCGACTGCACCTGCACCATAATCCGGTGCCCTTTCAAAAATACGTGGTCGTGATCCCGCAAGGGAACTCCCCACTCCGTCGCTTCATTCGCTTTGAGCGCGCTCGCATGCTCAAAACTCTTCAAATACCGTCCGCGCCGCACTTCCATCGCAATCGGCAATTCATATCCATTCAACGATTGCGCGAACTGCCCCGGCTTCGGCCCCGCTTCCTCTTCCCACGCATTTTTCTGCGCGTCCTGCGAGAACACGTCAATCAGCTTCACCACAAAATCGCTGTCCGTCCCCGACGTCGAAGCAAACAGATCCGCCGCTAGCGGCCCTGTCACCACCAAATCCTTTTCCAGCGGCGCGCTCACAAACGTCAACACATCCGGCCGTCCGTCCACAAATCGTTGGTCCGCCACTTCCCATGTCCGCCAATCGCCCGCCGGATACGTCGGCGAAATCGGCCGCTGCCGGTAAGGCACCGGATTCGCCGGGTCCGACACATATTCGCGAAACGCACTCGCCTCCGCCGCGCTGGGTGCTGTAAACGAAAGCGTCCCATCCGCGTGCAAATATAAGTTCGTCGCTACCGCCTCTTTCGGCGGCCACGCCGCATACGTGTGCCATGTATTCGAGCCGCTCTGGAACGTGCTCGCCTGCCACGCTGGTTTCTCTCCCTTGCCGTGCAGGTAGTAGCGGAAAAAGGGCGCTTCAATCGTCTCGCGAAACTCCCGCGCCGTTTCGTGCCCGCCAAAGGGAATCAATCCGATGCTGTCCGCTTTCGGCGTCTGCCACTGTCCGTGGAACCACGGCCCCGCCACCATAAAATTTGTGTGCTCCGGGTCGTGCTCCGCCGCATGGCGGAAAATCTGCCACGGCCCCCACGGATCTTCCTGATCCCAGAATCCCGCCACATTCAAGTTCGGCACCGTCGAACCGTGCAGTTGCCTCACCCACGCCTCGCGTTTCCAGAAGTCGTCATAGTCCGGATGTTCCACCGTCGAATTCCAGTAGGGAATTTTTCCGTGCAGATATTTCGCGTTGATATTCGCCAGCGGCCCCAGATTCAAATACCACTCGTAGCTGTCGTATGTCTCAAACGCAAAGTGCGTGTTGCTGTTCTTGTCCGCCTGCTCCATCACCGCGTATTCGAAATCGTAGCTTTCGCGCAGCGCGCCGTACCGGTGGTCATCGTCGTTCATCCATTGATCCACCGGAGAAGCCTGCTCGCTCATCGCTTTCAATGCCGGATGCGGCTGTAGCAGCGCCAGCGCCGTCGTCAGCCCGTCGTAGCTCACTCCGTACATCCCTACTTTTCCATTGTTGTTCGGTACGTTTTTCACCAGCCACTCGATGCTGTCGTAAGCATCCGTCGTCTCGTTCGTGCTTTTCGGGTCCGCCAGGTTCACCTGCGAAGTCAGCTCGAATGTTCCTTCGCTCTTGAATCGCCCGCGCAAATTTTGAATCACCATGATGTATCCGTCCGCCATCAATTCTTTCCAGCTCGTCGGCATCTCGGCGGGCGCCTTCTCCGGCACTCCATAGGGTGTTCTCCGAAAAAGTATCGGCAGCGACTCCTTCTGCTCCGCCGGTGCCAGTATCACCGTCTGCAGATGCACTCCATCCCGCACCGGTATCATCACTTCCCGCCATGTAAACAGCGCCTTCCCCGCGCTCCCCTGCGCCGCTTCCTGCCCCCACGCCGTCCCCGCCGCCAGCAAAAACGCCGCCGCCAAAACTCCCGCCGCCATCACAATCCTCATCGTCCGCGCCACCCGCAATTTCCGCACGCCACACCTCTCTTTCGCGCGCCGAGCATAACAAATGGACGCATACATCCCAACATCGCCTTTGTAATGGCAGGTCTTAAGACGCGTGGCCTTTTCTCATTGTGGCGGCGTCTATGCCTCTTTGTCTTGCAGTGCTGCCGTGTATGTAATACACTCGTCCCATGAAATCGCTCACTGTTCGGCTTCCTGCTCCGCTCGTTGCCGATATCGAAGCCGAATCCCGCGGCAGAAAGATTTCGAAGTCTGATGTCGTCCGCGAACGCCTCCAAACCGCTCCTCGGAAACGGCGTCGCAATGGCAATCTCGAAACCATCGCGGACCTGATCGGGTCGGTGCATGGCCTGCCGGCGGATCTCTCCTCCCGCAAGAAGGACTATCTCCGCTCGACCGGCTATGGCAAGAAACGTTCTCGTTGACGCTGGCTTTTTGGTCGCTCTGTTAAACGCCCGCGATTCCCATCACGTTTGGGCAGCTGCGCAGGCCGCAGAGTTACCTCCGCCCTGGTCCACTTGCGAGTCGGTACTGTCCGAGGCGTATCACCTGCTGGGTGATCGCGGCCACACCAGCGTTAGCACCATGCTTCGCCGCCGTGCCCTTGTCGTCTCGTTCCATCTTTCGGAAAATATCGAGCCTGTCAGTCGGCTCATCGAGAAATACTCCAACATTCCCATGAGCCTCGCCGACGCCTGCCTCGTTCGCATGACGGAATCCCTCGCCGATCCGCTCCTCCTCACCACCGACTCTGATTTCCGTCTTTACCGCCGCCACAGCCGCCAAGTCGTCCCCTGCCTGACTCCCAATAGCTGACCTCCTAAAACGTGCGCAGGTAGCCGTCGTTGTTCCGGCGAGTTCTCCAACGTGCCATTCCTCATCGTCGTTCGAACGAAAATCACAAAAAGTACAGCCGTACAAAATCCATCACTCCGACCAGTCGTTTTTCCTTACCCATTTCTCGTAAGCTATTCCCAAACTCAGCGCTCGCAAAACTCCGCGAACGCGCCTGCTATGGAAGAAAGGAACCAGCGCCGTGCCCGCCGTCGCCATCTCGATCCCTCGCCGTTGCCATGCCACGACAACGAGCGTGCGCACGGGCCCAGTACCCACCCCCTACCCTCCGCCTAACTCCTCCAGAATGAATACTTACGAAAAACAGGGGGAGGGGGGGCCCCCTCTCGAACATTCTCACATTCGCTCTTCCTTGCCCCGAGCGATTTCTGCGAGGGGTGCACGCGCGGCACGCTCTTTTGCCGTGCACGGCAACTCATCTCTCATCCTTTCAATAACTTCCCCACTCTTTGCCAAAACACCCGGGGTGTACCCCCACTCATTTCCATTTTGCAATTTGCCTCGCGCATCCGACTCTTCTACCGTCTAACAACAACATGACCACCATCCTCAAACTCCGCCGCCTTCTCCTCTTGCTCCTGGCTACTCTCGCGCTCTCTATTCCCACCTTCGCCCAGCAAGACGAAACTCGCGGCGCTCCCGCTGAACCCACCGACGCCGCCGAAACGCGCGCCCAAATCGCCGCCATCGAAAAGTTGCTTCCAACCTTTCCCGACCGCGCCGCCGCTCTCTTCGTCCTCGCCGCCGCGCACCAACATCTCGGCGAAAGCCGCGACGCCATGAAACTCCTCGGCGAGTGCCTCGCACTCAGCGAAGGTTTCGATCCTTCCGGCGGCCCCGAATTTGCCGCACTTCATTCCGACAAGGAATTCTCCAAGCTCATCGAAAAAGTTCATCGCGATTTTCCCGTCGTCGCCCAGGCGCGCCTCGCCCTCGTCACCGAAGAAAAAAATCTCATCCCCGAAGGCCTCGCCTGGGATTCCAACCGAAAAATTTTCTATCTCAGCTCTCTCGCCCAGAAAAAAATCGTCCAAATTACGCCCGACAGTCACGCCTCCGATTTTGTTCCCGCCAATCGCGACCGTCTCCTCCCCGTCCTCGGCATCCGTCTCGATCCCACCGACTCTTCCATATGGGCCAACACCGAAGACGATCGCGGCAACGCCGAACTCCTCCATTACTCGCCCGACGCAAAACTTCTCGGCCGCTTTTCCCTCGACGATCGCGCCAAACACGGCTTCAACGATCTCGTTGTCCGTTCCTCCGGCGAAGTCGTTCTCACCGATAGCCTCAACAACTGCGCCTATCGCTTCGATCCCGCCAAAAAAACTTTCGCGCTTCTCCCCGTTCATCGCGAACTCATTTATCCCAACGGCATCGCCCTCGCCTCCGACGACAAAACTCTTTTCGTCGCCGACGCTCTCGGCGTTCTCTCCATCGATCTGCAAACTCTCTCCAGCCACGACATCAATCCCGGCCCGCACTCCACGCTCGCCGGCGCCGACGGCCTCTACTGGTACAACGGCAGCCTCATCGCAGTTCAAAACGGCATCGGCTCTTCGCGCATCGCCGCCTTCAAACTTTCCGCCGGCAACACGCGCGTCGCAAAAACCACTGTCCTCGAAAATCGCTCCGCTTTCACCTCGCTTCCCACCACCGGCGCCATTCGCGGCTCCGATTTTTATTTCATCTCCAACAGCCATCTCGACAATCTCAACGACGGAAAAATTCTCGACGTCACCCAGCTCGAACCCGTCCGCATCGCCGTCGTCCATCTCCCCTGAATTTTTTCCACGCCGCTTCCCGACTTTGCACTTGCCTCCGCGCCTCTCGCTTAGGCAGAGTTGTGAGTCATGATTCTGCGGACTTCGCCCCGCGCCTCTCGCGGATTACTTTTTCTCTCGCTCATCGCGTCCGCATTTCTCGTTTACTTCAGCATCCGCAACGCGCGCGCCGCTCACGCCGTTGACCTCAACACTCGCGCCGGTTACGAACAGGCGGCTCGTCTCGAACCCGCCAACGCTCGCAATTGGTTTTTGCTCGGCAGTTTTTACCAGAATGATTTTGAAAACGCCGATCCCGAAGCCGCCCTTCACGCTTTGCTCGTCGCGCGTTCTCTCGATCCTCTCTCTTCGGAAACGCTTCTCGCCCTCGCCACGAATTATTCCGACGCCGGCAAATTCGACGACGCCCGCGCATCCTACGTCGAAGCCGAACGCGCCGCTCCCTTGTCCGCTGAAGTCCACTGGAGTTACGGAAATTTCCTTCTGCGCCAGAATGAAATTCCCGCTGCGTTTTCCCAAATCAAAAAAGCTGTTCAGGCCGACCCCAAGCGCAGCGCCGAAGCTTTCTCCCGCTGCCACCGCGTCGTCCCCGACGTCGGCGAAATTCTCGACAACGTCATTCCGCGAAATCTCGAAGCGTATCTCGACATAATTTTCGATCTCACCAACGATGGCCAGCTTGACGTCGCTCTCTCTGTCTGGTCTCGCGCCGCCGCTCTCCCCGGCGCTCTCCAAGTCCTGGACGTCACGCCCCTCGCCAACGCTTTGCTGCAAAACAATCGTCCGCGTGACGCCGCTCTTCTCTGGCAGGAGGCGATGCAAAAACTCAAAAAGCCCATCCCGCCCGACGCCTCTGGTTCGATTTTGTGGGATGGCGGTTTTGAAGCCGGATTCCAGCACGGCGGTCTCGGCTGGTTTTATCAGCCAGTCATCAAGGGCGTGCAGATTCAAACCGATCCTCAGGAAAAACATTCGGGCGAACAATCTCTGCGATTGATTTTCGCGAGCAGAACGAATCTTGCGTTCGACAACATTTGTCACGTCGTAGTCGCCGAGCCCGGCAAGACCTACGAATTCTCCGCCTGGATTAAAACGAAGTCCGTCACCTCAAACGAAGGACCGCGCTTTGTCGTTGCCGCCGGCGTCGGAAATAAAGTTTTCAGCGCGCACACAGCCGATGTTCACGGCGATCAGCCATGGACCAGAGTCTCCCTGACCTGGACTCAGCCGCAGGACACCGAAATAGTGCGTGTCTGCGCTGCGCGTTATCAAAGCGATTTGCCCGATGGCGAAATTGCCGGCACCGCCTGGATTGACGATGTTTCGTTTGTGCCCGTGGCCGCGGAGCACGCGAATCGATGAAACTCCTGCGCATCGCGGTCTGCGCTCTCCTCGCGTTTGGCGTTCTCGCGCACGGCGGCGTCGAGGAATGGTCCATCGCGGTTTTCGAAGCATCCGCCGGAATTTTGTTTTTCTTCTGGGCGGTGTTTTTCGTTTTGTATCAGGAAAAAGAAATCACTCTGCCTACCATTCTCCCGCCGCTTCTCGCGTTTGCCTGTGTCGTCCTCGCGCAAATCCTCTTCCACCGCACCGCGTCGCTCTTCGCCACGCGAATTGAATTCCAGCTGCTGCTTGCGGACATCATTCTGATTTTTCTCGCCGCCCAGGCTTTCCGCACCGTGCAGGACTGGCGCGAATTTTTCTGGTTCGCCATGCTGATGGCTTTTTTCGTCTGCGGCTTCGGAATTCTGCAGCACCTCACGTTCAACGGGAAACTCTATTGGTTTCGCGAAATGCGTTACGGCGGAATTCCGTTCGGTCCCTACGTCAATCGCAATCATTTCGCCGGATTCGCGGAGCTCGCGATTCCCATCTCTCTTGTGCCTCTTTCTCTTGGCAAAGTCCGCAAGGAACGCCGCGTCGTGATCGGTTTCTTTGCGTTGGTGCCCATCGTTGCCATCGTTCTCTCCGCCTCGCGCGGCGGCATCGTCAGTTTCGCCATCGAACTGCTTCTTCTTTTCTCCGTCATCCTCCTCCGCCGCGCCGGCGGCAAACATCTCCTGACCGGCGGCATCGTCATTCTCGCCGCTCTTTCGTTTGTTTCCTGGATCGGCGTCCGCGAAGTTCTCTCCCGCTTCGGCAGCCTGCAGTCGATGGAGGTAAAAGAAGGAAAGCGCGCCTCCATGCGACACGGCGCGTGGCGTATCTTCCTCGATCATCCCGTTCTCGGCACCGGGCTCGGCACCACGCAAATCGTCTATCCGCCCTATGAAACGCTGTACGACGGAAAAATCGTCAACCACATTCACAACGACTATCTCGAAGCCCTCGCCGAAACCGGAATTCTCGGAGGGATTTGCTGCGCATGGTTTGTCGGCATTCTCCTGATCTCCGGATTGCGCGCGCTGCAGGATTCGAAGCTCTCCTTCGTCTCCGCGCTCCGCCTCGCCGGACTTGCCGGCTGTTGCGGCCTCCTCGTTCACAGTCTCGTCGACTTCAATCTCCACATCCCCTCCAACGCCTACTTCTTCTTCCTGATGGCCCTCCTCGCCACCTCCACCTTTTCCGTCGCTTCTCCGCAACCCATCCCCGCCGCCGCGAAACATCGCCGCTCGCGAAATCCCTGATTCACCAGCGCTTACACCCTGTATAATCAGCCTGGGGGTATCAACTAGAATGCAGCCAGCCAGACTGGGTGCGCGCACCGTTTGTTTCGTCGCGACCGCCCTGCTTGGGATACTGGTTCTGGCGCCGACCAGCCGCGCGCAGGCCGTCCTTGAAACAACGCAACAGACAAACGAACGCATTAAGGCGCTCTCCGCGTCTTCGCGCACTCCTTCAGGGGATTACGTCATCGGCCGGGGCGATTTGCTCGTCGTCGAAGTTTTTGATGTGCCCGAGCTTTCTCGGGAAGTTCGCGTCAGCCAAACCGGCTCTATCAGCTTGCCCTTGCTTCCTCTTCGTCTTCAGATGACCGGCCTTACCGAAATACAGGCTCAGCAAAAAATCGCCGAAATCCTCGAAGCCAACGGCCTCGTCTCTCACCCTCAAGTGAACGTCAGCGTAAAGGAAAAGAAGGGCCGTCCCATCACGATTCTCGGCGCGGTCAGTCACCCGATGGTGTACGAGGCGGATCGTCCCGTCACGCTTCTCGAAGTGCTCGCGGAAGCCGGCGGCATTTCGAGTGACGCGGGCGACTCGGTTATCATCACCCGCGGCGAACAGACACCGCTCGCATCTTCCACCGAAGCGCCCGAAATCAGTCCGCAGGACGTCGTGAATTCTCCCGTGCCTGCAAACGGCTCAGCTTCCGCTGCCGCAACCGAGGCGACGCCGGCAAAGACACCGGAGTCCGCGCCCATGGTACCCGCTGCGGAACCTCCACCGCTGGCAAACACCATCACCGTCAATCTCAACGAACTTTTGGAAATCGGCGACACCCGCAACAATATTACGCTTCAGGGCGGCGACATCGTCACCGTTCCTCATGCCGGCATCGTCTACGTTTTGGGAGCCGTTCAGCACCCGGGTGGTTTTGTCGTTTTGAGTGATAGAGAACAGCTCTCCACCTTGAAAGCGCTCGCGCTGGCAGGCGGCTTGAACGCGACCGCGCGCAAGCATCAGGCTGTGATCATCCGCAAGGATTCGACAGGACAGCAGCATCAGGTCATGGTTGATTTGGGAAAAGTTTTGAATCAAGAAACCGAGGACGTAAGGCTCCAGGCGAGCGACGTTCTCTATGTGCCTCAGAGTGGCAGCCGCACTGCTCTTCTGCGCGCGGCGGAAGTTGGTCTGGGTATCGGCACCGCCGTCGCCATCTTCCGCATCGGGCGGTGATAGTGAGTTCGAATGACTGACGACAACAAACTTGTGCCTCGCGAAAACGGTTCGAACGGCAACGTCGAAGTGCTTTCCTCCGCTTCGCGTTTCGTTCCCATCGATCTTTCTCCCCGCGAGCCGCACCTTTACGATTACCTTTTAATCCTCCGCAAACATCAGTGGCTGATTCTTTCTTTTCTCATCGCTGTCGTCACGATCGTTTCCATCGCCACCTTTCGCATGCAAGCGGTCTATTCCACGACCGCCAGAATCGAGATTGACCGCGAAAATTCGAATGTCCTCCCGTTTCAAGGCGCGGAATCGTACGACTACCTCATGGACACGGATACCTACATCGAAACCGAGTCCAAAATTCTGACGAGCGAGACGCTGGCGCTGCAAACCATTCGCAGCACCGGCCTCGCCAACAACCCCGAATATTCGTCCGGTCAGGCTCCTTCGGAAGCGATCGCGTCGGGCAGTCTTGCCAACCACAAGCGTCCGGGTGAACTTGCCGCGTTTCTCGGCAGCCTGGCGGTGCGTCGCGTCCCCAACTCACGCCTTCTCGATGTCACCTTCGAATCTACCGATCCGCAGCTCGCGGCCCGTATCGTAAACGCGCACATCGAAAATTTCCGCGAAGACAATTTCCGCAGCCGCTATCAGGCCATCGCCCAGGCTTCTTCCTGGCTCGCCGATCAACTCGACGATCTCAAAGTCAAGGTTCAGAAGTCCGAAGACGCCCGCCTCGAATACGAACGCAAGAACCAGATTTGGGAACTCGACGACAAGCAGAACATTTCCACGCAGCGCCTCTCCGATATCAACAAGGAACTGACCGACGCGCAGAGCGAGCGCATGAAGCGCCAGGCTCTCTATGAGTTCGCAAAGAGTGCCGACGCCGATTCCGTGCCGGAACTCCGGTTGGACCCCACGCTGCAGGATCTCAGCAAGCGTCACAGCGATTACAACACGCAGCTTTCGGAAGCACTGGCGCAATATGGCCCCAATTTCCCCAAGGTCCAGCGACTGCAGGGTCAGATCAAGGAAACAGACAAGCTCATTGCCGATGAAAAGAAAGCCATCATCGACCAGATGGGAATCGACTACAACGCCGCCCGCCAGCGCGAAATGCTTCTGACGCAGGCCCTCGATCAGCAAAAGGCGGAAGTGAATCAGATGGCCGAGCGCCTCGTCGAATACAACATTCTCAAGCGCGAAGCCGAAGCCAACAAGACGCTTTACGATGGAATGCTCACCAAGCTCAAGGAAGCGAACATCTCCGGCGCGCTGAAGTCTTCGAATATTCGCGTCGTCGATCCCGCCATGATTCCATCCACTCCCACGCGTCCGGCAAAAGCGCGCAACATTGCCCTGGCGTTTATCGTGGGCCTTTTCGGCGGAGTCGGATTGGCATTGCTTCGCGAATATCTGGACAACACGGTGAAGACTCCTGACGACGTCGAGACTCTCGCCCGCTTGCCTTCTCTCGCCGTCGTGCCGGCTTTTGCCGATTCGAGCAGCAACGGCCGCCGCGGTTTGCTCAAGGGAGTCTCCAGCAACGGGCACGACAAGCGCATCGAGCTCGTCGCGCAGCATCTCCCCAAATCGCAAATGTCCGAAGCCTTCCGTGCGCTTCGAACGGCCCTGCTGCTTTCTCAGGCCGATCATCCTCCGCAAACCATTCTTGTGACCAGCGCTCTTCCGCGCGAGGGCAAGACGACTGCCGCGGCAAATCTTGCCGTCACTCTCGCGCAGCTCGGCGACCGCACGCTTCTGATCGACGCGGACTTGCGCAAGCCCGGCGTCGGCCGTTTGCTCAATCTCACCGACGGTAAGTATGCCGGCCTCAGCTCTTATCTCGCGGGCGTCTCGAGCCTCGATCTCGTCACCGTTCCGCATCCGGCGATTCCCAATCTCGCGGCGATTCCAACGGGGCCTCTCCCGCCCAATCCCGCGGACCTTTTGTCTTCTCACAAGATGGCGGATGCGCTTGCGGAGCTCCGCACCAAATTTAAATTTATCGTCATAGATTCGCCGCCGATCATGGCTGCGACGGACGCCGTCATCCTGTCCGTTCTTGTCGACGGCGTGCTCCTCGTTGTTCGCAGTGGTGAAACGCCGAAAGAAGCGTTCACCCGCACTCGCGATCTCTTAAACAGCGTGAAGTGCCGGATGCTGGGCGTCGTGCTGAACGCAGTCGATTCCAGCGCGCCCGACTACTACTATTCCTATCGCTACTATCCTTATTCCTACGGCTACGGTCCCCAGGAAGCCACGGATCTTCCTCATATGCCTGAGGAAGAGATGCACAAGTTGCGCAAGTCCAATCATTCCGACGATGACGAACTGGCTCTCTAGGCATTCGAAGGAGGTTTCGTGCGTTTTCTGATTACCGGTGGAGCGGGCTTCATCGGCTCGCATCTCGCCGAGCGGCTGCTCGAACGCGGCGACCACGTCGTGCTTCTCGACAATCTTTCCACCGGAAGCATGGAGAACATCCGTCACCTCAAGTCTTCCGACCGTATGGAATATCATTTGGATTCCATCGAAAATCGCCAGCTCGTCGCGGAGCTCGTGGACGATGCAGACGTCGTCGTGCATCTTGCCGCCGCGGTCGGCGTTCGCCTGATCGTGGAAAGCCCCGTTCGAACCATCGAAACCAACGTCAACGGTACCCAGATGATTCTGGAGGCCGCTGCCAAAAAAAGAAAACTCGTTGTCACCGCCTCGACTTCCGAAGTCTACGGAAAAAGCACGCAAGTTCCGTTTCGCGAAGAAGCGGACCTCGTGCTTGGCCCCACCACCAAGGGACGCTGGAGCTATGCCGCTTCGAAGGCGCTCGACGAATTTCTCGCGCTTTCGTACTGGAAAGAAAAGAAAGTTCCTGTCATTGTCTTGCGTTTCTTCAACACGGTCGGCCCGCGCCAGACCGGCCGCTACGGCATGGTGCTTCCGAATTTCGTGCGCCAGGCGCTCGATAACGGCACCATCGGTGTGTACGGAAACGGAAAACAGTCGCGCTGCTTCTGCGACGTCCGGGATACTGTTCACGCGCTCATTAAATTGATCGATTCGGACCGCGCGATCGGAGAAGTCGTAAACGTAGGCAATACCGAGGAAATTTCCATTGAAGATCTTGCGCAGCGTGTGATCGCGCGCACTGGCAGTAGCTCGTCCGTTGAGTTCATCCCCTACGACAAAGCGTACGAGCCGGGATTCGAAGACATGATGCGCCGTGTGCCCTGCGTCGAGAAGCTGCAGGCCATCACGGGATTCCGTCCGCAGACGCCGCTGAACGAAATCATCGACCGTGTGGCTGCACACATGAAGGAAAAGAGCGTTGCCGCCACTCGCGTGGCCACCGGCAATTTCGCTTAATCCACTTTTTTCTGTTTCTCTTCGCGCAGATGCGGTATCGTTTGGTTACTTAGTGGTCGCGGCATTTGCTCGAACATTTCGATCCCGCGCACGGGTCACGCGGATCGCTATTTCTTGGACAGATCAACTGTAAGTGGAAAACGACTCAAGCGTGTTCCGCCATTTGCGCCTTCTCTCCGTTTCAGAGCGCCTCCTCGTCCTTTTTTTCCTTCTCACGCTGCCTTTGTCGAATCCCTGGGTGCGCGGCGACGGGGTCGGATATTACGGATATGCGCGCGCAATTTTGATTCAGCACAATCTCGATTTCGCCCCCGACTACCAGCACGCCAACACAAGTTTTCGCGAAAGTCGCCTCGATGAATCCGGCCAGCCGCGCAGCGAATACCGCACTGCGACGGGCCATCTCGAAAATCACTTCACCATTGGCCCGGCAATTTTGTGGGCGCCATTTCTTTTCGCCGCGCACGTATGTGTTTTGATCGCCCGTTCTTTCGGGGCTTCGATTGCTGCGGACGGTTTCTCCGCGCCCTATCGTATTGCCATGGCGTTTGCCACTTCGCTTTACGGATTTTTCGCGCTGTTCCTCGCGTTTCGGCTCGCGAAGAAATTTGTCGCGGAGCGCACCGCCCTCCTGGCCACGCTCGCCATTTGGGGCGGAAGTTCGCTCGCGGTGTATATGTATTTCAATCCGTCGTGGTCGCATGCACATTCCGCGTTTATGGTCGCGGTGTTCTTCGCGTACTGGCTGCACACGCGGGAAGGCCGTACTTATGCGCAATGGATTCTGCTCGGCGCGATTGCGGGATTGATGCTGGATGTTTATTACGCAAACGTGATGCTGCTTGTGCTTGTGGCGGTCGAAGCTTTGTTTGTACTTCGCGATTCGGTCGAGCGGAATCGTGCCGCGCAAATCCCATCACTCCTTGTGTCTTACGCGCTTTTCGCCGTCGCGTTACTTGCCGCTTTTCTGCCGACGCTGATTACCAAGCGAATTATTTACGGCGCTTCCACCGAAACGGGATACATTCCGATTTCCGCGTGGCATTGGACTTCACCCGCGTTTTTGCAGGTTTTGTTTTCCGCGAACCATGGACTTTTTTCGTGGACGCCGCTTTTGCTGATTTCGGTCGTGGGGATATTTTTGTTTTCGCGGAAGGCGCCGCGGGTGGGCGTCCCCGTGCTGGCTTCGGTGCTGGCGTTCTACTATTTCATCGCTTCGTATCCGGATTGGGCGGGCATCTCATCGTTTGGAAACCGGTTCTTCGTTTCGCTGACGGTTTTCTTTGTGATTGGCCTGGCGATGATTTTGCAATTTCTTTCGGATAAATTTTCGTCGCCCCGATCCGCAATTTTTGCGACCGTTCCGCTGCTGCTTTGTTTTGTGATTTGGAATTTGGGATTGATGTTCCAGTGGGGCACCCACCTGATTCCGGCGCGGGGCGCCGTTTCGTGGAGCGAGGTGGCGGAGAACCAGTTCAGCGTTGTGCCGCGACGTGTTAGCGGACTGCTCGAACAATATCTTTTCCGGCGCAAGGACATGATGCGGAACATCGAGCGGGAGGACATCGAGCAACTGAAAGAGCATCCGACGAACTAGCGCGCGGTTTTTTCGATTTATCGTCCGCGGCATCTTCCGGCGTCCGGTGCGGCGCTTCTCTGGTAACCTTAAGAAATGTTTTTTCCTCTCCAGTGCCGCCGGAGTTTGCGCTGATGGTGTCGGTACCATCGTCGCCGTCCGCGGCGGCCCTGCCGCCGGGGGCGCCCGCTTCGTCGGCGATTGTGACGCGGATCGAGCCGCCGCGCGGGCTCTTTAATTTGCGGCTCGGCGAAGTGTGGGCGTACCGCGAACTGCTGTACTTTTTCGTGTGGCGCGACGTGAAGATCCGCTACAAGCAGACGGCGGTGGGCGTGCTATGGGTGGTGCTGCAGCCGCTGCTGACCATGCTAGTGTTCACTCTGTTCTTCGGGCGGCTGGCGAAGCTGCCGTCGGAAGGATTGCCGTATCCGGTGTTCTATTTTGCGGCGCTGGTGCCATGGATGTATTTCAACTACGCGCTGCAGAACGCGACGAACGTCGTCGTGGAAAATCAGCGGATGATCACGAAAGTTTTTTTTCCGCGGCTGGTGCTGCCGCTTTCCTCGGTCCTTTCCGGGCTGGTGGATTTCGCCATTGGGTTTGCGGTGCTGATCGGTGTGACGCTGTATTACGGAATGCGGCCGACGATTTCGTTTGCGCTGCTGCCGTTTTTTTTGCTGCTGGCGATTCTGACGGCGCTGGGCGTGGGGCTGTGGCTTTCCGCGCTGAACGCGCTGTATCGCGATGTGAAGTACGTAATCCCATTTCTGCTGCAATTCTGGATGTTCGCTTCGCCGGTGGCGTATCCGAGTTCGCTGGTGCCGGAGCGGTGGCGGTGGCTGTACGGGCTGAATCCGATGGCGGGGGTGATTGACGGGTTCCGGTGGGCGCTGACGGGACACGGAAGGGCGCCGTCGGCGAGCCTGCTGGCGTCGACCGCGGCGGTGCTGCTGATCCTTTTTGGCGGGGTGGTGTTCTTCCAGAGGATGGAAGGAACGGTGGCGGACCGGGTGTGAGGGGGGTACCCCCCTGTTTTTCGTAAGTGCTGAATCTAAAGGTGGTTACAGGTTCACGCTCTGTAAGTGCTGATTCTAAAGGGAGTTTAAGTCTCTTAGAATGAGCAGATACAGAGAATTTTGTAAGTGTTGAAAATAAAGGCGGTTGCGAGGCGGGGGTTTTGCAAGTGCTGAATCTGCGGGAGTTAGCGGGCGGAGGTTGGGGCGGAAGGGTGTAGTGCGAGCCGAACATGGGGTATGTTAGCACAAACGTAACGTAATTGCAAGGGAAAAATGCAAGACGAGGGTGGAAACGTGCGGGATGGGAGCGGGGAGCGGGGGCGGGATTGATGGCGACGGTGGTTCGCGAGGCGCATGCGGGGGCCGGGAGAATACCGGAGCTGGATGGTCTGCGGGGAATCGCGATATTCATTGTGGTGTTGCTTCACTATTTTTATCGCGTCATGGCTCCAGCGACGCCCTCTTATCAGCGCTTCCAATCCATTTTTCGGCTCGGTTGGACCGGCGTAGACCTGTTCTTTGTTTTGTCCGGTTTTCTCATCGGCGGTATCCTTCTCGATGCGCGCTCCTCGCCAAACTATTTCAAGACTTTCTACATTCGCCGTTTTTTCCGCATCATTCCCATCTACTACCTCTGGATTCTCGCTTACATCGTGTTGATAGCCGCGGGCGGATCTCTTCTGCGCCAGCATATGAACTCCCATCAACTGCCCGGTCTCGGCTTCCCGGTCTTCGAGCACTTCTTTTTTCTGCAAAATATTGTTGTCCCCGAATATCAGACTATCTTTCTCTATTGGTTCGGCGTTCTGTGGTCGCTCGCGGTAGAAGAACAGTTCTATCTAGTGGCGCCACTGGTCATCCGATTCTTGAAACGCCGCTCAGTATTTGTGTTGGTGACCATCGTGATCATCGCCGCACCAGCGCTGCGAGTTTACGTGCGCTTGATCAATCCCGGCCTGCACGTCAACCCTTACGCGTGTACGCTTTGCCGCGCGGACGCACTCTGTTTGGGCGTGCTTGCAGCGTTACTGTGGCGCGAAGATCGCTTTCGGGCTTGGATGCAACGCGGGGCCGTGATTGTTTATTCCGCACTGACTGTGCTCGGCGCTGGCATGTTCGTTCTTTGGTACAAATTTTCCGATCCGTTGGTGACGTTGACGGTGACAGTAGGCCTTTCGTGGATCGCGGCTTTCTATTTTGTCCTGCTCCTAACGGTATTGGCGTATCGCGAAAGCGCTATCGCCCGTTGTGCCCGCGCCGCTTGGTTGGGCGAATTCGGCCGCGTCTCTTATTGTGTCTACGTTATTCACTTTGGAGTTTCGTACGTTGCCTTCGGCCTCTTCTTTAGAACCATCCCGTATCTCTCCGACCGGCGGAGCCTCCTTCTGACGCTCGCCACTGCCGCCTTCGTCTATATCTTCGCCCGCCTCTCGTGGCAGTATTTTGAAAGCCCACTTGTGCAGTTGGGCCACCGCTTCACCTACACCCCGCGTGCGGCAATCGCAGGGCCGCCCGTGGCCGGTGGCGCAACGCAAGGGGTAGCGGGCCTATGAGCAAACGCGTTGCTTTGAGCGGGATGTGCTTTGTCGTTTCGAGACATTCAGACGTTCCAACTTGGCAGCGCGCCGACCATGAATGACGTCGTCATAAGGGGCGAGGGGCTGGGGAAGCAGTACCGGCGCGGGGTGGCGCAGACAGGATTGCTGCGTGATTCGCTCGGGCGGATTCTAAAGGCGCCATTCCGGTCAATGCAGGGCCCGAAGCAAGAAAGTTTCTGGGCGCTGAAGGATGTGTCGCTGGAAGTGCGGGAAGGAGAAGTGCTGGGGCTGATCGGGCGAAACGGAGCGGGGAAGACGACGCTGCTGAAAATACTTTCGCGGATTACACAGCCGACCGCGGGGTGGGCGGAGATTCATGGACACGTCGGAAGCCTGCTGGAAGTGGGCACGGGATTTCATCCGGAATTGACCGGACGGGAAAATACATACCTGAGCGGGGCAATTCTTGGGATGAGCAAGAGCGAAATCAGCCGGAAATTCGATGAGATTGTGGCGTTCGCTGAACTGGAAAAATTTATTGATACGCCGGTGAAGCACTATTCGAGCGGGATGTACGTGCGGCTAGCGTTTGCAGTGGCGGCGCACCTGGAACCGGAGATTCTGCTGGTGGATGAAGTGCTGGCCGTCGGGGACATCAACTTTCAGAAAAAGTGCCTTGGAAAGATGGGGGACGTGGCGCGGGCCGGACGGACCGTTGTTCTGGTCACCCATCAGATGAATCAAATTCGGCGGCTGTGCCACCGTGTAACGTGGATTGATGGGGGAGCGGTGAGGCAAACCGGGCCGGCGAGTGAAACGGTGAGCGCGTACGAACTTGCGATGAGCACGAGCGAGCGCAATTCCGCCGCGGAGGGTTCGCGCGGAAGTTCGGGAGCGCAGTTCAGAGGATGGCAGATGGATTCGCCAGAAGGAGGGCAAACGCTGCATTCTCTGGGGCCAGTGCGAATCAAATTCAGGCTCGATGTCCATCAAGCGCTTCGCCACATTCACCATGGCATTGCTCTTTTCAATTCCGAACGGCAACTGGTCTGGGCGTTCAGCACCGACAATCTGACGTTTACGCCGGGAACAACGTATCTGGGCTACGAATTTCCGTTCCTTCCAGTTCGTCCGGGGGTCTATTCCTGGCAGGTGAGTTTGTGGAGCGACGAAGGAAACGTGGATCTGTGGGATGCGATGCCAGAAATGATTGTGGCGACGGAAAATTATCAGCACGCGCGCGATGAGTGGAACGGAATCCTCAACGTGCCGTGCACCTTTGAAACTCGGAAGGAAAATGAAAGTAACTGAGACCAATACGCGAATTTTCGATCAGGCGCATTACCAGAAGCTGATTGAAGCTCGTGGCGCGACTATTCGTTCTCTTGTCACTGAATTGGGCACTAAGTTGAAATTTGCTACAGCTCTTGACGCAGGTTGCGGCCTGGGATTTTTTGCGGAAATCCTTCGGTCGGCTGGCCTTGCCGTCACCGCTTTTGACGGACGTCTCTCCAATGTAGAGGAGGCTCGCAGGCGTTATCCTGGTGTGGCCTTTCTCGTAGGCGACGTGCAGGATTCTCACGTACTCGATCTCGGATCGTTTGATCTGGTTTTGTGTTTCGGACTCTTGTACCACCTGGAAAATCCCTTCGCGGCAATCCGGAATCTTCGCCGCCTAACTGGAAAGGGAATGCTTCTGGAAAGCATGTGCCTTCCGACCGAGCAGCCGGTACTTCAGCTACTGGAAGAGCCATCTCTGGAAGATCAAAGCCTGACCGATATCGCCATGTATCCGAGCGAGGGCAGTTTGGTGAAAATGCTTTACCGATCTGGTTTTTCCCATGTGTACAAGATAGATCCGATGCCGGACCATGAACAATTTTGCGAAACTCCGGCGCAAGCTCGCAGAAGAACCGTTCTTTTCGCGTCATTTGAGCCCGTAAGCTCTCCGCACCTCATTCCTTTTCCTGAACCGATTGTTCGGACTGATCCTTGGGCTAAGCCAGTTTCGCTTCCCGCGAAAGCAATTCGTCGAGCGGCAAAATTTACCAGGAAGCCCCGCGAGGAAAAATTCCGCTCCTTTGCCTTTCGTTGGATACGTTGGTTTCCACTGCCGATTCGTCTTCCATTTGGCTCGCGCTGGATTGCCAGGAATACCGTTCTCGATCAACGAATACTGAATGGGGCCTTTGAAGAAGATGAGGTGGGTTTTGTGCAAAGGTTATTGCGCCCAGGTCAGACTGTGCTTGACGTGGGGGCGCATCACGGTTTCTACAGTCTCCTATTCTCTAAATGCGTCGGACCAAGCGGCAAGATTTTCGCCTTTGAGCCGTCTCCGGGCGAGCGAGAAAAGCTGAAATTCCATCTCAAGTTGAACTCCTGTTCCAACGTGCGAGTCGAGGTGAATGCCCTCGGCAGTGCGGTGGATGATCTCGACCTATACGTGGTGAAAGGCGTGGAAGATAGTTGCAACAGCCTACGTCCCCCCGCCGTCACAGACCCGACAGAAAAAGTTCGCGTTCACGTTTCCACACTGGATGAATTCTTGAATTCCCGGTCGCTCACGGAAGTGGACTTTGTGAAGGTGGACATTGAAGGCGCAGAATTGGATTTTCTTCGCGGAGCGCGCAAGATTTTCAGTTTGAGCAAACGGCCTGTATTTATGATGGAAATATCGGACGTCCGAACGGGACCGTGGGGCTACAAGGCTCAAGAGATTTTGAATTTTCTTCAAGAAAAAAACTACCTTTGGTTTGAAATTCAGGAATCTGGAACACTGAGCTTGGCCGATACGTCTCGCGGCGCATATGACGCGAATTACGCGGCAATTCCGCGCGAGCGCGCGAGCGAGTTCGCTAGTTTACAGAAGCGAAACGAAAGTTAGCCTGCTCGAATTAGAGCGACAAGGATAAAGCCATAATCTCCATGAGTAGCAAAACTATTCTCGTCACAGGCAGCAGCGGACTGATCGGGTCGGAGGCGGTGGAGCACTTCGACCGGCAGGGGCATGCGGTGGTTGGGATTGACAATAATATGCGGCGGGAATTTTTTGGGGCGGCAGGGGATACGCTATGGAATCTGGAGAGGCTGAAGGCAGCGACGAAGAATTTCACGCATTTTGCGGTGGATATACGGGACCGTGCGGCGCTCGGGGAACTTTTTGGTTCGCGGCGGTTTGATTTGATCGTGCACTGCGCAGCGCAACCTTCTCACGACAAGGCGCGGGACATTCCGATTCTGGATTTTGAAGTGAATGCGCTGGGGACGGTGAATCTGCTGGAAGCGACGCGGCAACATTCGCCGGAAGCGGTGTTCGTGCTGATGAGTACGAACAAAGTGTATGGCGATGCGCCGAACGAAGTGCCGTTGAAAGAGGTGGAGACGCGGTGGGAATACGCGCGAGCGGAAGATTTTGAGGGGATTTCCGAGAATTGCCGGATCGACCGGACGCTCCATTCTTTGTTTGGGGCGTCGAAAGCGGCGGCGGATCTGGTGGCGCAGGAGTACGGGCGCTACTTCAAGATGAATGTGGGAGTGTTTCGCGGGGGATGCCTGACGGGGCCGTCACATTCGGGCGTGGAGCTGCACGGATTTTTGTCGTACCTGGTGAAGTGCACGGTGACGGGCGGGAAATACAAAGTGTTCGGGTACAAAGCGAAGCAGGTGCGCGACAACATTCACAGCCACGACGTGGTGCGCGCGATTGAAGAGTTTGCGGCGAATCCGCGGCCGGGCGAAGTGTATAACCTGGGCGGGGGGCGGGGAAACAGCGTATCCATGCTGGAAGCGATCGAGAAGATTGAAGCGTTGACGGGGAAAAAGCTGGATTGGACGTATGTGGACGAAAACCGGATTGGGGATCACATCTGCTACATTTCGGATTTGCGGAAATTGAAGGCGCACTATCCGAATTGGGGGATTACGAAGAGCCTGGACACGACGCTGGAAGAGATTGTTGCGGCGACGCGCGCGGCTGCATCGCCGGGAGCGTCACGCTAGACGCGCACTATGCTCACGTTGTTTACGACGGCGAAAGCATTTACCGGACACAGCGAAATGATTCAGAGGAATGCGCTGCAATCGTGGAAGCGGCTGCATCCGGAGATTGAGATTATTCTGTTTGGGGACGATGAGGGCGCGGCGGAAATTTCGCGCGAGCTTGGGCTGCGGCACGAGCCATACGTGGAGCGGAATGAATTCGGCACGAAGCGGATTGACTATATTTTTCGGCGCGCGCAGGAGATCGCGCGGCATGAGGTGCTTTGCTACAGCAACTGCGACATGATTTACACGCAGGAATTTCGCGTGGCGCTGGAAAGCGTGGAGGCGGAGTTTGCAAAATTTTTGATGGTCGGGCGGCGATGGGATACGGATATCACGGCGCCGCTGGATTTCGCTTCGCCGCAATGGGAGAAGGATGCGGTTTCGCTGGCTCGCGGAAAAGGAGTGAAACAGCCGGGATACTCGGTGGATTATTTCGCTTTCCGGCGGGGACTTTATTACAAAATGCCGGAGCTGGTGATTGGGCGAGTGTGGTGGGACCACTGGCTGGTATGGAAAGCGCGCATGGAAAGCGCGGCGATTGTGGATGTTTCGGAGCGGGTGACGGCGGTGCATCAAAATCACGGCTACGGATATCACCCCGCGGGGGCGAAGGGCGTGTGGACGGACGAGCAAGCGATGCGCAATTGGAATAACGCGGGCGGCCGGTGGCATCTTTTTACGATTGACGATGCGACGCACATTCTGGATACGAATGGAATGCGCAGAAACTGGAAAGCGGCGATTGCGCCTTGCGACCGCTACCTTAGACCGCATCTCAATCCTTATTTGTTCAAGTTGGCGGATGCGACGCGGCCGGCGCGGCGCGCGATTGGTCTGCGCAAAGATTCGGGGAAGCGCTAGCCTCGGGAAATTCGCGGCGGTAGAGTAGATGACGACGATAGAACGACAGTGAGGGACGGCTTCGCTTGTGAGGAAGATTTTGGGAAAAGCTGATATGGATAAACCGGCTGGCGCGTACTGTTGCGATACGGCGATGGAAGGTTTCGTCCCTCCCGTTTCTTGCGAAGTTTGGACGGGCGCGAGCCGATGAGCACTTTCTCGTTTTCGGCGCAGGCGCCAGAGCCGGGGGGCGTGCGAGTTCGTGTTCGTGACGCGGCCGTCGGGCTATTTGTGGCGCTACCCACAGTGCTGCGTGTTTGGCTGTATGAACATCTCTTGCGGCCGATCCTTTGGATTTTCTTTCATCTGGAGAAGAGGCCGATCGTGGCGGTGCGAGCGGGACCGTCGGGCAATCGCTTTAAAATGCGCCTCTGCTGGCAATCGCATATTGTTTACGCGCTGGGTATCTATGAACCGCAACTGATTCGGCTGTTGCGCGAGCGCGTAAAAGCGGGTGACTTTTGTATTGATGCGGGCGCGCATCTGGGCTATCTGACGCTGTTCCTTTCGCAACTGGTCGGCGAGTCGGGAAGTGTGGCGTCCTTCGAGCCGGTTCCGGAGAACTTCCGCGTTTTGGAAGAAAACGTTCGAGTGAATCGTGCGGAAAACGTGGAGTTGCGCAACGTTGCACTTCTGGATTCTCGCGGTCCGGTGAACATGGTTCGCGTCACGCAGCAGACGTTGAGTTGGAGCCCATCAGCGGTGAATGAATCCGTAGACCCGCAGCTTAGCTCGGTTCCGTCCGAGGCGACGACGTTGGATGATTTCATCGCGGATAGGAAGAAGAACCCGAAATTCATCAAGATTGACGTGGAGGGAGCAGAACTCCACGTGTTGCGCGGAGCGATTAATACGCTTCGCATGGCTGCGCCCATGCTCTTTCTCGAGATTCACAACTGGGGTAAGCCCGCCAGCGCCGAAGTTTTGGATTTTCTGAGACAGCATGGCTACAACCCACAAATTCTGGGCACGCGCGGCGACGAGGCATTTTGCTTTGCAGTACCGAGCGCGCAGAACAAGTGACCGGAGAAATCTGTACCGCTGCGTTGTCTAAGCAGCGAAAGCGCAAGGCCTCAGGACTGCCGCACGCGTTGCCAGACTGCAGAGTGCGGTAAAGTAAGCAACGAGAATTTCGGCAGAGAACCGCCGGGTGCGAGGGGAAAAGTTGTCACGACCGTTTGTAAGCGTACTGATCGACACCTACAACCACGAAAAATTTATCGACCAAGCGATCGTCAGCGTGCTCGAACAGGACTTTCCGCCGAACGACTTCGAAATTCTAGTTGTCGACGATGGGTCGACGGACCGCACCGGGGAAATTATCAAGAGCTTTGCGCCGCGCGTGACGCATTTGCGAAAAAAAAATGGCGGGCAGGCGTCAGCTTTCAATTTCGGCATTCCTCATTGTCGGGGCGAAATGGTCGCCTTCCTTGACGGCGACGATTGGTGGAAGCCGAACAAACTTACCTGCGTTTCGAAAGCAATGGAATCCGATTCCAAAATTGGCATTGTCGGCAACGGACTTGTGATCGTCCAGCCGGATGGCCGCGAAGAATCGGAATTCCTGCGAGCGGGGAATCGCTTTTGCGCAAACACTCCGGCGGGAGCGAAATCCTTTATTGTGCGCGGCAGTTTTCTTGGCACGAGCCGAATGACGATTCGCTCCCGTGTTTTAACTGAGATCGGACCAGTCCCGGAAACAATCGTGTTCGAGGCCGACGAGTATCTGTTTACGCTCGCCGCCGTTCTTTACGATGCCCTTATTTTGCCGGACGTCGTCACCTACTATCGCCTGCACAGTTCCAATTTGTATCAAATCACGCAAAGCGATCCGGAGCGTACGCGACGCAAGCAGAAGGTTCTGGAAGAATTGGCGAGTTCGCTCGTAGCCAGGCTGGAGGCGCTAAACGTCAATCGGAAAGCGGCGCGGATTATTACGAACAACGTCAAAGCCGACGCTGATTCTTTGCGGCTGGCTCTCGACGGTGGAATGCCGTGGGAAACGTTGCGAACGGAATGGCGCTTGTACCAGCAGGTAGTGGATGTTGCCTCTCCTCTGCATCGAATTTTCAAATTCCTGACGCTCTTGCCGGTTTTGTTCCTTCCGCCACGGGTGTACCTGCGGCTCAAACGCGGCATCGTTGGGAGTTCGCTCTACCAGCGAATGCGCCGGCGATGGCTTCCGAATCCATCTCATGGGCACGTTCTACGTACTCAACAATTTGAGGAATCGCCGTCAAAAGACAAGGTCGGTTCTGGTAAGTAAGCAGATCGCGCAGGAGCAGGAATGAAGATCTTGATGACGGCGGGGTCGCCGAGACGAATGGAAAGCGGTACTTCCGCCGTCTTGTATCACATGGGGCGAGAACTCCGGACTTTGGGGCATCAAGTGGATTTTCTTTTTCGCGAGGACCTCGTCGCTGACGAAGAGATGAAGGGGCGTTTTCGAGAAGCGAAATTTGCATGGAGGCTCGCCAAGCACATTCGCAAGCACGCATCGGAGTACGACCTTGTGAATCTCCACGCACCCGTGGGTTTTGCGTACGGGGTTCTCCATCGCTGGTTTCCGAAGCGGGATGATCCGCCCTACGTCGTATCCCTGCATGCGCTGGAAGAGTGGCGGAGTCACACGATGAAGCGTGAAGCCCGCAAAGGACGCGCCTGGCACTTCAACTGGAAGAATCGAGCGTGGCAACGAGTTTACAATCAATCGCGTTTTGATTATTCGGTCTTGACGGCCGATGGCGCTCATTCCTTCTGCCGCGATGTTTGGACTCTCTTGCACCTGAAATATGATCTCGACCCAGATCGCATTCTGTACGTGCAGAGCGGCGTCGAAGACCGATTTTTTGTCCATCGCGATCATAGCAGGCAGAGCGCACTGAGGTTACTCTACGCAGGGACGTGGCTTGACCAGCGCGGGATATTCTATTTGCGCGATGCCTTGCAGCACTTACAAGCGACATTCACTGACTGGACGATGACGTTCGCAGGCGTGTCGACTTCCGAGGAAACGGTGCGAAACTTTTTCAACGAAGCGCTTCAGAAGCATTTGAAGGTGATCTTCCGTGTTCCGGCGGAAGACATGCCGCAACTTTATTCTCAACACGACATCCTGCTTCTTCCTTCGCTAATGGAAGGGCCCTCTTTTGCGGTCATGGAAGCGATGGCTTCAGGCATGGCTGTGATCACAACCGAAGCATGCGGTATGGTGGATTCCGTCGAAGACGGTGTTGATGGACTGTTGATTCCCATGGCGAATGCCGATGCCATCGAGGAAGCGATTTTGCGGCTCGCGCATTCACCCGAACTCCGCGCATCCCTGGGCCAAGCCGCACAGACCAGGATGAAGAGGCTCACATGGACCAAGTATGCCCAAAAAGTAGAGCACCTTTTTCAGCGAGTATTGGATAGCCGGCGCGAGGCCAGCACGCAACAATGATCACGCTCGGAATCAATTATTCGCAAATGCATGATTCTTCAGCCTGCATCGTTCGCGACGGGGAATTGCTTTTTGCGGTTGCAGAAGAACGCATATCGCGGCTGAAGCATGATGCGCGCTTTCCCGCGCTTGCGATTCAAGCGTGCCTCGATTTCTCGAACATTTCCGCCGAGCAAGTCGATGAGGTCTGTTTCGGCTGGCAAACGGCCGGGCCAGTTTATCGTCACGATTTGAAGCTCTACGCAACCGGACGCTGGCCGACGAATTACCTGAACGTTCTGAATTCTTCGCGCCATTTCATCAGCATGTGGCATCAGGAGTCCGGTGCCGCGCCGTTCCGCCGTACTTTTGGCGCGACGAAGGCGCGGACGCGTTTTGTCGATCATCATTTTGCCCATGCGCTGAGCGCCTATGCGTACTCGGGATTCGATGATTCCGCTGTCGTTGTGATGGACGGACGCGGCGCGTGGGAGGGCACTTCGATCTGGCACGGCCGCAACGGCCGCCTCGACCACGTCCTCACTATCAACTACCCCGATTCGATTGGGCTTTTCTACAGCGAATTCACGGGCTATCTGGGCTTCGTGCGCAACAGCGACGAATGGAAAGTGATGGGCCTCGCGCCTTACGGCAAGCCCGGCGTCGATCTTAGTAAATTCATTGATATCGGCGCGACTCCGCCGCGCGTTCATTATCGCCGGCTTGTCACCGGGTCGCCGTTTGAAAACATTATTCCGCTCTTAGGTCCGCCGCGCGTTCCCGAATCCGAAATCTTGGATCACCACAAAAATATCGCATTCGCCGTGCAAGACGCCTGCGAGCACGCCATGATGTCCCTCGTGAACCTCGCGCTGCAAAAAACCGGTTCGCGCAATCTTTGCCTTGCGGGGGGAGTGGCACTTAACTCGAAGGCCAACGGAAAGATCGCCGCCAGTGGCCTTCTCGAAAAATTCTTTGTCCAGCCCGCCGCGTCCGATGACGGCGTTGCACTTGGCGCTGCGCTCGCGCCTTATCTCGATTCGAACGGCAAGCTGCCGAACAAACCCATGCGCCACGGCTATTGGGGCCCGTCGTTCGACGATGCTGCCATCGAATCGGCGCTCAACACATACAAAATCAAGCACACGAAGCTTTCCGATCCAGCCAACGTAGCGGCGCAACTGCTTTCCACTGGGAAAATTCTCGGCTGGTTTCAGGGCCGCATGGAGTTCGGCCCGCGCGCCCTTGGGGCACGATCCATCATTGCCGATCCGCGCGACCCCGAAATGAACGCGAAGGTGAACAACGCCGTAAAATTCCGCGAGTGGTGGCGGCCGTTCGCGCCTTCTTTCAAGAAGGAGGCGGCGCCGGAATATTTGGAATCGGCCTACGACTCGCCCTTCATGATTCTCACCGCACAAGTTCGCCCTGAAAAGCGCAGCGTCATTCCCAGCGTTACGCACGTCGACGGCTCCGCCCGCCCGCAGACCGTGGAGCGCGAAATTAATCCGCTCTATTACCGGCTCATCGACGAATTCGGGAAAATCACCGGCGTGCCCGTCATCATGAACACGAGCTTCAATCTGCGCGGGGAAGCCATCGTCCACACGCCGACGGACGCGATCCGGACATTCTTTTCTTCGGGAATGGACGCGCTTGTCATCGGCCATTTTCTGGTGGAAAAGTGACCGCGGCGTCGTCCGCTTCGTCTTCGTCGCAAAAACCGCGCCTTCTCGTCATTCCGCACATCTATGCAGACGACATTTCCATTCGCGAGCTCGAATTCGCGCAGCGTCTCACCAATCGTTTCGACGTTTATGTTCTGAAGTGGCGAGACGCGCTGCATGTCGATGCCAAGTCGCCGTTCGTTCGCCGCGTCAAACAATTTCGCGTTGCTGTTTCTGCCGCGCTTCACTCTCAGCAAACTGCCGCGGCCGTTCGCGGCTTCACGCCCGTCGAGCTCCCCGTTTGGCAGCCGATACTGTTGCATCGTCTTTTCGGTCCTGCTCGCGCGCTTGCTACTTGCCAGGCCCGAAATCGCCGCGCTTTGCTCTCCGTTGTTCAAACACACGAAATCACGCATATTCTCTACGCATCCGAGCTCTTCGGGACCGATCGCACCCAGAACGTCCGCGCTGCCTTCGATGTCGTCGATTGGTTCCCGGAACACGAACAGTCGGCGCAACGCCTCGAAGAAATTCGTGCGAATTTCCGCAAAATTGCCTTGAATATGGACACCGTCTTTGCCGTCTCCGAGCCACTCTGCGAAAAGCTCGCGCGCGAATGTGACGTCTTGGCGCAGCCGCTTCCTAACGGAGCTGATCTCGCAAAACTTCGCGGCGTGCCCGACGAAAAAATACGAGCCCTGCGCGCCAGGCTCGGCCTCGAAGGAAAATTTGTCATCGGCTACATCGGCAATCACGGGCCTTTCACCGGAGTCGACCTCGTGGTCAAAGCATTTCTCGCAGCGCGCAAGCGTCTTCCGAACGCCAAACTCCTCGTCGTCGGACCTGCCCATTGCTGGCAGTCTTTGCTCGAGGCAAATCGCGAAAACGATGTAATCGCAGCTGGCGGAGTTTCTCCTTCGGAAATCGCGACGTACTTCAACGCTCTCGACGTCGGCGTCCTCGCCCAGGGCATCACCACGGGTACTGACTTCGCGTTCCAAATCAAGGTCGTAGAATATTCCGCCTGCCGAAAACTGGTTGTTTCCAATCCGCTGGAGACGTGGAAGCGGCTCGCCTGGCCGAATGTACTTCTCGCGGAGCCAAACGCCGCCACGTGGGCGGACGCGTTCGTGAAGGCGAGCTCGCTGGCTTGGCAATCCGATTGGGATCGTTTTGTGGAGCCGTACGATTGGTCTATTCTGTCCAATCGCATCGCGGACGCGCTTCTGGCTCCCGCAGCAGGCAAATAGTTCATGCGCATCGTCACTGTTTTCGGTACGCGTCCCGAAGCCATCAAGATGGCGCCGATCATCCGCGCCGCGCGCGCTCAACATGTCGAAACGCATGTTTGTGTAACCGCGCAACATCGCGACCTGCTCGATCAAATGCTGCGTGTTTTTAGCATCACGCCCGACCACGATTTGAATCTGATGCAGGAAGACCAGACCCCGCTCGAATTCGCCGCTCGCGTATTCGAATCGCTTCCGCACGTGCTTCGCAAAATCCGCCCGGATTGGCTTCTCGTGCAGGGCGATACGACGACCGCATTTGCCGCTGCGTTCGTGGGGTTCCAGGAAAAAATTCGCATAGCCCACGTCGAAGCCGGACTCCGCACCGGCGACAAGCTCCGGCCGTTCCCCGAAGAAATGAACCGGCGCTTGATTTCGCCCGTTGCGGACCTGAATTTTGCCGCGACCGATCGCTCTGCCGCGAATCTTCGTGCGGAAGGAGTCTCCGAATCGCGCATCGTCGTGACGGGGAATACAGTCGTCGATGCGATCGACGGAATCCTGTCCGCTCCCGTGAAATACGTGGATCCGCGGCTCGCGCAACTTTCCGGAAGAATGCTTCTCGTCACTGCGCATCGACGCGAAAATTTCGGGGCCCCGCTTGACCAGATCTGCACCGCTATTCTCGTGCTGGTCGAAAGATTTTCAGAGCTGACGGTCGTTTTGCCTGTCCATCCGAATCCCACGGTTCATGCTGCCGTCCACGCGCGCTTGCAGAATCAGCCACGAATTCTTCTCGTTGACCCGCTTTCGTACCCTGAATTTGTCCACCTGATGCAGCGCTCCGCGCTCATTCTTTCGGACTCCGGTGGCGTTCAGGAAGAAGCACCTTCGGTCCGCACCCCTGTACTCGTTATGCGGGAAATCACGGAACGTCCGGAAGCTGTCGAATCCGGCTGGGCGCAATTGGTGGGGACTTCCAGGGAAGAAATCGTTGCGCGCGCGTCGGACTGGCTGTCCGGCCGGAAGTCCGCTCCGTCTGCCAACGCGCCCAATCCATTCGGCGACGGCCACGCCGCGGAGAAAATTCTTCGGGCGCTTTCCACAGCTCCTTTGTAAGCGAGTTTGCATGCACTCGAAGAAGAATGGACAGTGTGTCGATCGCAGTTTCGTGAACTTTGCAGAATTCGCTCGGCCGCGCTGAAACTACTTCGTCAAAGCTTCCAGAATTGCTTCTTTTTTTTCTTCGGCGAGTTGCGTCAGGGGATCGAGTGCCGCCGCATATGCCCCGACGGCCGCGACTGCCAGAACCACAAAGATCTCCAGTGAGAGCCACGGGTTGCTTGCGACTTTTCCTGCAAAGAGGACGAGAGCGCACGTAAGCCCAAAAACCAATTGTGCGGCGAAGGTGACGAGCACAGCCATTCCCGATTGCCGGTTTCCCTGCATCTTTCCAAATTCCATTTTTTTCGGGAATCGCAGCGAAGACCAGTTCGCAATTGTGAGTTGTCCGGCAACGGCGAACACCAGAGCGCCGATAGTGCCCAAGAACATGGGCAGCGGCGGAAGTCCCACACGCCAGCGCAGCACCGCAATGCAAAGCGTGATTTCAGCACTCATGATAATCACGGTTACAAAATTCTTCGCGATCAAAATGTCGCGGAACCGCACCGGCAGCATGAAGTACGTCTGCATGCCGCGCCCTTCATACGCGAAGCTGTTGAAAGACGGCGCCATCAACATCAGCGTGAGATACGCCATCATTCCGGGAAAAAAAAGATCCGGCGAAAGTCCGTGTTTAAACGCGGTGGGATGGGCGCCGCCGAACTGCATCGAAAAAAGAAGCACCAGCATCGGCGGAAACAGCAGTGCCATCGAGACAAAACCGTTGCGGAAGAGATAGCGAAACTCTTTGCGGATTACCGCGGAAATGGCCGGAGGCAGCAGGCCGATATCGAAGCTATCCGCGTTGCTCGTTGCCGCGCTGATTTTCGCGGCAGCCTGGGCTGGCGCCACCGTTTCGCTCAACTCTTCGCCGAGATATTGCGTCTTGTATCTCGACCACAGCAGCCCGCCGAAGAGCAGCGCGTATCCTGCGAGTCCGGCTGCACCCGTGGCCACGGCAGCGTTGTCGCCGGCTGCAACTCCTGCGAACAGCTCTCCGGCAAGCGACCCGGGAAACGGACGCGCGTGTCGGACAATTTTTTCGGCCTCCGGCTTGGTGGATTTTCCGTATCTCTGGAAGACCGGCCCGATGAATTGCAGGCTGACCATCGACAAAACAAACAGCGCGAGAAAAACTTCGCGCGATCTTCGTTTGGAGAGAATCTTTTCCACCCAGGAGCCAACTAACCGTTCCAGCGTCACATTGACTGCAATAAAGAGGGCCGCTGTGAGAGCCATCGCGGGCAGCAGCGAAATCTTGGTGACGGCTATACCGAACAGCATCGAGAGCAGCCAAACAATGGACGCCACTGCCGCGGAATCCGCCACCCCATAGGCGATGCCAATCAGATAGAAGGCGGAGAATTTCATTGGAAACCGCAAAAGAGATCGAAAGGAAAACGACGGCGAGAATCCCGCGACAAAAATCGGCAAAACCTGCCACCAAAGGAAAATACCCCAGAACAGCAAGCCGAAGCGTGCTTCGTGGTGATTTTTCAGGAAGGAAACCGTGCCAGCGAAAAAGGCAATGGCCAATCCCGCCACCAGCACCAATCCCACGATCGACGAAATCACGACGCCGACGATGTCCCACACGCGGTTCTTGTTCTGCATGTTGTTGCGCAGAATTCGCCAGCGCAACCCGGCGACGAGCCGGATTTGCTGAAAGAGTCCCGGCAATCGCGCTACATCAGCCACGAAAGCTCCTCCACGTTCGGACGCTCCGCGCCGCTCTGGCCCACAATCGAAAGGAAAATCTCTTCCAGGGTTGTTGTTCTTCCCTCGGCGCTCGGAACGCCTGCGCGCAATTCCTCGAGCGAACCCTGTGCGACGAGTTTCCCTTTGTTAATGATTGCCACGTGGCTACAGAGGCGTTCTACGATTTCCAATACGTGCGAGGTCAGAAAAATTGTGACGCCGCGTTCCGTCATTCGAGCGAGGAGCGCTTTCAAAGCGCCTGCGGCAAGCGCGTCGACTCCTTCAAACGGTTCGTCGAGAAAGAGAATTCTCGGTCCGTGAATGACCGCCGCGGCGAGTGCGAGCTTCTTCTGCATGCCGTGAGAATAATCGGCAATCATCGTTTTCGGCCGGTCGGCGAGCTGCATGAAATCGAGAAGCTCTTCACAGCGTTGTTTCGTCGTCGGCTTGTCCAGGCCGTACATCCGGCCGACAAACGTAAGGTATTCGGCGCCGGTCAGCCGCTCGAAGAGCCCCATTCCTTCGGGGACGACACCGATCTGCCGTTTTACTTCGACGGGGTTTTGCGAAAAATCGATCCCGAGCAATTGCATTTTTCCTGATGTTGGCGTCAGCAGGCCGGTCAGCATTTTGATGGTTGTCGATTTTCCGGCGCCGTTTGGACCCAGAAATCCGAAGAATTGGCCGGACGTGACACGCAGATCCACGTTGTCCACGGCTGTCAGTTCTCCAAATTTTCTCGACAATTTTTCCGTCAAGATGGCGGCTTCGGACATGAGGGCTCCCGGCAGGCGCGGTTTGATAAAGACTGTAGCACGAGTCGCACAGACGAATTCCGAGCCGGCACTTTGTATTACGCCGAACGAATCGGAATGTATCAGGAGGACTTTTGCGGCGACCCGGCACCGCTCAGTTGCGCTTCGCGGGGCGGCAACGCGGCGAGGACGGCGGGCAATTCAACGCGGAACACCGCTCCGCCTTCTTGGCGGTTGTAGCAAAGAATGCGGCCACCGTGCTCCTGCACGATGCCGAAGCAGATACTCAATCCGAGCCCGGTTCCTTTTCCGACAGGTTTCGTCGTATAGAACGGATCGAATACGCGATGCGGCTCTTTAATGCCGGGGCCCGTGTCACTGAAGAAAAGCACGACCCAGCCGCGATCGCGTGCGGTTTTGATGGTGAGAGTCCCGCCGCCGTGCGCCGCTTCCATCGCATCGACGGCGTTGTTGATGATATTGAAGAAAACCTGCATCAATTGATTTCCGTCGCCGCGCACGCCGGGCAAAACCGATTCGAGTTGCAATTCCACTTTTGTGGCGCCGGTGCGCAAATCCAGAGCGCGCAACTGCACGGCATTGCTGACGACAGTGTTGAGATCGAGCAGCGTCCGTTCCGCGGGGACCTGCCGCGCGAAGCTGAGCAGGTTTTGCACCAGCGTTTTTGTGCGTCGTGCCTGTTCCCGGATCTTTCCGGCAATCGTGCGGTTTTTCTCAGGTAACGCTTGATCGTCCGCCAGCAAATCCGAGTAGCCGAGAATCGCGGTCAAAGGGTTGTTGATTTCATGTGCGGCACCGGCCGCAAGCTGGCCGAGGGAAATCAATTTTTCGGATTGCACAAGCTGCGTCTGCAACCGCTGCAGGTTTTCGATCGATTGCGCCGATTGATCGAGCAATCTCAGCCGCTCCTGATCCGCGAAGTGCTGCCGGAGAAAAACCAAGGACACCAGAGGTATGGCCGCGATCACGACGGCGTACAAACGGAAATCGCGAACGGCCCAGGAGTCGGAGGAAAAGCGCAGGGTGTAAAAGGCAAAGAGCGGAAGAGAAAGCACGGCCGCCATAGCGAGGCGTGTCGCCCAAGTCGTTTGATTGTGCTGACGGTCTTCCGCGTTTCCGTTGGGTTCACCCGGAGCCTCGAGCGCCGCGGCCTGTTTATGCGCCAAAAGGCCGGCGGTTCCGTAGCCGAGGAACGAAGCAAGCATCGGCAGGTCATACGCGCTGCCTGTTTTGTAATGCTGCAAATTAATCGCGACGTTGATGAGCAGCGACGAAATCATATGGAGCGCCGACGCACCAAAGAGACTTGCGTAAACGAAACGCCACGCGCCGCGGGTGCTCAACCAGAGATAGCCAAGGCCGATGACGATGACGGTGTTCTGTATGTTCGCAACAATTTCGTAGGCGAAGTTGTATTGGCCAACCGACGGCGAGGCATAGAGCCACGGCATGACCGTGTACACGTAGAGGAACATCCACCAGCTCAGAAGCAGAACAAAATCGAGATAGCCAAAACGCAGGCGCAGTTCGCTGCGATTCAGGTGCGGCCGCAAGGCCAGTGCGGCCATCATGGGAATTCCGCTGAGAAAGAATGTGACGTCGCCGGGATAGAGATCCGGCAGATCCTGGTGCAAATAGACTTCGTAATAGGTCCACTGGAACTGGCCGATCATCCAGAGAGTGCAACCCATTGCGAATAGCATCCAGAAGACATTGCGACGCCAGTGCGGCGTGCCAGCGTTGAGCAAAAGTCCGGCGTTGGCGAGCAATGGCACGAGGCATTGCGCCAGATCGCCGAACGTCCGCAAGGACTGCTGGTCGTGCAACACGAACGGCGCCAACGAATAAATTCCGAGGACGACCACCCACGCGGCGGCGATCCAGACGATTGTGCGAGTGGAGGGCATAAAGACCGTACCGTCCATTGTAGTTCGTTGGGTTGTCGATGAGGCGGGCCAGCTGAATCTGTCATGGCCAATCAATAAATAAAAGGAAAAAGGCGTAGTGCTCCCCGCTAAAACTGGACACGTCATGTAGGGGGTTCAAGGTCAGAGCCGGGAGACACGAGCTGGAGTATGGCTCCGGCCGCCTGATCGATGTTCGCGAGGGCCCAACGTCCGCTTGAGCTTTGACGGGTTCAAGGTGAAGGCCGGTGTCGGCCCGTGGAAGATTGACGGCTTTGCCGTTCGCCCTGACCTCGACAAGCCGGGCATTTTTGACAATGCTCCCAATCATGCAGTCGGATTTTGGGGCGTGTATGGCGTTCGGCCTTTAACGAAGACCATCACGCTGGACGCTTACTACCTTGGCCTCGATCGAAAAGCTGCCGCATTCAACCGAGGTGTCCGCCAGGAAGTGCGGCACAGTATCGGTGTCCGTCTCTCACGTCCTGTCTTCCAGACGGAACATGGTTGGGATTTCGACTACGAAGCGCTTTGGCAATTCGGAAGCTTCGGATCCGGAAATATTCGGGCGTGGACAGTCGCCTCGGAAACGGGCTACCGTTTTACGACGGTTCCACTGAAACCACGATTCAGTGCCAAGGCGGACATATCGAGCGGCGACGATCCGAGGAAAAACACGCTCAGCACATTCAATCCATTATTCCCGAAGGGCATTATTTTGGAGTCCTCGCAACGGCCGGCCCGGGGCCGATCAACTTTGTTGACGTACACCCTCGCGCTGAAGCAACGCTTCCGCACCGCGTGACTGCCTCCTTCGATTGGATCTTCCAGTGGCGTGAAAGTTTGCAAGACGGAGTCTATGCCGTGCCCGGCTTTCTGATTATCCCTGCGGGAAAAAGTAATGCACGCTTTGTTGGGCACCGTCCGGGCACGGAAGTGCGCTGGCAGGCGAATCGGCATCTGTGGTTTCAAGCCGACTACGGAATTTTTTATGCAGGCAAATTCGTGAGAGAGAGTCAGGCAGGCCGTGACCTTAATTACTGGGCGCTATGGGCCGGATACAAATTCTAGAATAAGTGTTTCACACGCCAGACGTGCTCTTGGAACCCAAGATGAATGCGGACGCCAAGGCCATAGAGTGCTGGGACGTGTTGTAAGAGCTCGGCGAGCCGAAGAAGGCTACTCATTCCGAGGTGAGGTTCGAAAAGGAGCACCGACAGTGAGCAACAACCAGTGTACTCGGTCGGCAGATTGTCTATGAAGAACGGTTCAACCACTGAAAAGACCATGATTTACGTTCTGCTCGGAATGACGGTCGTCACCGGCCTTGTGGACGCGGTCAGTTTTTTGTCGCTCGGGCGCGTATTCACAGCGAATATGACGGGGAATGTCGTGATTCTGGCGTTTGCGACGGCGCGCGTATTTGGGCTGTCCATCGCGCGTTCGTCAACGGCGCTCTTGTCATTTTTTGTAGGGGCGATACTCGGCGGACGAATTATGGCCCGAGCTAGCGCGGAGGCACAGATTCAATTCGCCGCACAAGCGTTCCTCGTGGAAATAGCCCTTCTGTTGGCTGCGTCCTTTTGCGCCATCGGATATAACAGAGGACATTTGCCGGAAGACTCGTTTCAAGCGTTCGCTCTGATTGCTTTGATGGCGCTCGCCATGGGCACACGCAATGCCGCTGTCCGGAAACTCGCAATCCCCGATTTGACGACAACGGTCCTGACGCTACCGGTCACGGGTATCGCCGCGGATTCTTCCATCGCGAACGGCACTAACCCGAGATTGGCGAGAAGGCTTGGGTCGGTCGCCGCAATGTTTTTGGGCGCCGCCTTGGGTGCGG
>DATGIS010000146.1:0-17103 GCA_035295625.1 Candidatus Acidiferrum sp. | reverse complement strand
GAAATTCAATTGACGCGCGGCGCCGACAATTTTTCGCAACCGCGCTGGTCGCCGGACGGCGAAACGATTGCCTTCCTGAGTTCACGCGCGCGCCATGGCGCAAAGCCCGACGCGGCGCCGATGCAGATATGGCTGCTGAATCCGCGCGGCGGCGAACCGTGGTCGCTGACGGAAATGTCGCGCGCGCCGCAATCGATCGATTGGCTCGATAAGGACACGTTGATTTACAGCGCCCAGGAGGATGCCGCGCTTTACGAGCAGGAACTGAAGCAGAAAAAAGATGACAGCGAAGTCGTCGAAGACGCGGACCACGAACCGCCGGTGCGGCTGTACAAGATCAGCGTGAAGGATAAAAAAGTCACGCGCCTGACGAAGAACATGGATTGGATTGAAGGATGGGAAGTTTCGCGCGACGGAAAATATGCGGTCGCGAGCCACGCGAAAAGTTTGAAGTATGCGTTCGATCAGAAAGTATTGCCGGTCACGATTCTGCACAATCTGCAGGATGGTTCCGAAAAGATTGTGCAGAACGGCGCGCGCTACACTCCGTTCGGATTTGAATGGGCCGCGGACAATTCCGGATTTTATTCCGTAGCGCCTTTTTCAACGGACGCGCGATTTCAGACTGCGTCGATCCTGCTCGTTTATTTTTACGACGTAGCTTCGGGAAAACTGGAGCGCGTGAATCTGGACTGGGACAACGGCGTTGGATTTGGACTGCAGGCCGTGCCGGGCGGATTTGTGGCGATGCTCGCGGCGGGAGCGCATCACGAACTCGCTCGCTTTACCGCGACGAAGGGCGGCGATTCGTGGAGCTGGAAGCGGGAAACGATTGGCGGCGAGAACGCAAAGAATCTGGAGAATTTCCAGGTGAGCGCGGACGGAAAGACGATTGTTTACGCTTCGTCAAGTGCAAGCAGACTGCCGCAAATTTACCGCGCGCAATTGGAAGCGGCGCAGATTTCTTCGCCGCAACAAGTCACAAAGCTCAACGACAATTTGTCATCGGGACGCGCATTTGCGAAGAGCGAAGTAATTCATTGGAAGGGGTCGGGCGGAGACGACATCGAAGGAATTCTGTACTACCCGGCGAATTACGAAGCCGGAACAAAATATCCGGTCATCACCGCGATTCACGGGGGCCCGCTTGGCGCGGATTACGATTTGTGGGACGAGAGCTGGGCGTATCCGATTCAGCTTTACACACAGCGGGGAGCGTTTGTGCTACGGCCGAACTATCACGGCAGCAGCAGCTACGGTTTGAAATTCGCGGAATCGATTTGCTGCGGAAAGTATTACGACCTGGAAACGCCGGACATCAATGCGGGCGTGGATTATTTGATCGAAAAAGGGATGGGCGATGCGGATCGAGTCGCGACGCTGGGCTGGTCGAACGGTTCGATTCTTTCAACGAGTTTGCTGATTACCTATCCGGACCGCTACAAAGTGGCGAGCGTGGGCGCGGGAGACGTTGAGTGGATCAGCGACTGGGCGAACGTGGATTTCGGCGAATCATTCGATGCGTATTATTTTGGAAAATCGCCGATGCAGGATCCGGACCTTTACATCAAGAAATCGCCGTTCTTTAAGATGGACCGAATCAAAGCGCCGGTATTGATTTTCCACGGAAATGCGGACCGCAACGTGCCATTTGCACAAAGCTGGGATTATTTCCGCGCACTGCAATGGCACGGAAAAGTGCCGGTGAAGTTTGTAATTTTCCCGGGAGAGCCGCATGGGCCGCGCAAGCTGACGCATCAGCTCCGCAAGGTTTCCGAAGAAGCGACCTGGTTCGACAAATATTTCTTCAAGACGGAGAAGCCGGCGAACGAAGCGTTGAAAGAAGGATCACCACTCGAAGCGGCGATCCGCACGAAAAACGTTGGGCGAAGCGGCGGGCGCTACGGAACGGATTCTGGAAACAAAGGAAAACCGGTGCTGATTCCGGAAGTTGTGAAACGCGGCGATCTGGAAATCGGGCGATTTGAAGTGACGCGCGCGCAATTTTCGGAGTTCGACAAATCGTACAAATTCGATGCGGGCACGGAAAATTATCCTGCGAACGGAATCACGCTCGATCAGGCAAAGGCGTATGCCGCGTGGTTATCGAAGACGACGAATCAAACGTGGCGCGTGCCAAACAAAAGCGAGGTTGCGTCGTTCTACGAAAAGAAAGACGGCGAGAACACGCTCGATTATTGGGCCGGCTACGCGCTGAATCCGGAAGATTCGGCATTGCTTGCGAAGAAAGCAAGCGAGCTTTCCGGGAGCGCGCCGCTGCTGAAGCCGGCCGGAAGTTTTGCCGGCCAGGGTAAAGAGGAAGAAGAATTGATCTTCGACCTTGGCGGAAACGTGGCCGAGTGGGCGCTTTTGCCGGACGGCAAGGGCGAAGCGCTCGGCGGCAGCGCGGATCAGCCGGCGGACGAACGATCGAAGCACGCTCCGAATGCGGCGTATATCGGGTTGCGAGTCGTCCGAGGTGCGGCGAAGGCAGAAGCGGCGAAATAGGGCAAAGAAATTCCGGCGCACCGTGGAGTGCGGGAGCGGGGCTCCCGCTTTTCAGGTGGCCGGGTGTGCTTAGAGTGGAAAAGCGGCAGCTGGGCTGCCGCACTCCAAAAATGACGCCTCTACGAACTTTCGCGGGCCAGATTGGTACTTTGCGAAGGACGACGAATTGGGCACGATATATCGTGCCCCTACGAAAACCCTGACACGCAAAGACCGCCGGCAAGATGCCAGCGCGGACGGAAGAAAAATCATGAGCGAATTTACGGTGACGGAACGAACACAAGTTAAGCGGCTGCCGAAGCGCGGGAAGTACGATGCCGAGACGGTTTACAAAATTCTCGACGAAGGATTTGTGTGCCACGTGGGATTTGTCGTGGACGGGCAACCGTACGTGATTCCGACGAATTATGGACGCGTGGGCGACACGGTTTATCTGCACGGCTCGGCGGCGAGCCGGATGCTGCGAACGCTCAGCGCGGGAATTCCTGTGTGCGTGACGGTGACGCTCGTTGACGGACTGGTGCTGGCGCGATCAGCTTTTCATCACTCGGTGAATTATCGCAGCGTGGTAATTCTCGGAACGGCAACGCTTGTGGATGAACCGACCGAAAAGATGGAAGCGCTGCGGCTCTTCACGGAACACATCATGAAGGGGCGCTGGGACGAAATCCGCTGGCCGAACGAACAAGAGATGAAAGGCACCACGGTACTGGCTTTGCCGCTTGAAGAAGTTTCCGCCAAGGTGCGCGTCGGTGGACCGGTGGACGACGAAGAGGACTATGCCCTGCCGGTGTGGGCGGGAGTGTTGCCGCTTGCGCAGACTAAGGGAGAGCCGATCCCGGACGATAGGTTGAAGGCCGGAACGCCGGTACCGGGCTACATCACGGGGTACAAGCGCTAGGTGTAGGGGGCCCCCCTCCCCCTATTTTTCGTAAGTATTCATTCTAAAGAACTTGGTTCGACACCACCCCCCGCCGACCTGGTCGGCATATTGTTGCGCAGGGGGTACACCCCCGGTGTTTTCCCGCAAGAGTGCGTAAACGATTGAATTAAAGAGACTTGGCATTTTACTCCTGGCAAAAGAGCGCAAAAGAGTGCGCAAATGGTTGAATTTAAGGGGTTTGTTCTTTGCTTATCGAAATCTCGCGTCGGGGAAGAACATGGACGCAGATGTCTATAGGGATATTATACCACCGTAGTCAATACCCAAAATGGAGTTACGGGTCGGTTGAAATCGCAACAGGTTCACTTGGCCTTTGCGCCGGAGATCGCGGTGGCGACACCGAGGGCGATAAGGGAGCCGCCGGAAATGTTTTTCTGGAGGCGGAGCCAGCGGAGATTGGAGCGGAGGCGGTCGGCAAGGGTCCCGGCGAGCATGGCCCACGAGCTGTCACTCAGCAAGCCAAGAAGAGCGAACGAGCTACCGAGGAAAAAGATTTGCGCGGGAACGTGTCCGCGCGAGGCGTCGACGAATTGCGGGAGGAAGGCGAGGAAGAAGAGAGCCGTTTTCGGATTGAGGAGATTGACGAGAACGCCCTGGCCGAAGATGCGGGCGAGGCTGTGCGGGACTGAAGCGTAAGCAAGGCGGGATTGTTCGTTGCTCAACAGCGTTCGGACGCCGAGGAAGATCAGGTAGAGTGCGCCGGCGAATTGGACGATGTGAAATGCGCGGGCGGACGAGACGAGAATCGCGGAGAGACCGAGCGCAGCGGCGGTGGAATGAATCAACGTGCCGACGGAAATGCCCGCGGCGGAAACTACGCCTGCTCTGCGGCCCTGACCGATGGAGCGGCTGAGAATGTAGAAGACGGCCGGGCCGGGAATGAAAAGCAGGATGAGTGCGCCGGCTAGAAAAAGCGGATACGCAGACGGAATGTGAAACACGAGAAACGGCCTCCCGCCTATTTGACGCAGGGTTGAATAAACGGACTGCAAGAATCAGGCAGAAATCTGGGCGGCGACGCCGGCTTGATCCCAGTTCTGCCAAGCTTCGACGAAGCGGCCGTCCTTGATGCGGACGATGGAGATGCCGGTGGCCGCGACGTTCTTGTCGGAGGATTTGTCGCGGCAGTTCACCGTCCAGCGGAGAGAAGCGAGATCGCCCTCACAAATGGAAATCGAGGGAGTGATCCGGATGTCCGAGAATTGCTCCCGAAGGCCATCGTGAAACTGTTCAAATTCCTTAGGTCCGTGGATTTGGACTGCGCCGTCGTGCAGCACACAATCGGGCGCCAAGATTTCTGCTATCACTTCGCGGCGGCTTTGATTCCAGACTTCTTCAAACCAGCGATGGACGAGATGTTTGTTTTGCTCGGTGACGGAAAGCGGCTGTGCATGGGTAGACATGGGGATACCTCGGATGGAACTGGTGCGGCGAGTATACACCCGGGGAAAGCTGAAGAGTGCCGAACTTGCCGGGGAAAGCGTTGGGCCGAGATCGACTTGTTGGGGTAACAACGATGGGTGGTCGTAAGAGCACAGGCTGAAGCCTATGCCACCCAAAGGCCACTAATGGCAGCCGCAACCGCCGCCGCAGCAGGAGCCGCCGCCACCGGAGGACGGAGTAAAGGATTTCGGCGAGCCGCCGGCGACGGAGGAGCTGAAGACGGAAAGCTGGAGCGTGGCTTTTTTGCCGGAACATTTGGGGCAGGAGATTTCCTGCTGCTTGTTGAGGACGAGCTTTTCGAACTGGTTCTTGCAGTCGTCGCAGACATATTCGTAGATGGGCATGGAGAAATTATAACACTGGGGCGCAAGAGACCCGGTTCGCAAATAGCGGAGCAGTTGGGGCAGTTGAACTTTTGTGTCACGCCCCAAAGAACTCAAACTGACCCGATAGCGGTGCGCAAGTGCTATTGCACATATCGGAGCAGGTGCCGCGACGAGCGGCGCGGGCTGGGAGGCAGAGGGTATTCTGAACTTGAGAATTCTTGCATGGAATCCGCCACACAATCGAAACAGGCAGGCTTTACGGAACGTATTCCGGAGCTGGATGGGCTGCGCGGAATCGCGATTGGGTCCGTGCTGTATTTTCATTGCTTCGCGCAAGTGATTGCCGATCCGCTGCGGGGATGGATTTATCCGCTGACGGTGCCGGGAAGAGGCGGGTGGGCGGGCGTTGACCTGTTTTTTGTGCTGTCGGGATTTTTGATTGGCGGAATTCTGCTCGATTCGCGGGAATCGACGAACTACTTCAAAGTGTTTTACACGCGGCGATTCTTTCGAATCGTTCCGGCGTACCTGGCGCTGCTGGTGGCGTACTACGGCATTTCTGCGGCGGCGACGTTCGGCGAGATTCCGCAGCTGCAATGGGAAGAAGCGTGGTCGGTGCCGTGGTACGTGCTGGTGCTTTTCCTGCACAACTTCTGGGTTGCCATTTCGCGAAGCTGGTATCCGTTGCCACTGAGCATTTTGTGGTCGCTGGCGGTGGAAGAACAGTTCTACCTTACGCTGCCGTGGCTGGTGCGATTCCAGAAACCAAAGAGGGCGATGCGAATCGCGCTGGAATGCGTGTTCCTGGCGATTTGCGTGCGGCTGCTGTGCTGGAAATTGATGAACGTGTTTCCGACGTATTGGTCGGTGCTGATGCCGTGCCGGATGGATTCGCTGCTGCTGGGATTTGTGGGAGCGGTGATCTGGAGAGACGAAGAGTGGCGCGCGCGTTTTGCAAGGCAGAAAAGTCTGCATCGAGTGTTGCTGCTGGCGCTGGCATCGGGATTTCCGGTGCTTGCGTGGAGGACAGACCGGACAACCGAGCGATGGGGGCTAACGATCGGGCTGACGTGGATCGCAGCATTCCAGTTTTGTTTTTTGATGTACGCGATGCTGCACAAAGACGGGATTCTGGGCTGGTTCCTGCGGCGCAAATGGCTGGGATGGCTGGGCGGAATTGCGTACGGAGTTTATTTGTTTCACCGGCTGATCATGCAGACGTTTTCGGGGCTGGTGTGGCATTGGAATGGGGACGTGCAGATCAAAACGCCGTGGCAACTGGCGCTGCATTTGTTGATGATGGCGGGGATGCTGGGATTCTGTAAGTTGCTGTTTGTCTATTATGAGAAGCCGTTTTTGAAGCGAGGGCATCAGGTGCGGTATGAGTTTGCGGAGATGAGTGAGCCTGTTGTCGCGAAGGTGGAAGAAGCGACGGCAAGCGTGGGCTAGGAACGGCTCGTTCCGAAGAGACTAGCAAGGCAAAATAGAAGGGCCGCTTCGGAAAGCGGCCCCTACAAGAGACGTCCCCTACAAGAGAAGAAAAGCCTCAGGCCGGAAGGCCTGAGGTACAAGGATTAGTCGCCGGCGACGGATTCGGTGGCGGCTTCGTTGGCCGGGGCCGGGGCGATGTTCACGGGCTTGTTGGCGTTCGTGAAGTTTGCCGGAACGGCTTTGGCGATGTCGGAAACGGACCCGATCTGGACGACCGTGGGTTGCGGCTTCTTGAGAACAAGTTCTTCGTAGATAGCGCGAACCTTGGCGGCTTCTTCCCAGGCCTTCTTGCGGCGGATGCGGTCTTCTTCTGCCGCGGTCTGAGGAATATCGTGCTCGAGATGGCGAACGCGGGAAGCGTCTTCGGCGTCGATCACGAGCGAGTGTTCGAAGCTCTTGAGGTCAACCGCTTTGCCCTTGGCGTAAATTTCGTGTTTGCCGTGCGTCTTGTACCACTCGGCGACGGTCGCGTTCTTGTGCATGTTTTCGATGATCTGACGCCATCCCACACCGGTGTTGTACGCGCAGAAGCTGATTTCGCCCTGCTGGGTGGCGTAAGGAATGATGCACATTTCGGTGCGACGGAAGTCATAGTTGAAAAGATCCTGGAACCACATTCCCGCGATGAAGAGGAAGTTCCACGGGTCGGTCTGGCGGCGCTTCATGGCGTCTTCGACAGTGCGGTCCGGAGAAGTGCGACCGTACTTGGTGTCGGACTTTTTGGTGAGCGCCCAGGTCTTATCGAACTTTTTGAAGAGATCCCAGAGCTTGAGGCCCTTGGGTCCCTGGAACGCGTGGTAGTTCTTCAAGAGGGCCATGGCCATCATGAAGTTGGAGAAAGTCTTGCCGCGAGCCGCGTCGGTGATGGCGGTGACGTCTTTCGTAAGCTGCTGCGCATCGAGGAAGCGCGGAACGGGAGCCCATTCCTTGGTTTCCTTGTTGATCATGATGGCGGTGCCGACGCCGCAGTTCGGGTGGCAGCCGCAGGAGAGCGAACCCCACTGGGATTCATTGCCCTTGACCATGTCCGCGAAGCCCGCAAACGTGGAGATGAAGGAGATGGGGAACCAGTCGCGAGTCGGTTCGACTTTGCCGACTTGCGCGCTGACGTCCTGCGCGAGATGCGACAGAGTGTAGCGCTGACGGAGACGGCGTTCCGGAGTGATGTCTTCGTCGCGGCCGGTGAACGAAACCGGCTGGAAACTGACGAAGGCGATCTTCTTGGGATTTTCCATCGCGAACTTGACGACGGTGCCGACCTGGTCGTTGTTCACATTGTTGACGATGGTGACGACGAGAACGATTTCGATGCCGGCTTCGTGCATGTTTTCGATGGCGCGAAGCTTGACGTCGAAGAGGTTGCCGATCTGGCGGTGGCTGTTGGCGTCGTTGCCGATGCCGTCGAATTGCAGGTAGGCGTAGCGCATGCCTGCTTCGAATGCCTTCTTGGAAAATTCCTTGCTCTTGGCGAATTCGATGCCGTTGGTTGCGGCTTGGACGGAGTTGTAGCCGATTTTGCGGGCGTAGGCGACGGCGTCAAGGAAGAGCGGGCTCATGGTGGGCTCGCCGCCGGAGAACTGCACGGACATCTGGCGGCGCGGCTTGATCTTTAGCGCGTTGTCTAAGATCTCCTTAACTTCGTCCCAGCCGAGCTCGTGAACGTAGCCGACCTGGTTGGCGTCCATGAAGCAGGGATCGCACATCATGTTGCAGCGGTTGGTGAGGTCGACGGTGAGAACGGAGCCGCGGCCATAGCGAACGGTCGAAGAGCCGTGCTTGTGAAGGTCTTCGTCGTTGTGAGCGGGAATGTCGCGGCCGGGGAATTGCGATTCGATCCACTTGAGGAAGTTGGCGTCGATGGCCATGAGGTCTTCGTAGTGGCCGTGGATCGGGCAATCCTTGACCATCCAGACCTGGCCGTCGCGCTCGATGATTTGCGCTTTGATTTCGCCGACCTTTTCGTGCATCAAGTCGCGCCAGTCTTTTTTGCCGGCGATGATTTCGTTGCGGGCGTCCTTGACGCAGCCCGGGCAGAGCGAATCGGTTTGCCGCGGGAAGCCAAGCGTGGGCTTGGTCTTTTCCCAGGACTTCAGCAGCGGCTTGTCCGACCACTGAGGAGTGACGGACGGATTCGGATTGCGCTTGTTGAAATATTGAATCGAGTTAAAAGTGACCGCAGCGGCTTTACAAACGATGTAATCGAGACTGCGCGCGATCTGTGTGCCAATCGTGTTCGGCATAAACTTCCAGCCCTCACTTTCAAAGTGACGAGACAAATTTACTTACAGAATTAAACGGCCCACGAACCCAATTAGGGAATAAGCCGGAAAAAGCCCCCAAACAGGTTCCCCCGAGGCCATTTCCAACGTACCACGCCCAAGTAGTACGGCCTAAGTCTTTCGGCATGTATAGTTTGCCAGTAGATAAGGGGAGAGGCTAGGAGGATGCGGCGAATGGGGAAAAATGGGGGTCGAATGGAGAAAAGCGGGGGTGATTGGGGTTTTGAGGGGCGTGAAACGGGGGTTATCTTTCGGGAACAAACAGGGCAAAACAGTGCAAATCAGGACTGGCTGTTCAGGATGGGGCGAAGGACGGCGATGGAAAAGTGGGCGAAGTGCTCGGCGCCTTCGTCGAGTTGAAGCCAGCGGACGACGCAGTGGTCGCCAAGATACTTGCTGACGCGCGCTTCGGGAATGCCGAGATGATCGGCGAGAAGAGGTTTGATGTTGATGCCGGTGCGACGATTGGCGCCGCCGCGCGCTACGTTGGCAATCGCGATGCGCAGGGTATCGCAGGCCTCGACGTAATAGTAGGTGGTCATGTCGTCGTCGGTGAGGACGAAAACGCCCGGGCCGGCGGGAGCGCGATCCGCTTGGTCGAGTTTCGAAGGCGAACAAGTGAGCAAACGGCGAAATTGCATTTCAAGCAGAGACAAGCGAGACGAGAGGCCGGGATCGCCAAAACGTCCTTTGACTGAGATCCCAGCGGCGTCAGCGACTGGTTCGACAGGAACGCGCGGAACGGAACGGCTGTCCACGACGCGGGGCGGAGCGATTTCCTGTTCGGCGCTGCGTGGAGCGACTGGGGACGTTGCGGCATTGCGTTCCGTTGCGACGGACGAGCCCGTAGGAGCTGCTTTGCGGCGATTGCGGCCACCGCGACGCCCGCGACGGCGTTCGCGCTTCGGGGCAAGAGTGCCGGCATCGGTGGATGAGCCATCGGCAGCTTGAACGGCTTCGGCTGTTTGTTCCAGTTCGGCGGGCGATTCGGCCACAGATTCGTCGGTATCCGGGACTGCGGATTGCGTTTCGGCAGAGGAGTCTGCGGAGAGCTTTTGCGCTACTTCTGGTACGGGAAGTATTTCGCCATCAGCGGGGAGAGTTCCGCCAAGCCTGATTATCGCGTCTTGTGATTTGGTTTTCCATTCGCCGCGGCGAAAGCGCTGCCAGGAGATCGCGTACCACTTTACGGCGTCGTCGGATTGGCCGGTAATTTCGAGGTGGCGAGCAAGTTCGAATGCGACCATGGCGTCGCGCGTTTTTTGGAACAGATTCGAAAGCTGCCCCGCGGGATCCTTGCTCCCTTTTGCGCGTCGAATGCGGGCTGTGATTTGTTTCCAGTCGGCCATGAAGAGAATGTGTGCAGGCATTGTAACAGCGAGGAGGCCTGATGTCAGGTGCGAGACGTTGAGATTGGCGCCAGGCGGGAAAATGGCGGGGATGCCCGTCCAAACCGGAACAAGTGTGGAACGTGAAAAATCTCTAGGAATCGAGTTTAGCGATTGACGATGCCGCACCCAGTGAGTATGCTTTTTTTGGCCCAGCGGGAGGCCCAATGTCACGTCTGCGTGCAATTTTCTGCATAGTACTTTCTGTTTTGTTCGTTGTGTCAACGGCAATGGGTGCGGCGACTCCGGCAATCGGAACCGTGACATCGGCCGTGGGAGCGCACGTTGGAGCTGCGCCTGCGTCCGCCGGGGCGACCGTTTTCGGCGGCGACAAGCTGAGCACGCAACTAACGGGTACGTTGCAAGTTCGAGCGGGAGCGGCGCGCCTGATGCTATCCGGCGCGAGCATTGCGACGGTTGCCGATGTGAACGGCGTTCCAAGCGCGGAATTGCAGCAAGGAACAGCGGTGTTTTCGACGGCGAATTCCAAAGCTTTTGTGTTGCGCGCTTCGAGCGCAGAGTTCCGTCCGGAGACGGACGCGCCTACGGTGGCGCAAGTGACGTATGTGAATTCGAAGGAACTCATCGTTCGAACCACGCGCGGTTCGGTTACGGTGACTGTGGATGGCGAATCGCAAGTGATCCCGGAATCGATGGCCTACCGCGTTGTGCTTGACCCGGATGCTTACCTGGAGACTGCGGCAACTCCCGCGCAGGGCCCCCAAGGAGCGGGAGCGGGCGGACACGGCGGACGGCCGCTGAAGGCGGGGCGAAGCCGGTTCTTGCTGATTGCGATCGTCGTCACCGGCGTGGTGACCGCGTTTGTGTTAGACGAAGTGCTGGAAAGCCCGCACAAGCCGTAAGTTTTTCCAAGTAGCTCTACCAAATCCCCGAGGCTTAGACCGTCGCGATCACTTCAATTTCCACGAGTGCGTCTTTTGGCAGGCGCGCGACTTCGACCGTGGAACGGGCGGGCGGCGCAGCGGAAAAATATTTGGCATAGACTTCGTTCATTGCAGAGAAGTCGCTCATATTTTTGAGGAACACGGTGGTCTTCACGACCCGATGAAGATTCGAACCGGCCGCTTCCAGAATTCCCTTCACATTCTCGAGAACACGTTCCGTTTGCCTGGCAATATCGCCAACGACAAATTCGTTCGTGACAGGATCGAGCGCGACCTGCCCGGACGCGAAGAGAAATCCGCCGGACTTGATTGCCTGCGAATAAGGGCCGATGGGTTTCGGTCCGCGATCGGTGAGAACGATATCCTTCATGGTTGAGGCTCCCGTGGCAGAGTTGATTCCAGAATTTAGTGCAGACGCTATTGTAAGAGCATAACGCGCACGCGAGTCCTGGGGAATGCCTGGCTGTTTGAGGATGCTTCAAAGTGGCGTGGAACGGCCCCTGCCCAACAAAGAAGCCGATTGCTTTAGCGCTAGCGCGGTTTGCGGCCGCTGTTACTGCGGAAGCCGGTGTTACGGGCCATAGCTTTCTGGCGGGCTGCCGCTTCGGCGAGCCCCTGGGAATCGGTCATGCCGTTTTGCACGCGGTAGAGAATCTCTTTTTCGCTGAGGCCGGCGTTTTTGAGTTCGGCAATCGTGTTGACTGCCATGGTGGGGACGCCGTTGAGGCGGCGGTCCAGCAACATCTGCACAGAGGAATCGGAAAGGCCAACGACATGAAGCAGCAGGGCATCGCCGCCGATTGAATCCAGTTTGTCGGTTTGCGCGATTTGAAGAATGCGCGCATCAGAAAAATTTGCGTGGGACAGATTCTTGACAGCGTCGGTATTCACGAAGGGGTGCTGATGTTCGTGAGCGATGCGGACCAGCGCGACGATGGTTTCCTCGGAAACGCCGGCCCTCTTGAGATTGATAACTTCGGATTCTTCGGCGTCGCTTGTATTGAGTTTTTTAAGGTCTTCAATGGTGCCGTAATAGATGCCGGCTTCCGTGGCTGCACGATAGTCGGTGAGCGGATGGCTTTGGCAACCGCCAAGAAGAGGCAGAAGCGCCAGCACCGACGCCAGCATCGAGGTGAAGCGCGGAGTTCTCATGAGACTAGTGTAAGCGCGAGCGGGCGGGAGCGCAGGGAGTGTGCTGTGGAGGATACCCGTACTTAGGTACAGCAAGGGAAAGAGTCAGTCGACGCCGGCCTGATAAACGCGCTCGACGCCGAGGACGCCGGAAATTTTGCGGATGTTGGCGAGGATAGTTTCGAACTGGCGGCGGTCGACGATTTCAAGACTCGCGTCAATGCGCGCATTGGCACGATCCGGACGGCTTTCGAGATTGCGAATGTTGGAGCCGGCGCCGCTGATCACGGCCGTGATTTCGGCGAGAAGGCCGGCACGATCCTTGGCGCGAATTGCGAGCTGGATCGGAAAGGTTGCGGCAGACTGACCGCCCCATTCTACGGCGATGCGGCGCTCGGTCTGGTAGAGAAGATTTTGAACGTTAGGGCAGAGTTTGTTGTGGACGGCGACGCCGCGGCCGCGCGTGATGTAACCGACGATATCGTCACCCGGAATCGGATTGCAGCACTTTGCGCGAAAAACGAGAAGGTCGTCGTGGCCTTTGACGACGAGTGGTGCGTCGCCCATGCCGAGCATGCGTTTAACGGTCTTAACGATGGTCGGCTTGGAATCATCGGCTTCGGGCTCGGCAGGCTTTGCGCCTTCGCCCAGGATCTTCGAAAGAATCTGGCGCGCGGAATATTTTCCAAAACCGACGGCGGCGTATAGATCTTCGACTTTGGAAAGGCCGTGGTCGGAGGCGACTTTCTCCAGATCAGCTTCGGGAATTTTTCTGAGGGCTTTACCGAAGGAGCGCGATTCTTTTTCCATCAAACGCTTGCCCATTTCGGTGGCTTCTTCACGCTCATGAAGATTGATCCAATGGCGAATCTTGCTGCGCGAGTGAGAAGACTTGGCGAAGCTGAGCCAATCACGGCTGGGCGTGTGGCCTTTTTGCGTGAGGATTTCGACGACATCGCCGTTCACAATTTCGTGGCGAAGCGTGACCATCTGGCCGTTTATTTTCGCACCGACGCATTGGTGGCCGACTTCGGTATGGACTGCATACGCGAAATCGACCGGTGTGGCTCCGAAAGGCAATTCGAGAACACGGCCTTTCGGAGTGAAGGCGTAGACTTCGGCGGGCGCGAGGTCAACTTTGAGCGTATTGAGAAATTCGCCGGGTTCTTGAAGTTCCTGGGACCACTCGATGAGCTGGCGCATCCAGATAATGCGCTGGTCGTCGTCACCGCTGACTGGCTTGCCGTCTTTGTATTTCCAGTGTGCCGCGACGCCTTCTTCGGCGATGCGGTGCATTTCCTGGGTGCGAATCTGAACCTCGAAGGGTTGGCCGCCGTGAATTACGGTCGTATGCAACGATTGATAGAGATTCGGCCGCGGCATGGCGATGTAATCCTTGAATCGGCCGGGAACGGGGCGCCAGATGTGATGAACGACGCCGAGAGCGGCGTAGCAGTTGCGTTCTGTATCCGTGACGACGCGAACGGCAAGTAAATCGTAAATCTGTTCGAGACCGCGGCCTTGGCGGACGATTTTGCGGTGCAAAGAAAAAAGGCTTTTGCGGCGCGCTTCGAGCTCGGCAGGGATGCTGTTTTCAACGAGCTTGGTGCGAATGGCGGACTGAACGTCATCGAGGAAGCGGTTGTGGACTTCGGCCTTGTCCGCGACTTCCTTTTGGAGCGCGAGATAAGCTTCCGGCTCGAGGCAACGGAAGGAGAGGTCCTCCAGTTCGTTGCGGATCGCGCCCATGCCGAGGCGGTGTGCGATCGGCGCATAAATGTCCAAAGTTTCGCGAGCGATGCGCTGCTGTTTTTCCTGCGAAAGAAATTCAATGGTGCGCATGTTGTGCAGGCGGTCGGCAAGCTTGACGACGACGACGCGAACGTCGTGCACCATCGCGAGGAGCATTTTGCGGACGTTTTCCGCCTGGCGCGCTTCGGGCGCGAGCATATTGAGGCGGCCGATCTTGGTTACACCTTCCACGAGGCGAGCGGTTTCTTCCCCGAAGCGTTCTTGAATACGCGAGACAGGAAATTCGGTGTCTTCGACGACGTCGTGCAGGAGCGCAGCGGTGAGCGTCGTGGCGTCCATCTTCATGTCGGCAAGGATGTGCGCGACCTCGAGCAAGTGCGTCATGTACGGGTCACCGGAGCGGCGAAGCTGATCGCGATGACGCTCCGTGGCAATTTCGTAGGCGCGGCGGACAACCCAGGGATCTTCGGAAGGACGATTCTTGCGGAGCTTGGCCAGGAGCTCTTCGAAGCGCGTGTCCAGCTGGCGCTGGGTGCGCTCCCGGTGAAAGTGCAGGGGAAGATTACTGGAGGCCGGCATCTGACTAGTTTACGCCTTCGGACGGACAACGGCGAAATCGAGGTTCAGGAAGCGGAAAAAAGAAAGGGCGCCGCGGGGCGCCCTTCTTCGAAAAACCAATTCATGCGGTAAGGAATCAGGAAGCGTTCGGCGCCGGCTGCGAAGCGCGCTTCTGTTTGACTTCCTTGACCTTATCGACGAGATCGTCGGCCTGTTTGAGGAGTTCAGCGCGTTGATCGGCGCTTTCAACCCCGTCCGCCTTGCGGCGGTAGAGCAGGTTGAGGTAGGCCATCGCGTCATCATAATCGGGGCGAAGGTCAATGGCCTTTTTCAGGCTGTCGATGCCTTCGTCGATCATTGCGCCGTACTTGGTGACATATTCGCCGCGAACGGCCGCCGGCAGCGTGTCGGTTTCCTTGACCTGCTTCTTCAAATTCTTTTCGTTGTATTCCTTGCGGAGTTCGGCGTTGCCGCGGAACGAGAGCGTCCAATCGATAACACCGATCCAGTAGTACGGCTCCGGATCTTCGGGCTTAATCTGGATGTGCATCTGGTGATACTTCTTCGATTCTTCGAACATCGCCGGCGTGTAGGGCGTGCCGGCCATTTGGAAAAGAATGGAGCCGATGCCGTCGATTGCGTTGAGGTTCTTCGCGTCTTTTTCGAGGACTTCCTTGAATTCCTGAACGGCCTGTTCGCCGAGCTTTTTGTTCTGGTCGGACGGAGCGCCGGGAATGTACTGGGTCGCGTAGGCGGTCGCGAGATAGAGCCGCGCGTTCATCAAATCCGGATCGGCTTCTTTGGCCTTCTGGAATTGATCGACGGCTTGATCGTACTGGCCGTTCTTGAAAGCCGTGACGCCTTTGTTGAGAAGGTCGCGCGCCTTGAGTTTGTTGCAGCCAGTGAGACCCGCCGCGAGAATGACGAGAGCTGCCGCAGCTGCCGCGCGACGAGCGATTGAAAGCGATGCGTAAGTCATCGAAGCATCCATCCCTGCGAGAAGTAAGTTCCGCCCTGTGAGGGGCATTTCATCACAATCAGCGAGATTGTTCCAGCTTCGGGGTCAACAATCCCACGGACAGGTCGAGCTGCCGCATCACATCCACAACACGGGCAACCGATGCAAACTCTACAGGAGCTTCGCCGCGAATGAAAGCAATTCTACGAGCGCGCTCCTTGTAAACTTCTTCCAGTCTGGGAGCAAGCCGTTCCCAGGTGACAGGCTCCTCGTTAATTTTGAGGGAGCCGTCTGAGAGAACCTGGACGACAATCACGCCTTCTTCCGAGGGCGGCTTGACGTTTGGTTCCGTCGCGGGCTGGGGCAGATACGTGTCCAGCCCGGTCTGGTGATGCGGAATGATCATAAAGATCACCAGCAGCACCAGGAGAATATCAATCAGCGGAACGACATTCGGGTCCGCCGCAACACCACGCTTACCACCAACGACCATTCCCATGAGTCACCTCGCAAATTTTCGTGCGAGAGGACTCTCACATCCTGCGTAAAAACGAAACTACTGGCCTGCTTCGAGCTTGGCGGTGATCAAACCGATCTTGTCGATACCGGCGCCGCGCATGATGTCGATGGCCTTGGCGACGTCCTGGAACATCGCTTCGTTATCGCCTTTTACGAAAGCGATTTTTTCGGCGCGTTCCTTGAAGATCTGCTCGATGCGAGGGCCAAGCTGGTCAAAACTGGAATCTTCCTGATTGATCTTGACCTTGCCCTCTTTGCTGATCTGGACGACAACGGTTTTGTTTTCGAGATCCTGATTCTGCTGCTGATTGGGATTCGGCTGAGGCACAAGGGTATCGAGACCCTTGGGAATCAAGGGCGTGATGACCATGAAAATGATGATCAACACAAGAAGAATATCAATCAGCGGAACTACGTTTGGTGACGAGAGCGATCCAGACTGCTCTCCTACGTCCATCCCCATGGCTTCATCTCCTGGCGAGCTGCAACTATCCCTGGACTTGCTTAGCGAGACCGCGCCGGGTGGGAGCCAGCGCGGCAGTTACACAAGCGCAAACGAATGTGGAACCGAGCAACCGGAGCCGCTTAGTCTCCCGTGGTTCCTTCCGGAGGCGGAGGCGGCGCCGACTTGGACTGAGCCTTTTCTGTGAGCAGGCCAAGCGAGTCAACGCCGGCGGAACGAATTTCGTCCACGACGGCGACAACATCGCCGTACTTGGCACGAGCATCGCTCTTGACGTAGACCGTCTTGTCGAGACGATTGGTCAGCTTGTCCTTAACCTGACCAGTGATGTCTTCTTTGCCCACTTTGACGTTGTTCAGGAAGATGCTGCCATCACGAGTGACGGCAACCACAATGGCGTCGTCCTTGTCCGCATCCTTCATTTCACGGGCGTTGTTGG
>DATGIS010000145.1:0-56311 GCA_035295625.1 Candidatus Acidiferrum sp. | reverse complement strand
TGCCGCCGGAAGACGCTCGCCAAAGCGCGGATGCGCTCGCGTCTTATTTGAGTTCCTTTCATTCCGTGGAGATCGAAGCGTTTAATGCCTCACTTTACAGGCACTACGACCGCGAAGCCGTGCGCCATTTATTCCGTGTCGCTTCGGGCCTGGATTCCATGTTGATCGGCGAAGCAGAAATCCTGGGACAGGTGCGCGAAGCGTATCGGGCGGCACATGGAAATGGCGGAACGGGCCCCGTCCTGAACCGGATGTTCCAAGGTGCGCTCGAAGTTGGCAAGCGAGTGCGGTCGGAAACAGAGCTGGGAACCCGGCCAATGTCGGTGGCGTCGGCAGGCGTGAAACTGGCCGAACGAATTTTTGGAAAGCTGAATCAGCGGACGGCGTTGGTGCTGGGTGCCGGAACGATTGGCGAACAAGTGATTTCCCAATTGCGCGACCGCGAAGTGGCGCACCTCTATGTCATGAATCGCTCGGCCGATAAGGCAGAACTTCTTGCGCGGGAGTTTGGCGGCAAAGTGGTTCCATGGGGTGACTGGGATCATGCGTTGCAGGTCCCAGACCTAATTGTGTCTTCGGTTTCCGCGGACGATCCAGTTTTGTTGAGAGACACCGTCAAGCAGGCGATGGCGGCGAGAAAAAATCGCGCGCTGATGCTGATAGATTTAGGGATGCCGAGGAACATCGACGCGTCGCTCGCGGACCTCTACAACGTCTATTTGTACAACCTGGACGACTTGACGGAAATCGTTCGACAGAATAGGGCCGCGCGCGAGGAAGAGATTCCTCGAGCGGAAGACATTGTGGACGAACACGTCACGAAGTTCCTCTCCTGGCAAGCCAGCGTGGAATTGGTCGGTCTGCTGGATGTGCTGCGTTCCCGTGTGAAAGAGGAGCGCGCGGCGTTTTTGCGGGAGAAAATGGAAGCGCTGGCACAATTCCGGCCGGAAGAACGCGAAAAAATGGAGCTGCTGATGGACGAGCTGCTTGAGAAGATATTGATGCGGCCGGCGGAAAAGTTGCGCGGAGAGAAGCGCCTGCAGAAGAAGATTCAGAACGTGGATGCGTTGCGGGATTTATTTTTGAACGACAGGGAGAAACGGTGAGGGCTCCGCGAATCGGAACGAGAGGCAGCATTCTGGCGCGGTGGCAGGCGGAGTTTGTGCGCAAGCAGATTTTGCAGGCAACCGGAGTCGACGCGGAAATCATCATTATTAAGACCACTGGCGACAAACTGACGCAAGCGAGTTTTGCGGAGATCGGCGGACAGGGCGTCTTCATAAAAGAACTGGAAGAGGCGTTGTTGCGGGAAGAGATCGACCTGGCGGTCCACAGCGTAAAGGATGTGCCGACTGACGTGCCGTCGCGATTGTGTTTCCCGGTTATTTGCCGGCGGAACGATGTGCGCGATTGTTTGATAACCGCGAAACCGGGGCAGACGTTGGCGACGCTCCGGAAAGGCGCGCGACTCGGAACAAGCAGCCTGCGGCGAGCCGCCCAGATGCGGCATGTGCGGCCGGATTTGGACGTACGCGAATTGCGGGGAAATGTAGATACGCGTTTGCGAAAAGTGGAAAGCGGCGAGTACGACGCAATTTTGCTAGCAAAGGCAGGGTTGGACCGGCTCGGACTTAGCGGAAGAATTGCCGAGACTCTGGAGCCGGAAATTTTGATGCCGGCTGTCGGCCAGGGCGCGATTGGCGTGCAAGCGCGATTGAAAGATGAAGAGATGGGCGAAGCAATCGCGCCGATTGATGATTTCGAAACGAGGCAGTCGATTGTTGCGGAGCGGTCGTTGCTGGCTTCGCTGCAAGGCGGATGCCAGGTGCCGTTGGGGGCGTGGGCGAGAATCGATCGCGGCGAATTGGTGATGGATGCGGTAGTGTGTTCGCCGGACGGCAAGCAAGTGCTGCGGCAGAAGAGTTCGGCACCGCCGGAGCAAGCCCGCGACCTCGGTCAAAAAGTTGCAGAGCTGCTTTGGAATGCAGGTGCCGGAGAGATTCTTGCGCACGTGAGCCGACAGGGTGACTGACAAGAGCCAAACGGCGCTGGCTGGCAAAAAGATAGTTGTGACGCGAGTCGCGGCGCAGGCGATTGACCTGCTGAAAGCGCTGCAATATGCAGGCGCGATTCCGATTTTGCTTCCTCTTATTCGCATCCAGCCACCGGAAGATTTTACGGAGTTGGATGGCGCCATTCGCAGGCTCTACGAGTTCGATTGGGTCCTGTTCACGAGTCAAAATGCAGTGCGGATTGTTCACGAGCGTTTGGAGCTGCTTGAAGGCGCGGCCGGCAAGAGGGCGCAGACATTGCTCGCCGGAGCGGTGGGAGATGCGACGGCCCAGGAAGCAGTACGCGCGGGATTTCGAGTCGCGCATGTCGCGTCGAAGCCGCTGGGTGCGACTCTGGCCGAGGAATTGGGCAGCTGTCTTCCGGGGAAAAAGATTTTCCTACCTCGAAGTGACCGTGCGAATCCGGAACTCTTGGCGAAACTGAAAGAATTTGGTGCGCAAGTGACGGAGGTTGTTGCCTATCGGACCCTGGCAGAAGCAGCGCAGGAGAGCGATGTGGTTGCGAGAGCGATGAATGCTGACGCGCTTCTGTTCTTCAGCCCGTCCGCGGTGGATGGATTCGACAGCGTTTGCGGGGCTGGGAAGCTGGCGGAATTTTCAGAGAAGGGAATCGTGTTGGCGAGCGGGCCCGTCACGTTGGCCGCATTGCAGGGAAAAGGGATTTTGAACGCGGGTGCGGCGAAAGAGCCGTCGGTTGCGAGGATTATTGACGCTCTGGCACACTCATTTACGGCGCATCGTCACAATTGTCTTGGGAGCGGCAGTCCACAATGACATTTCTAGTGCAACGTCCACGGCGTTTGCGAAAGAGCGAGCTGCTGCGCTCCATGGTGCGAGAGACGCGGCTGAGTTCTGCGGGATTCGTCTATCCGATGTTTGTGTGCCCCGGGCAGAAAGTCCGAAAAGAAGTGGGTTCGATGCCGGGAGTGTTTCAACAGTCCGCGGATCAGATTGTGGAAGAGTGCAGGGAAGTGGCCGGACTTGGGCTCTCTGCCGTGATTTTATTTGGATTGCCGGAGAGCAAGGATGCGACGGGAAGTAGTGGGTTGGCTGCGAGCGGCGTCGTGCAACGAGCCGTTGAAGGAATCAAGAAGGCTAATCTCAATCTTTTGGTCATGACCGACGTTTGTTTGTGTGAGTACACGGATCATGGCCATTGCGGCGTAATTGAAAACGGCGAAGTGGCAAACGATGCGACGCTGGATATTCTGGCGGAGCAAGCTCTTTCGCATGCGCGAGCGGGCGCGGATATCGTTGCGCCTTCCGATATGATGGACGGGCGCGTTGCGGCGCTTCGAGAGAAACTGGACGAACACTCGTTTTCCGAGGTGGCGATTCTTTCGTATGCAGCGAAGTATTGCTCGGCGTTTTATGGACCGTTTCGCGAAGCCGCACAATCGGCGCCGCAGTTTGGCGATCGCCGGAGCTACCAGATGGATCCGGCAAATGTCCGTGAGGCGCTGAAGGAAGTGGCGCTGGACTTGGACGAGGGCGCGGACATGGTCATGGTCAAGCCGGCCCTGCCTTACCTGGATGTAATTCGCGCGGTGCGCGAGCGATTTGATGTGCCAGTTGGCGCGTACAACGTCAGCGGCGAATACGCGATGGTGAAGGCGGCAGCACAACGCGGCTGGCTGGATGAAAAGAGGGTTGTGATGGAGCTCTTGACCAGCATTCAGCGCGCCGGAGCGGATATCATTCTTACGTATCACGCGAAAGATGCGGCGGCGTGGTTGAAGTCATGACCGCTAAGAGCGATTTCCATGAGCACACCATCAACTTCCCCATCTAAAAAGCGTGCACGGTCTGCAGAAATTTTCGGCAGGGCGGAGCAAATTCTTGTCGGCGGCGTGAATAGTCCGGTAAGGGCATTTCGCTCGGTGGGCGGAGAAGCGCTGATCATGGACCGCGGCGAGGGCGCATATGTCTATGATGCCGACGGAAATGAGATGGTCGATTTTGTGTGCTCGTGGGGAGCAATGCTCCTTGGACATGCGCATCCGGCTGTAACAGCTGCGATTGCCGAGCAGGCAAAAAAGGGAACGAGTTTTGGCGTTACGACCGAGCTGGAAGTGAAGTTGGCGACGCTGATTCGCGACGCGATTCCGTCCCTTGAGAAGATTCGATTTGTTTCGAGCGGCACGGAAGCGACGATGAGTGCGTTGCGCTTGGCGCGAGGATTTACGAAGAGGGATTTACTGCTGAAGTTCGAAGGCTGCTATCACGGGCACGCGGACAGTTTTCTTTCACAAGCAGGATCGGGACTTGCAACACTTGGAATTGCCGAATGTCCCGGTGTGCCGGACGCGCTGGCGAAGCTAACACTAAACGCGCCGTATAACGATTTGGCTGCCGTCGAGAGAATCTTTGCGGACCACGGGAAAAACATTGCGGCAGTGATCGTCGAGCCGATTGCGGCGAATATGGGTGTCGTGACGCCAGAAAAGGGCTTTCTGCAAGGACTGCGCGAAATTACAACAAGACACGGCGCTCTGCTGATCGTCGATGAAGTCATTACGGGATTTCGGCTGCACAACGGATCGGCGCAACAATTGCTGGGAATCGAAGCAGACCTGACAACGATGGGGAAGATCATCGGCGGGGGGTTGCCAGCGGCCGCTTACGGAGGACGCGCGGCGATCATGAACCACGTCGCGCCGCTGGGGCCGGTCTATCAGGCGGGAACGCTCGCAGGAAATCCTTTGGCAATGGCTGCGGGGATTGCCACGTTGATGGAATTGAAAAAGCCGGGACTATATGAGCGCGTGAACGCGCTGGCAGCGAAACTGGTTGCTGGTCTTAAAGACGCGATGGCGAAAGCGAAGATTCCCGCACAAATCAATTCGTATGGTTCGCTTGCAACGGTGTTTCTTACGGAGAAACCGGTGCGAAATTACCAGGATGCAAAGGCTTCGAACACAAAGCGATACGCACGGTATTTTCGCGAGATGCTCGACCGAGGAATTTTTCTGGCGCCATCGCAGTTTGAAGCCACATTCGTGTCTGCGGCGCATCGCGAAGCCGATATTGTTCGCGCTATTGATGCGGCTGGGCAGGCTTTGGCGGTCGTCGCGAACAGCGCAGAATAATTTTCTGAGGAGACTACAGGTATGTCTGAAGGCATCGAGCTTCCCGAACCTCATCACGATCATGGTGACAACCCGCTCGTGATTCCCGTTTCAGTGACTATTTCGATTCTGGCGGTCCTCGTCGCGATTGTTACGTTGCTCGGCCACAGGGCACACACCGAAGAACTTTCGCGCGAAACCCAAGCCGCCAGCCGTTGGACACAATTTCAAGCGAAGAGCATTCGGCAGCACGAAGCGGAAAACACTTCGGACATTGTGAATCTTGTGGCCGGACTCGATAAAGAAAAAGGCGAAGCGCTGCGTCAAAAGTATGAAAAACAGTTGGAACATTACGCGAGCGACAAAGAAGACGTCAGCGAGCAGGCGAAAGAATTGGAAGCGGAGCGAGACCTAGCTGCAAGGAAGGCAGATCGGTTCGATGCCGGGGAAGCGCTGCTCGAAATCGGACTAGTTATCTGTTCGATTACGTTGCTTGCCAAGAACAAGGGCTTCTGGTTTGCCGGAATGGCTATTGGAGCGGGTGGAGTATTCATGGCCATTAGCGCGTTCTTGGTGCACTAAACCTGATGCACAGAGCCTCGTATCAGACACCCGCTGGGGGCTTGGCTGTGCGAAGCTTCACAACTTCTGCCATTAATTTTTCCATACGGTCGAGCAGTTCCTTGTGACGCGTTTCATCCGTTCCGGGCTTCTTTCCGACAAATGTGATTGTTCCGCCAGGCTCCAGGATGCACTGGTGTACTTCGGTTAAAGATTCAAATCCCTGTTTGCGGCCCGCTGCCTCGAGCTGCGCCATCGTGATTAGCTCGCGCCGAAGATTGGCCGCTTTGACTTTTCCGTCTTCAATCAGCACGTCGGAGCGACCTTCCACCAGTTGATCGAGCTTGCGGTGATTGTAGAGGAAGCGGACGACGAGGTAATTGACGACGAGCAGGGAAGTCGCCCCGATGACTCCGCCCGTGACGCTGTTGTCGTCTCCTATGATCGCGTTTTGCACGGTGTTTGAAAGCGTGAGCAGGACCACGAGATCGAACGGGTTCAACTGAACGAGCTCACGTTTTCCGGAGAGCCGGAGGCCAACGATGAGGAATGCGTAAACGGCGACCGGACGGAGGATTTTTTCAAGGATTGGTACTCCCAAGACGAACATGTCCTTCCAGATATCGTGCATTCGCGGTTCCTTCTCGAGGAGAGTGCTGCCCCCGTGTCAGTCAAAAACTGAAGCAAATGGTGCCAGCGTAGCATGAGACAACTCGCGGCAGAAGGCTGCCGCCCCTGTACCTCGGTACAGTCATTGTTTGGTGTCAACCGTCCGGTGGGTCAGCAGAAAGAAAGGTCGGTCGCCCTGTACTCTATCCTAGTCGGTCGCGTTTCGCGTTCTAGCAACACCGGGTTGAAAATCTTGCGGAGGCACCCTGTTTCGGCCGGAAAGTAAGGGCACCCATTCCGGCGCAACTTTGGGTCGCGAATTCATGTCATTGGACGCCACGCCAGCGGAAGGCATTCTGGCCAGCTCGAAAGCACTGACGGCCCTGCTCGACTCGCCTGGCGAATTGCTCGCCGTGCTCGAGCCCGATCGTACTCTTTCTTATGCAAACGAAGGATTCTCGCGCGTACTCGGCTATCCGTCGGCAGATCTGCTTGGTCGCACACTCGACCTGATGCATCATCCCGCGGAATTCCGGGCCATCCGAGACCTATTTCAGGAAGGCCGCGTTCCGGCGAAAGAAAAATTGTCAGGCCGCTGTCGCCTTCATTCGAAGGAAGGCTCTTGGTTATGGTTCGACTACGAGATCACAAATCATTTGCAGACACCCGAGATCGGCGGCTGGCTTGTCTCCTTCCGCAATGTGACAGAACTTCGGCGGCTTGAGGCCGAGCGTCAGGTGATTTCAGATATTGTTCATGCTCTGAATCAGACTTCGAATTTAGATGAATTGCTCTGCAGGATTCATCAGGCGCTCACCAAAGTCGTTTACGCAGAAAATTGTTTCGTCGCGTTGCACGAGCGTGCAACGGATATGTTCCATTTTCCGTTCTTCGTGGACCAGTTTGATCCGCCGCCGCCTCCGCAAAAGGTCGCTCGCACTTGCATGGCGTATGTCTTTCGAACGGGGCAAGCGCAACTCATTCCGCAGAGCGAATTCGACCGGTTGGCGGCGGAGGGCGAAGTGGAGTTGGTCGGATCGGCCGCGCCAGCGTGGCTGGGCGTGCCGTTGAATACGCCGACCGAAACGATTGGCGTGCTGGTGGTTCAGCACTATCAAAATGAAAACGCTTACGACCAACGAGACCTGGAATTTCTAGACTCCGTAGGCGGACACATTGCTCTAGCCATCGATCGTCGCCGCAATGAAGAAGCGGTCCGCAAGAGCGAATCGATGTTTCGTCTGCTCTTTTCGCATACTCCGCTGCCAACCTGGGTTTTTGACACGGAGACAGGAAAATTTCTCGAAGTTAACGAAGCTGCGATCAAACAATACGGCTACACGGAAGAAGAGTTCCACCGGATGACGGTGCTGGATCTACGCCCGGCCGCCGATCGCCAAGCGAGCAGCGAAGTGTGGCGTTACTCTTCCCTTGGTGCATTTCACCAGGGGCAGTGGAGACACCAGAGCAAGGACGGCCGAATTTTTAAGGTTGAGCTTGTGGCGCACGAATTGGACTACGCAGGAACAAAAGTCCGGCTTGTCGTGGCGCAGGACGTCAGCGAACGGCAGCAACTCGAAGAACAATTGCGGCAGGCGCAGAAGATGGAGGCAGTCGGCCGGTTGGCCGGCGGCGTCGCGCACGACTTCAACAACTTGTTGATGGTCATTAAGGGACACACCGAATTATTGCTTGGGTCGCTTGCGCCTGAAGATTCTTCTCGCCGGAAGATCGAGCAAATTGAGCGGTCGGCCGACCGCGCTACGACGCTGACGCGCCAGCTATTGGCATTCAGCCGCATGCAAGTTCTGCAGCCGCGCACGATCAACCTCAACTCGATTGTGGAAGACATGGGGAAGCTGCTGCCGCGGCTCATTGGCGAAGACATCGACTTGGTGATTCTTTTGTCGCGAGAGCTCGGCTCGATTCGCGCCGACGCGAGCCAGATTGAGCAGATCATTATGAACCTCGCTGTAAACGCAAGGGACGCAATGCCAAAAGGCGGAAAGCTGCTGATCGAAACGTCCAATGAGGAACTCGATGGCGCCTATAAATTGGCGCACCCGGTCGTGAAACCGGGTAAGTACGTCCTCCTGGCGGTTTCGGATACGGGAACGGGAATGGATCCGGAAACGCAGGCTCACATTTTCGAGCCGTTCTTCACAACCAAAGAGCAGGGAAAGGGAACCGGGCTCGGCCTTTCCACGGTGTATGGTGTCGTCAAGCAGAGCGGCGGCTTCATCTGGGTTTACAGCGAAGTCGGCAAGGGCACGACGTTCAAGATTTATCTGCCCCGGGTCGACGAAATTGCGGAAACCGGCGGACAAGCGCCTGTTGCGACGCAACTCCTCCGTGGCTCAGAGACTATTTTGCTCGCAGAAGACGAACAAGACGTAAGGGAAGTTGCTCGAGAGTTTTTGGAGTCGGCTGGGTACACGGTGCTACTTGCGCCAAACGGATCGGAAGCGCTCGAACGCGCGGAACGACATACAGGTCCGATCCAACTTTTGCTCACGGATATGGTTATGCCGGGAATGATGGGGCGTGACCTCGCGCGGAAACTACGTCAACAGCGGCCGGACGTTGGCGTGATTTATATGTCTGGCTACAGCGAACATGCCGCCGCAGAAGCCATTAAGGCTGATCCCCTTGCAACTGTTTTGACGAAGCCGTTCAGCCGCGCAGCGATTTTGCGAACGGTGCGGGAGATTTTGCAGAGCAAGCCGAAGTGCTGATCGCGTGAAGTTGCAGGCGCAGATTCAAACGAGTTTCGGTCTGCGGCGATGCCAGTCCGTGCGCTGCTGAAAGGCTCGTGCCGCCTGAATCACCGCCGCGTCATTTCCCGAGCGAGCCATGAATTGAAGACCGACTGGCAGACCTTTGTCCGTAAAGCCGCAAGGAACGGAAAGCGCCGGTAAGCCGCATAAGTTTCCGATAGCACCCAGCGGATCGGGAAAAACTACATCGGTTTCCAAATTCGTCTCCAGCGTTGTTGCTGCAACCGGTTGCGTCGCCGCAACCAGCACATCAAACGTGTCGAACAATTCCGTCATTTTACGTTGCAGAATTTCCCGGACTTGCAGCGCTCGCATGTAGTCAGCGCCAGAAATTTGTTCGTTAACGTAGCCGGCTAGCTGGCCAAGTGGATCAGCCAACTGCAATACTCGTCCCGATCGAATCAGCTCCCGAAACGCTGCCGCTCCTTCCACACTGATAATTACTCCGCCCGCTTCCTCGTATGGCCCTTCGGGCAATAGGGCGGGACGAGCCGTTGCAAAATACTTTCGCATGAGCTTCTCGGCCGCGACATAAACTTTTTCAACCGCCGTATCAATCTTTTTCCAGGCGTTGGTCAGAATTCCAATGCGAATCGGCTTTGCGCCCAGTTCGAGCGACGCTGAGTATGTGAAAGCCGCTTTGTCGATCGGCAATGTGCTGCGGTCTGAAAAATCATGTCCGGCAATCGCGGCGAAGACGCGCGCACAATCCTCCGCGGAGCGTGCAAGCGGACCGATCTTATCCATGGAATAAGAAAGAGCCATTGCGCCAAAGCGACTCACGCGCCCGTAGGTGGGACGCAATCCGCTGATCCCGCAGTAAGCCGCGGGGCAGACAATGGAACCCCACGTTTCCGTTCCAATCGCAAAACCAGCCAGCGCCGCGGCGACGATGGCGCCTGATCCAGAAGATGATCCGCAAGTCCAGCACTTCGTATCCCACGGATTTTTCGACGCGCCTTGCAGTGAAGCATTCGCGAAGCGATAGCCCATTCCGCCCGCCAGCTCGATCATCGCCGCTTTGCCAATCAGCACAGCACCCACGCGCCGAAGATGTTCAACTACAGTTGCGTCGAAATCGAATACCTGGTTTTCATATGGCTTCGCTCCCCACGTGCAGGGAACTCCTTTCACGGCGAGAAGATCTTTCGCGGCGTAGGGAATCCCGTGCAGCGGACCGCGATAGTGTCCGCGCTGAATCTCCTTTTCGGCGGCTTGCGCCTGCTCCAGCGCAATCTCTGGTGTCAGCTTCGCGTAAGCGTTCAAGCGCGGTCCAAGTTTTTCGCTGCGGTCGAGGTAAGCCTTTGTCAATTCCACCGGCGAGAGCTTCCTGGATTCAATACGTTTCGCCAATTCGCTTACGGGCAGGTAGAGGATTTCTTCGCCGATCATGATGGGCCCTCAGGGCTTCTTTGTCGCGGCTGCAGCAGTTGCTGATACGGATTTGGCGGGTTTCTTTTCCCGTTCGACTATGGGCTTCAGGTACAACGCGGGGCTATCGCCGTTTTGCACGGTGTAGGCGCGAAGTTTGTCCAAAGCTGGCTGCGCTAGAAAGCTCAATCGTCGCAGTTCCGTTTTTTGTTGTTCGTTGAACCGGCCAACATACTGCTTAAGAATCGCCTCATAACGAGCTTCGACTTCCGCGCGGCTTTGATCGGAGAGTTTCGGAAAATTAGCCGGCAAATTTTGCGGTTGTTGGTCGTCGCGCCGGTCTGTAGGTGCGCCAGAAGGCATCGCAGCGGGCTGCAGTAGCGGCACACTTGCGGTCAGGATGGCGGCCTTGCGTGCGAAGTCCCTGCGAGAATACTTGAGTTTGGGCTGATTCACAGGGATTCTCTCCAAAGCCTCAGTTCGGACAGGCCCAGCGAGGCTACTGAATCCCGCAATCCGCGTCAACCGTCCGAGCAAAATTTTTGGTGGTGCTCCTGCTCTCGTAAATGTCAAAATGAAGGTACCCGGCAAGGCGGAGAACGCTTGAATACTGCCCAAGAGCTGTTTGACCAGTACGCCAAGAATTACGAATTGGCGCTTTCGAACGCCCTCGCTCCTTCGGGAGAAAGCAGGGAATACTTTGCCGAAGGGCGCGTTGAGTGGCTAAAGCGGTGTCTCGCGGAAGAGTCAGTGCCACTTCCATCGACTGTGCTGGATTTCGGCTGCGGCGACGGATCTACGACGCCTGTTTTGCAGCGCGTACTTGCCGCGCGGTCTTGCGTTGGCGTTGATGTTTCACCAAAATCGCTCGACGTCGCGCGCAAACACTTTGCTTCCGAACACATTCGGTATGAATTGATTGGTGACTTTCCCGCGAGTTCGCAATTTGATCTCGCGTATTGCAATGGGGTGTTTCACCACATCGCCCCGGAAGAGCGGGCAGACGCCGTCGGAGTGATTCACGACGCGCTCAAGCCCGGCGGTGTGTTCGCGTTCTGGGAGAACAATTCCTGGAATCCGGCGACGCGGTACATCATTTCGCGTTGCCCATTCGATAAGGATGCAATTTTGCTCTCGCCTTTTGAAGCCCGTTCGTTGTTAAAGCGGGCCGGTTTCTCAATCCTTCGAATGGATTTTCGCTTTATTTTTCCGAGAGCACTGCGCGGATTGCGCGCACTTGAAGATTACATGTACCGGCTGCCGCTCGGCGCGCAGTACCTGATACTCGCCCGCAAGACCAGCTACTCCCAACTCACCAATTATTAGCGTAGTTCCGCGTTTAGGATTGATCGAGTCCGGTTAGCGTGCGCACATGAAGTTCGAGCGCCTGGTTATATTGCCGCTCGATCTGCAATTCGGTTTGCAACTTCTTGACGAGAAGCTCAAGGCGCGAAATTTCCGCACGGAGCCTTTGCGCATCGTGATTCGGCGCTGCCGGTCGCTGCGGAGCGGCAGCAAACGGCGTCGGCGCGAACTGCGAAGTTTGCGGCGCGGCTGCAGGAGGCGCAGCGGGCCTTGGAGCGAAGGCGTCTGCCAACGCGCGAGGCCATGCGGTTTCTTGCGTCACCGGCGATGCATGTTGTGGCGCGGCGGGAACGGGTGTTGGCGCGAATAGTCCCGAGAGAGACGACGGCGCTTCCACTCTTGGCTGAGAGACTTCTTCCGCCGGCCGCTTCGGTTCCAACAGGCTCTTTACGCGCGAAATTAATTCTTGTGGCTGAAAAGGTTTGCGAATCAGTTCATCCGCTTTAACGGCGACGGCTTTGTCCGCCACGCTTTTATTGACAACGCCGGACATCAGAATGACCGGTGTCCCTCCGAATTGTGCGTGCTCCTTAACCTGGCTGCAGACGGAATAGCCGTCCTGATCCGGCATGATTACGTCGGTAATGACAGCGTCGGGAGGGTTCTGTTCGAATTGCCCGAGTGCGGAAGCGGCGTCGGCACAAGTAATCACGTTGAAATTCTCGCGCCGAAACGCGATCTTGATGACTTCGCGCATGGTGGCGCTGTCATCGATGAAATAAACCGTTGGCGTCTGCTTCGCGGGCGCTTCGGTCATCGGCGGCATGGGCATTGTTTCGCTCATAGAGCTTCTTTTTCCTCCGTATCGCGGGTTGTTTCGTCGAACTCGCGCATGGCATCGAGCATGAGGTCCGTCGCCGAGCGCAAAACCGTGCGCTGTGAGGAAGTCATGCCGTAAACAAACTTGTAGACGCCGGCATTGTTTTCGACGCAGTTCTTCAAGATGTGAATCACCGCTTCATCGCCGAACAGGTTGCCGCACTCGGCGTGTGAGATTTCGCCGGCGTCAAAGAAGAGCACAGCGTCTGTTTCACCCGCATTAATATGCAACGCGCCGGTTTGGTGTGCATGGCCAAGCATTTGCATCACACCGGGTAAATCGTGGTGCGTCAGACTGCCGCTCAGGCTCGTGTCCGATTGCGCGAGCATCTGCGTTGGTTGGAAGCCGTTGGCCTTGCTCACAATGATGTTTTTTACGTGGGTTGCAATCACGGGCGGCGCGAGCTGGCGGTCAATATAATCGTCGCATCCGGCCTGAAACGCTTCCATCAGCGCACGCTGGCTGCCGTCCCCAAGTGCCACGATGAGCAGTGCCGCATTCTTCGGGTCTGCGTGAACGATTCGCGCAAGTTCGAGCGCTCCCATCTCACGCATATTCGTTGAGCACAAGACTGCCGCGGGCGTGTCATATTCGAGCGTTGTCAGGGCGAAGGATGCCTGTGTGCAGCAGCGGACTTCAAATCCCTCTCGTTTAAGTGAATCGCTCAGGCGTTTCGAAAAGTAGACGTTGCTATCAATCAGCAAAATTTTCGCTGGTTTACCCGGAAGCATCATACTCGTGCCTCCGCGGTTTCAAAGGAATTCGTTGTAAGCTTTCGGGATGTTGGGCCCGGCGTCAAGGCTTCGAGATCCAGGATTTCAAGTACATCTCCGCCGTGCGAAAGCCATCCTGCAACGTGCGATGAATCCGTTTCCGAGCGGGGCGCCATTTCCGCCGTGATCAACTCGCAATCGCCGCTGACGGGAACCGCTACCGATTCTTTCTTTTCTCCATAAAGACGAGTCGCAATCAGATAAAAACGGCGAACGGCCAGCTTTTTGCCGACCAACTGCTCCGCAACGTCGCAGATTGGAATGATTTTGCCGCGCCGCAGAATTACGCCCTCAATTACCGCCGTGCGATGCGGAAAGCGAAATACGCGGCTCGGCGCAATCAACTCCACAATCTGATTGGCGTTTAGCGCAAATCGCCGTTCGCCCAGCCGAAGCAGGACGAAAGACTCCAAAGCGATTTCGGCTACGACACTCACGGCGCTGACCCTGCCTCCGCGTCCAGCTGCTCTTTCTTCAATTCCGCCTGCAGGACACTGTCAAGCAATGTCAATTCTTCAACGCTTAAAAATCCTTCAGGCTTTACGACTGGTACGACCGTCTGGTCGAACGCAGTCAGGCCGCGATACCAGTCCCGCTCTTCTTTGCAGAATGCGTGTGGCAGCGCCTGCAGGTACGTCATAGTCGTCATTTTCTCGATGCCGTCGATCAACAAAGCAGTCGGTGTTTGACGTAGAAAAAAAATCAGCGATGCCGGTGCGTGCGGAATTCCGAAGTGAGCGGTTCCGTTCACGACGTAATGCGTCGTATCGCCACGACGAATTGTGTGGCGTACTTTCTTTACCGTACTCGCGGGAATTTCCTGCGTCGTACCCGTCAGGCTGTCCACGCTGCGCACTTCCTGAACCGAAGCCGACGAGATGGCAAACATCTGCCCGCCAACGCGAAACAGGATGATTTGCTCGGCGCGCAACGCGCGAGCTTTGCCGGCGGCAGCAGGTGGCATTAGCGCACGCCCACAGGAGTCGCGCGGCAAAGGTTCAGCACGCGCTTCTCGATTGCCGAATAGATGTCATCAATCGGCAGAACTTGTTCGACGGCCCCGGTTTTGATTGCTTCCGCGGGCATTCCGAAAATCACGGACGTTGCTTCATCCTGAGCCAGGACGATGCCGCCCGCGGACTTGATTGCTTTCGATCCCGCTGCGCCGTCGTTGCCCATTCCCGTCAAAATCGCGGCGATGGCCATGGGGCCGGCAAACGCGGCGACAGACTCCAGCGTTATATCGATATTTGGCAAATAACCGTTCAAGCGGCCCGTAGTTGCATCTAATTGAATCCTTCCCGTCGGTGAAACGCGCAAGTGCTGCCCGCCCGGGCAGATGTAGAGCGCGCCGGGTTGCAACACGTCATTCGCCGCGGCCTCCTTCACGCTGATTTCCGTGAACTCTTCCAGTTGCGCCGCGTACTGGCTCGTAAATGCCGCGGGCATGTGTTGCACCAAAATCACCGCCGCCGGAAAGTCTTTCGTAAAACCAGGCGCCAACCGCATCACCGTTGCCGGGCCACCCGTAGAAGCCGCCAGAACGACAACAGGGAATCGCTGCTCTGCGCTGGCTGTCGGAACTCGCGCGGGAACGTGCGGTTTCGCGGGAGCTGCTCCATTGTTTGCTTGCAAGGTTGATGCCAGCCGCGATGCGGTTCGAACTACGCGAACTTTTGCCGCCATGCGTACTTTGCGCAGCAATTCGTCCTTTACGCTGTTCATGTCCAGATCGATCGCGCCAGAGGGTTTCGCAACAAACTCAATTGCGCCAAGTTCCAGCGCTTTCAATGTGCTGGCGGCGCCTTCTCTCGACTCCGAACTCACGATCACGATCGGCCGCGGATTCGTCGTCATGATTTGTGCCGTTGCCTGCAAACCATCCATGTGCGGCATGTTGATGTCCATCGTGATGACATCCGGCTTGAGTGACTCTGCGAGCGCCACGGCTTCGCGGCCATCTTTCGCCTGGCCGACGACTTGTAGCTGTTCGTCTGCATTGAAAATCGTCTCCAACACCTTGCGCATGAAGGCGGAGTCGTCCACGATCAAAACTCTAAACTTTTTGGTTGCGCTGGTTGTCATCGTCTTCTACGCCACCGGAACGACCGGACGTGTCGCCTCCGTTCCCATAAGTTGCTCGACTGCTGCGATCAGCTGATCTTCCTGCACAGGCTTGGTCAGGAACGCCGCGGCGCCTTCCTTCATCGCACGTTCCCGGTGCTTTGCGCCCGCGCGCGAGGTCACGACCATCACCGGAATTCTCCGTGTCGTCGGGCTCTGACGCATCTGGGCCATCAGTTCGTATCCCGTCATGCGCGGCATCTCAAGGTCGGTGATCACCAGATGACATCCGTGCTGTGCGATGAGTTCCGCCGCCTCTAGACCGTCGGAAGCAAGCTGTACGCGGTAGCCGTTCTTTTCGAGCATGCGTCCGACAAATTTCCGCACGCTGATGGAATCGTCCGCCACAACGATGACGCGCTCGTGCTGCACACGGTCGATGGCTTCACTTGGAATCGTGCCCTTCGCAACAGCTGCCGAGCCCGGCGCGAAGATGCGCGCCGCGCTTGCTGTCGCTTGCAGCGAGCGCCGCTCGTTCGGTTCGGACGCGACCATGCGGTTCAAGTCAATCAACAAAATCAAGCTGCCGTCTGGCGCGATGGTCGTTCCGGGGAAGAGCTTCACGCGGCGCAAATACTCGCCAAGGCTCTTGATAACGATTTCGTCTTTGCCCATCACTTCTTCAACGATCAATCCAATCTGGCGATTGTCCACATTCGCGACGACCATACGGAAGTAGCCGTTGACCGGTTCCAGTGTTGGCAATCCGAGGTATGAATCGAGTCGCACAACTTCCGTGACCACGTCGCGCACTTTCGTCAAAAGCTTCCCGCCGACATCTTCAATTTCATCGGCGCGAATACGGCGAATCTCTTCGACCACAGCCAATGGCAACGCGAAGTTCGCCGTTCCGCAGCGTACGAATAGTGCCGGAGAGATAATGAGCGTCAGAGGAACTTTCAGAGTGAACTTCGTACCTTGTCCGGTAGTGCTCTGAATGTCGATTTCGCCATTCAGCGTGTTCAAGTTTGCGCGAACGACGTCCAGCCCGACTCCACGGCCGGCAAGTTCGGTTTTCGACGCTGCCGTCGAAAAGCCCGGGTGAAAGAGCATCTCGCGCAGATCACGCTCGGTGAGGCGATCCGCCGTTTCCGGAGAGACCAGTCCGCGTTCGATGGCCGTTTCGCGCACGCGGTCGTACGCGATCCCGCGTCCATCGTCTTCCACTTCGATATAGATATGATTTCCGCGGTGATACGCACGCAGCGTAACGCGGCCCGTTTCCGATTTGCCGGACGCCGTCCGTTCCGCAGGAAACTCGATCCCATGTGCCACGGAATTGCGCAGAAGGTGAACGAGCGGATCGGATATCTGCTGAATGATGTTGTTGTCGAGTTCCGTTTCGCTGCCGAAGAGGTCCAGTTCGACAATCTTGTCCGACGAATGAGCGGCGTCGCGCACGGCCCGCGATAGTCGCGAATAGAGCGTGCCAATCGGCACCATTCGCGCCGCTGTAATTTCATCCTGCAGGTGGTGGGCTAATTTTGTGAATTCGTCGATGTCACCCTCGACGCGCCCGATAAAACTGCCCAGTTGCGTTAGAACTTCGTTTACGTCCGCCGAAATTTCCGTCATCGACCGAGAAAGAATGTTGACATCGTCGTAGCGGTCCATTTCGAGTTCGCTGAATTCAGAAAGGAAGGACGAATCGCCGGCCGCAACGCTCGTAAGCATCTGCCGCGTCGGCGGTTGCTGCTGATTGCTGAGCCAATTCGAACTGATTTTGTTGTATTCGTACTTCTCCTGGAACTCCGCTACTTTTCCTTGCAGACGCTCTTTCGAAAAACCCAACGTGTCTACAAGTCGCTCGAGTTCCGTCACCCGGCCGACCATCCGCGTACGGTTTATCACGAGTTCGCCGACCGTATTCATCATGCGGTCGAGCCGCGAAAGCGAAATTCGAACTGACTTTGCTGCCGCTCCCGCCTGTTGCTGCTTCTCGCCGGTCTGCACCTTTACGGCGGGCGCCGCGCTAGCTTCTGTTGCGTCAGTCTCCTGCGCTGCAACCGGGACTTCACCTTCTTCCGGTTCCATCGGCGCGAATTCCGCGATCTGCGCAAGCAGAGAATCGACGCCCGTCCGCATCTCCGCGTCGTCGGCCCATTGCTTTTGCAGCGTCTTCTTCAGGACGTCGGTCGATTCGAGGCACAGATCGATGACTTGAGGCGTCGGCTCAAGTTCGCCATCGCGAATGCGCCCGATTAGATCCTCCACGCGATGCGCGATCGCCCCCAGTCTCTTCAATCCGACCTGGGCAGCCGAGCCTTTCACGGTGTGAATCGCGCGGAACAGCTTGTTGATTTCTTCGGGGTTGTTATTTCCTTCGAGCGAGAGCAGGCAGTCGCTCACAATTTGCAAATGCTCTTCGGCTTCCGGTTGGAAGAATTCCAAGATCTCGGCGGGTACGTCGTCGTCCAGCGGCAAGGCGTCAAAATAGGATCCAGTAGCCGGAGAAACAATCTCATGTTCCGGCTCGCCGAGAAGGGCAGTCGCAGAATGTGTGCGAGGCGCGGAAAGATTCAGTGGCGGTGGCTCGACCGGAAATGCGAAGCGGTAGCGTTCTTTGAACGCAGCAATATCTTCGACATTTTCCTTGCCGGTGTCGCTAATCTCCAACAAATCTGTTTCAAGAACTGAAATGCCGTCAGACAAGAATTCGGTCAGGGGGCCGTGCAAATCTTCACCGAGAGATGCATTCAGCGCGTACTGGAAAACATGCGCGAGTTTTCCCGCAACCTCCGAGAATTTTGCATAACCGTAGCTTCCCGAAGTCCCGCTGAGAGTATGTGCGGCAATGTACAGCCGCTCCATGTCTTCGCGCTTCGGTTGAATCTCTTGAAGCACACCCACGTACTCCCGCAGATATTGCAGGTGCTCCGAGGCTTCCTGGAGGAACAGCTCCACGGCTTCGCGGTCTGGTCCGCTCATGCCCGCCCCTCCGCCACTAGCTCCGGCTTCAGCAATTCTTCCGCGGTTGGCTTGCGATACAGGATGCAATCGTTCAATACGATTGCCTGAAATTTCACCGGCATCTTCGAGATCGATTCGGAATGCCCGAGGAACAGGTACCCGCCCGGTTCCAGCGCGTCAAAAAAGCGTTGCACCAGTTCACGCTTCCGCTCTTCCGAAAAATAAATGAGCACGTTCATGCAGAAAATCAGATCCATCCGGCCGACGTACACCGGATTCGAGAGGTTCATCTGAACGAAGTTGACCATCTTCCGAATTCTCGGCCGTACCTGATATGAGGAGCCGACGGGCGCAAAGTGTGCCGCCAGTTGCCGCTCGCTCACGCTGGCGATCGTTCGTCCCGAATACGTCGCGCGCTCCGCAATTTCCAACGCCTGCCGGCCAATATCCGTCGCCAGAATCTCCACGTTCCACGCATCCGAAAACGCCAGCGTCTCCGCGACGGTGATCGCGATCGAATACGGCTCTTCGCCCGTTGAACAGCCCGCGCTCCAGACCCTCAGCGTTCGCGGATTCTTCCAGAACTTCTTCACGTGCAGTTCAGGCAGCACACGCTTTTCGAACGCCTCGTAAACGCCCGGGTACCGGAAAAACGTCGTTTCCTGCGTCAGTAGACGCTCCAGCAGCGCCTGATAATCCGGCGTCGCCTTTCGAATCGCGCGCAAGAGTTCGGTGCCGCGCTTATGACCCTTCGCCTGCATGTGCTCGCGCACACGCGTCGAAAAGAATCGCTCGCGCGACTCGTCGAAAGAGATGCCCGTGCGTTCGTGAATCAGCATGCGGATCTCGCTCAACTCGTGCTCGGTCAAACTAACCTCATGGCCCAACCGTTCGCTCATCGTCATTCGGCTCGCGTCTCCGGTCTCCGCCGGAACAGGGGATTACCGCTTACCGCAGAGCGCCTGCCGGAACGGGCCGCTCGTTTTCTGCCGCCGCATTGGCCGCTGCCTTCGATGCTGCGCGGAATTGCGAGAGTGCTTCGTTCAGTTGATCAGACAATTTCACAAGCTGGCTGACCGTCGCCACCGTGCCGCGAGTTCCTTGCGAAGTCTGCCGTGTAATGCCGGAAATGATCTGCATCGCGTGCGCGACGCCTTCCGTTCCGCGGACCTGCTGTTTCGAAGCGAGCGAAATTTCCTGAACGAGTTCCGCGGATTGGCGAACGACGCTCGAAATTGCATCCAGCGCGCGTCCCGCTTGATCGGCCAGTGAAGCGCCGCCTTCCACTTCCTTCGTGCCTTCTTCCATGACGACGACCGCTTCGTTCGTCTCGGCCTGAATCGCCTTGATCAGCGCTGCGATGTCTTTCGTCGCGCTGCGGGAGTGTTCTGCCAGCTTGCGAACTTCGTCTGCGACGACCGCGAAACCGCGGCCTGCGTCGCCTGCGCGCGCAGCCTCAATCGCGGCGTTCAACGCCAGCAAATTCGTCTGTTCCGTGATGTCGTTAATCACGTTGATGATTTCCGAAATTTCCAGGGAGCGATCGCCCAGCGACTTGATCTTCTTGGCGGTCGCCTGCACCGAAGCGCGAATCCTCTGCATTCCTTCCAATGTGTCGCGCACAGCGCGGTTGCCCTGTTCCGCGGCGTCCAGAGCGCGGCGAGCTGCTTCCGCGCTTGCTTCCGCGTTGTTGGACACCTGCTTCATCGAGACCGTAAGCTCTTCCACGGCGCTCGACGTGTTTGTAATTTCCTGGTCCTGTTGTGTCGCGCCGGCTTGCATTTCATCGGCTGCGACAAGAATGTTGTTCGAGCAAGCAGTGACTTCCATCGCCGCTTTGCGAACGCGTTCCAAAACCTTCGTGAAGTTGTCGAGCATGTAGTTGATGGAATCGGTCACGTTGCCGAGTGCGTCGTTCGTCACTTTGCCGCGCTGCGCCAAATCGCCGCGTGCCACCTGATTGATGACCGCCAGTAATTCCGTGATACTGCGCTGCAGCGACTCGGTCGCTTCCTGATTGCTCGTCGCCTTCGAAACCTTTGCCACTGCGCGATTGAGGTTGTCTGCGATGAGCCCGAGTTCGTTGTCCGCATGGACTTCCGCCCGTGCGCGAGGATCGCCCGCGGCCAGGCGTTCAGAGAACTCGGTGAGCTGCTGTACCGGTGTCCCGATGGCGCTACCCAGGCGCCACATGAGCACCGCGGCCACACCGAAGCTGAGCAGGACGGCAAATATCAATGCGCCGCTCGCTCCGCTCGGCAGGTTGCCGAAGTCGAAGAGCGATACAGCGCCGGCTTCGCGCCCAGCGTGGAATGCAATGCCCACGATGGCCAGCATTGCGATACCAGCCCCGAAAGCCAGCATCGTGATTGTCGAACTCAGTCGCGATTTCATGCCTTCCTCCAACCCAATTCTGCTGAAACGTTCCAGCGTCCCAATTCCTGCAATCTCAAATCGCCGGGCCTGGATAAACTTCCAGCACCCGGTTCAAATCCAAAATCAATGCAAGCCGGTCGTCGTGACGCAACATTCCGATGCAGTGCGGCACGCTTTCCGGCGACCGGTCGAGAATGTCTTCCGACCCGACCGAATACGTTCCGATGACTTCGTCCGATGCAATTCCCAACCGCAGCACATCGTGCTGGCCCGGCACATTCAGCGATGCGACCACCACGTGTTTTGGCAGCAATCCAGGCCGGCGCCCTTCCGTCATCGCAATGTCAATGAGCGGCACGATCGCGCCACGCAAATTGAAGACGCCTACCACATACGCGGGTGCGAGGGGCAACGTCGTCGTGTTCGGCCACTCCAAAACTTCTTCCACGTCCAGCACCGGCAAACAAAAGCGTTCACGCCCGCTTCGGAACACGCAGTACTGCGATTCCGGCGTCCGCTCCTCGAGCGGGCCAAGCGCTTCCAGCAGCTCCGCTGTGTCGGCGTCTGGCGAAATCGGTGCGAGTTGGAATTCGTCGTTCATCGGTCTCTCAGGCGAAGCGCCGCACCGCGCGCAGCAACTCTTCGCGCGTAAATGGTTTTGTCACGTATCCGTCGGCGCCCTGTTGCTCGCCCCAATACTTGTCGCTAGCCGAATCCTTGCTCGTCACCAGAATCACCGGAATCATGTTGAATTCGCTGCTGCTCTTCAGTTCGCGGCAAACCTGGAAACCGTTGCGGTCGGGCATCACTACGTCCAGCAAAATCACGCTGGGCCGCTCGTTCGCAATGGCTTCTTCCACACGCCTCGGATCGTTTACGCCAACCGGCTGATAGCCTTCCGGCTCCAGCAGCCCCTGCATCAGCTTCACTTGGGCTGGCGAGTCGTCAACGATGAGGACTTTTTTGAGCACGGCAAGTTCTCCCAACTACATCCAAGACAGTAATCCAGCCATCAGAGATGCACGTCCCGCGCCACCTTGCGGACCGGTTTTCACTAAATTGCTAGAATCCATAAATCGCTTTAAATCAATCAGATAGGGAGCAGTTTGGGGAGTTCACGACCTGCGGGAAACCGGCTCGGACGCCTCTTCCGTCTCAGCTTGAGAAGCATTCTCAGCCTCCCGCATCTCGCTCGCCAGTGATGAGAAACGCTGCATCACCTCATTGATCCGCAAAGTCATGCTATGCATTGTCTTGATTTGCGCGAGAGATTGCGCCGAGAGTTGACCGGGTTCCAGGAGCAGAAGCTCCGCATTGCCTAAAATCGAAGTCAGTGCGTTGTTCATGCTGTGCTTCATCTCCAGCATGTAGCGTCCCAGCACCGCGTATTGTTCGCTTCGAACTGCCCGCAACTCCGCCTGCCGTGCGAGCTTCGCCGCTTCTGCCCGCCGCAAGGACTCGCCGGCGACCAGGACGAGCGTCTGCGCCCAATCCTCGCGAAAGGGAACATGGACCAGCCGCGGGTATCGCGTACGTAACTGTCCTAGCTCACTTGAGTCTGTTGGCACGCAAAGAATCACTGCACACGCGGGCTCGATGGCGCGTAAAACAGAAGAGATTTTTCCGCCCTGCAACGGTCCAATCACAACGAGATCACAGGCGCCGTGGCGCTTTTGTTCCCAAAGTTCGCTGCTGAGAATCTCAATTCGCGGTGCTTGGCGTTCTGCCTGCCAGCACGCGGAAAGCAGCCGCGCAAATTCTGCGTCGTCGGTCAGGATGATGAGGTTTGCGTGTCGCAAAAGTGCCCGGCTCCCAGAGTGCTGCTCCGCGAAAATTGCGGATTAGAGTTTTTCCGCTTCGTCCAATGCCGACAAAAGCCGCTTCGTGCTAATGCCGAGATTCACGGCTGCTTCGGTGTCCTTCGCTTGCTTGGCCGCGTCCACGCGTTCCTGCAGGCGGGATATCTCCACGCGTGCGATCATCAGAGACTTTTCAAGGCTTGTGGCATTGCCCGTTTCTTTCGCGGACTCGACCGCGGCAGTCACCAGTGCGCGTGCCACCACAGCTCGCCGCAGGTCTTCCGCCGCAAATCCATCTTCGCTCACGAACGCCGAGACTTCCCAGGACGACATCAAGATGCGTGCCGCACCCAGTCGAATCGTAGTCATCGAACGCCCGCGCGTCGGCGGCGCCGCGATCAATTGCTCCCAGATCGCTTCCATGCAGGACTCGAAGTCCAGAATGACCGGAATGTCCGTCGAGGGCGGTTGAGCCTTTTCCTTGGTTTCAACTACCGGAGCCATCTGTCCGCGTGGCGCCGCTGGTTCGGTCTTTTTCGCTGCCGCCGGTTGCTTGGAAGTATTTCCAGCCGGCTTCGCGGGCTCCGCAACTTTCGTAGCGATCTTTTCGATCGCCTTTTCCACGTCTGTACGAAGTCCAAGCAATTTGTCGAATGCCTGGCTCACGGTGCGTTCGGTGTATGCCTTTTGGAACGGCTGTTTCCACTCGTCGGCCATTTTTCGAATCTTGTCGACCGGCTCTGTCGCCGAGAGCCCGACATGGTGGCAATCAATGATCCTCACGCCCGACGTTTCGAGCTGAGCCAAGCCCGATCGAATCGCGATCAAATCCGCATGCATCAATTCGATGAGCGTACGGCGCAGCAGGAAATTGAAACGTATAAAGGCCAGCAGCGCGGAAGGATCGTAGAACATACCGCCCGCGGATTCCTTCACTTTGCGGCCCTGCTCGATAAAATTCGTCTTGAGGATGTCGCGCAAGCTCCGGAAATTGCGCAGGCTGTCGATCATCTTTTCCAGCGGTTCGCACCATTCGAGCGGCGTGGTATCAACATCTCCCAGTACGCCCTTCATGACCACCGCTGCGTCTTGCAGATCGATCTGCTTGTGATAAATTTTCGCCGGAGCGCAAAGTGCAAAATATTGCACAAGTAAAAAGTCAATTTTGTCGCGGTCCGTGTTGGACTTCGCCGGTTTCCGCAAGTGCCGCAAAATCAACGCTCGCAAACCGCTCTCGCTCGCGTTCAGCGTCGTCATCTGCAGCAAATGACGCAGTTGATAGACCTGCACCTGTTGGTCAAGCGTGTCGAGCCAGTTCTGCACCTTGGCCAATAGCGACGCATCCGCGGCTTCCGGCAGCATCCGTTTGTCTTGCGGGAAGGGCACTTCCGCCTCGATCTGTTTTGCGATTGCCAGATAGATCGGGAAGACCGCTCGTATTTCGTCCCACTCCGCCTGCTTCGCCGCACTCGTCTTCGGCGTTGTGGAAACCTTCGGTGTTGTCAGCGTCTTATTCACGTCGTTGTCACCCAGTCGCAAGCGCCGCCTTCAGAGCAAACGGCCGCTGCTTTTGACACCCTCGTGGTACTGCTCTGTTGCGATTTCGTGAACCTTTCACAATCACTGCGGACGAATCTCCCTCGATGATCTCGCACCGGAAATGAGACCGGGCATGCGAGTTCCGTCGCGGACACAACGTCCCGCAGCCATAAGTGCACGCCAGACTCCAAATTCGGGGAAAGGTTTACGACTGTGAATGTATTGAAAAGAAGTGGCTTAGAGATTTCCGCTCATACCGCTTGGTGCGTTCGTCTCACGGTGAAACATTTTTGTCTCAGCAAATCTCGGTTCGTATCGCGCTTATCGTCTCAAATGTTTGTGTGCTACGAGGACTGCGTCGCAGCACTCGCCTGCGGGGTGGGTTCCGCCTCTCCCTTGACCGCGATGTTATAGCGTTTCAACTTCCGGTAGAGCGTCGCACGGCTGATCCCCAGCATCTTTCCCGCAAGCGCTTTGTCTCCGTTCGCCTGTTCGAAGACGCGAAGAATCGTCATCCGCTCCATCTCGGCAAGCGCCGTCGTCGAAAGGGAAGCGGACTCTTGCGGTGCAAGCGTACTGGAATTGCCTTGTTCCGAACGAATCGCAGGTGGCAGGTCTTCGACGTCAATCGTCTTGTGATTTCCCAGCGTCACAGCGCGCGCCACGCAATTCTCCAATTCGCGCACGTTACCCGGCCAATCGTAGTGCAGCAAGCTCTTCATCGCGGCCGGCGTCACTTGGATGTTTTTCCCGGGCGCGTAGCGGTCGAGGAAGTGGTGCACCAGCATCGGAATATCGGACCTCCGCTCGCGCAAGGATGGCAGGTGCACCGTCACCACGTTTAGCCGGAAGTACAAATCCTTGCGAAACGTCCCGGCCCGATATGCCGCCTCCAAATCGCGATTCGTCGCCGCAATCACGCGCACATCTATATTGACGCGATCGTTGCTGCCCACCGGCCGTACTTCTTTCTCCTGCAAAACACGTAGCAGCTTCGCCTGCATTTCCAGGGGCAGTTCGCCGATTTCGTCCAGGAAAATCGTTCCGCTATTTGCCGCCTGAAATAGACCCGCTTTTGACTTTGTCGCGCCCGTGAAAGCGCCCTTTTCGTATCCGAATAGTTCGCTTTCCATCAGTGTAGGCACAAGCGAACCGCAATCCACCGCAACAAACGGCGTCTTCGCCAATGCGCCTCGAAAATGAATTGCCCGTGCGACCAATTCTTTTCCCGTTCCGCTCTCCCCGCTGACCAGCACCGGCGTGCGAGTGTCCTTCAATCGCGAAATCATGCGCAGGACGTCTTGAATGTTGGCGGAAGCGCCGATAATTCCATCCAGATTCGTCTCGGTACTTACGCGTTCCCGCAGGAACTCATTTTCCGTGACGAGTCGTACTTTCTCCGACATCCTCTGGAGCAGCAGCCGCATTTTCTCAACACGAAACGGCTTTTCAATGTAGTCGTACGCCCCCAATTTCATCGCATCGACCGCCGATTCGATTGAGCCGTGCCCGGTCATGATCGCAATTTCCGTGTGCGGCAAAATCTCTTTCGTCCGCTTGAGCAATTCCACTCCGGATTGGTTCGGCAGTTTCAAGTCCGTAAGCACCAGGTCCGGAGCTTCCGCTTCGATCCGCGTCAAGGCCGACTCCGCGCTCTCCGCTTCCGCGCAGTCGTAGCCCAGCGACGTTCCGATCGTCATGCAGAGCTTGCGGATGCTTTGCTCGTCGTCCACCACCAACAGTCGTGTTTTTAGATCGTCGCTCATGGTTTTCCGAATGTCTTCTCCACCACAGAGATCAATTGCTGAACCCGAAAAGGTTTTTCGATGCACGGTGTACCGCTATTCGCCAGCAGTTCCTGAGTTTCCCTGTTTGCCGTGTCGCCGCTGATCAAAATCAGGCGTGACGTCAATCCCGGCCGGTTCGATTGAATCCACGCCTGCACTTCTGCGCCATTTACCGCACCCGGCATCCGAATGTCGGAAATCACGCCGCCGAATGACTGCTCCTCCAACCGCTTCAGTCCCTCCGCTCCCGAATTCGCTTGCACCACGGTGTATCCATTCCGCTCGAGCGCTGCCCGCAAAAATGCCGTCACCGACGGTTCATCCTCGATGAGCAATATCGGCAATTTCCTTTGTACCGCTCGCACCATCATCCCGCAGCCTCCATCGCCGCTTCCGTCGCCGCGGGCAAACGAACCAGAAACGTGCTGCCCTGTCCGCTTTCATTGTTCCAGGCCTGAATTTCACCGCCGTGCGCCCGTACGATTCCGTAACATATGCTGAGACCCAATCCGGTTCCTTTACCCGTCGGTTTCGTCGTAAAAAATGGATCGAAAATCTTCGCCGGATCTGAAATACCTATTCCGTTGTCCGTCAACGTTACCTCGACGGATTCGCCTGCCTTGCGAGCTTTAATCGTGATTTTCCCGCGCCGCCCAGCTTCCTGAATTGCGTCGTAAGCATTGTTCACAATATTCAGGAAGACCTGCTGCAGTTGCTGCGAATCTCCGATCGTCGCCGGCAAATCCTCCGCAAACTCCTCTACGACCTCCACGCCGTGACTCGAAAAGTCGTAGCTCCGCAGCTTGATCGTCTGCCGCAGAATGGCGCCCAATTTTACTGGCTCGCGCTGTACCGGCCTCTGCCGCGCGAAGCTCAGCAAATCCTGCACAATATTCTTCGTGCGCTGCGTCTCTTGCAAAATAATGTTGAGCGGTTCATGCGCCGACGCGGGAATCTCGGGGTTCTCAATCAGCAAATCCGTGAAGCCCAGAATCGCCGCCAGGGGATTGTTCACTTCGTGCGCGACGCCCGAAACCAGCCGTCCGATTGTCGCCATTCTTTCTGCGTGCGCCAATTTCGCCTGCAGTAGCGCCGCATCCGTAATGTCTGTCATTACCACGACCACGCTGTTCACTGCGTTCTGTTCGTCCCGCATCGGGCTCAGCGAAATGGAAAAATATCCCAGCGTTCCGTCTCCACGTTTCGCGCGCGCTTCAAGATTTTCCACTTGGTGCCCGTGCGCCGTAGTCTCCAGCGCCGCCACAAACTCTTCACGCTGCGCCGCATCCACTAAATCCACCAGATGTCGGCCGATCATCTCTTCTTCTTTGTAGCCAACTTCATAACAGCGCCGGTTCGCATAGCTGATCAATCCCGCCGTATCCAGAACTAAAATCATGCTCTGCGTCGTGTTCAGAATCTTCTGATTGAAGTCGCGCTCCCGCTGCAATTGCGCCTGAAACATCTTCTGCTCGGTCACGTCGAGCATCAGACCCCGCATTTGTGCGATTCGTCCGCTTGCATCGCGAACGCCAGTTATATTCTGCAGCGTGTAAAGCAGCCGCCCGTCTTTGCGGCGCAGCGTCTCTTCGTAATTTCGCAGCACGCCCTTCGCGTTCAGCTCCTTCAAAATCCGTTCGCGCGCCGCCGGATCGGGATATAAATACGCACCTACATCGTTTCTCATCAATTCATCGCGCGATTCGTATCCCAGCATGCGAACCATCGCATCGTTCACGTCCAAAAATCGCCCGTCCGGAGTCGCAAAAAATAGTCCTTCTTGAATGCTGTCGAAGAGCTCGCGATACCGACGTTCCGCTTCGCGCCGGTCCGTAATGTCTTTCAGGACGTGAATCGTTCTCGCGTCGTCATCCGGCACGCCGGTCGTACGCGAGGTAGAAACCAGGAACACTCGATCGCGTGCCGTCACGATGTGTTCTTCCCGCGATTGTTGCGTGTCGATACAAAACGGGCAGGGAAGCGTTCCTTCGGTTTCCGCAAGCTGCCGCAGCGTTCCAACATTTTCCCCGACAAGCGCGACCGGCGGCACGCCCAAGTGCGTCGCAAGCGATCGATTCGTCCTCAAGATCCGCCACTGCTTGTCGTGCACCACCATGTAGTCCGTGATCGCGTCGATATCCTGGACCCAATTCCGCTTCGAACGCTCCAACTGCGAAAAACGCCGAAAGTTTTCCAGCGCCAGTGCCGCGTGACTCGCGAGCGCTTCGAGCAGTCGCCGTTCGTGCGCCTGCAGCGCGCGTGGCGGCCGCAACAGACAAACCGCGCCCAATCTTTCATTCGAACTCGACAGAATCGGCACGAACACGCCCGTCGAACTCTTTTCCTGCGGCAGGATGCAAACCTGTGCGTCGCGGCTGATTTCCCGCGCTTTGCTCAAAACCCATTCGCGTTTCGGCGCGTTTCGTACAGACTCCAGATTCTTGCCGCAATAGAGTTCCGCGCCGGCTCCTTCAAACACAATTACTCCGCCCCATACCGCGTCGGCCATTGCCGCTGCTCGCTCTGAAAATCGTTTCAGGAAATCTGGCAGGTGCCGCGAACGCGCTGCGTCAACGGCAAGGTCCATCAAATCTTCGGCTTGTTCGGAATTCGGCCGCGCCACGACTGTCTGCGCTTTTCCCAGCGCCACGCGATGCATTCGTCCGGCTTTGGTTCCGCGTATCGGCATGAATAGACACGGAGACGCGTCTCAAAAAGGAACGCTCCCACGCTTTTCTCAGCATCCCGGCAATCTCATTCTGAGTCAATCCTACTTCCAGTCCATGTTTCCTATGCAGCTACTTCCTCTGGCTCCTCGGCGATTCGCGTCTCAGCGTGAGACCCCCCGCCTCGTCGCATCATCGCTTGAGACGCAATCGACTCTTGGGTCGGTTAGCGGTCCTTTGACCCTAAGCTAGCAAATTGCTTTATTTCAATGAGTTGGGAGCTTTTTCGCTGCTCGTCTGCCTAATTTTTCACCCGCTCGAGTCCTGGCATTAGACGTGCCTTTCTTTTGCCGGGGTCGTTCCCACTCTGAGGAGGAGTAGTGTCAATGAGTTCTCGATGGATTCGCATTTGCGTCGCGGCTGCTGCCGCCGCTCTATTCACAACGGGTTTTGTTCTTGCTCAGCAATCAAACACCGATGAGAGCAAGCGCAAGATCAAAAGCAAGACCGCGCCTGCATATCCCGAACTTGCTCGCCGCATGAACGTTTCCGGCAAGGTCAAGATCGAAGTCATCATCACGCCGGACGGCAAGGTTCGCAGCACCCGCGTCATCGGTGGTCATCCGCTTCTTGTTCAATCCTGCCAGGACGCCGTAAAGGAATGGAAGTTCCTCCCGGCGCCGGAAGAAACCACGCAGGTCATCGAATTTGATTTTCACGGCAACTAGTCGTCTCTCGGTCGCGCTTTCCGCTTGTTCGCCGAAGCGCGCTTGGTTTGGGGAAAGGGTAGAGGTTTCGCAATGACGATCGGAAAAAGGCTGTACGTCGGCTTTGGCGCAATTCTGGGCACACTGCTGATTTTGCTATTCGTGTATCTCGTTACTGCGGGCCGCCAGGGCTCTGCGCTGGAAAGCGTTCGCACCATCGAAGCCGTTCGCTACCAGATCATGCAGAATAGCCTCAACCTGAACAACTTTCTTTTGAGTGGCGATCCTCGCGACGAAGAGAAAGTGAACAAGGGCATGGTTGAAACTGCGGACACGCTCAAGCGCGGCCAGTCGCAGGCCAGCAGCGAGTCCCTCCGCATGGCGTTGATCCAGGTGGAAGGCATTGAGACCAGTTGGGGCGACAATTTCGCCAAGCCTCTCCTCGCCAAGCGCCATCAAGTGGATTCCGGCGATGCCACCGTTTCCGATCTCCAGATTTTCTATCTCCAGAAAGACCCTGCATCGTGGTTGACAAAATCGTCCACGATTCTCGATCAAAGCAGCAGCGAGACCACACAGTCCGCCGGACGGGCGAGCACAGTCAGCTTCTATCTCACAACTCTTGTCACGCTCGCGGCGATTCTTTTTGGCGGTCTTGTAGCCTTCAAAACCGCCAAGTCGATTTCCGAACCTCTCAACCACCTCATCACCGTCGCCCGCGAAATCGGTGATTCCGGTGATCTAGATCAGAACATCGATATCCATCGCAACGACGAAATTGGTGCGTTAGCAACGACATTCAACAACATGGTCGCCTACCTGAAAGAAATGGCAGGCGTCTCCATGGCCGTTGCTGAAGGCGATCTCACTGTGGAAGTTGTCCCGCGCTCCAAGCGCGATACACTCGGCAACGCTTTCGTCCGCATGTCTCACGGCTTGCAGGATCTCGTTCGCACCACCCGCGATTCCGCCGGCCAGGTTTCCGCCGGTTCGAATCAAGTCGCCGGCGCCGCCGATGAATCCGCCAAAGTCAGCGTCCAGGCCTCTTCCGCGATCGAAGAAGTCACCAGCACCATGCACGAAATGAGCATCAACGTGCAGAACGTTGTGAAGAACACGCAAGTTCAGGCGTCCAGCGTCGCGGAAACTTCCGCGTCCATCGACCAGATGGTCACCTCGATTCAACGCGTCGCGGACACTGCGAAAGTTCTTCTCGACATCGCCAACCGTTCCCGCGAAGAAGTCGTCACCGGCATCCAGACCATGGAAAAGGCCACAGACGGCTTGAATCGCACGAACAAGGCAATTCAGTCTTCCGCCGAAATCATCAACGTCCTCGGCCATCGCGCCGACGACATCGGCAAAATCATCGAAGTCATCGACGATCTGGCCGAACAGACCAATCTTCTGGCCCTCAACGCCGCCATCGAAGCTGCCCGCGCCGGTGAACACGGCCTGGGCTTCGCGGTCGTTGCTGACGAAGTCCGCAAGCTCGCAGAGAAGTCCACTCAGTCCACGAAAGAAATCGCCGAACTTATCCAAAGCATCCAGCGCGAAGCGCGCCAGGCCGTGGAAAATATGGAGCGCAGCACGCGCATCGTGGAAGAAGGTTTGACCCTCGGCAACGAGCTGGGTACCGCTCTCCACAAAATTTCCAACGTCGTCACCGAAGTCTACAAGTTCTCGCAGGAAATCGGCGCCGCCACCAACGAGCAGTCGGTCGGTTCCGCGCAAATTGCGAAAGCAACCACACGCCTCACCGAAATTACCCAGGAAATCAATTCCGCCGTCGAAGAACAGGCATCCGGAGCGCAGGCCGTCGTTCGCGCCATGGACAAGATGCGCGAACTCGTCCAACAGTCCGCCTCCAGCTCCACCGAGCTTTCTGCCGCCGCCGAGCAAATGTTGAAGCTCTCCCGCAACCTGCTCGACAGCATGGACCGTTTCGTTCTCGAACGTGCCAACAATTCCCGCCCGCAGCGGGACAACTATTCTCGCCGCAGCAAGGAAGCGGCGCGCGAGCACGAGTTGGAATACGCAGAATCGGTTCGTTCCTGAGGCCTTGAGGAACCACAGATGGAAAAAGATCTCCAGGTAGTGGGTTTTCGCATCGGGAACGAGACGTTCGGAGTCCGCATTGGCTCCGTTCGCGAAATCGTTCGCGTCACCGAAATCACCACCGTTCCCAATGCGCCGGACACGATCGAAGGCGTCATCAATCTTCGCGGGAAGATTATTCCCGTCATGGATCTGCGCAAGCGTTTTGGTCAGGGCGAAATCATCTCGGACAAAAAGAACCGCATTCTCGTTGTCGAACTCGACAGCAAGCTTCTCGGCCTCATCGTCAATTCGGCTTCGGAAGTCTTGAAAATTCCGCCGTCTGAAATTGAACCGCCCGGAACCGTCTTCGCCGACGGCGAATCTTCCTACGTCACCGGTGTCGGCAAACTCAACGGCCGCCTCATCATTTTGCTCGATATTTCCAAGCTGCTGCATCGCCCGGAGTTCAAACGACTCGAGGAGGCTGCGGAGATCGTCGCCACGCCGTCCTGATTCACTGGCGCTCGCTGCAATACGCAATCACACTATGGGAACTCTCACTGCACAAGTGCAACTGACGGAAGCCGAACTCAAGCTTCTGCAAACTCTCGTCTACCAGGAATGTGGCATGTTCTTCGATGAACGCCGCTCTCATTTCCTGAAAGACCGCTTGCAGCGCCGCTTGAAAGCTTGCCAGCTCGACTCTTTTTATTCCTACTATCGCTTGCTCACGAGCCGCGAGGGCAAATCCGAGCTCGCCTTGCTCCTCGAAAATCTCACCGTCAACGAAACCAGTTTCTTCCGCAATCGCCCGCAACTCGATTTGCTGCAGAAATCCGTTCTTGAAGAGATTCTCAAGAAAAAACAGGAACGCCGCGATTGGACGCTCCGCGTCTGGAGCGCCGGTTGCTCCAGCGGACAGGAAGCCTACTCTGTCGCCATCCTCATCTGCGACGCGCTCGCTTACTACTATCTTCGCAATCCGCTTCCGTTTGACATGCCGTCGCCCAAGCCTCTCATTCCGCCGCCCTGGAAACTCGAAATCCTCGCCTCGGACATCAGCTACGCCAGCCTCCGAACCGGCCAGGAAGGTGTCTACACCGAACAGCAGATGGAGCCGGTCGATTACACTTGCCGCCTTCGCTATTTTGAAAAGTCCGCGGACAAATACTCCATCAAGCCGCAACTGAAGGAACTCGTCCAGTTCGACTTTCACAATCTCAAAACCGAATTTCTTCCGCGCCGCAACGACATCATCCTTTGCCGTAACGTCATGATCTATTTCGACGAAGCCGAACAAAAGCGTTTGATCGACAAGTTCTATAACTGCTTGAATCCCGGCGGCTATCTCTTTGTCGGTCACGCCGAAAGTCTTTTCGGTCTCACGCAGAAATTCCGCATGGTCCATGAAAACAATGGCACCGCCTACCAGCGCATTGAGGTGAATGGGTGAAGCGTCCGCCCGAGGATCGCGGCTCCGAGCTTCGCGCACTCTTCTTTGAGAGCGCGAACGAATTGTTGCAGGCGCTCAATGAAGCCGGCCTCGAGCTTGAATCTCGTCCAACCGACGAAGAAGTCATTCGTGGTGTCCGTCGCGCCGTTCACACGCTCAAAGGTGATTCCGCGGCGTGCGGTTTTCATCAGCTCTCCGAAATCGCTCACGAATTGGAAGACGTTCTATCGCCGCAAGTTGGCAAAGCAAAGGGTTCCGGCCTTGCTGAAATAGTTCTCGCCGCCGCCGACACCTTCGAAGCGATGCTCGCCGCCTATCAACGCCAACTCGAACCTCCGCCAGTCGACGGCCTTCGCGCCATGATCCGCGGAATGCTCGCCGCTCCGGCAGACCAGGGTGCAAAGTCCGAGCCTGATGCCCCCGCCGAGGAGCCCCGTTTCGCCTGGAGCGAATACGAGCGATTGATGATTTCCGAAGCCTTGCATCGCGGCGAAACCGTTTATAACGTCGCGCTTCGCATTGATCCCAACAGCGTCATGCGGGCAGCTGCATTTCAGCTGATCCGCAATGTCCTCCATGGCTCCGGCACCGTGATCGCCCTCCGCCCCGAAGATAACGCCGCCGCCGCCACCGTCGAAGTTGTCGAAGCCGCCATCGCCAGCGCCGCTCCCGAAGCCCAGCTGAAACAGCGTTGCAAAATTCCGTCAATCGTCTCTGAAGTTTTTGTCGAGCGCGCCTCTGCCGCGGATGCTGCCGACCATGAATTGCTCGGCGAACTTCTTGAAGCGCAGGCAGAAAAAATTGCCGCTGCCACGACTGAGCATGACGAAACGTCTGGCGCTGGAAAAACCGCCGGCACCAGCTCTGCCGTCGCCGCCGTCACGGAAAGTATTCTCCGTGTCGACGCCACCCGCATCGACGCCGTCATGAACCTCGTCGGCGAACTTATCATCGGCAAATCGATGCTCCATCGCGCTCTTTCCGAATTTGACCAGCGCCATTCTCGCGATCCCGTGCGCGCAAAAATGGCCGACGCCCTCGCGTTCCAATCGCGCGTACTTGACGAGCTTCACAAGTCGGTCCTCAAAATTCGCATGGTGCCGGTCGAGCAGCTCTTCCGCCGCTTTCCTCGCGTCGTTCGCGACGTGGCCAAACATTGCGGCAAAGATGTCGCTCTCGAACTCGTCGGCCAGCACACCGATCTCGACAAAGGCATCTTGGACGCGCTGGCCGAGCCGCTCACACACATCGTGCGCAACGCGGTGGATCACGGTATCGAAGCGGGCGAGGAACGTCTCGCCGCGCAGAAACCCGTTCGCGGCACCATCGTTCTTCGCGCCTATCACCAGGGCACACAATTCGTCCTGGAAGTGAAAGACGATGGCCGCGGAATCGACCTCGCTCGCATCCGCAAACACGCCGTCGAAAAAGGTCTTATCAAACAAGTTGACGTCGATCGATTGCCCGATTCCGAAGTCATGAACCTCATCTTCGAACCCGGTTTCAGCACCGCTGCCGAAGTTACGGAAGTTTCCGGACGCGGCGTCGGCATGGACGTGGTTCGCACAGTCCTCGATCGCCTCAAGGGAACGGTTCACGTTTTTTCGCAGCCAGGCAAGGGAACTACGATCCAACTTCGCGCTCCCCTCACTCTCGCAAGTATTCAAACTCTTCTCTTCCGCGTCGGTGGTCGCTTGTTCGCTGTGCCGCTCTCCTCCGTCGTCGAAATTACCCGCATCAACGACATGGAAATTCATCGTGTTGACCAGCGCGAAGTTCTCCGCTTGCGCGATCAGATTCTGACTCTCGTTCGTCTCAGCAATCTCGGCCGCATCCACGCGGTCGAACAGGAAGAAAAAAAGAAAAAGAATTTCGTGATCGTGATCGGCGCGGCCGAGCGCCGCTTCGGTCTCCTCGTTGACCAGATGGTGGGAGAAGAAGAGTTGGTGATCAAGGCGCTGCCGAGCGATATCGTCGCAAGCGACTTGGTCAGCGGCGCCTCCATTCTCGGCGACGGAACAGTTGTCTTGATCTTGAACGTGCCGGCTGTTCTCTCGCGCCTCTCTCGCGCTACCCCACTTGGAGCGATCGCATGAGCGAACGTGTCCGCGTTCTCGTAGTGGATGATTCCGCGCTGATGCGGAAGTTGATCCCTATTATTTTGTCTCGCGACCCCGGCATCGAAGTCGTCGGCACCGCCATGGACGGCGCCTTCGCGCTCAAGAAAATTGAAGAGCTTCAGCCCGATGTTGTCACGCTCGATCTTGAAATGCCGCGTATGGACGGCATGGAAACACTTCGGTTAATCATGCGCGGCGCTCCGCTTCCCGTCATACTTTTCAGCACCCATTCAAAAGAGGGCGCGTATTCCACATTCAAAGCTCTTGCGCTCGGTGCCATCGATTTCGTCGCCAAGCCAAAGGATGCCGTCGCCGGCAATCTTGATGCAATCGCCGAACAGCTCATCGAAAAAGTAAAAGTCGCCAAACGCGCCGGTGGCAAGCGCCTGCAAGTTCCGCCAATCGACGCCAAACCCGAGGTTTCCAAGAAATCCGGCCGTGCCGCGATGCCGCCGAACCGCATCATCGCCATCGGCATTTCTACCGGCGGCCCCAACGCGCTGCAATTTGTTCTTTCACAAATTCCCGCCGATTTTCCCGGCTCAATCGTCGTCGTTCAACACATGCCCGAAGGTTTCACGGAAATGTTCGCCAAGCGCCTCGACGAGTGCTGTGCCCTCGATGTGCACGAAGCGCGCTCCGGTGATTTGCTTCTCGCGGGCCGCGTTCTCATCTGCCCCGGCAATCGTCACATGATGGTTCGTCGCATGCCTCGCGGCGACATGGCCGTGCTATCCGATTCGCCTGCTGTAAACGGCCATCGCCCTTCCGCCGACGTCCTGTTTCACTCCGTCGCCCAGGAATTTGGCCCATCCGCCGTCGGCATCATCATGACCGGCATGGGTGAAGATGGCGCTGAGGGTTTGGGTGCGATAAAAAATTCCGGCGGTATGACTGTCGCGCAGAGTGAAGACACTTGCGTTGTCGGCGGAATGCCTCGTGCGGCAATCCTCAAAGGCTATGTAAACAAAATCGTGCCTCTCGACGCCATGGCGAACTACTTGGTCAGTCACTATCACGCCGATCGCCACGAAAAGCTTGAACGTCAGGACAAAAACGAAAAGCTCGAAAAGAAAGATCGCAACGAAAGGACACCTGTTTCTTCGAATCGCACCTAATTCGTGCAATTCGAAGCCGGCCGTCAGTCAGGCCGCGAACAAGGAGAAGGCCATGCCACAATTCGCTCCATTACTTCGCAAAGACGATAAACCCGTCCGCTACCTCGTGGTCGACGATTCCGTCTTCGCGCGCAAGAACATCATTAAGATGATCGAGCTCTTCGGCGGCGAAGTTGCTGGCGAGGCCGGCGACGGCCTTACCGCCATCGCCGAGTTCAAGCGCACCGCGCCGGACATTGTGCTCATGGACATCACCATGCCGCAGATGGAGGGCATCGAAGCCGTCGAGCGCATCGTCCGCCAGCATCCCGACGCGCGCATCGTCATGGTCTCCAGCGTCGGCTATCAGGAAAATATTCTCGCCGCTTTGCAAAAGGGCGCGAAGCACTTCGTCCAAAAACCCGTCAAGCCCGAAGTCCTTTACGAGATTCTTCGCTACGTCTTGAGCGACGACCCCAGCGCTGCAGGTGCGCCTGTCGCTCTCGCAGGAGAACATCGCTCATGAAAATGGAACTCATCCAGCCGTTCATCAACGCCGCGGATGCAGTCTTCGCGGAATCGTTGAGCGCGCCCACGAAAATCGGCGATCTCTCGATGGAAGAAAACGCCTATCGCCGCAAGGGCGTCGCTGCCTTGATCGCCATCAAGGGCGACATCGAAGGCCGCATCATCCTCGATCTCGCGCCGGAAGTTGCTGTCCGCGTCGCCAGCGTTCTTGCCGGTTCTGAAGTCACCGCCAGCGATCAAGTTGTTCGCGAAACAGTTTGTGAACTCGCAAACATGGTCATCGGAAATTCCGTCACGCTGCTCAACGATCAGGGCTATCGCTTCAAAGTGTTTCCGCCTGAAATTCACGTCAATGACGAAGGTCTCGCTTGCAGCCAGGACACCGAAGCGATGGTCCTCGCCATCGAAACGCCCTGCGGCGAAATTTTTCTTAACATCGCCATGCGCCATCTCGCGCGACGCCGCGCCGAACGCGACGCCGCCCCCGTCGCCGGCTAAACTCGCGACGCAACAAAAAGTTTGCGCCCGTCCGATGCATTAGGACGGGCGCTTTTATTTTGTGCCGACGTTGTGCCCTGCAGACGTCGAACCCAAAGCACGGATCGAATGCTCCGTAGCACGGGAATCCCCACATTTGCGGCGTCCTTCAACCTAAGTGACCGACATCACCATGCATCCTGAGCCCGCCCGTTTGCATCCATAGCCAGATATGACAGCGACTGCCCTGGCTCCCGCTTCGACTGATTCCTACGCCAAATATGTAAACCCACAATGGGTCGCCTTGCTGGACCTGCTCGGTCTGAATGTCGAATACACGCGCTGCCTCGGTGCGGAACTCTTCACCGCGGATGGCCGCTGTATCGTTGACTTTCTTTCCGGCTATTGCGTTCACAACACCGGCCACAATCATCCGGACATCATTCGTGCCGTCAAAAACGAGCTTGATGAATGTGGCCCCGTCATGTTGCAGAGCAATGTTCCGCACCTGGCTGGCCAGCTTGCCGAACGTCTCTGCACTCTCGCCGGTGGTGGACTCACCAAAGTTTTCTTCGGCAGCAGTGGCAGCGAAGGAGTCGAAGCCGCCATCAAATTCGCCCGTGCTTCGACAGGTCGCGCAGGTTTGCTCGCGGCAAAGTCGAGCTTCCATGGTCTAACCGCTGGAGCCTTGTCGCTGATGACCGATGCCTTCTGGCGCGAAGGTTTTGGCCCTCTTCTTGAAGGCACCGCCGCCGTTTCTTTCGGCGATCTCCCCGCTCTTGAAGCACAACTTCGCACGAAACGCTTCGCCGCGTTCATCGTTGAGCCGGTCCAGGCCGAAGCAGGCATTGTCCTTCCTCCCGCCGATTATCTCGCCGCTGCCCGGAGGCTTTGCAACGAGACGCAAACGCTGCTCGTCCTCGACGAAGTTCAAACCGGAATGTTTCGTACCGGGAAATTCCTAGCCGCTCATCACTTCGCGGTGCAACCGGACATCGTCGTCCTCGCAAAAGCGCTCAGTGGCGGTCTCGTTCCGGTCAGCGCCGTCCTCATGAAAGAAAATATCTACGACGCCGTCTACAATTCTCTCAAGCGCGCGATCGTTCACACTTCGACTTTCAGCGAAAACAGCCTCTCCATGCGCGCGGGCCTCGCGACCCTCGACGTCCTCGAACGATCGGATTTGGGCAAACGCGCCGAGCTCCTCGGCGAACGCTTTCGCGCTCAATTGCGTCACGAGCTCTCCGGCTACGAAATGCTCAAAGACGTCCGCGGTCTTGGTTTGCTCTCCGGAATCGAGTTTCAAGCGCCGCAGAAGCTGACTCTGAAAGTCGCCTTCGAATCTTTCCGGAAAATTCATCCCGCCATGTTCGGACAAATCGTCGTCCGGAAAATGTTCCGCGAAAAGAATTTCCTCACGCAAATTTGCGGAAACAACTTTAATGTTTTGAAAGCGGCGCCGCCGCTTGTGGCCACAGAAGAGCATTTGGACGGATTCGTGAAATCGCTGCGTGAAATCGTCGACGAGATGCACACTTCCATGAGCTTCTGGTCGGAAGCGCTTTCGCTCGCTCGCAACGCAATTCGCATTTAGCCGTGCGCAACGCTGTTTGCAGAAAGGGGAGATGCCGGAGATGTCATCGCGAGCCGACGTGTTCGTTGTGGGCGGTGGGCCTGCTGGCCTTGCCGCGGCGATCGCCGCACGGAAAAAAGGATTATCCGTTGTAGTCGCGGACGGTGCCCAGTTTCCCATCGAGAAAGCTTGCGGGGAAGGTTTGATGCCGGCTACTCTCGCCGCGCTAACTCGTCTTGGTGTGCAAGTTTCGAAAGAACACGGCTACGCCTTTCACGGAATCAAATTTCTGGACGAATCTCTCGCGGCGAAGGGCGAATTTCCGCAAGGCGCGGGCCTCGGTATTCGCCGCACCGTTTTGCATGAACATCTCGTTCGCGCCGCCGAGCGTGTAGGCGTTCGCATGTTGTGGAATACGCCGGTTTCCGCGATCCAACACGATTGCGTGCAAGCCGGCGGTCAGAGTTTCCAATACCGCTGGCTCATTGGCGCTGATGGCGTGCAGTCTCGTGTCGCAAAATGGTTTGGCCTCGATCGGCTTTCCACTTCGCATCGCAGATTCGCTCGCCAGCAGCACTTCCGCATCGCCCCGTGGTCACCCTTCGTCGAAATCTACTGGGCCGCGGACTCCCAAGCTTACGTAACGCCTGTCGCCTCCGACGAAGTCTGCGTTGTCTTCATGTCTCGCGATCGTCACGCTCGGATTCCGGCCCTTTTGGAAATCCATCCAGAACTCAATAAGAGATTGCTGGGTGCCGCGACCTCTTCCGTTGAACGTGGCGCAATCGCCGGAACCCGCGTGCTGAGGCGCGTCGCCCACGGCAACGTCTTGCTGGTGGGCGACGCTTCTGGCATCGTCGATGCCATTACCGGAGAGGGTTTACGCCTTGGCTTTGAACAAGCCTTCGCGGCCATCGAAGCCATCGCCCAGCACGATGTGAATTCCTATAACCGAACGCATCCTGCCATTTCTCGTCGCTCCATGAACATGGCGCGCCTCCTCTTGTCGATAGATGGCCGCCCCATGCTCCGACGCAGGGTCATGGGTGCTCTCTCGGATAAGCCGGAGCTGTTCCAGTCCTTGCTTTCCATTCACACGGCCGGCAGCCGGTGGTCGGATAGACTCGCTGCCGGTGCAGGCTTGGGCCTAAAACTTCTATTTGCGTAGCAGAGAGGATGAATGACTCAAATCTGGTCTGGAAAAAGGAACGCCGTATCTGCTGTTGCGCTAGCTCTACTGTGCTTGCTTGTCATTGGGCACGGTCTGCAGGCCGCTGCGCCGGCTCAGTCCGCTTCGCCCGCCGTTTCCAAGCTTGCTTTACAAATTGATCCCGCGCAGAGCTCCGTTCATTGGATTCTGGACACCACCCTTCACACCGTTCATGGCACGTTTTCCGTCAAAGGGGGATCGCTGCGCATCGATCCGGCAACCGGAAAGGTCGAAGGAGAAGTAGTCGTCTCGGCGGCGAGCGGAGCGAGCGGCAACGATTCTCGCGACAAGAAAATGCACAAGGAAATTCTCGAGAGCGCCAAATTCCCTGAGGTTACGTTTCGCCCTGACCGCGTGGAAGGCAAAATCTTGCCGGAAGGGAACCAGGATTTGCAGTTACACGGAAAATTTCTGCTGCACGGTTCGGAGCACGAATTGATTGTTCCGGTGCATGCCGAACTTTCCGGAGGGCAATGGTCCGGCAGCGCGAAATTCAAGATTCCGTTCATCGAGTGGGGCCTAAAAGACCCCAGCAACTTTCTCTTGAAAGTGAAAAAAGAAGTCGAAGTTGAACTCGATCTGAAAGGGAAGCTCGGTCAGTAGAATCCCCTGTGTCCAGCCATTCGCAGAAAATCGCTCACGCCCGGACCGCGGGCGTGAGCGATCTGGAACTTGCGAGTTTCCTCTAAAGCGTCTTTAAGAACGCCACCAAGTCATCCTTGTCTTGTTGAGAAAGGTTCAGATTGAACCTCGTGTCATAGAAATTGACCGCGTCCATCAGCGTCGCCGCTGATCCATTGTGGAAGTACGGTGCCCGTCCCGAAAGTCCCCGCAGGATTGGGCCTTTGAACTTTCCGATGTCCGCACACTTTCCCGTCACCATGGCTCGCCCAATATCGGTCACCTGCATCTGCGCGCCAGTGGCGTTGCAAACCACCGTAATCAGCGGCAGGTCCGGGGTCCGGCGCGATGGATCGACCAGCCCGATATTCAACGGCGCCGGCACCGAATGATCGCCCACATTCGGCGAATCGTGGCACGTTCCGCAAAATCCGTTGATCACCGGCTGCTTCAGCACATCATTCAACCCTGCGACCCCCGTGATCGGAATCTGAATCGTGTTGAACAGTTGCTGGCCTCGTGCAACCGATCGCCTCGCCGCGGTGTTTTCGTCGTAGTTTCGATCGCTGATCTTCCCCCATTTGTCGTACAGTGTGAAAATCTGCGATGTAAACGCCGCGCCCGTCGGATTCCCTCCGAGCGGATCGTTAATTCCAAGGAAGAACTGCTGCTTCGAAAGCGCCACCGGCCCGCCGTTTCCGCCGTCGTCACTCAGTTCGCCTGCCTCGTGGTCCACCGTCTGCGCGGTGAAAACCTTCGTTTCGAAATCGATAATCTGTTGAATTTGGTCCGGCGTTGGCACAGGTCCCTGTGCATGTATCGTGGTTGCATCCGTCGCCTGGTGTGCCAGGTCATTCGCAATCGGCTGGAATGTCCCATCCGGATTCTTGAACGTCTCCCTGCCATCCCACATGATTGTGCTCAAGTACGGAATGTTTGTCGTCGGAAGCGGCCGCCGGTACGCGGAAATGGCTGACGTGCTCGTGCAGCCGTACGGATTGTCGTTGTTCAGCACCGTGAATTCCGCGTTCGCCGGCACTTGCTGCTCGATTCGAATCAATCCTTTGTTCAGCAGCAGACTGTACGCGTTCCGCCGTGCCGCTACCGTCGAGACATCCTGCGTAGGGCAACCCGATCCGTCATTCGGGCGGAAAATTGGATCTGTTCCGTCCGTCGCTTCGAATCGCCTTTGAATGTGGGGTGGCGTCACGGACCACGCGTCGCTCGCCTGATGACAAGTCACGCACCGGCGCCCGTTTGTACCAATGTCCTGAAAGAACGCGTTCTTGCTCGTGTCGGTCGGCCCTCCCATATTCAGGTTGGCAAACCGCCCGTTCGGGTCCCGGAACTCCTGATAAACGGGAACAAACAGATGACCACCATCTGCAATCAACAATCCTGCCGCAGCCAGCAATGCCACCGCACCGAACAACGCAAGCGTCAGACGCCGTTGAAGCTGCAAATCTCGGCTCAACAGTCGGAACATAATCTCGCCACCTCACCCTTACGATCTTGGAATTTTGCTGCTGAATCGCTCTGGGAGACTGGAGCGGCTCGTTTCGTTGCAATCTGAGCTAGTAGTGGTGGCTAGGCAATGCTCGCGGCATGATTTGTTGCTGACCGTGCAAGCGCTTGATATAAATAGACATACAGCGAGTGATGGTCAGGTTCTCCCAGGCATTTCGTGCTCTCGCCAGGCTGGGTCGAGGATAATCTCCAAATGGTCCGAGGGCAGCATTACAGATTCGGTGTGTTTGAGCTCAACGCCGCAGCTCACGAGCTCCGCAAACACGGCCTTCGCGTCCGCCTGTCCGGCCAGCCCTTCGCCCTTCTTCTGATGTTGTTGGAATCCCCCGGCCAAATCGTTTCCCGGGAGGAGATGCGTGTCCGCCTGTGGAGCACGGACACCATCGTCGATTTCGAGCACAGTCTCAACAGTGCCATCAAGAAACTTCGCGCCACCCTCGGTGACTCTCCGGAAAATTCCCGCTATGTGGAGACCGTCCCAAAAGTCGGCTACCGCTTTGTCGCGCCGGTCGAAGTCATCGTCAAGGAAGATCCACCAGCGACCATTGCTCATTCTAATCTGAGTGCCGCGCGATCCGCTCCAGCCGCTGGCTCGTCGCAATCTCAAACCCGTCCTTCAGCGCTTCGTCGAATATGGGCTGTCGGTGTCTGTCTGCTGGCGGTGATCATCGTCGCGATCGCCGTCTGGAAGTGGCCGCGAACAAAACCAGCCGTTCCGTCCGGCGACGGCCGCGTCATGATCGCCGTTCTCCCCTTTGACAATCTCACCGGTGACGCTTCCCAGGACTATTTCAGCGACGGTCTCACCGAAGAAATGATTGAGCAGCTCGGCCGCGTTAATCCGCAGCGCCTTGGCGTGATAGCGCGAACTTCCGTCGCTCGCTATAAACGGGAAGGCGCGGACCTCGATCGTATTCAGCGTGAGTTGGGCGTGCAGTACGTGCTCGAAGGCACTGTGCGCCGCGATACCGAACGAGTCCGCGTTACTGCGCAACTCATTCGAGTCAAGGATCAGAGCCACGTCTGGTCGCGCGAATACGATCGCACGCTCGACAAATTGCTCGTGCTCCAGGGTGAAATCGCGCAACAACTCGCTAAGGAACTTTCTCTGAATTTTGCGCCGCGCGCACTGCCAAAAATTGATGAATCGCTCTCCCCAGAAAACTATCAGGCGTACGATCTTTATTTGAAGGGAAGATATTTCTGGAATAAGCGATCGACGCAGGGTTTCGAGCGCGCTCTGGAATGCTTTCAACAATCCATACAAAAAGATCCCGGCTACGCTCGCGCCTACGCCGGTCTTGCCGATACGTACGCACTCATCAGCTCCTACTACATTAAACCCGCCGACGGCGTGAAAACTCAGGCCCGCGCCGCCGCGCGGAAAGCTGTCGAACTCGACGACACACTCCCGGAAGGCCATACGTCGCTGGCGCTGATTGCACAGAATTTCGACTGGGACTGGACCACCGCCGAGAAAGAATACAAACGCGCGATCGAACTCGATCCTAACTACGCCACGGCCCACCACTGGTATGCCGAAGAGCTATCCCTGACAGGTCGCGCCGGCGAAAGCATTGCGGAAATCGAGTTTGCCAAAAAGCTGGACCCGTTGTCGGTGATAATTGCGACCGACCGCGGCGTTTTTCTCTTTTACGCGCGGCAATATGACCAAGCCATTGAGCAGTTCAAAACTGTGTTAGATATGCAGCCCGAATTTCCTCGCGGCCATATGATTGAAAACGTGTATTCCCAAAAGCAAATGTACGCGGAAGCGCTCGCCGACTCTCAAGAGTGGCAGAAGCAGGCAGATAACGCCTTCCGGGTGGCGATGAGAAGCTATATATATGGCCGGATGAACAATCGCGCTAAAGCGTCGGACGAACTATCCAATCTTCGGCGGAATTACGGCAATCATGCAGCAGTTGGGTATCTCGAAAGCTTCGCCTATGTTGGCTTGAACGATGGGCCCAATGCCATCGCCTGCCTCGAGCGTGCCTACGCAGACCATTCGATTTCGACTTCCGTCGCGGTGGATCCGATTTTCGATCCGCTGCGAAGCGATCCGCGTTTTCAAGCAATTCTCGACAAAATGCATTTCCCGCCAAACGTAAATTCCGCGGCGGCGGCGCGTAAATAAATTTCACACCGAAAAAATAAATTCATCGTACTCCATCTTTTTCGCGGAGATCACATTCAGCAACATCTGCGTGGATGCTTCCATTCCCTGGCGCCAATCGGGAAATTTGCGCTCCTCGTCCAGTAGTTGCTGATAAAGGCCCGTAAAGAGTTCCACCTGGCTGCGGTCGGGCACGCGGCGGCTGGAGTGGTATCCGACGACCTGATCGCGCTCATCGAAAGTTGGCGTTACGTGCGCGAAGACCCAGTAGTGATCGCCGTTCCTGGACATGTTCTTGACGTAGGCGAAAATTTCCTGGCGGGAATGCAGCGTGTCCCAAAGAAGTTTGAAGACGCAGCGCGGCATGTCGGGATGACGGATGATGCTGTGCGGTTGGCCGAGAACTTCCGCTTCCGTGAATCCGGCGATCTTCAGGAACGTTTGGTTGGCATAGGTGATTCGTCCTTTGAGATCGGTTTTGCTGACGATGATTTCATCTTCGGGAAAGAAACGTTCGATTTGTGTTGGAGTGACTGTCGGTTCGCGCATTTGCTTTTCTCCGGATTGCTAAATTCCGCCGTTGGACTTTTTGCGAGTCTGTTCGTTGATGGCGGCCTGGATGGTGTTGGAGATTTCTTCCATCTGTCCGATGGTGCCGCTCATGGTGCTGATGGCGTCGGCGGTGTGGCCGATTTCGTTTCGCACGGAGGAAATTTCGCGAGAGATGCTGTCCGTGGCGACGGCGGTTTGCTGCGCAAGCTCCTTTACTTCCTGCGCCACAACTTCAAATCCGCGGCCGGCTTCGCCCGCGCGGCTTGCTTCGATTTTTGCATTGAAGGCGAGAAGCTTGGTCTGCCAGGCGATTTGCGAAATCGAAAGGACGACACTGCCAATGCGTTCCGAGGCTTCGCCGAGTTTTTTCACGACGGTGATAGCTTCGGTGGATTCGCGTGCGGCGCCTTGCGCGATTTCTGCGGACTCACCGATGAGCCGCTCGACTTCCTTGAGCGAGGCGGCGTTGCGTGCCATTTTTTCGGTGGCCTCGTTGATGAGTTGCGATTTATGGCGGAACGTGCCACGCATGCCGCGAAGCAAAACGCGTCGAAAAAATTTTCCGTGGCTGGCGTGTTCGAGCGATGCGCCGGCTTCGCGGAGGAACGCGTCGGTCATATCCAGCAAATGATTGATGGAGTGGGCGACGGTGCCGAGGATTTCCGAATCGTCGCAGCCGATGAGTCGCGCTTCGAGATTGCCCTGGGCGGCTTCGGAAGTGACGTTGATGACGCGTTCGAGGAGGTCGCGATGGAGCGCGAGTTCGGCTTCGAGTTCCGCGATCCGTTTGCTTTGCGGATCGTCCGCGGAATGATTCTTTGCGGAGTGCTCAGTGGCCGAATCGGTCAGAGCGAGAGTGGTGGACATGCAAAGCTCCCTTGCCGGCAACGCTGGAGAGGGCAGCGGGAGAAACGGCGGTGAATGAAATTGGCTTTGGCGTCGCGGGCCGTAGAAAGACCACGCGATGTGGAAGGGAACCACAGTTTGCCGCGATTTCGAGCTGTGGGCAAGAGCGGTGCGCGAGGATGTGCTCAGTTGAGAAGGGCTGCCGGCTTCGGATTTCTGCTGAGCGTTCGCACGCCGCGATTTCAACTGGGAAGGAGAGTGGAGAGGTATACCCCCCATTGTTTTCGCAAGTGCACGCAAAGCTTTGAGAAGAAAGAGGGTTACAGGGATTTTGAGGCGCGCGGTTTGTGCAAAGTGTGCGCAAGCTATTGAAACAATGGAACCTACCTGCTGAACCCGCCGGAGGAGCGGCTTGACCCCCACCCCCCCCCTCCCCCTCTTTTTCGTAAGTATTCATTCTAAAGCAGTTAGCTCGGGGGTAGGGGGCGGAGGAAGTTGGCAGTCGACAGTTAAGGGCGAGGCGCGAGTTGGGCGCGTCGGTGGCCGTGAAATTTTCAAAGAACAAGAGCGGCGATCCTGTCGCCGCCGGACTGCAAATACCATTATACCTTAGTTGTCAAGTTTACTTGATTCGAATCGCGACAGGAGCCTTTAGGCCTGTACTCTTGACGAATCAAAGTCGCAAGGGCTAGGCCATTACGGCACATCTACCCGTTCATTTCTTGCTGATCCGGTGCCACCCGCGGAAAAGTTAGACTCAGGACCCAGGTCCCCAACACTGGAACCTGGGGCGACCGGCTCACTTTCCAACAACAAAAGTCACGTAGACGCGTGCCGGTTGGCGTACCAATCGAGCAACAACTGCACGGCGGCGCATTGGGACGGGGCAGCGACTATTTGCTCCCCCACCTATCCAGATTTCCTCTTTGGGATCGACAAAAACCTCGAGCGGCCATCTGTTCTCGCTATCGCCAACTGCGCGCAGAAGGAACGTAGTTCCGGACGATTCGCGAAGGTTAAGGTTAGGATGGCCAACGAAATTTAGGGCCCGCTCTTCTGACAACTGCACGACAGCCGAATCGTGTAATAGTTCCTCGGCTTCGGGCATCCCAGCGCTTGAAACACTCTGCCAGGCCGTGATTTCTATCCAGTCTGTTTTTCCTGTCCAGTCGTGGATCCAGGCGCGTGCCAACGCGTCTTCGCTTTGGGTTGCCGGGTCGAAGGGTTTGCAGCACGCCGTTGCTGGTAGTGCTGCGAGAAGGAGCGCCAAAGTCCAACGTTTTGTTCCCTGTATGGGGGCGGCACCACCAGCCGAGGACATCTACTCGCACCCACACTGGTTGCCGATGATTCGATTGATGTCGTATTGGCTGACTACAAAGCCTTCATTCATGATGTCATCCGATGGGCGCAGGGGATTGATATTGCGTCCTCCGAATTTCGAGTCTAGAAGGTGAAGCAGGTGACCAAATTCGTGCGAAACGGTAAAGCTTAAGGTGCCCGAGGGGATGATACCGGTCGAGAAGCTCCACGGCCTTGTAAAATTAATATGTGGATTTCCAAGGTCTGACGGGGACCCAGCCGGAACGTAAATGTAGTTGTTTGCACCAGGAAAGTTGGGATCGGACATCGCGTTTCGCCAGCTCGTGGCTCTCGGGTCAGCGATCACCTGCACATTGAAGAACACTCTGCATTTTCCGAAGCCCGGATTGTTGTTCCAAGTTTCTGTTATCCATTTCTGCCATTTTTCCGCGAGCCGCGCACTCGCGCCTTCGCCATACATTGTGATTGAAGCATTTACATAGACCGCGGGTCCCACCGCGCTCTTGGATGTTGTGTAGTCAAGGCCGGAGGGATCAACGAAGTTTGTAGGGCTTGAGGCTGCATAGTTATAAGAATTGACATCGCCTCCGGCTAGACCGATTGGGTCTTCGGAGAGGAAGCGGCCGGAGGAGGGGTCGTGGTAGCGGGCGCGGTAGAAGTAGAGGCCGGATTCGTCGTGTTCGCGGGCGGTGAATTGGAAAGGGTTGGTCAGCGAGCCGGTGGAGGCGGTGAGGTTGCCGAAGGAGTTGTAGGAATAAGTGTTGGCGATAGAGCCGGAAGAGTTGGAAAGAGAAGTGATGGAGCCGAGGCCGTCGGCTTCGTAGTAGCTGGTGACGCTGCTGCGGAGCATGGCGAGAGGCTCGTCGATGTTGAGGCCGTGGAGGTAGCGTGCGACGGGGGAGCCGGTGGAGGTCCAGTTGACTGTGCGCTGATCGACCATAGTAGAAGGATACACCGGAACATGGTGATGAGAACGGGAAGTGACGTAAGTGGAAGATTGGGTCGTGAAGCGCTGGGAGGTGCAGTCAGGCACCCTCTGCGTTTGACGGCGAGTGGGGCGAAATGGCTGCGTTGAGCGAAAAGAAAGGCGAACCCAAGACCCAGGTTCCCAACACCGGAACCTAGGGCACCCGGCAGATTAGAAAGCAGGAGTTGAACGCGCGGCGGAATGCCGAAGACCGGCCGGCGCGACAACAAAACACGGCATAAACCAGAGCAGGCTGTGTTGTCACTCAAATAATATTAATTCATGTGGTAATTCGAATGGGTCGTGGAAAACGGTTCGAACCGAAAGGAAAGTCAAAGGAAAGAACCCACCCTTTGCAAAATTCGAAAGGCGCAAAGGGTAGGCCACTCCGAGTTGCTAACTCATTCATTTGTGGTCATTCCGAACGAGTGCACCACCCGGCATAAGAATCAGCGCAGGCGGGCCGCGTGACTGGTGAAACGGATTACTTTTGGTTGGCCGACGATTCATCTGAAAGCTCCGCGTTGCCTGTTCGGAGACCGCCCGCATCATCGTTTTGTGCTAAGCTCACTTTTGCGTTGGGGACGCATCCGGTCCGCGGAAAGGGTAGAAGCCCGCCCGATTTGCAATCCATTTTTTCGAACCTTCTTTCAGCCCAATGTGCGGACAATGGGCACTCGATGAAAGGAGGTCGTTGTGACCGATTCCACAGAAGAGCCCCGATCCCTTCCCGACCGGCCCAATCTCCGATATCTGAAGGACCAAGCCAAGAACCTGCTGAAAGCTGGAGGCGTGAAATCACTGAGCGAGGCGCAGTTCGAGATCGCGCGTCTCTACGGATTTGCCAGTTGGCCCAAGCTCAAGGCTCACGTCGATTTGCTTGAAGAGACCGGGCAGCTCAAGCAAGCCATCGACACCAACAACCTCGAAACAGTCAAAACTCTCATGACCCGCAACCCTACGTTGCACCGCGCTCCGCTTGGTTATGCCAAGAATGGGCCGCTCACCTGGGTTGCGGAATGCCGCGTGCCGCCGGAACCGCCCAGTCCCGTGAGGCTGGCAATGGCGGAGTGGATGATCGATCACGGATCAGACGTCCACCAGGGTGGCGATGGACCCCTAATGCGGGCAGCGCTAGGCGATCGCGTTGCGATGATGGAGCTTCTCGTTTCCCGCGGCGCAGATGTGAACGCTTTATGGAACGGGCATTACCCCATCCTGTTCGGCGCTTGCGAAGTTGTTGATCCTGCCTCTCTGAAATGGCTCTTAGAACATGGTGCTGACCCGAACTGCCCGAAGCTCGGCCAACGGACCACGGCGCTCGACTATCTGATCGGAACATACACACGCTCTCCGGACTTGCGCGAGTGCGTTGAACTTCTAGTCGGTGCTGGGGGCACCACGAAGTACAACGTGCCGTGCTTTCTGGACCTGCTGCGGGGCCGGCTTGACCGAGTGGCCGAGCAATTGGACATGGCGCCGGATCTCGTCCATCGGCGATTTCAGGAACTTGATTGTGGCAGTACCGCAAGTCGTCGCCTGCTCCTGCAAGGAGCAACGTTGTTGCATGTTGCCGCCGAGTTCGGAGATGCGGAAGCGGCCAGACTGCTTCTTGATCGTGGAGCGGACGTAAATGCGCGCGCGACACTCGATGGGGCTGGTGTCGGTGGGCAGACGCCGATTTTCCATGCCGCGTCGCAAAATCGGGATTGGGGTTTCGCCGTAACGCAATTGCTGCTGGAACGCGGAGCGGACCTTGCGGTTCGCGTGAAACTCCCAGGCCACTACGAACGGCTCGACGAGGTAGTGGAATGCACACCGCTCGGGTACGCGCTTCGCTTTCCTGGCTCCGAAACAAAGACCGTTGCGCTACTACGTCAGCGAGGTGCCGCGGAATGACAGTTTAGCCTAGCGATTCGCGAGGATGACGGGCAATCTGAAGTTGAGAGACGGTTGGACGTGCTGGAACTACAATGAGCTTGCAAGGGCGGAACACAGAATGACTGACGTCGAGGACGCTAGGAGCACCATGGCTAGCCTCAAAAAACGCATTTCAGGGGCGGAAGTGAAGATCTTCGATCCTCGCGATCCCTCTACCGGCTCGGGCGGGGCCGAAGTGCTTGATCCGACCATTGTGAAACGAAGCGACCAATGGTGGATGTACCTGGCCGGCCAAGCCCACGGATACGGAGCGACGGAAATCTATAGCGCATCACTGCTTCCGAAAGCGCCTCTCGCCGCCGCTGGCTGGAAGCTGACCCGGGATGCAGCCGGAGAGCTAGAACCAGTTGCTGGGCCAAGCCTTGGCGGCCGATGGGATAGCAAGGGTGGGCGGCATTGCCCATCGTACGTAAGAGGGTGGGACCCTCGCAAAGCGGCATGGGTGGAACGCATCTACTACGCGGGCGCGGCGGAGAACCTCTGGGGGCCATACGCCATTGGGTTTCTGGAGTGGGATGGAGAGAAGTGGATGGCCCAGCCTGGACCTGTGTTCATTGCGCAGGAAGAATGGGAACACGGAAGCGTTTACGAACCAAACCTGATTTATCACGATGGGAAATGGAAGATGTGGTACGTGGCCGGATCGAACCAGGAGGACTACCTCGTCCACGGGTATGCGGAGAGCGACGACGGCGGCACGCGGTGGAGCAAGCACAAGGTGTTTGCGCCGCCTGAAATGAAGATGTTCGACTTCTGCGTTCGTCAGCGAGGGGATGCTTTCGACGCGATCTTCGCTCGCGTCTGGCTTTCCGGCGGCGCGCCGTCGCCTGAAACCGGTCTCTGGTGGTGCAGCGGGAAAACACCGTCGGGCGAGCTCACCGACTGGAGCGAGCCGCTCCAGATCATGACGGCCGAAGATCGCGGCTGGCACTCCGGTCCATGGAAGCCCACGTTTCAATTTAACGAAGAAATGGGTGAGCGCGCACTTGTCTTCTTTGACGGGTTATACCGAACGAGCGATCCCGGGCCATTCCCGTTCGCATTCACTCTCGGGTGTTTCGAGGTGGATCTGCCAGGAACTTGAGACCGCTGGTGGTGGCGGTTCCACTTCCGCTGTTCTTAATCGAGTCTCGTTAGAGACGGGGAGCGGAAAGAAAAGTCAAACCCAAGCAGAGAGGTGGAAAAAAGGGGAAAAGTCCTGCACATCGTGCTGAAAAGCTGTTGAAAACAAAAGAGTTCGCCGTGGCCGACTACGTGCAGTAATGCGCGACAAGACTGAGCGGCCAGGAGGTCGCATCGTCATGATGAAAAAGTGTTTGGTTGCCTTGGTTGTTCTGCTCGCGGCGTCATTCTGCGCCAAGGCAGACACTGTGGTGGTCGGTTTCGATGATTTGGTCGGGCAAGCAGCAGTGCCCGACGGTTACGGCGGGATAAACTGGGGCGGAAGTTGGACTTACTACGGGTCCAACCAATCGCCATATACGCCGAATTCGGCGCCTAATCGCGTGTACACTCCGGGGACGGGCGTGGGTGAATACACGTTTTCATTCCTGACCCCCGAGGTGTTTGATGGGGCGTTCTTCTCTGGGTATGCGAGCGCTGCCGTTACCTTTAATCTCTACGATTCGATTGGGAACCTGCTGTGGACTTCCAGTACCCTTGATCCAAGCTCAACCCCGACCTTTCTGTCGTCGGGTTACTCGGGACTTGTCTCCAAGGTAGGAGTATTTTCGCTATCGAACGACTTCTACACGATGGACGACGTGACGTACGAAACCTCGGCGACCGCAACACCCGAACCCGGCAGCATTGCGTTGCTTGGCACAGGGTTGCTGACGCTGCTGGGCTTCCGGCGGCGGAAATAGGAAGAGCGCGATACTGACCCTCAACTGAGTATTCGTAGAACTTAAAAGGGCTGGGCCATTGGTCCAGCCCTTTTCATTTTGTGGGCTCTCGCGGTGAACGGCCACTAGATCGACTCTTTTGGGGCTTCGATGAGCTTGCTGTAGGCTTCGCGGCGAGTGAGGCCGCGTTCTTTGGCGGCGAGTTTTAGGGCTTCTTTGCGGTCGAGCTTGGCCTGGCGGATAAGTTCGTCGACGCGGTCGGCGAGGGATTGAGACGTGTCGCCTGCGACGGACTGGCCGGGGAGAGGAGCGCCGATAAGGAGGGTGATTTCGCCGCGGACGGGCTTTTCTTCAAGGGAGGCGGAGAGTTCGGAGAGCGTGGCGCGGCGGAACTCTTCATGGAGCTTGGTGACTTCGCGGGCGAGGCAGGCGGGACGCTCGCCGAGGATTTCGAGGGCATCGGTGATGGTTTCGGCGACGCGATGGGGAGCTTCGTAAAGGATGAGAGTGCGATCTTCAAGGCGGAGGCGTTCGAGGGCGCGGCGGCGTTCGCCAGTGCGGGCCGGGAGGAAGCCGACGAAGAGGAACTCTTCGTTGGGGAGGCCGGAAGCGGAGAGGGCGGCGAGGAGCGCGGACGGTCCGGGGATGGGGATGACGGGGATTTGGTGGCGATTGCAGAGAGTGACGAGGCGATAGCCGGGATCGCTGACAAGAGGAGTGCCGGCGTCACTGACGAGGGCGATTTTGGCGCCCTGCTCCATGGCGACAACGAGTTCGGGGGCGCGGGTCATTTCGTTGTGCTCGTGATAGGAGACGAGAGGCTTGCTGATTTCGTAGTGAGAGAGGAGTTTTTGGGTGTGGCGGGTGTCTTCGCAGGCGATTTCGTCGGACTCTTTGAGGATGCGGAGGGCGCGGAGGGTGATGTCCTCGAGGTTGCCGATGGGGGTGCCGACGAGGTAGAGGCAGCCGACGGTGGAGGTGGAGGACACGGAGGGAGTGTAGCATGGGGCGGAGTGGGCGAAACGAGTGAGCCGGAGGGGCGTTTATAGCTTTAAGTTGTAAGTTTTAAGTTGAAAGTAAAAACGAAAAACCGGATATGGAATGGGTTCCCAATGGAATGCAAAACCCGCGGTCTTAACCCGGAATGCCGCGGGACGCGCGATCCTGCCGAGTGGATCGTGGGCAGCATGTCTTCGATGCCGCCTACCGAAGAGGGCACGATGTATCGTGCCCCTACATGGGTCAGAGGTACGCGAAGAGCAGCCGGCCGCGAGGAGCGCGGAATGCGCGTGGTATACTGCGAGATTCAGAATCCTTTTGGAGGAGCGAGCAGTGCCACTGTACGAGTACGAGTGCGTGAAATGCGGGACGAAGACCGAGAAGATTGAGAACGTGTCGGGGCCGCATTTGAAGAAGTGCCCGAAGTGCGGCGGGAAAGTGGAGCGCTTGTTGACGGCGCCGGCGATTCAGTTCAAGGGATCGGGATGGTATGTGACGGACTATGCGGGGAAGAGTCCGGCGAAGGATGGCGGTACGTCGGAGAAGAGTGACGGGGATAAAGGCGAAAAGAAAGAAGCGCCGAAAGAGAGCACGGCGGCGGAGAAGAAAGAAGAAAAGAAAGAGTCGACCGAGAAGAAGGCGGGGAAGAAGAAGTAGGACGGCGGGAATTCAAAAGGAAAAAAATGGAGAGGTGCCGCGCGGATCGTGGGCCGGGGTGTGCGAGATGGAGGAGAGGTCTCTCCACTCCGCAAGCCAACCGATTCATCGGAATGAATCGGAAGAGCAAAAGCGTTGGCTTGCTGCGGTCGAGATGACGGCGTTTTTTGTGGTCGACGTGGGAGGGGAAGCGCTTCGAGTTTGCGCTCCGCGGAGATCGAATGGGCAAGAGCCATTCAACAAGAAGGGCCGCCTCTGACGGCGGCCCCACCAGAACCAAAAAAGAGTAAAAATTAGCGGCTGTCGGGACGGCGCTTGAGGGTTGGGCGATCGTCGTCGGTGGAGTTTGGATCGCTGGTCTGAGTCTGCGTCTTTTGCTTGTCGGTCTGCTCGGTGCGAGTACGAAGAGTTGGTTTTCCGGGAGCGTTGTCCACGGCTTTGCGCGAGAACATGATGTTGCGGAGGCGCGCTTTGACGGAGTCGAACTCGGAAGTGGAAACGATGTATTCATCGCGCGCGGGGAGAATTGTGGCGATTTCCTGCTGCGCGTTCTGAATGCGTTCTGGCGTGGGCGGATGCGTTGAGAAAACTTTTGGAATGGTGCCGGGGCGGCGCTTTTCGTCGGCCTGAACGCGCTCGAAGAAAGTGATGTAGGCGTTCGGGTCGTAGCCGGCTTTGTACATGTACTGGAGGCCGAGGTAGTCGGCTTCGCGCTCGAAGCTGCGGCTGAATTGCAGGAAGGCGAAGGGAATCGAAAGATTGAGGCCCTGATAGATGCCGTAGCCGGCCCAGCCGCCGGGGCCGAGAAGAATTAAGGGAATCATCGCAAGTTGCGCGACTTCGGCGCGGGATTGTCCGCGAGTGCCGTGGCGCGCGGTGACGTGCGAAATTTCGTGAGCCATGACGCCGGCGAGTTCGGCTTCTTCGGTAGCACGGAGGATCAGGCCGCTGTTGACGTAGAAAAAGCCGCCGGGAAGAGCGAAGGCGTTCACTTCGTCGGAGTCGATGACTTTGATGGTGAAGGGGACGCGGGCGTCGGAATTGCGGACGAGATTCTGGCCGACGCGATTGACGTACTCGACGACGACGGGGTCGTCGATGAGCTTGGAGGAGCGCTCGACTTCCTGGGCGTATTGTTTGCCGATGGCGATGTCGGTTTCGAGCGAGTGCATGTTGAAGCCGCCAAGCTTGCGATTGCCAATGGCGTCAACGTCCTGCTTGGAATTCTTTGGATGGACGGTGTCTTGCTGCTGAATCGGGGTGTCGCGCGGGACGTCACCGGTGGGCTTCTTTTGATCTTGCTTCTGCTTGTCGGTCTGGCTTGGGTCCTGTTTGGCGGAATCCGTTTTGGAGGCGTCGGGCTTCGCAGCGTCGGTGGTCGGTTGCTGGGCCGGAGCGGGAGCTTGCGGGTCCTGAGTTGGCGCTTGAGTCCCAGTTCCCGTGGATTGATCGCCCGCAGATTGGGCGTAGACCGGCAAGGAAGCAGGAACGAGAGCAATGGCCGCAACGAGGATCAACTTGAGGGAGCGGCGCAGGATGGCTTGCATGGAGGGTACCTCCCCAAAACCGAAGTATACACCCGGCGTGAGCGAGGCGGCCGGAGATGTTCGTTTTAGTAGGATGAGGAAGGCGGCCGGAAGGTTTCTTTGGGAACGGTGATTTAAGCGTGTTGCGTGGGTACGGGGGAGGAAAGTGGCGGTTGACACCCTATGCGGCGGCCACTAAAGTCGGAATGGTCATGCCCGTCGCGAAAATTCAGATTGGTCAGCTGTGGAAACATGAAAAGACAGGGGATATCTTCCTGGTGACGCGGGTTTACTCCGAGGCGCTGGCGACGATGGCCGTACTGCGGAAGAGCGGCGCGGAGAATGAGGCGCTGATTCGGGTGAAAGTAGACCGGGTGGCGGGCGGACAAAATTTGCCGGGGTACGTGCCGGCGCAAGAAGATTAGAGATTGAATGCGGAAAATCCGGCCGAAGCAAGAGATCAAAAGCGAAGTTTGACTTCGAAATTCAGTTTGGCGGGTACATCGAAGAGGGTCGGTTTCGGAAAGACAACTACAGTCGAATTTGTCGTTCGTGTTGAGATTGAAGAAGGGCCGCTTCGGAAAGCGGCCCCTACAACACCAACAGCAACTCCAACAGCAACCCCAACAGCAACACCAACCCAGCAACACCGTCAGCATCACGATGGCGAGCGCGCAGCTAGACCGATCTAACTTCCATGTCCACGACATCGTTTACTTTCATCATTTCTTTTTGCAGGAAGGGCTCGCCGTAGCGGACGCCGATCATTTCGCCGTAGTGGCGGGCGAGCTGATTCATTTCGTCTTCGAGGCGGTCGATTGCGAGGAAGACTTTGCGTTTGCGAGTGGCGCCGGCGAATTGCGAATGAAAGGCGCGGATGGCTTTGTGGCGCTGTTCGAATTGGGCGGTGATGTCGACGACGAAGGTGGGGCGGACATGGGTGAAAGCGGTGGAGTAGAGAATCTTGTGCGGGCGGAAGGGCTCGCCGGGGATGGGGAGTTGTTTGAGGCCAGCGAGGAAGCAGCCTTCGTAGCAGAGAGTTGCGGCGTTGTAATGGTCGGGGTGGCGGGCCTCCCAGTAAGGGATGATGACGGTTCGAGGGCGGAGTTCGCGAATGGCCGAGGCGAGGCGGAGCTTGTGTTCGCGCGAGGCGTGGACGTCGGAATCTGGGACGCCGAGCGTGCCGCGGTATTTTACTTTGAGAATTTTTGCGGCGAGAGCGGCTTCTCTGGCGCGAGTTTCGGGAGTGCCGAGAGTGCCCATTTCCCCTGCGGTGAGATCGAGGATGCCGGTTTTGTAGCCGGCTTGCGCCATTTTGAGGAGAGTACCGCCGCAAGTGAGTTCGACGTCGTCGGGATGTGCGGCGATGGCGAGAAGGTCGAGATTCATGGCGGCTCCTGAGTGAAGGGAGATTATAAGGGGAGTCGAGAGAGTGTGTTAAGTTGAGGCGATGGAAATGAAATTGAGCGGCAAAGTGGCGTTGGTGACTGGGGCGGGGAAGCGACTTGGACGGGCGGTGGCGTTGCGGTTGGCGGGAGAGGGCGCAGACGTGGCGGTGCATTACCGC
>DATGIS010000144.1:0-18533 GCA_035295625.1 Candidatus Acidiferrum sp. | reverse complement strand
ATGGTGCTGCGGCCGGAGTTTTATCAAGAGAGCGCGGTGGACGCGCCGGCAGTGCGGCGTGAGTTGGGATTGAGGGAAGATTTGCCGACGGCGATGGTGCTGTTTGGGGGATTTGGATCGAAAGTGATGTACAAGATTGTGGAGAAGCTGGATGCGGCGCGCCTGCCTGTGCAGCTGATTCTGATTTGCGGGAAGAATGAAAAGCTTGCGGCGCGGTTGAAGGCGAAGAAGTGGAATATCGGGACGGCCGTGCTCGGTTTTACGAAAGAAGTGCACAAGTTGATGCGCGCGGCGGATTTTATGATTGGAAAGCCGGGGCCGGGAAGTATTGCGGAGGCGATGCAGCGGGGATTGCCGGTGATTGTGGAATGCAATTCTTGGACGCTGCCGCAGGAGCGATTTAATACGGAATGGGTGAAAGAGAAAAAAGTTGGCGTAGTGTTGAAGAGTTTTGACGACGCGGTGAGCGGTGTTCAGCAGATGCTTGAGCCGGCGAAATTGGCGGAATTCAGGAAGAATGTCGGCGCATTAGACAACAGAGCAATTTTCGAGATCATGGAGGTCCTCGAACGATTGTTGAACTCGCGACGGCCCGTTTCCGATGAGATCCGATCGAACGAGAGCGTCGAGGTGGCGTAGACGGCTGAACGGCACAGCCCGAGTCGCAAATATCGTTGAACACTGAATCGTCGAAGCGAAGAGAGTCAGACGATTGCTCCCGCAGGGTATGTTGCCATGAACGGGAAAAAAGAGTAGCGTTGCAGTTAATACGCGCCGATTCTGACAACCGTTCAACGCTGGCGTGCACTGAGGCCCAAGTGCAGCACGGTTTGTATCTTTATTCTTCGGACAAGTTTCCAGCCCTGGAAATTGCTGAATACCTCGCCTGCGGATTCCGAAAACAAGAAAGCGCGCTGATTCTTGCGACCAAAGCGCACCGAGATGAAATCGAGCAATGCCTGGCGGCCCGCGAAGTGGATGCAGATGCCTGGGCCGATGAGGGAAGGATCTTGTTTATGGAAGCAAATGAGGCGCTGGAACGGGTCCAGAGAAAAGGCGTACTCGATGCGAGGAAAGTTCGGGCCGTGCTCGGGAGTGCCGTTCACAATTCGCTCGGCACCTTCGGAGCGCGGAGATGTCGCGTCTTCGGGGAACTCGTGGCGCTGCTCGCCGAAAGAAACGAATTGAAGTCTGCGCTCGCTCTGGAGCGCTGCTGGAATGATCTAAAACCGGAATATTCCTTCGATTTGCGATGCGCGTACCCGTATTCGGTGTTTTTTGAGGATCGTTCGGTTCCCGGGTTTTGCGACATTTGTGACGAGCACGATGGAGTGTTTCCAGAGGGGTTAGACAATCCGCCCAGCGAAATCGCGCCCCAGTGGCTTGGCGCCCTTGCTATGCAGTGCTCAAGGTTGCGGGATATGGCGATGAAATGTCGAGCCGCGGAGGACCAGTTGCAAGAACGCGAGGTGCAACTTGCGGAGTTGCTCGAATTGGCGTTGAGCAGTCTGGCAGGAAGGCATTCGCTGAAGGGTTCCCGCGATCAGAACAGGTGGGAAGAGCTTCTGGAGCAGATTTACTGGGTTTGTGCCGGTACGACACGCGACCGCGAAAAGGTTCCCGTCGGTTCGGCGAAGTGGGAGCGGTACACCGGTGAGATATTGGGCTACGGTAAATTGGTCGCGTATCTCGCGGAACGATGCCGGCGCGCGGGGTGAAGCGAGCTATCTGCTGGCGCGTTCGGCGTGGTCCGGGTGGGGAAGTCGCGGGCCGGCGCCGTGGTTGTCGGAGGGAGCAGAGGCGCGGGGTTTAGCGCAGGTAGTTGCCCACCAGCGGGAAGCATAGCGGGGCATTTCACACATTTTCGTGCAGCCCAATTTCGTTTTGGACTGGGCACATTTGCAGTAGCAGCCGCCGACGGGAACGGTACGGGTTGAGCCGGGTGTGTCCGCGCGAAGGATTAAGGTGGAAGCGAGAACGAGCGCGAGAAGAAATGCAAACCACAGGAACGCGCGGCGGACGAATGATTGGAGAGGGAACGGCGCAACCATGGGCGGAGTTTGCGCGAGGAGAGAAAAAAAACCACTGGCGCAGTCGGGCTAGTCGAATTTGTTACCTGGGTTCTAGAACGGGGTGGTAATAGGACTGGAACCGGACCGAGAGGCTTAGTGATGAAAGTGGGGTCCGAAAAGCATTGCGTCTGAAGGAGCGGCCTACCGGTCTTGCGGGACGAGAGTGCTGGAAGAGAACGGGTGAGTTCCGAATCGAAACTCGGGAGCAAGATTGGTGCAAGTTGATTTATGTTGACGCTATGTTAAGGCGTGTATTTTCAAGTAGATAGAAAACTGGGCGGTTTACGAGCTATTGGCGTAGCGGTTGCAAGAGGGGTAGGTGTTGGGTGCGTCTCAGTAGACGGTTCGTAGGAATTGGCAAAGCGAGGGGGAAGGGGCTTGCTTGCCGGTTTTGCGGATCGTTCCCACCTGCCTCTGAGAGGGAAGCTAGGATGGATGACCCCACGCTCCGGTGTGAAAACGACGCCGGAAATGAGACGCACCTTCCGGGGCTCTCGATCCCAAGCGAGGGCCCCATTTTTTTTTGCCCACCGAGTTGAATCCAGACAGATGGCTTACAGAGCGCCAGCTTCGGAATCATGAATTGGAAGGTGTTGCGTCCGAAGGCTGGGTTTTCTCCGCGAAGTGTTTAGCGACGTCCGACAGGTAGTTGTTCATCGTTTTCTTGTAGCCAAGAACAAAGCGCGAAACAAAACGGAAGAACGGGTTATAGACTTCGCCGCGTTCGGTGATTTGCAGAATGCTGCCTTCCTGAGTTGGTGAGATCTCGAAAATCCAGGATCCACCGTAGGGCAGCGATTTGTCGGCAATCGCCGTGACCAAACGCCCCGGACCGCTGCTTTCGGGGACCTCCATGGTGATGGATTCTTTCTCGCCGATCTCGATGAATCTCTGGTGACCTTGCTCGGGCGGGAGCAACGTGACTTGTTTGACGCCGCGCCGCCAACTTGGAGCCGACTGAAAATCGGAAATGAGCGCGAATACTTCCGCGGGAGAGCGATGGAGGGAGATTCTGCTGGCGGCCACATGCCTGACGGGAAGCGCTGCGCCGATCGCGATGACGAGCGCGATGATCGAACCGATACCGAGGGCGGAGTAGATCATGATCTTTATCATGGCGCTTTCAGTTCCTCTTTCCTTTGGAGATTTGCAACGAAGCAGATGCCAGCAATTGCAATCCTTGAAGCGCGCGGCGGCGCTGCGCAAGTGTGAGTCGGCGCAAAAGAGCAGAGACGCGGCGTGAGTCGAGGACAGAAGTGGCGGACATGGCTTTGCTGCCGAGAGGCGTGAGGTGCAGGGTGAAGGAACGAAGATCGCGAGGATTCACCTTTTTTGAGAGGTAACCGAGTGTTGTAAGGCGCCGGATTGCTGCCGAGAGGGTCGAAGGAAGGATTCCAAGGTGCGATGCAAGCCGGCGGGGCGAAATGCCCGATGGGATATCGACGTGAACGAGAATGGAGGAGTCCTGGGAAGAGAGCCAGTAAGGGGTGCTTCTCGCGCGAACGTGGTCCGCGTGACATGCGAGATAGATCTGAGGATAGCAGCGCTGGACGAGGAGAATCTCGGCGAGAGTGGCGGTTTTCATGGCGGGATTATGGGGTGGAAACAAATCGTTCGTCAAAACGAACTATTTCGAATGCCGGTTCGCCCGGCGACGACGAGATGCCGCGAATCTAGTTGAGCTTGCGGGCAATGGCGATGCCGGCCTGGCCGAGCACGTGAGTGACCTGGGTGACGCGGAGGCGTGAGGCGTCGTATTCGAAGGAAAGGTGACGCTTGGAGTCGTCGAGTTGGAAGCGGCGGAGGCCGTAGGTGTTTGCGAATTCGCCGAGCGAGCGGAGCTGGTCGTGCGTGAGAGGAGATTGCAATTCGAATTTGGCTTCGAGGAGCGTCATGGGGCAAGTATAGCAAAACGCTGAAGACGAATCCTAAGGCGTGGGTCTTGAAGGGCAGCGGCTGCGCGTCGCGTCAGGTTCAAGGCCGAGAGTCGGCAAACCAGAGCTCAAAGGCGAATGCGTTGACAAGAATAGGGGGTAGGGGTATAAATAGGGGGAGAGGGTATAGGCGATGAAGCAGGGTGGCGGCAGTGGGAAGAAGGCGGTTGGCGTGGATGCGGAGCTGAAAGAGGCAAATCAGAAGAGGCTGCGGCGGATCGAGGGGCAGGTGCGCGGGTTGCAGAAGATGGTGGAAGAGGACCGGTATTGCGCGGACGTGATCGTACAGATTGCGTCGGTGCAGGAGGCGCTGCGTGGCGTGGCGCGGAATTTGATGAAGAATCACATGCGGCATTGCGCGGCGAAGGCAATCGGGAGCGGGCAGAAAGAAGAGAAAGAAGCGATGTATGAGGAGTTGTTGGGGTTGATGGAGTTGCAGCAGAGATAGAAGAAAGACTTGCGGCAGTTTCACAGAGGACGCAGAGGAAACAGAAAGTAGGAAAGAACGAGATTGGGGGACGGGTGGAACGCGATCCAGTGTGCGGAATGAACGTGACGCCGGAAAAAGCGGCGGCAACGGCGGAGTTCGAAGGGAAGAAGTATTTTTTTTGCGCGAAGAGTTGCGCGGCGAAGTTTGAGAAAGAGCCAGGGAAATATTTAGCTGCGAGAGTGCCCGAAGGAATGCAGGGAGCGGAGCGAGGCCGTGGCGGCGGATTGGTTTCGATTGGAGTGGTGACGGCGGCGAATGCGCTGGGTGAAAAGAGCCCGGCCCGGAAGGCGGCCTCTACAACTGCTTCTACTACGTCGCAGACAAAAGCCGGAGAAGGCGCGGGGATTCGGTACACGTGTCCGATGCATCCGGAGATTGTGCAGATTGGGCCGGGAGCTTGCCCGAAGTGCGGGATGGCGCTAGAGCCGATGGACGTGGTGGCGGAAGTTGGGCCGGACCCGGAGCTTGTTTCGATGCGTTTGCGATTTTGGGTAAGCGGGGCGTTGAGTTTGCCGGTGCTGTTGTTGGGAATGTTCGGCGAATATTTGAAATTGGGAATTTCGCTCGCGGCGATGCGGTGGGTGGAATTTGTTTTGGCGACCCCGGTTGTTTTGTGGGGAGGGTGGCCTTTTTTTGAGAGATTTTGGGCGTCGATTGTGAATCGAAGCCCGAATATGTTCACGCTGATCGGATTGGGAACGGGCGCGGCGTATTTAGAAAGTGTAGCGGTGACAATTTTTCCAGGATGGTTTCCGGAATCGTTTCGCGAGACGGGAGCGGCGCCGGTGTATTTCGAAGCTGCGGCAGTGATTACGACGCTGGTGTTGTTGGGGCAAGTGATGGAACTTGGCGCACGCGCAAAAACGGCGGGGGCGATTCGAGAGCTGCTGCATCTCGCGCCACAGGTTGCGCATCAGATTGTAGATACCGGCCAAGAGAAGGACGTTCCCTTGGCTGCCGTGCAACAGGGAGACTTGTTGCGCGTGCGGCCGGGGGAGCGTGTGCCGGTGGACGGAATTGTGCGCGAGGGCGAGAGCGCGGTGGATGAATCGATGCTGACGGGCGAGCCGATGCCGGTGGAGAAGCGCGCGGGGGATCAAGTTATCGGTGCGACGTTGAATGCGAGTGGAAGTTTTGTGATGGAGGCGCGGCGGGTTGGAAGCGAAACGATGCTGGCGCAGATTGTGAAGCTGGTAAGCGAGGCGCAGCGGAGCCGAGCGCCGATACAGAGGCTGGCGGATCGGGTGGCGGGAATTTTCGTGCCGGTGGTGGTGGCGATCGCGGCGGTGACGTTTGTGGTTTGGGCGATCCTGGGGCCGGAGCCGCGGTTTGCGCACGCGCTGGTGAGCGCGATTTCGGTGCTGATTATTGCGTGCCCGTGTGCGTTGGGATTGGCGACGCCGATGAGCGTGATGGTGGCGGTAGGACGTGGAGCGAGAGCGGGCGTGCTGGTGAAAAATGCGGAGGCGCTGGAGACGCTGGCGAAGGCGGATGTGCTGGTTGTGGATAAAACGGGAACGGTGACGGAAGGAAACCCTCAAGTCGCACGGGTAAACGCTGGGGACGATTCGCAGATGGCGCAGGACAGACTCCTGGCGCTGGCGGCGAGCGCGGAGAGCGCAAGCGAGCACCCGTTGGCGCGAGCGATTGTAAGAGCGGCGGCCGCGAGAAACTTGAAGCTGTCGGATGTAAAGGGCTTTCATTCCACCGCGGGTGGGGGCGTGGAGGCTGTGGTTCAAGAGAAACGAATTGTCATCGGGCGGGCTAGTTTTTTGAAAGAGATGCGAGTCAAGGGCTTCGAGACGGATGAGAATCCATTCTCGGCAGAAGACGGCGAAACGGTCGGTCCGAAATCTGTGACGAGGGTTTTCGTCGCGGCGGACGGCGTTTTAGTTGGGATTGTGACGATTGCCGACACGATTAAGCGCACATCGGGTGCGGCGATCGCGGCGCTAGAGAGCGAGAACGTTCGCGTCGTGATGATGAGTGGCGATGCACAAAGCGCAGCCGCTGAGGTAGCAAAACAGGTCGGAATTGGGGAAGCATACGGCGGCGCGACACCTCAGACGAAAGCGGCATATGTGCAGAAGGCGCGAAGCGACGGGAAAATCGTGGCGATGGCGGGGGATGGAGTGAACGATGCGCCGGCGCTGGCGGCCGCAGATGTGGGGATTGCGATGGGGACGGGAACAGACGTGGCGATGGAAAGCGCCGGGATTACGCTGGTGAAAGGGGACTTGCTGGGAATAGTGCGGGCGAGGAAGCTGAGCCGGGCGACGATTCGAAACATCAGGCAGAATTTGTGGTTCGCGTTCTTGTATAACGCGATTGGGATACCGATCGCAGCGGGGATTTTGTTCCCGTGGCTGGGACTGTTGTTGAGTCCCATGATTGCGAGCGCCGCGATGAGTTTCAGTTCGGTGTCGGTGATTGCCAATGCTCTGCGGCTAAGGCGCGTGGAATTGTAAGAATTTTGAATTGCTCGATAGAATGAGGGATAGGAGAAGACGATGAGTGAACTGGCGACGTTTGGAGCGGGATGCTTTTGGGGAGTCGAGGCGAAGTTCCGGATGATTCCGGGAGTGGAAGACGCACTCGTGGGATATAGTGGCGGGAAGACGGAGAATCCGACGTACAAGGACGTCTGTACTGATACGACGGGGCATGCGGAAGTGGTGCAAGTAACGTTTGACCCGGCGAAGGTGAGTTACGAGACGCTGGTCGAAGCCTTCTGGCACATGCATGATCCGACGCAGATGAACCGGCAAGGACCCGACTTCGGTACACAATATCGCACGGCGATTTTCTTTCATACGCCGGAGCAGGAAGCGATTGCGAAGAAGTCGAAGGCGGCGCTGGAGGCGAGCGGAAAGTTTCGCAAGCCGATTGCAACGGAAATTACGCCGGCTGGGACGTTCTGGAAAGCGGAGGAGTATCACCAACGGTATTTGGAAAAGCGCGGAGCGGCGAGCTGCCACTTCTAAGACGATACAAAGAGATTCGAATGGGAAATCCGCGGGCGAAGGTGCTCGCGGATTTTTTATTGGAATTCCCTAATCATTGTGGTTGTCGCGCACGGCAAAAGGTTGGATTCGAGGTACGAAATTGAGTCTATGCAAGCTGTGGAAAGGCACTCAAGCTGATCGTCCCTTTCTTCACATTTTGTGGGTCCCCTACTCGTTGCAACACAGGAGAGCGTGATGGAACGATTTGCGGAACATGTGGTGAAGGACCGCCGGTTGGCGGAAAGACATTCTGTGAGGATGCCGCTGCAACTGCGATTGCGAGCCTCCGATAAGCGTGAGGAAAAAGTCGAGACAGTGAATGTTTCGCGCCGAGGAGTATTTTTCATAACCGAATTACCTCTCGACAAAGGCACTGCGCTCGATGTGTTGTTAGAGATGCCGGAGGACGTTTCTGGAGTGCGGCCTGCGCAGTGGATATGTCTGGGGCATGTGGCGCGCGTGGTGCCGAGCTTCGGCGCTGGTGGGAAGCGCGGTGTAGGCGTGGAGTTTGATTTTTATGTGGTGTCGCATACAACGGCGCCGCGTTGGGAGTTTGGCCCGGGACTGCGGGGGCCGCTGCGGCCGTAATTCTCGTTACGAGCAGACGACGGGTCTTCAGAAAACCAATTAGTAAGCAACGAGAAAAAATGGCGGAGAGGGTGGGATTTGAACCCACGGTGGAGTTTCCCCCACGCTCGCTTTCGAGGCGAGTACTTTCAACCGCTCAGTCACCTCTCCGCGGTCGGCAAGAAGTATTCTAACAGACGACGAGGACCCACAACAATTTGAGTGCCGTGGAGATACGTGCGCGGAAGTGTGCGCCAACTCGGCAAACCAGGTGTCGTCAGCGGCGCGAGGCGAAGAAGGATTGGAGAAGAGTTGAAGATTCTTGCGCCAGGATGCCTGCAATCACTTCTACGCGGTGGTTGAGGCGCGGGCTTGAGAGAATTTCAAAACAAGAGCGAACGCCTCCGCCCTTTGGATCGTCGGCTCCGTAGACAAGACGCGGAATACGAGCTTGAATCATGGCCCCGGCGCACATCGAGCAAGGTTCAAGTGTGACGTAAAGAGTGGTGCCAGCGAGACGATAGTTCGCCAGTTTTTGTGCGGATTCGCGCAAGACGACGATTTCGGCGTGCGCCGTGGGATCGTTGTCGCGAATGGTGCGATTTCCGGAGCGCGCGATGATCTTGTCTTCTTGAACAAGGATGGCTCCGACGGGCACTTCGCCTGCGTCGGCAGAGGCACGCGCTTCGTCGAGGGCGAGTTGCATATAATCGAGGTCGCTTGGCATGGAGAGAAAAAGAATAGCACGCAGATTGCGAGATGCTTCCAGCGGAAGAGATCACAACCCCTTCGCAGCTCAAGACAAGCCGAGGGGCTGCGCTGCCTTGACAAGGATGGAGTGGGGAAACAAACTACCGAACGCAACGAAATCTCGGAAAAAAGCGAGTTCGCAAACGACGAATGGAAATCCGAAGAGATCCGATTACTCAGAGTTGGGTGGTGCTGGGGCACCGCGAAGGAATGGACGAAGAGCACTGTCCGTTCGAAAAGCCGGCGATCGACAAGCAGCAGACAATTTTATCGTGGCCGGCGGAAGGGCCGTGGCAGGTTCGCGTGTTGCCGCACCCCGATCCGGTATACCGGATTGAAGGCGAAGCGGGGCGACGCGCTGACGGAATATACGACAAGATGGCGCCGGTGGGGGCGCACGAAGTTGTGGTGGAAACACCGGACCACAACAAGAAGCTGTCGCAATTGAGCGATGAAGAGATTGAACGCGTTATCTGGGTGTGGGCGTCGCGCGTGGCGGATCTGAAGAAAGACATCCGACTGAAGCACGTGAGCGTGCACAAGAATCAGGGCGTGGCGTCGGGAGAAGAGTGGCCGCACGCACACTCGGAAGTGACCGGAACGATTTTTGTGCCGCGGCGGATCAAGTACGAGTTGCGGGCGGCGCGGGAGTGGTTCAAGGAAAAAGAACGCTGCGTATTTTGCGACATCGTGCGGCAGGAAGAAAAATTGCAGAAGCGAATCGTGGATGTACAAGGGGATTACTACGCGCTTTGCCCGTATGCGGCCCGGGTGCCGTATGAGATTTGGGTGCTGCACCGCCGGCACAATCATCTATTCGAACAGCCGAAGCCGGGAACCAACCGGAGGCAGTTGGCTGCGTTGTTAGGGCGAGTACTGCGGCGGCTGGATAAATTTGCGCCCGCGTATCACTTGGTGGTTCACACGGCGCCGAATACGCGGAGCAAAAAAGGAGAACTTGCCGGATACTGGAAAACCTTGCCGGACGATTATCACTGGCACATCGAAATACTGCCGATTGTAGAGAGCAAGAGCAAATCGTACAGCATCAAGGAAACTTACTTTAACGCGGTGTTGCCGGAGCAGGCAGCCGAGTATTTGCGGTCGGTGGATCCTGGCTCATGAGGCGCGAACGCGGAGGAATCACCGCGAAGCTCATCGGATTGCTGTGTTTTGTGCTGGTGATTGGAGCGCTGTATCTGGCTCGACGCCCGTTGCTCGGTTTTGCGGGCGAAGAGCTAGTCGTCGAAGATCCCCTGGAAAAATCCGACGCCATTCTTGAGTTGAGCATCGACAATTTTTATGCAGATCGTGCGACACGCGTGGCGGAGATTTACCGGCAGGGATTGGGAACAACAGCGGTAGCAAGCGGCGTAAGGCTGCGGCCCTATGCGGGAATTGCGGAATTGATGGAGCACGATTTAATCGAGCGCGGCGTGCCAAAAGAGCGGATTTTGCGTTACCCGCACGACGCCGAAAACACGCGCGAAGAGGCGGAATCGCTCGCGAAGCTTGCGGTTCAGAAAAACTGGAAGCGCGTGATTGTGGTGACGTCGAACTATCACACACGGAGGGCGCGTTATATTTTTCGCCGCGTGTTTCCCGCAAATATCGCAGTGAGTATCGCGAGTGCGCGAGACGGAGACTTTGATCCAGGGCGTTGGTATGAAAAAAGAAAATCGATAAAACTTTTTGTGCAGGAAGTTGTGGGAATGATGGTGGCGATGTGGGAGTTGCGGGGGAAGGGGGATACTCACGAAGCATCGCAACTGGTTGTGGACCCTTGGGCGAGCGAGCCACGATATGTGGTATAGGCTTACGCGTTACACCCTAGATTTGGTTTCCTGTATTCCGCTTTACATCAACTAAACCCTGTATTATCTTCGCGATTGCGAGTCGCGTCCCCTCCAGCCGAACTCGAATGCGACTTCGAAACAACAAACAATTAGGTCGAGGTGTCTCGTGTGGAAGAAGGAAGACGCGAAGCCGCAAGGAGTTACGGAGATTTCCACAACCCCTGCGGGAGCAGTTCCGGCTGGAAATTCCAATCCGAATGCAAGTGCGACAGCGAACGTACCAGTCTCTTCGCGTGCCACGGCATGCATTACGCAAGGAATAAGAATTAAAGGTGAAATTTCAGGCAAAGAAGATTTGTTCATCGATGGAAGTCTGGAAGGGAAACTGGATTTGGCGGGAGCAAGCGTTACGATTGGTCCGAACGGAAAAGTGAAGGCCGATATTCAAGCGCGCGAAATTATTGTGCGGGGCAACGTGCAGGGAAAGTTGGTGGGGCGCGACCGCGTACAACTTTGGAACACTGGTCAGGTGGCAGGGGAAGTGCAGACAGATCGTCTGGCGATTGAAGACGGTGCCGTGTTGCGCGGCAAAGTGGAAGCAGGAAGGCCGCTGGGGAAGGGTTCTGAAGCTTCCAGCAGTGCTGCCGCGAGTGGCTCTGCGAAAGCCGGCAGTGTTGCGGCGGGGACGGCGATCTAACGATGGGACTATTGAACAAACTCGGGATCGGAATTGGTGGCGGAGCGACGAGGAATGTTTCGCGCCCTTCGACGGGGATGCCGGTCGGCGGACGCATAACGTCGCCGAACGGATCGATTCCGGCGGTAGGTTCAACGAGGCCGCCTGAAATGCAAGAGTTCACGCGTATGTCGAACGGGCTGAAGGAGTTCCTCTGGAACCTCGACGGCTTGGGGCGCGGGACGATGCTTGACTTGGGCCCGGCGTGGCAGACGACGCTCAGCTTTTTCATCGAGCGCGGATTCCGAGTGACGTCGGACGATTTGCTGCGTTCGTGGAAAGAGTTCATGAATGAGGAAGAAGGCCGTCTGAAAAATGCAGCGGCCGGTGCCGAAGGCATTGATTTGACTCCGGCAGGGCGCGCGACACGTTTTGTTGGGGAAAATCTTCAATACGCGGAAGGCTCGTTCGACGCAGTGTTGCTCTGGGACATTCTCGATTACCTGGAGCCGGCGGTAGCGAAACAGACGGTCGGGTGTTTAACGGAGTATCTGCGGCCGGGCGGGATTGTATTTGCGATGTTTCATAGCAAGAAGCCGGATATCTTCCAACGGTATCGCGTAGCGGATTCGAACACGCTGCAGGTGATTTCCGCGACTCCCATTTGTCCGGCGCAGCGGGTCTACCAGAACCGGGAAATCCAGGAATTGTTCGGCCGATTCCGTACGAGTAAATCGTTTGTCGGGCGCGACCAGCTCCGCGAGACCCTCTTCATCAAGTAGGCGAGTTTTCCACAGAGCCAGAGTTGGTACCAGAAATCTTTGTATTTCTACGTTTCTTCGCTTGCAATCAATTTTGCATGGGCGTAGCAAAGGGGCGTGAGCTCACATAGCTCCGGAGACGATTGATGACTCCACCGGGCTTAGAGCTGAACAAACGCTGATCACACCGCGCACGCGGTGCGCATCGACCCGAAATGGCGCTCGCGGTTTGAAGCGCTTCGGGACCGATACAGCCAAAAAAGCAAATTGGGGAGCCGCCCGGCTCCCCAATTTGCTTTTGCGCCTACCGATGAGAGGCGCGGGTCTTGTGGTGATGCTGGCGGCGGTTTCGGCTGCGCCGGCGATGACGGTGGCTCCGGCCGGTAGAACCTTGCGAGCTGCTCTGCGGTGCGGCAACCGTCGAATCTGTGGATGTAGCCGAAGGCGCAGAGCCTGCAGATTGCGCCGAAGCGAATGCAGGAATCGATGCTAGAACCAAGAGAGCAAAAATTTTCTTCATAGTACGTTTCCTTACGAGTGAATTCCCCTGTGCCTACAGAATACATGCACACAAAAAATTGTCGAGAAGGATGTTTTACGGACTGTTGAAAATGTGGGCGAGCGGGAGCTTTTCGAGCAGAGTGGCGGTCAGCGAGAGGGTGAATCAGCTGCCGAACTTCATGGACTCGAGCCAACGAATGGCGTCGCGCTGATCGGCGATGATTTGCGCCTGCCAGATAAGGCCCAGCGACATGACGCTCATGAGAAAAACGCAGACCGCGAGAGCGAGATTGGTGTGTGTCTCGCGTGCCGGAAGGCGAAGGGTGCGAATGAGCCAGGACATTCTTAGGTCTCCTAGTACTTTGCGGAATTGCTGGACGGAAATCCGCAAAATTCGTGAAGCTAGGTTTCAGGTTTCAGCGAAGGAAAGTGCAATTCGGATGCCAGCCCCAAATGCGAAGAATGAAGGGGAAATTGCGCAAAATGAACGGGAAAGGATGGAAGGAACTAACAGTACTCCACGATATCGCGGAAAAGAGTGTGCAGCCCAGTGGGGAAATTGGACAGATTGTTTCCCGTGACACTCAGGCGCGAGCGTCGATGGCAGCTAGCGTGGATTCCCAGAGATCGGGTGCGGTGATGGCAATTTCGAGGACGCGGCCCGTGGACTGCGACTCCGAGGCGACGCTTTTTGTCGAGGCGACGACACGGACGCCCCGATCGCACGCAGGGAGCACAGCCTCGGCGTCACCCGCGACCGCTATCGCGAAGCGATTCGCATGGGAATGCAGAGATCGGTCGTAAAGGTCGCCGACGTCCCTTATGCAGCGGCGAACATCTGGGCCCAAGGCAATCGACCAAAATGCGCCGTGCTGGCGAAGTGCGAACTTCTTTTCTTGAGCCAGTGATTTAAATCGCGCCAGATCGTCGTCCGACGCACCCGCAAAAAAGAAGAGTTCATCGAAATCGCGCTGGCGGGTGAGCTCTGCTTCGTGACCGGGCAGGCCGGTGTTCTGGGAGAGTTCGCGCGGGCTTAGAGAGCGAAGAGGAACCACGGTCACGCCGGACTCCTCCGTGAGCGATTCCAGCGCGTCTTTTGCTGCTGGCTGCTCTTTTGCAGCAGGGAGGCAGGTGAAGCGGCCCATGCGGACGGTTCTTGCAGGCTTCAGGTGGAAGTAGTCTTCTGGAAGGTAGACAGCGCAACCGTCTTCGGCGATGAACGGCTCACCATGACTGACGCGGCGCCGCGGATCATCCAGTTGCAGGCGGGACTGGCTGCTGATCCAGACGCAGGGAATCTCACGTTCATCGAGTTCGGATTGAAATTGATCGAAGCCGTAGAGGAATTTACCGCGGGAGGACAAAAACGGGTCAACCGTGCAATAGACTACGGGTTTTGTCCTGAGCAAGCGCGGCCTCCGATGGCAGCGCCTCTATTGTACGGGAAACGCACCGGCTTGCAGGGAAGGGGATGCACCGAGGCCAAAAAAAGAGGGCGGCCGTAGCCGCCCTCTGCATTCGCCGGAACACACCGGCGTTTCTGTTGATAGATCAGTTGCCGGAATTGGAAGCGGCCGGGTTCGACTGCGAATTCGCCTTGGGAATGCTGACGTACCCGCTGATCGTGTCCTTGCCAACTTTGTTGATCACAACTTCTTCCGGAATCTTGGTGCCGTGCAAGTAGAAGAAGATTGGCTCGTTCATGGCGCGGTTCTTCTTTTGGAGTTGACGATCTTCCGCGGTCAAGTTCACGGTGAACTGGCCCTTCTTCTCGTTCACGCCCTTAAGCTCGACGGTAAGATTGCTGACCTTCTGGGGCTTGTTCTTCCCGGCGATGGTGAATTCGACGTAGTCACGCTCGCCGAGGCGGCGAAGCTGATCGATTTCGTCGTGGTTCCGCGCGATGAGTGTGCCCATCTCGCTGCGAGCCATTTTCAGGTCTTCGCGGGTGGAATCGAGGTCGGTACGAACAACGCCGACTTTGGTGTCGACGTTCTTCAGGTCGTCGGTAGCGGCCTTGGTTGCAAGCTCGCTGTGGACGGAAGTGTCCAGCGCGGTCAGCTTGCTGGTGGTGTCTTCGTTAGCCTTGTTGGCCTCTTCACGAGCCTTCTTGAGTTGACTCTGGGTAATTTTGAGCTTGGTAGTGACAACCTTCAGGTCGCCCTGGAAGTCGGTGTTCGTCTTTTCGGTCTGAGCGAGGCGGTCCTTCAGGGAGGACATATCCTGCTCGAGCGAGGACTGCGTGGTCTTCAACTGCGCGGCGACATCCTGTTTGGTCGCATCGAGTTTGTTCGACGCGTTCCAACCAAAGGCCAGACCGCCGATGGCGATCAGTCCTAACACAACCGTGGCCGGCAACTGCCAGGAAGCCGAGCTCTTCGATTCGGTGTTCGTATATTCTTCAGACATGACTAGGTCGTTCTCCTCTTCTGGGGAGCCGCTCTGCGGCTCTTACCCCACTGCACTTGCGTACTGCGGAATCCGTTCGTAGTCAAAGAAAGTGCAAGCGGTCAGCCAAACCTGTACTTGTGGGCAGGAACGAAGTCGGCACGGTAAGTACCTGAAAACAGGGAATTAGCCGAAGAGAGAGCGAAGAGTGACGGGAAAGGTCAAAGTACTAGTCCCTGCAATCTTTACGCGGAGATGAAAGATACCCTGAAATTTTGGGAGGCAGTCAGGAAACGAGGGTGGCGCCGAAAGCGGCCAGTTCGGTGCGAAGTTGGCTGGGACTTTGGTAGTGGATGCCATGGATCCCGAGCGAACGAGCGCCTGCGACGTACGCCTCGACATCGTCGATAAAGACTGAGGTTTCGGCTTTAGCGCGAAGAGCCTTGAGCGCGTCGCGAAAAATGAGCGGGGAAGGCTTGCTGCTTCCGACGCTGCAGGAGTAGGTGCGAGCCGATTTTGGAAAGAAGCGGAAAAAATCAAAAGTTGATTCGAGATGAGCGACATGTAGTGGATCGGTGTTGGACAGCAGGCCAAGACGAAAATCCTTGCGCAGCGATTCGAAGAGGGAATTGTCTTGAATTGGCTGCGGATCGAGCGCGCGATTCCAGGTTTCGGTGAACTGTTCGAAGGTGAGCGAACCGCCTAGGCGTTTTTGCAGATGCAAGTGCCAGTCACGTGGCGAAATGCGTCCTTCCTGCCAGTCCTGCCAGCGAGGATCCTTTTCGATAGCCGTCCAAATTTCCTGAGGCGAGAGCGAGATGCCCTGCGCGAGGCCCCGCATTGCACGCGACACGTCCACGCGAACAAGCACGCGGCCAATATCGAAAATGATGGTCTGGACTTGCGGACCGATCATAGATCAATGACCGTCTGGGCGGCGCGCGCGCGCCAGCCCGATGATGGGCGGGAGAATCGAAAGCAGGATGATGGCGCCGATGACGAGATGAAGATATTTGCCAATGTTGGGGACGCGCGAGCCCAGCAAATAGCCTCCCAAAACCATGCTTCCGACCCAAAAGATGCCGCCAAAAACGTCAAAGAGCAGATATCGCGAATAGGGCATTCGTGCGGCGCCAGCCACCGGGGGGCAAAACGTGCGGACAATAGGAACGAACCGCGCCAGTATCACTGCCCTGCCGCCATACTTCTCATAGAATTTTTGCGCACGCTGCAAGTGAGCGCGGCGAAACAGAAATGAGTCTTCTCGTTTGAAAAGGGCTGGCCCAGCGCTGCGCCCGATCCAATAGCCGAGTTGATCGCCAAGGATCGCGCAAACCATTCCGGGGACGAGTAACCAGTGGAGAGGAACCACGTGCTGACCGGCGAAAATGCCTGCAGTGACCAGCAATGAATCGCCGGGAAGAAAAAAACCCACGAACAGGCCGGTCTCCACAAAGAGAATGCCGGATACAATGGCGCAAAACGTGACGGGTCCAACCCATTGAATGAGTTGTTTCAGGCCTTCGGAAGTGTACAAAGATCGGAGAAAGTGAAGGATGGAATCCAAAGAGAGTTAGCCGCCTACACCAAGATCAAAACGAGGCGGCTATGGTTTCCGCCCGGGAGCGAATCCACATCGCACCGCTCCTGGTAATACGGTAACAAAAAACAGCCAAATCCTCGCCGCATTCGTGCCAGAGAAGTACGAGAGCGTTTACAGCGCTAAACCACCACGTGCCGCGAATCATCGGTGCTGCTCCACAAGCCAGAGATGAGAACGCGCTTCGGCAAGGAAAAAGTCCTCGGGCTCGGCCGCAGGCTCGAGCAGCTCCTTGATGCGGGGAAGCGCTCGCGTGGCAGCCACGACACCGGCTTCGATGGCATCGCTGGCGCGTTCGAAATCGTCCCATGCAAGATGCTGAACGTCCGGCCGAAGAACGAGGTCGGCGTGGCGTTCCCACGATTCGAGCTGGTGTTTTTGAGCCGCTGCCACGGCCCGCGCGACCACTTGAAACACATTTTTAGGGGCGCCGCGACGACCGTCCTGAAGGCCAACGGAGACTGCAAGAACGCGCTCGGCGCCGAGTTGGCGTGCTGCGACTGTTGGGACTTGTGCGACAAGACCGCCGTCGGCGAGGCAACGCGTTCCGATTTCGACGGGCTCGAACAGGCCTGGAAAAGCGCAACTGGCACGAATTGCGTCAACCAGAGGGCCTTGCGTGAAAATGACCGGGTCAAAAGTCGCCAGGTCCGTGGCGACTACGGCCATTGGAATTTTCAGGTCTTCGAATTGACGCGCGTGAAAAACGCGATCCATCAGGTCGGACAACCGATGATTACTCGCAAGGCCGAGGCGCGAAACGCGCCAACGGGCGATGTCGCGGAACTTAAGGTTGCGGCAGGTGGCCAGTATCTGGGCGAGAGGCGCGCCGCTTGCGTAAGCCGCGCCGAGGATGCTTCCAACGCTCGTACCTGCAATGTGGGTGACGGGAATGTGATTCTGTTCAAGGACCTGCAGCACGCCAAGATGCGCGAAGCCTCGAGAGAATCCGCCACCGAGAGCCAGGCCGATGCCGCGCCTTGGCGTTGCGGAAGACATTGGCACGTCGCTGCGGATTGGGACACCCGAGTTCATGACAGTGAGGATGCGCTCGGTCTCCGCACGGGCCAATGGGAGGCGCGTCCTTAAATGGAAGTACAGAAGTACTGCCACAGAAACAGGCAAGAAAACGATGCTCAAACGCCTAACAGTACCTTTCTCCTAGTCCCGTACCCTCCTTGTACCATTGTGGGATTTCACACCTAAGCGCGATCCTCTGCTCGTCGGCAGTTCATCTCTGAGGGAGAGCAAATGGACAGCGCATACCAACCTTGGATTGGCCAGGCAGTTGTGCTGCAAGTAGCTCTGGGCGACATCAAAGTCCCCCTGCGTGGTCGAGTGATGAAGGACGGCGGCGATACGCTGCGCATGCGCATCGGAGACGGCTGGGACGTCGACATTTACAAAGCGATGATTTTAGCAGTGGAAGAAGACGCGATGGCTTTAATCCCCGCATGAGGAATTCGGCCATGGACACGTTTGAACAAAAGTACGTGGGCCAGGCGAAAGCAGCGACCCTGCTGGGAATGACGGAAAAAGAGCTTTGCCGGATTTCGCGTGAAACGGGATTTGGCCACAAGGAATTGGTTGGAATGCACGAAGAGTATTTTTTCACGGTAGAGGAATTGCGAATGCTGTGCGAGCTTTCGGCGCAGCCAGTGAACTAAACGAGTTTCCCTTAGCCCCCCTCAGCAGTACCCCCACCCGGGCCGTTGCCCCCAGCGGCCCGGGCTTTTTTTGCCCGGACGATTGGCTAGAAGGCAGTGTGGTTCCACAGAACCGATTTGTCGATTGAGGCGAGTGTCGGGCGACCGCAGAGAGACATCGCGGCGCGCAGCTCCTGGAGCAGGATTTCGACCACGTGGGCCACGCCTGCTGCGCCGCCGACCGTGAGGCCATAAATATACGGCCGCCCGATCAGCGTTGCCGTGGCGCCCAAGGCCAGCGCTTTGAAAATGTCCGTGCCGCGGCGGATGCCGCCATCGACGAGAAC
>DATGIS010000143.1:0-4033 GCA_035295625.1 Candidatus Acidiferrum sp. | reverse complement strand
TAAAGTTCCACGGTTTTTTCCGGAGTGCGCGCGACAAAGCAGCCGTACGCGCCGCGCAGTGCGCTTTCGAGCGGGCTCGCGGCGACGCAACGGTCCACCGGCAAACGCTCGAAAAAGGAATCGATGAGCTTGTGATTGTGCGCGAGAACGGCTTCCGGCGTTGCCCGCAACACGAATTCCACCGAAGCATCGAGCGATTCCAGATTGAAATTGAAGTGGCTGGCCCATTCGGGAGCGTCCCAACGCCGCGCGCTTTCCTCCACTTTGGGATTCGAGAAATCGAGCTTCGAGAAATTGTCGGAGCCGGCCACGGCCATCCAGTAAAACGGCCCGGGACGAACGGAAGCGAGCAGTTCGCGCTTGATCCAGAAAAAGCCCGTGCCGAATGCGCCGAGCAGCCATTTGTATCCTGCGCTGACGAGGAAATCCGCGCCAAGTTTGCGCACGTCCATGGGCACGGAGCCGCAGCTTTGGCTTACGTCGAGCAGCAGCAGCGCGCCTTGTTTGTGGCAGGCTTCGGCCACGCGCGGCGCGTCCAGCAGAGTGCCGTCATCGAATCGCACGTGGCTGATGGATACGAGGCGCGTGCGCGGCGTGAGCGCGGCGATCACGTCGTCGGCGATGATGAATTTTCCCGCCTGCGGAATCATCTTCACGGAAATATTTTCCCGGGCTTCCATCGGCTTCCACGTCGTGTATTGCAGCGGAAATTCTCCGCGCGAAGTCAGCACTTCGTCGCCGGGTTTCCAATCGAGCGCATACGCAACGGCGATGGCGCCGGAGCTTGCGCCGGTGGTGAGCGCAATCTCTTCCGGCTGCGCGCCGATGAGTTTCGCGATGTTTGTGCGGCAGCGGTTCGGCACTTCGAAGAACGTCGAGTCCGCCTTCTGGTGCGGAAATTTCTTCGCGTCCATCGTGGCCTGAATCGCCTTGAGCGTCACTTTCGGCAGCGGCGCCTGGCTCGCCGTGTTCAGGTACGTCGCGCCCTCAAATTCAAACCATTCCTGCCGCCAGTCTCCGGAGAAAGCAGGAGAGCCAAAAGAAGCAGGGGCTGAAGGATTCTGTGTGTTTTGCGGTGCGGTTGCGGTGCTCATCGGTGTGTCCTTGGCGCCGATCCTGATACGTCGAGTGCGGCGGCCGAGTCTATCCTTCGCGCGCAATCCGCTTCTGACAAGTGCCAATATGGAAAGATATGAGAGCAATTGCAAAAGTAAGAGCCGAGGCGCGCGGATGGCCAATCCTTGCGGGTTTTGCAGGACTAGGAATTAATTCTTTCTCTCCGTTGACATTTATACGCCAATAGCGTACTTTATGAGTTGTACGCCACCGGCGTACGAGACCTAGAATGGAATTCTTCGAAGCTCCAGCCTTCACGCGCCAAGTCTTCAGCTATTTGGCCGATGACAGCTATCGTGAACTCCAACATCGGCTTGCAGTTGAACCGCTTCTAGGTGACATGATGTCCGGCACAGGTGGTTTTCGCAAGCTTCGCTGGGCCGATCCACGCCGCGGCAAAGGTCGGCGAGGCGGCCTGCGAATCATCTACTACTACTTCGCAGCTGACCGCCAAGTCTGGTTTATGACACTTTATGACAAAGACGAAGCGTCTGACTTCACACCAAAGGAACGGCAGATTCTGAAAAGCGCCATCCAAGTCGAATTGGAAACGCGCCGGGCGGCTAGACTGGCCCAGCAAACTAAATCGCGGAGGAGACAGCCATGAGCAAGAGAAAGATCTTTAACGAAATGATGGAAGGTATCGCGGCGATGAAGAGCCATCGCGAAGGGAAGATCACCCTGCATTCTTATAAAGTCGAGGTAGCGCCTCTGCCCATGGTGGACTCCAGGCTAATTCGCGATACTCGCAGGAGACTCCGCTGCTCGCGCGCCGTTTTCGCCCGGAAACTGCGCATCAACGAACGCACCTTGGAAAAGTGGGAGCAAGGCCGCGCCAAGCCCAATCCCCAGGCTGCTGCCCTTGTGCTTCTCGTCCGCAATTACCCGGACACCCTCGACCGTTTGGACAAGGTCGCCAAGTCGCGGAACCGCGCGGCCTAGTAATTCCGCCCATCTTTGGGCAGCCGTTCGAACGTCCTTTTATCCCACGCCAAACACGCCACTTATAATTTCATTGACAAATAATAACGAGATGGTACAATCGTTTCGTTGTTTCGGCGCATTGTCCGTCCGCGCCTCCGACCCATGCTCGCTCCCTTGGAAGCCCCTCACGCTCTTCCAAGCTTTTCCCGCCCACACCCGTTACCTTTTTGCCAACACTCCGCGCCTGTAAGTCCTTTGTTTGCCGCATTTACAAAGAGTGCGCAACTCTCTCATTCCACTCCACTTACTCGCCCTTTGTTTTCATATACTTGCGCACTCTTTTGTACAGAGCGACAGGTCATGTCCTTTATTTGCAATACTTTGCGCACTCTTTCGCAAAAACACCGGGGGTATGGGGGTCGAACCGATCTCTTTCACCCACTCTATTCGGCCTCTCGTGAGGGGTGGGTCTCGGCTATCTCGTTTGGAATGAATACTTACGAAAAAATGGGGGAGGGGGGTGGGGTAGGTAATTTCCCGGTCTTCAGACGATTGCTAGAAGTGCGAGCGCAGGTCGCGGAAGCCGGGGAGGATGACGAGTTTGCCGGAGCCGGTGCTGACGGGTTCGTGTTCCATGTGCCAGGTGTGTTGATGGGGGATGTAGACGGCGTTGAGGCCGACGCGAAGAGCGGGATTGATGTCGGAGCGCGGGGAGTTGCCGATCATCCAGCCGTGGGCTTTGACGATTTTATGTTTGGTGACGAGGCCGGTGTAGGTGACGGTGTCTTTTTCGTGGACGATTTCGATGGCCTCGAAGAAGCCCTGCAAGCCGGAGCGCTGGACTTTGGCGGATTGCTCGGCGGGCTCGCCTTTGGTGAAGAGAATGAGGCGATGACGTTCGGTGAGATAGGCGAGGGTTTCGGGAACGCCGTCGAGAATTTTCGGCGGAGTGCGTTCGAGGTCGACGACGCGATTGTGAATTTCGGCGAGTGTTTCGCGCTTGGCCTGATGTTCGGCAAGCTTCATGTAGGTTTCTTCGAGGGAGCGGCCGAAGCTGCGCACGCCGTAACCGTACTGGCGAATATTTTTGCGCTCGGTTTCGTTGAGGATGTGGCGAATGTAGGCGCGGGTGAAGCCGCAGGGCTCGACGAGCGTGATGAAATCCTCGATCAGCTTCTCGAAGAAAACATTGTTTTCCCAGAGCGTGTCGTCGGCGTCAATCAGGAGAGTGTTGCGTCGCATCGCTTTCTTTCGAGACAAATAAATTTACGAACTCTTAGCTTAGCAGTTTCAATGCGTCGGCTGCGATGTCGGCAGCGGCGGTCGGGTGGCCGAGTTTGCGCGCGGCTTCTTTCATGCGCGCGAGGCGCGAGGAATCGTCGAGCAGCGCGGCGATTTTCCAGGCAGCGGCCGGAAGATTGTTGCACCGAATCGCGGCGCCTTCTTCGAGCAAGTGGTCGGCGTTGCGCTCTTCCTGGCCGGGGATCGGCTCGATGAGCGCCATGGGCAGCGCGCGAGCAAGCGCTTCGGACGTGGTGAGTCCGCCGGCTTTGCCGACGAGCAGATCGGCGGCGGCCATGTACTTGTCCATTTCCTTGGTGAAGCCCACGGGAGAGAGACGCGGCGAGCCGGATGCTAAGTTGCCCGCGGAAGCGGCGATTTGGTCGAGCTTCTTTTTGACCTCTTCGGATTTACCGGCGATGGCGACGATTTGCCACGGCTTTTGCAATTTGAGCAGATCGCGAACGAGTTGTTCGACGGGGCCGATGCCGTATCCGCCGGCAGCGATGAGCAGCGTGAGCGCGGAGGAATCGAGATTGAGTTGCGCACGCGCGACGGATTTTTCGAGCGGTGTGGCGAATAGCGGATCGATGGGAATACCGGTGGTGCGAACGATTTCGCGCGGGACGCCGATGCCTGCAAGATATTCGGCGGCTTCGGGAATCGCGACGTAGTAGCGATCGACAGTGCGGCAGAGCCACATGGCGTGGAC
>DATGIS010000142.1:0-8792 GCA_035295625.1 Candidatus Acidiferrum sp. | reverse complement strand
CGCTGGATATCGCGTGGGTGCGAGAGCAATTTCCGTCGTTGCGCGAGCAGGCGGGGGGAGCGCCGGCTGCATTTCTGGATGGGCCAGCCGGAACGCAAGTGCCGCGACAGGTGATGGACGCGATTACGAATTATTTGACGCATGCGAATGCGAATACGTACGGAATGTTTGCGACGAGCCGGCGCACGAACGAAATGATTGTGAGTGTGCGCGGCGCGATGGCGGATTTTTTCAATTGCTCGGCGGATGAGGTCGTGTTCGGGCAGAACATGACGACGATTACGCTGGGGTTGGCGCGAGCGATTGGGCGTGAGTTGAAGGCAGGTGACGAAATTGTGGTGACGACGCTGGACCACGACGCGAACGTGGGGCCGTGGCGCGCGCTGGAAGAAAAGGGAGTCGTTGTGCGGCAGGCGGACATTCGCGAGACGGATTGCACGCTGGATCTCGAAGATTTACAGGAGAAGATTTCGAGCAAAACGAAATTGGTTACAGTTGGGTATGCGTCAAACATGGTGGGGACGATCAACCCGGTGGCGGAAATTACGAAGATGGCGCATGCGGCGGGAGCGCTGATGTTCATTGATGCGGTGCACTATGCGCCGCACGGGTTGATTGATGTGAAGGCGCTCGATTGCGATTTCCTGGCATGCTCGCCGTACAAATTTTTTGGGCCACATATGGGAACGCTCTACGGCAAGAAAGAACATTTGGAGCGATTCAAGCCGTACAAGGTGCGGCCAGCGACGAGTGTTTCGCCGGAATGTTGGGAGACCGGGACGCAAGTGCAGGAGTTGATTGCGGGAATCGGCGCTGCGGTGGAATACATCGCGGAGTTAGGCAGAAGGTGCGATGCAACGACGAAGACGCGGCGGGAAGCATTGGCGGCGGCGTATGCGACGACGGTGTCGTATGAACGAGCGTTGTTGACGCGATTGATGGATGGACTGGAGAATTTGCCGGGGATTCGGATTTTTGGGATTACGGAGCGTGCGCGATTTGGGGAGCGGTGCGCGACGGTGTCATTTCGAATCGGGGAGCAAAATCCGACGGAGATTGCGACGTTTTTGGGAGAGCGCGGGATTTTCACGTGGGATGGGAATTTTTACGCGATCAACTTGTCCGAGCGGCTGGGAGTGGAGCAGAAGGGCGGCGTGCTGCGCGTTGGACTCGTTCATTACAACACTGCGGAGGAAGTGGACCGTTTGCTTGGAGCGCTGCGGGAATTTTGCGCGCAGGCGTGAAGCGCGAATCAGGTTTGCAGAACTAATTTTGCGCGGCGGCGCGACTGGGACGCGAAGTAGGCGCATGTGAAGGCGAGCGTCGAGTATGGAAGCCAGCCGAAGGTCCAACCGGCGATGAGATGTGCGGGGACGTAAGTCACCAGCATGATCCAAGTAAATTTTTGAGCTTCGCAGACGTAGCCGATTAGACAGCCAGCCAGGCAATAACAGAACAAGATTCCGAAGTGAGCGAACGGCGAATACGCATCGCGCGCGCCGACTGTTTGTTGGGAAATCCACGGTGCGAGGCGAAGGATTCCGAAGAGGGGCAAAATCGCGCCAATCAAAGCGGAAAGAACGACGAGCGCAATCGAGATTCGGCGGCCGAACGGGAGGAAGTGATTGCGGATGCCGCGGTCGAAGACTTTGTCCGTGACGAGATAGGCGTTGCCGCCTGGCGCCATTTGGTAGGTGCCGCGCTCGAGTTGAAATTTCGCGTTGCGTTCGTGTTCGGCGTTCAGTTCGTCGCAGACCTCGTTGAAAGTTTGCGGAGGCGTTTTTGCGGGGCCGAGGGTCGCGGCTTTGGAGTCGTGGCGGCGCTTGAGTTCGGCGAGATCGTTCACGTTTGGAAAATCTTGCGTGATGCGAAATGGCGGCTGATCGAAGATCGATGGAAGCGGTTTGTTGCGCGTCAAGAAAAGATTGCCGTTGGCGAGGCGCGTGGCGAATTCGACCGCACAGGCGTTGCGAACGGAGACGACCTGATTGACCGTTGCTTTGACTTCCACGATGGTGAGGGCGCAGGTAGCGGCGTCGTTCGGGTTTATGTAACGGCGGAGCAGGTTGGTGCCGAAATTCTTAGCGCGAAACGTGCATTGGGGACGGTAGTTCAGCCCAGTGAGCTGGTCGTCGAAAGGCTTCAGGTACTGGCGTTGCGCAGGCGTGAGGGCGCTTTCGGGAATTTCTTCGTAATCGAATCGAAGTGGAATCGGGCGTGAGTTTTGTCGCAGGCGGTCTTTCGAATCGAACGCCACCTTGTAGATGGTCCACAGGTAGTAGGGAAGGTCCAGATCAAACGGGATGGGCACGGCGCACCTCGGCGTTGAGTCCAGAGTAGCGCGGGAGATTTTGTGAAGACCCAGCAAGCGGCAGGCGTGCGACGGATTTAGTAACTGGCCGTGAGGACAGGCAAGGGTCGGATCACGATGAAGCCGTGGAGTTGTGGAACCAATTGCCGGAATCGGTGAAGGAGGCGAAAAATGGTCGCAGGAGACCACGCGTTCGGCGGGACAAAATAAGCGCGAGAATGTGAAAGCGTGTGCAAGGAAAGCGGTGTGACAACGCGTGCGGCGGACGTGTATTCTTTTGGGCTATGACAAAACGACCGAAACCAATTGTGCTGACTGTGCTGGATGGATGGGGATACCGCGCGGAGCGGGACGGGAACGCGATTGCGCTGGCGCGCAAACCAGTTTACGACGAACTGTTGCGAAAATTTCCGAACACACTGATTGGCACGTCCGGACCGGACGTCGGCCTGCCAAACGGACAAATGGGGAACAGCGAAGTCGGGCACATGAATATGGGTGCCGGGCGCGTGGTGCGGATGGACATCACGAAGATCGACGTCTTGGTGGCGAACAATCAGCTGGATGAAGTGCCACTTTTCAAACAAGCGATGGAGCGCGGCAAGCAGCGGCAACTGCACTTTCTGGGGCTGTTGAGCGATGGCGGCGTTCATTCGCACATCGAGCATTTGTTTGCGCTGCTGGAGATGGCGAAGCGGGACAAAGTGGAAAAGGTGTTTGTGCACTGCTTTATGGATGGACGAGATACGCCGCCGCACAGCGGCAAAGAGTTCGTGCAGCGGTTGCAGCAAAAGATGCGGGAGTTGGGCGTCGGCGAGATTGCGACGGTCGTAGGGCGTTACTACGCGATGGATCGCGACAACCGTTGGGAGCGCGTGGAGATGGCGTATCACGCGCTCGTTCATGGCGAGGCGGAGACGAAGTCGAACGATCCGGTCGCGGCGCTCGCAAAAAGTTACGAAGACGGCGTGACGGACGAATTCGTGAAGCCGGTCGTGATTACGCAGGGAAGCGGAGCGTCGGCTGCTCCGGTTGGAATGATTCGCGACGACGACGCGGTGATTTTTTACAATTTTCGCGCGGACCGCGCCCGGCAGATGACGTACGCGCTGGCTGCGCCCGACTTTGACAAGTTCGTGGACGCAAAGCGGCCGAAGAATCTTTTTTATGTGGCGATGACACAGTACGACAAGAATTGGCCGTGGCTGCAGTCAGTGATCAAGCCGGACAAGCTGGAAAACATACTGGCGCAGGTGTTTGCCGGATTGAACTACAAGAATTTGCGGACGGCGGAGACGGAAAAGTATGCGCACGTGACGTACTTTTTTAATGGCGGAGTGGAAAAGCCGTTTGCAGGGGAAGAACGCATCCTTGTGCCGTCGCCGAAGGTGGCGACCTATGATTTGAAACCGGAGATGTCCGCGGAAGGAATTACCGATACGGTGGTGAAAGCGATCGAGAAGGGCGATTTCGACGCGATTATCATGAATTATGCGAACGCAGACATGGTGGGGCATTCCGGAAAGCTGGAGGCCGCGATAAAAGCCGTCGAGGCCGTGGATGCCGGTTTGGGGACGATTTATCAGACGCTGAAGCCGTGCGGCGGGGCGTGGATTATTACGGCGGATCATGGAAATGCGGAAACGATGATCGATCCGAAAACGGGCGGGCCGCATACGTACCACACGACGAATCCTGTGCCGTTTGTGCTGGTGACGGAAGACGACAAGCTGAAACTGCGTCCGGGCGGAGCGTTGCGAGATATTGCGCCGACGCTGCTGGGAGTAATCGGAGAAAAAGCGCCTGACGATATGACGGGAAAAGATCTGCGGATTCTTACTTAGTTCACGCGCATCGATAGGAATGACAAGAACAAAACCGAGCGAGACGAAGTTAACGATTTGTGTGTGGCATCCGTTCCCACAATGGAGGCCGCATCCGATGATGGCTGCGGCGCTGCGGGCGCGCTGGCCGGAAATGCGAGTAGTTCATCTGCCGGACTATGACGTGTTGCCGCCGGAACTGCCAGACACGGACATATTTATTGGCTATTCGCTGCGGGCGGCGCAATTGAAAGATGCGAAGAGGCTGAAATGGATTCACTCGACGGCGGCAGGCGTGGCACAACTCGTTTATCCCGAATTGCGCGATTCGGGGATTTTGGTGACGAATCCCCGAGGGATTTTTTCGAAGCCGATGGCGGAGCATGCCCTGGGCATGATGATTGCGCTGGCGCGAAATTTCCCCGACTCGACGCGCTATCAGGACAGATGCGTGTGGGGCCAATCGCAGATTTGGGATAAGCCGGAACAGCTCACCGAGCTGAACGGGAAGACTTTGCTGATTGTGGGATTCGGATCGATCGGGCACGAGTTGGCGAGGCGCGCGAATGCATTTGAAATGCGAGTTTGGGGAGTTACGCGATCGGGGCGAGGAGACACTTCGCTGGCGGAAAAGATCGTTGCAGCGAATGAACTGCATGCGGCGTTGCCTCACGCGGATTACATTGTGATTGCTGCGCCGGAGACGAACGAGACGAAGCATCTGATTGGCGAGGGCGAGATTTCGCAGATGAAGCGAGGCGCGCGACTGCTGAATTTGGGCCGGGGCTCATTGCTCGATGAATCGGCTTTGATTGCCGCACTGAAGAATGGACAACTTGCGGGCGCGGCGCTGGACGTGACAAGCACGGAACCGCTGCCTTCCGATTCACCGCTATGGAAAACGCCGAATCTTTTTATTACGCCGCACACGAGCGGCGTGAGCGAGCGCCTGTGGGAACGCCAGACGGAGATGTTGCTGAACTTGCTGGAGCTCTGGTTCAGCGGCCGCGAGATGACGAACGTAGTCGATCTTGGGCGCGGTTATTGAAGCTCAGTCAGCGCCTTTAGGTGCGTTGTAGCCTTCGCGGGAATAGACGACGTACTTCTGTTTCTTACCCTTCTGATCGACTACGGTAAGCGGTGAGCCGTCCGGAGCGACAAGTTCGATTTTGACTTTGCGGAATTTGCCGTCGCGAGCGCGATTGCTGGGCGAATAGGAAATGCTGTACTGGTTGCGAAGAAAACCGGTAACTGCGCGAAAAATCTCAGGCATCTCCCCTTCGAATCGAGGAAACCAGGCGTAGCCGCCCGTTTCTTTCGAGAACGTTTTCAGCTGATTCTCCGCCTGCAGGTAGTCCATTTCGCGAAGCGATCCCATGTTGGATCTGGTTGTCAGGAATTGGCCCAGCCCAACGCAGAATATCGAAACATCCGATTGGCGAAGCTGCTTCATGGTCTGGTCCAGATTGTGTTTGGAAAACGTATCGACGCCGCTCGCGATCAGGACGATGGACTTCTTTCCTTTTACATCCTTCAGCCTGTCCGTTGTTTCCAGAAGGGCGTCAAAAACGTTCGACTCGGAAAAGCCCGGGAAATACAAATGGTTGATTGCGGCCAGGACTTCTTCCTTATTTTGTGTGAAGTCCTGTTCGACGCGGGTTTTCATGTCAAACGTTTCGAGGGCTATCCAGTCCTGCTGCTTGAGGTTTGCGAACATGTACTGCGACCAATATTTTGCCAGGTAGCCAAAGAGGCCATAACTCCGGCCGCTAAATTCCAAAACCATGACCATCGTGATGGGAGAATCGCTGGGGCCGAAGTTGGTGATTTGCTGCGGAACGCCGTCTTCGTAAACGCGGAAGTTTTCGCGCTTGAGGCCGGTAAGTATGTCGCCGTTTTGAGTCGTGGCGGCAACCTCCATGGTTACCAGTGGCACTTCGACGGAGATGGAAACGCCGCCGGTTTGCGCTTGTGGTGGAGGCGCTTGCTGGGTTCCGGAGGGAGGCGGCGGAGTCTGCTGAGGCGGCGGGCCAGTTTGCGGGCCGGTGGGCGCCTGCGCCCTGCCGGGAGCAGCGGCCATCGCGACCAGTAAACTTGCTGACAGCAATCCTGCTGCGAACTTCTTCATTCTTTCCCCCACCCTCGACGAAAACCGATAAACGCAATTACATTTTGATGCAGACCGTGGACGTTAGGAAACGCGACGTCGCAGCCAATCCAGCGTACTCACCCTTGCATGTTAGTATGAAGCACTTTCCCAGCAAAACGGTTGTCATGAGGAACAATTTCGGATTTGGAGCCAAGGAGGAAGTCTGGTGAGCGGGAAATGGAAGAGTTTGGTGGGATTTCTGGCGGGCGCGGCGTGTTTTCTCGCGTTGGCGGCCAAAGCGCAAAACGGGCCGGGATTGCCACTATCGCCGGCGCAGACAGCGTCAGCACAAAATGCTCAGAGCACCAGCGCCCTTGGTCAGGAGGCTCTCGGGTGGCTGGCGGAGCTGATCAAGCTTAATACGACGAATCCCCCGGGAAATGAGGACGCGGAAGCGAAATACGTTGCAGGGATTCTGCAGAAAGAGGGGATTGCGGCGGAGATTTTGCCGTTGACGGCGGGACGCAGCGCGGTAGTAGCGCGACTCAAGAGTACAGCGATTGCAGATCCATCACGGGCGTTGTTGCTTGTCGCGCACATGGATGTGGTGGGCGTGGACCGCTCGAAATGGACGGTGGACCCTTTCGGCGCAGTAATGAAGGACGGATATCTGTATGGCCGCGGAGCGGTGGATGACAAGGGAATGTTGGCGGCGAATCTGGCTGCGTTTATTTCCTTGAAGCGAGCCGGCGCGCGGCTGAATCGCGACGTGATTTTTCTGGCGACCTGCGACGAGGAAGGGTTCGGGGACGCGAGCATCAAAGTGCTGATTGCGAAAAACTGGGACAAATTTGCGGCCGGCTTTGCGATCAATGAAGGCGGCGTGGTTATCGTAAAAGATGGCAAAGTGCAGTACACCGCGGTGCAGGCGAGCGAAAAGGTGACGTACAACGTGGATGTGGTCGCGCGAGGCACGTCCGGACATGCGTCGATCCCTCTGAAGGACAATCCGGTTGTGCATCTGGCAAACGCGATTGCGAAAATTGGAAGTTATTCGGCGCCGGTTCACTTCACGGCCGTGACCCGACGCTATTTTGAAGGACTCGCTCCACTGCAGGACGATGAGCTTGGCAAATGGATTCGTTCGCTGGACACGCCAGATCGCGGCGAGCATGCAGCGCGAGTCATCTCCGACACAAATCCTGCTTGGAATGCGATGTTGCGCGACACAATTTCGCCGACGATGCTTTCGGCGGGCGTGAGAGCAAACGTGATCCCGGCCGAGGCGCGGGCAACGCTGAATATCCGATTGTTGCCCGGAGACACAATCGACGTGTTGTTGGGAGAGTTGAACAAGCTCGTGAACGATCCTCAAGTGAAATTGGAAGTGCAGACAAACTCGGGTCTTGCAGCGCCGACTTCGTCGCTGGAAAACGATTTCTACAACGCGATTGTGAAATCGGCGGCGACGGAGTTCAATGGCGCTCCCGTGCTGCCCTATCAATCGACTTGGGGCACGGACTCAGCGCAGTTGCGGCTGCACAACGTGCAAGCGTACGGGTTGGTGCCGTTCCCGCTGACGGAAGACGATTTGAAACGGATGCACGGAAACGACGAGAGAATTCCAGTTACGGCGTTTGCGAAGGGCGTGGATTTGATGATGCGCATCGTGAACGAATTCGCAGTTTCGAAATAGATGCGCCGGCGCGACCGCTGCGCTCATACTGACAATATAAAAAATAAATCGAGCTTCGCGCATCGAAATGGCGCGGTTTGAGTTAGGCTTTAACTGCATTTTCGAAGGCGCGATGCAGGATTGCGTGTGAACTCGTTTCGACATTCCAAAATTGTCTGCACGATAGGGCCGGCCAGTTCGTCGCCGCGGATCATCAAGCGGCTGCTCGATGCCGGGATGAACGTGGCACGTCTGAATTTTTCTCACGGCACACACGAAGAACACGCCACAAACATCGCGTTGCTGCGAAGCACCGCGGCAGCGATGAAGAAGACGATTGCGATCCTCGCCGATCTGCAGGGACCGAAGATTCGAACCGGGGCTTTGGCGGGTGGCGGACCCGTGGTTCTGCGCGCGGGACAACAGTTTACGATTACGACGGCGAAGGTGCTGGGCGATTCGACCAGAGTGAGCACTGTATTCGAGCAGTTGCCGCGGGAAGTGAAGCCGAAAGACCGCATTTTGCTCTCCGATGGATTGATTGAATTGCGAGTCAGGCAAGTGCGGCGGTCGGAAGTGGTGTGCGAAGTGGTGAATGGCGGGGCGTTGGGCGAGAACAAGGGAATCAATCTGCCGGGAGTGAAGCTGCGCGTGCCTGCGCTAACGGAAAAAGACAAAAGGGACTTACGATTTGCGCTGGAAGAGGGGGCGGACTATATCGCGGTGAGTTTTGTGCGCCGACCGGAGGACGTAGTGCTGGCGAAGAAGCTGATTCGCGGGCAGAAAAAAGAGACGCCGGTGATTGCGAAATTGGAGAAGCCGGAAGCGATCGAAAATCTTGACGCGATTTTGCGGACGGCGGACGGCGTGATGGTGGCGCGGGGCGATCTGGGC
>DATGIS010000141.1:0-55600 GCA_035295625.1 Candidatus Acidiferrum sp. | reverse complement strand
CAGAAACTCTGCGTGAGATTCGATTCAATAGTGGCATCGGTTCGTCACCGACACCATCGTCGCGATCATTTCATGCTGATGCCGCTTCAAGGGCAGCTCCGGCGCCATCATCGCGCCAAACGCGCTGAATGAGTGATACAGCGCATCGGGAATCAGCGAATGCGAAGCCGTGATGCTCGCCTCCGACCCGCGGTCCACGCTTGCCACCGGCGTCGCATACTCCTGCGGATAAACCTTGCGCTGCGCCTCCATCGCCGCCTTCACGCGCGGATCGTCTTCCATGCTGACCGTCTTGATCCAAGTCATCCTTTAGCCCCCGATTTGATCCGCCAAAATTTTATCGCCCGCCGCCTGCACCCGTCGCAGCCACATTCTTCGCCGGCAAGTTCTTTGCGCTCTTTCTTGCCGTTGCTTTCGGTGTCTCACCGAGCGCCACCGACAAATGCTCATGCACCATCTGCCTCTCATTGTTATCTTCGGGATGCGCCTGCCGGTACGGCCCCGTCAGCGCCTGCGCCGATTCATCCGCTTTGTACCGCAGATACCGCGCCTTGTGCTGCTCCGCGCGCGCATCATCTCCCAAACCGTTGTAGCAAAGCATCAAGTTGTAGTGCGCTTGCAAATCTTCCGGATCGATCGCCAGCGTCGATTCGAACGCCTTCACTGCATCCGCGTATTTCTTCTGCAGGAAATAAATTCGTCCCAATTCATTCCACACCACGCGATCCCGCGGATATTGCTGCAGCACGCTCTGCAATTTCGCGATCGCTTCGTCGTACTTCCCATCCTCTTTCAGCACTCGTGCGTAAAAATAATTTGCCCGCGCCAGCCCCGGTCTCAGCGCCAGTGCCTTGTCCAGCACCTGCACCGCTCCCGCGTTGTCACCCTCTTGTGCTCGCACACGCCCGATATTCACCCAGCCATCTGGATTCTGTGCGTCCGCCTGCGTCACTTTTTCAAACGCCATCCCCGCATTCCGCAAATCTCCCTGTAAAAATAATCCAATCCCGTAGTCATTCCAGCGCATCCAATCTTCTTTCACCGTCGCAACTTGCGGCGCCGGGACAGGTTCCTTCTTTGCAATCACACGCAAATCCTTCGTATCTTGTGCCACCACCGTAATCGGCAGCTTCGGCACCTCTTTCAATTTCCCCGCCACTCCGCTCGTATCTCCCGTGAACGCCCACTTCCGGTCGTCGTAGTTCGGCGTCACTTCGCCTTTCGCCGCGCTCGCATCTTCCACTCCTGCATATGAAAATTGGTTGTTAAACCACATGAATTTCCGATAGTTCAGTTTCGCGTGCAGTGTAATCTTGTCGCCGCAATTCTCCGGCACATGCAAACGATAGTGCACCGTGTCCGCCGCGCCCGGTGGAATCAAATGCACATACACCACCGCGCGCGTCGACCACGCGTTCCGCTTGTTAATCACATTCCCGTGCCCATCGATCTGCCGCGACCGGTAAAAATGCGCGTTCTCATCCACTTGCCCCTTGCCGTCCTCACCGACGCGCCCGCTCCAAAAAATCGTTTGCCCCTCTTCATCCGTCGCTTGCAGCTCCAGCCATACTTCGAACGCATCCACCGTTCCGCCCGGGAAAAAATGCCCGACGTTTCGCGTTCGCACCACAACCTCGACGTTCACATCGTCGCCGCGCCGTACTGCCGCATCCACGCGCCCCAGAGGCGCCGTAATCGCCTTCGCATTTCCTTCCGTTCCGCGCGGCCCCGCCACTTCCGCTTCTTCGCCTACCGCAAACGTCGTCGAAAGCTCCTGCCCGCCGTGCGGAAAATTTCCTTTCGTTTCGCCGCTCGCCTTCTCCGCCGGCGCAATTCCAAAAATATCCACGCTCACTTGCTTGTCCTGCAAAAAGTGCGTGCTCGCCGCCAACTGCTCCGCATCTTCATTCGCCGTCGGCACTGCCGTATTCGCGCCCGGGAACCGGTGCGAGTGCACCAATCCATCCACCGATCCCTCGTCCTTCGACGGAATCATCGGCATGTGGCAGTCCGCGCACGATTTCGAATTCGCCGGATAATAGAACGACCGCGCGCCCTGTCCCGAAACTCCGCTCGCCTGCCAGTTGTCGTACTCGTTGAATCCGCGAATCCACCGGTAGCGATTCACTGGCACATCCAGATGCACCTTGTGGCATCCCGAACAAAATTCCGCCGTCTGCTCTCGCATAAACGGCTTCAAAAACACGCGCCGGTGCGGCTCCGGGTTCACCTTCACCATAAAATCGTGCACCGCGCGCACCACTGGATTTTCGCTCGCTGCCAGTTCATGCAGCTTCGGGTACTCTAAAACAAAATCGCCTTGCCCCATCGTGCTCTTCACTTCCACGATGCTGTGGCACATCATGCAGCTCAGTCCCGCTTGTCCTGCCGGCGTGTTTTCAATCTGCCGGATCGGCGTATCGAACATTCCGCTGAAAAGCAGCGCCGGATCGTGGCAGCCCGCGCACCATTTCGAACTCTTCACGCCCGCCACGTCCTGCATGTACTCGATGCTCTTCCGGTACCACTGATTGTTGAACGAAGAAAAATGGTGCGCCGAGCTGTTCCACTGCTTGTACACGTCCGCATGGCACCGCTCGCACGCTTGCGACTGCATAAAATATTTCGCCGGAATATTTTTCCCGTCGCGTGTTTGCACCGAGCTCGGAAAGAACTTCCCGCTCGGCCCGTCGCCTTCGCCGTCCATCGTCTCCGTCGACAGCGCCGGATTCTTCACGCGGTACGCGTTCTTCCACGCAATATTCCGCGCCCACCAGGTCCCTGCGCTCAACGCAACCATCGCCACAAGCACCGTCGCGAATCGCAACGTCGCCGCGCCTGCTCCCTCACCCAGCCACTTCCTCGCCGAAAGCCAATTCAACGCCAGCACGAACACGCCCGCCACGCACAACGCAATATGCGCATACAGCCAATTCTTCAGTCGGTGCGGCGTCCCAATCTTGATCAGCACGATCCCCAAAATCGCGCCCGCCGCCAGCAAACTCCATCCCAGCCGGTTTACGCCCGCATCGTCCTTCCACACCCGCAGAAAATACGGCACCAGCAAAATCGTCAGCGCCAGCCCCGCGCCCAAATGAAACAGCAGCACGCCCGAATACGTCAGCGTGGCCGATGGGAATCCATACAAGTAAAGGGAAGTTACCGCGAGAAGAACCAAAATCCGGGGCCGCCACTGATTCATCGAACAGACTCTCCAGGCAATCCAGCCGATAAATTCTACACGCTTCTCAATCCCTCAGTAGCGTAGCCACTCTTGGCTGCGATTCCGTCAACCATCGCCTCGCCCCATCCGTTGACCACCCAACAAAACCGCGGCTCCAGTAGCGTAGCCACTCTTGGCTGCGATTCCGTCAATCATCGCCTCGCCCCATCCGTTGGCCACCCAACAAAACCGCGGCTCCAGTAGCGTAGCCACTCTTGGCTGCGATTCCGTCAATCATCGCCTCGCCTCATCCGTTCACCACCCACCAAAAACGATTGCGCGGCCGGGATAACTTGGGGTATCCGGCCGCGCGATCAAGGGGTGCTCCCGAGGGTGCAATATCTAGAATCTTTAGTTCGGGTAGCGCATGGAACTGTGTTGTCCCCTTTATAAGGAATGTCGCAAACTCGCACAATAATGCAAAAGAACTAGAATCGATAAATTTCTGTAATCTCTTTATTTTCTGTAACTTGGTAGGCTCTTCCCGTCGCCAAATTCTTCCATTCCTGTGTGCCTCCGCTCGGCCAATCCACGGTCACTCGCTCCATTTTGTCCCTTCCGCCCAGCCCAAACGTGACCGGCAGCTCCGATTGCGATAAATAACTCGACCCGCCCTGCACCGTTCGCGTCTGCACTTCGTTTCCGTTGTAAATTCTTACCGTCGCGCCAATCGCGTCCCGGTTCGATTTCGTGCCTTGCAGATGAAACCGCACCGCTCGATGTCCCGCGCTCTGATCATTTCTATAAAGATACGCATCTCCGTTGTTCGTCGTCAGCAAAAGGTCCAAATCCCCGTCGCGGTCAAAATCCGCAACCGCAAGTCCGCGTCCCACTTTTGCCTTCGCAAAGTCGCTCCCTGTTTCTCCCGCCACCTCGCGAAATTTTCCGCCACCGGAATTCAAAAAAAGCTGCGGTGCCTGCGCGTAGCCGACATTCCCGCGAATATTCCGCACCGTCTCGTCAATGTGTCCATTCGCCACCGCCAAATCCAGTCGTCCATCCAGATCCACATCCAGAAACGCGCAGCCAAATCCCAGCGTCGTCTTCGACGGCGCACCCACTCCCGCCGCCAGCGAAATCTCGTCGTACGTTCCCGCTTTCCCCGCGCGATACAGTCCGATCATCTCGTTGTCAAAATTTGTAATCGCAATTCCCGCGTGCCCTGAATTTTCAAAATCCCCCACCGCCACGCCCATTCCCGCCCGCGCTTTTCCGTCCGGGCTGAACGCGATTCCCGCTTCCACGCCGACATCCTTGAATTTTCCGTTCCGCAAATTCTTGTAAAGTTTGTTCGGCTGCGTGTCGTTCGCCACCAGCAAATCCGGCCAGCCATCTTGATCGAAATCCAGCAGCGCCACCCCCAGCGATTTTGAGCTCGCATCAAACACGCCGCTTCCCGCCGTCACATCTTCAAACGTTCCATCTCCGCGGTTTCGAAACAGCCAGCACGTTTCCCCGCGGTACGCTTCCGGCGTGCAATACGATTTGTGTTTCCCGTCCAGGCTGCAAAACACATCGTGTTCCGGCGTCCAATTCACGTAGTTGCAGACGAAAAGATCCAGCAGCCCATCCCGATCGAAATCAAACCACAGCGCCGAAGTGCTGAATGCCTGCCTTCCCAGCAGCCCGCTCTTCTTCGTCACATCCACGAACGTGCCCTTGCCCGTATTCTGAAACAGCCGGTTCTGTCCCACGCTCGTGATCAGCACATCCGGAAATCCATCGTTGTTGTAATCTCCCACCGCCACGCCCATTCCATACATCTCAATGTCGAGCCCCGCAGCCTTCGTCACATCCGTGAACGTTCCGTTCCGATTGTTTCGATAGAGCTTTAGCGTCGACCGTTGCTTCTTGTGTCCCGCCCAATCCATTCCGTTCACGAGCAAAATGTCCTGCCAGCCGTCGCCGTCATAATCCAGAAACGCACAACCCGATCCCAGCGTCTCCGGCAACAACTTCCCGCCGTACGCACCGCTGTTGTGTTGAAAAGAAATTCCAGCCTTCGAAGTTACGTCCGTCAGTTGAAATCCAAGCCCTGCGGCAGGCACCGCCGCAAACGTTACTCGAGTCAGCAGGGAACTCGCCGCCGTCGCTCCTGCCACTCCCTGCAGAAATTCGCGCCGCCTCACGGCAAATTCACCAGTCCATTTCGAATCGCATACACCACCAGCTCCGCTGTCTTGTGAATCCCCAGCCGGTCCATGATGTTCGCGCGATGCACCGCCACCGTATTTGCGCTCAGCTCCAATTCGCTCGCAATCTCTTTGTTCGATTTTCCCGCCACGATATACTGCAAAATCTCCAGCTCGCGCGGCGTCAATCCCGATTCCCGCTCGCCCTTCAGCGCCTGCGGCTTCGCCACCTTCGGATCGAGCACCGTTTGTCCCGCCGCCACATTCTTGATTGCGCCCGCCAAATCCAGATCCAGCGCCTCTTTCAGCACATAGCCGCGCGCCCCCGCTTCCAGCGCCTGTTTCACCAGCGTGTCTTCCGAATGCATGCTCAACATCAAGATTGCCGATCCGATATTCGCATCCAATATCTTCCGCGTCGCTTCCAGTCCGTTCATCACCGGCATCTGGCAATCCATCACGATCACGTCAGGCTTCAGCTCCTTCGCCAGCTTCACGCCCTCCGCTCCGTCGCTCGCCTCTCCCACCACGCTCAACGTCTCGTCGTCTTCCAGCATCCTGCGAAACCCGCGCCGCACCAGCGCATGATCGTCCACCAGCAAAACCGTAATTTTATCCGACATGCGCTTCCACCTTTTCCCGCGCCACTCTCAGCCTCACTCGCGTTCCCCCCGCGTCCGGCTTCTCATACTCCAGCGTCCCGCCAATCAGTTCCGCCCGCTCTCTCATCGCCACCATTCCGATTCCATGCTGGTCTTTCTCGCGTCGCAATCCCTTGCCGTGATCCTCTATTTCCAACCGCAGTTCCTGCGCTCCATACGTCAGCCGCACCCACGCTTCCTTCGTCTCCGCATGCCGGTTCACGTTATTCAAGCTCTCCTGCACCACTCGATACAAATGCACTCCCGCCGCCGTTTCCACCGGAAATTCCGTCCCGCTTTTCTCGTAGTGAACGGCCAGGCCCGTCTGCCGCTCCACCGTCGGAATATACCAATCCAGCGTCGCCGCAAGTCCCGCCTCCTCCAGCAGCACCGGATGCAACGCTTGCGAAAGGCCGCGCACTTTCGTCAGCGTCGATTGCGTAATCTCCTGCACTTCCTTCAAATCTTCCCGCAGCGCCGATTCGCCCGGCATCTGTTTCCCCGCGCGAGAGAGCAGAGCTCCGATCGCCGTCAGCACCTGTCCGAATTCATCATGCAATTCGCGGGAAAGATGCCGCAGCGTCGATTCCTGTGTCGAAATCAATTTCTGCGCAAGCTCGCTGCGTTGCTCGGACAATTCCGTCATCTGCGCAAAAATCTTTTTGTTCGCTTGAATCAAATATAAACTCGTCAGCACAATCACCAGCAATGCCGCGCTCAAAAAGAAATAAAGTTGCCGCTGCACCCTGTCGTAAATCTTCGTGATCTCCGCCGTCGCCTGTTCCTCTGCTTCATTGTTCTGAATCAGCAGCCGCGAAACCGCTGTGCTCAGCGCCGCCTCCCGCGCTTGCAGTGTCACCTGGATCTGTTCTCGCGCGCCCGCTTCTTTTCCATTTGCCGCCAGCGCAAACATCCGGTCCGTCGCATCCCAAAATTGCGTCAGCGATTGGCTCAAATACGTCCGCTGTTCCGCCGTTCGCTGCGTTGGCGCAAACGCATCTTCGATTTTTAGCGCCGCATCCAGGTCTCCGCGAATCCGGTCGAATTGCGCCGTCCATGCCGTCAACGGATACGGTTCCCGTTTGTCCAGAATTTCCTGCATCGCCAGCGCCAGCGAATTCAAATCGTTCTGCACCCGCAGAAGCTGCAGAGAATCTTTACGGTTTCGATCCACCATGTTGCTCTGCAGCGCGCGCAACCCCGCAAGCTGCGTCGTCATGTAATACGCAAACAGCAGTACCGCCGCCAGCGTTAGCACCAACCCAAGCAGCAATTTCGCCGTCGGCGATCCGCTCCCCTGCGCATTCTTCGCCATCGCCAGAGATTATACTGTCCGCCGCCCTTCGCCAAACCCAACGCCGCCCGCGCCGTCCAATTAGCTTTCGGGGTGGCGTAAATCCGTGACAAATGTCACGCGAACAGCGGCTCGCGGGCTCGTTAACGTCAACGCTTGCCTAGAATATCGTTATTGTAGTAGCATCCCTCAACTGTTCGGTATTACACTCCGGGGCAGCCTTCGGGCTGCCCCATGCCTTGTCCGCCCACGTTTTTGGCGGAATTCTTCTGGAGGTGCCATGTTCCCGCGTCGAGGTCTTCTCGCTATTTGTGCGTTTTTGCTTTCCGTTCCTGCACTTCCCGCCAATGACGAAATTCCCAAAGCTGCATGGAAACGTCCCATCGGCAAGCCGCTTGAAAATCCCGGCACAAAAAAAACTTCTCTCGATGGCGGTCACATTGACGATGGCTTCTGGCAAGGCGCTCCCGTCGGGGGATTCGGCGCCGGCACATTCTCCCGAACCTTTCGCGGCGACTTCGCTCGCTGGCACGTTCAACCCGGCATTCACAAATACCAGTCCATCTACGCGAACCAATTTGCCATCTTTGAAAAATCCGAAGGTGATTCCGAAGGTGTCGCAAAAGCTCTTTTCGCCGGCCATCCCGCGAACGGCCAATTGAGCGCGTGGAGTTGGGATTATCCCGTCGGCGCAGGCGACTACGCTGCCCTCTATCCCAAATCCTGGTTCGACTATCGTTACGACAAGTTTCCCGCTCACGTCATGCTCGAACAGTTCTCTCCGATCCTTCCCAACAACTACAAAGAGACCAGTTATCCCGTCGCCGTGTATCGCTGGCACGCCGAAAACCCGACAAAGAAACCCGTCACCATCTCCGTTCTTTTCTCCTGGACCAATATGCTCGGTTGGTTTCGCACCGCGGATCGAGATTTTCGCGCCGCGCTCAGTGAGGGGAATTTCAATCGTTACAGCAACGAACGCATCGGCGACGCGACGATGAAAGGAATCGTTTTTTCACGCACCCGCGCCGGAAAGATTCCGAATGCCTGGGACGGCGAAATGAGCATCGCCGCGCTCGAATCTCCCGGAGTCGAAGTCACGTATCTCACTACGTTTTCGCCTGACGGCAGCGGCTCGGAAGTCTGGTCGACTTTCGCCAAAGACGGAACCCTCGACACTGCAAGCAAACCATGGCTTAGCAGCGGTGAATCCATTGCCGGAGCGATCGCTGTGAAATTCACACTGCAACCCGGTGAAAAGAAAATCGTTCCGATGGTTTTGTCGTGGGATCTTCCCGTGGTGGAATTTGGCTCCGGCCGCAAATGGTATCGCCAATACACGAATTTCTACGGAAACAGCGGCGCAAATTCCTGGGCCATTGCACGCGACGGTTTGCGAAACGCCGCTGCATGGAGCGACGCAATTTCCGCCTGGCAAGCGCCTTATGTAAACGACGAAAGCAAACCTGACTGGTATCGCGGCATGCTGTTCAACGAACTCTATCCGCTCGCGGATGGCGGATCTTTCTGGGGCCGGCCGGTCGGCGCCGATCCGAAAACTCCTTCCACCTATTCTTTCATGGAATGTTTTGATTATCCGTATTACGAAACGCTCGACGTTCGTTTTTACGGTTCGATGCCGCTCATCAAATTCTGGCCGGACATTGAAAAACAAGTGATGCGCGATTTTGCAGACACCGTTCCAAAGCATCTCGATGACCGGATGGTCTGGGTCTGGAAATCGATGGTCTCCGGGCAAGCCACATTCCGCGAGCGCAAAACAAAAGGCGCCGTTCCGCACGACATGGGCGTTCCGAACGAAGATCCGTTCTACCAGATCAATCAGTTCAGCTGGCAAGACACCAATGGTTGGAAGGATTTGAATTCCAAATATGTGCTGATGGTGTATCGCGATTACGTTTTCAGCGGTTCGCGCGACACCGAATTCCTGAAATACAGCTGGCCTGCCGTGCAGGAAGCGCTCGACTATCTCGGAAAATTCGATCGCGACAATGACGGCGTCCCCGACAACGACGGCTATCCCGATCAAACGTATGACACCTGGCTCGTGCGCGGCGACAGCGCCTATTCCGGCAGTCTCTGGCTCGCGTCGTTGCGCGCCGCCGAAGAAATCGCAAAAAAACTCGGCGATCAAAAAGCTGCAACTCACTATCACGAGTGGTTTTTGAAAGGCCAGAAAAGCTACATCGCGAAATTGTGGAACGGAAAATATTTCCGTTACGATACCGAAAGCGAATACAAGGACAACATCCAGTCCGATCAGCTCGCAGGCCAGTGGTACGCCGACGTGACCGGCCTCGGCGAAATCGTTCCAAAAGACATGACCATGAAATCGCTCAAGAGCATTTACGATTTCAATGTCATGAAATTCGCAAAGGGCGAAATGGGCGCCGTGAACGGAATTGCCGCGGACGGGACGATTATCACGACGAACGAACAAGTGCAGGAAGTGTGGACCGGGACGACGCTGGGCCTCGCCGGCTTTATGCTGGGCGAAGGAATGAAGGACGAAGCGTATCGCACGGCGTGGGGTATCTACCATGTTAACTATGAAACGAAGGGTTACTGGTTCAGAACTCCCGAAGCTTGGGACATCACAGGGAATTACCGCGCTTCGATGTACATGCGGCCCGCGGCGATCTGGGCCATGGAAATGACCGCTCCTCCGAAAACTGAAACCAAAGCCGCGCTCGCGCAAAGTTCAACCTCTGGTGCTGGGCCGAAGTAGCGCGATAACGCACAACATCACAACGCAGCCGGCGAGCGGCACAATCAAGCCGACGCGCAAACTTGTTGCCGCTCGCGAAACTTCTCCCACGACCCATGGCAGTGTGGCACTGCCGAGTGCGGCCATCGCAAACATCGCACCGCCGACTTTGCGGGCGCGCGCCCCAAACCATTTTGTCAGCCACGCCACATAAATCGGGTAGAGGCTCGACAGTCCAAGTCCTGCGAAAAACGCTCCGGTGAAAAGCGCGGCGGGGGAGTGCGCGGCGATGAACAAAAGTTCACCCAGGGCCGCAATCAGAAGTCCGCTCACGGCAACGGTTGCTTCTTTCAAATGAAGCAGGATTGCCGCAGCGGCGCCGCGGCCTCCGAGCAGGCCGGCAAAGAAAAACATCGGCGCGAGTGTAAACGTGTTGGTGAGCCATGTCGCGGCGCGTTCGGCGTGAGTTGCCGCCCAATAGGAAGTGCTGACCTCGGTTCCGACGTAGACATAGAACAAAATGCCGAGAAGAATGGCGACGCCAGTGCCGGCAACTTTCGAGTTTTCCGCCGATTGCTGTTTGGCCTCTTCAAGCGGCGGTTTTCCAAACTGCATGCGCACCAATAAAGTCGCGAGCAATAGAGTGACCGCACCGGAAACGTAGAGCAGGGAATTGACGTGCGAGGTGCGGATGGCATACATCGCCGCCGGCGCGGAAGCGATCGCGCCGACACCCCAGGCGAGGTTGGCAACGTTCAACGCGGAGGCTCGGCGATTTCCGTAAGATTCGCCGACCCAAAGATTGGTGCCCGGCGTGACGAATCCGTAGCCCAGACCGTAGACGCCACTTGCGGTGAGAGCGAGAAGGAAAGTCGGCGCATTGAGAAAGGCGAATCCAATTGCCATCAACACGAGCCCGAGGGTGATGGCCGGCTTGAATCCCTTGGTTGCGATGAGCGTACTCGAAAGGAGCACACCGGCGAGTGAAACCGAGAATTGCACGGTGGAGAAAAGTCCGGCGCGGCCGTCGTCGAGGCCCCACTTTGCGCGGAATACGGGTAGCAGTGGCCCGATGAAAGAGATGATGATGCCGTTGAGGACGAAGCCGGCGCAGAGAAGATAGAAGATTAGGCTGCGGGAAGAGTCTGCAGACGGCTGGATTTGCGTTTTTGAGGACATCATGGCATTTTGCCTGCGCCGGAGTCGCGGTGCAAATGTGCGTCGATGATAAAAACTTAGCACAGCAGATGTGTCGCTTCGCTCGGAATGGCGACGTTGGGTGGATGCATGGTTGATTGTGGATTGATTGGATTTGGGCTGGGAGGGCGGGCATTTCATGCGCCGTTCCTTGCAGCGGTGCCGGGTTTGCGGCTCGCCGCTGTTTTGCAACGCACGGGCGACGATGCGGCGAAGATTTATCCGGGGACGAAAATCGTACGAACGCTGGAGGAGTTGCTGGCGATTCCGACGATTCAGTTGATTGCGATCTCGACGCCGAATCACACGCATGCGCCGCTGGCAAAAGCTTGTATGGAAGCGGGCAAAGACGTAGTGGTGGATAAGCCGTTCGCGACGACCGTTGCGGAAGCGCGGGAATTGATCGCCGTTGCGAAAAAAACGGGACGATTTCTGTCTGCGTATCAAAACCGGAGGCTGGACGGCGATTTTCGCACGGTGCAGAAACTCGTCGCGGACGGCGATCTGGGACGGCTTTTGAAATTTGAAGAGACGTTTGACCGTTGCAGGCCTGCGATCCGCGATTCCTGGAAAGAGAGAACAGGACCGGGCACCGGCGTTTTCTACGACCTGGGGCCGCACCTGATCGATCACGCGCTGACGCTGCTCGGAGTGCCGGAAGCAATTTGCGGCGACATTCGCGCGGAACGCGAAAATGCACGGAACGACGACGCCTTCGACCTGACGTTTTATTATCCGAACGGATTGCGGGCGTATCTTTCTTCCGGGACGCTGATTTCGATTCCGCGGCCGCACTATCGCGTGCTGGGAACGAAGGGAATGTACACCCATCAGAATCTCGATCCGCAAGAAGCGCAGTTGCGCGCCGACCAGCCGGTGGGCGGGGAATCGTGGGGACTCGAACCGGAAGAGGAATGGGGAACGCTGGCGGAATTTGACGCAAAGAGCGTGACGCGGCGAAAAGTGGAGACGCTGCGCGGGGATTACCGGGATTTTTACGCGAATGTGCGAGACGTGATTCTCGGAAAAGCGAAACCGATCGTTACGCTCGAGCAGGCGTTGCACGTTATGTATGCACTGGAGCTTTCGGTGGAAAGCAGCGAGAAACGGCAAGTCTTGCCGTGGAAATTGTAGACGCCGGATAGCCGGGTTGCGCGAGGTTTGGGCTATGCTAAAGGAAAGAGAGGGACAGTGGCACACACGGTAGAACTGGCGCCGTCCATACTTTCCGCGAATTTTGCGAATTTGGCCGCTGATGCGAAGCTGGCGCTCGAAGGCGGCGGCACGCTGCTGCATGTGGACGTGATGGACGGCCACTTCGTGCCGAACATTACGCTGGGCCCGCCGATTGTGGCGTCGCTGCGGAAGGCGATTCCCGATGCGATTTTCGACGTACACCTGATGATCGAGAATCCGGATCAATATATTCCGGCGTTTGCGGAAGCGGGCGCGACGTGGATTCTGGTGCATCAGGAGGCGTGCCGGCACCTGGACCGGACACTGCACTTGATTGCGGATCATAGATGCAAGGCAGGAGTGGTGATCAATCCGGCGACTCCGGTGGGCACACTGGATGAGGTGCTGGATCTGGTGCATCACGTTCTCGTGATGAGCGTGAACCCCGGATTTGGCGGACAGAGATTTATTCGCAATTCGTTGAACAAGATTTCCGAGCTGGCGAACGAGCGCACGATGCGCCGGCTGGATTTCCGGATTGAAGTGGATGGCGGCGTGGCGCTCGATACGATTGGCGACGTGGTGCGCGCCGGAGCGGATTTGCTGGTTGCCGGGAATGCCGTGTTCGGCAAGGGCGACATTCGCGAGAATGCCCGGAAATTGTTGCAAGCGGCGCGATCCGCGACGGCCGCGCATGCCTAGAGGACTGAAGTAAGGAAATAATGAGGTAAGGAAGTAAGGAAAAGCGCGGGCATCCGCGGCTGAATAATCTGTTCCGTCCCACGATAACTTCAAGTGAAGGTTGAGAAATGGCGCTGCTGCGGATACCCCCACCCCGGGTGTTTTTGTAAAGAGTGCGCAGGTCGATGAAAACGCAGGAGTTGAGTTGCCGCGATGCGCAAAAGAGCGAGGAAAAGAGCGAAAGAGTGAGGTGGGGGGAGTACGTACCCCCCTGTTTTTTGTAAGTGCAGATTCCAAAGAGGTTAGAACGAGGGGTCTTGTAACTGCAGAATTTAAAGGAGTTGAAGTGGCTTTAGAATCAGCAGATGCGAAGGGGGTGGGTAAGTGCTTTGCGTAGAGGATGTTACGGGGGCGAATCCTGTATCTGCAGAAGAGAAAGGACTTAGCCGAATTGAAGTGCGATTTCACGAGCGAGTATAACGGAGAAAAGGTGTCTTGTCAAGTAACAGTACTATAATTGTATCATTCGAATGGCGAGCGCATCGGGGCACGGGTGTATTGTGCTTTCCGGTTGGCATGACGAGTTCTCTTGAGGGACTGCTCGCGACTAAGCATAGGGCAGGTAATTTTTGAGGTCGAGCCAGGGTGGCTCGACGTGCTGGGTGCGGAGGAGGACGGCGATCTGGGCGGTGTGGCGGATTTCGTGAATCATGACGTGCCAGAGGAGACCGTCCACGGTGTAGCGTTCTTCTGGCGCGTCGTGAACAATCACGATTCGTTTCAATTCGGCGTCCGTTAGCTCGGCGAGGTACTTGAGAGTGCTTTGCTCGACGAGACGCCAGTAGTCGGTCAGTGTTTTGAGGGGAAAGGCGGCGAAAACAGGATTCCACGGCGCGCAATCTTTTAGCGCGGGAACGGTGTCCAATACGGGCGGCTGACGCAGGATGTCTTCATGCAACCAGCAGTCTTCGACGACTGCGGTGTGAAAGACCAGATCCTTGATGCAGTGCAATCTTTCACCGTCGAGCAACGGGCGAGACAAGAGTTCGTCGGGGGCGCGCTCCAACGTGGCGCATAGGTCCCGGCGGGCGCGAACCAGGTAGTCGTAAGTCTCTGGAATGTTCATGCCGTCTCCCGTGAGTGCACTCTGCAATCGTAAACCAAAGCGTGCCCCGGGACGCCGTTAATCCGGGCCTTTCGTAATGACGCTAGAGGGCAGAATGGGAGGGTTCTGAGGATGTATCCGTGCGTCTTCGGCCGATTTGGTGTGGAAGGCGCATCCCTCACAAACCGACGAACGCGCCTTCCACACCAAATCAACCGAAGACTCAAGCTGCGATCGAGATTATCTTGGATTTCCGGGAAGACTTTTTTGGAGCGGAGAGTTCCGCTTCGGCACGAAGCCAATCGGCATGGGGATCGCCGGGCGCGCCATTGCGCTCGAGATAGATGTGATAGGCGCGCAAGGCGATTTCTTCCGGTGAGGGTTTCGCTTTTGCAGCGCGAGGTGTCTTTGCCTTGGAGGGGGAAGACGTTTTTGTTTTCGGCATGAAGCACTCCTTTTTGTGCCTGATGTCATTTTAAAGGCAGGAGCCCCGGCCCGCATGGACCGATGATGACGCGAGTGATGTGATGAATACTCCGGAAAGTTTTAATTCATCGCAGAGACAAATTGAATTGATGGCGCGCCGAAGCGTACGTTCCGCGAGACTATTGTTCCTGGTAGTTCCAGGTGAGGCCGCCGTCGAGGAAGAAGGTTGTGCCGGTGGCGTAATTGGATTCGTCTGACGCGAGGAAGACGGCCATGGAGGCGACGTCTTCAGGCTTGCCCAAGCGCTTTAAAGGGATATTTGCCAGCAACGCGGCGAGTTTGACGGGATCGTTCAAGAGTTTGGTGTTGATGGGCGTTTCGATCGCGCCGGGGGCGATGGAATTGATGGTGATACCGAGCGGAGCGAGTTCGATGGAGAGGTTGCGGGTGAGCATTTTGACGCCGCCTTTGCTGGCGCAATAGGAAGCGAAATGGGGAAAGGGAAGTTCTTCGTGGACGCTGCTGATGTTAATAATTTTTCCGCCTGTCTTCGCGTCCATACGATGTTTGACGAAAGCCTGCGTAATAAAAAAGAGACCTTTCAAATTGACGTTTAGCACGGCGTCGTAGTCGGCTTCGGTGACGTTCCAAAAGTCTGCGTTGCGTTCGAGGCCGGCGTTGTTGACGAGAATGTCGATGCGGCCGAACTGCGCGACGGAGTCGGCGATGAATTTCTGGCCGTCGGAGACGATGCCGACGTCATATTGAAAGCCCACGCATTTGCGACCCAGCTTTTGAATGCCTGCAGCTACTTCATCGGCGCCAGCCTTGTTGGAACGATAGCAAAATGAGATGTCGGCACCTTCTTCGGCGAAGCGCTGCGCGATGGCTAGGCCAATGCCCTGGCTGCCTCCGGTGATGGCGACAATTTTTCCCAGCAGACGATTGCCCACAGGTTTCTCCTTACACTCACAGTATGGGGCACGCGGGGTCGGGCAAACGTTACAAAAATGAAATAAGGCGGAGGTGACGGTTACGTTGGGGAGAAAAAAGAAAGGGCCGACTCGGAAGCCGGCCCTTTCGTGGCAAATCATTGAAGACTACGTTTGCTCTTCGACGTTTTGACCGAGGCGCCGGGAACACCGGCGCAGGCACGAGTGCCTACGCTACGGTGACTTCGGGGCTCAGGTAGACGTCCTGAATGGTGTTCAAGAGTTTGACGCCTTCGTTCATCGGGCGCTGGAAGGCTTTGCGGCCGGAGATGAGGCCAGTGCCGCCAGCGCGTTTATTGATGACGGCGGTGGCTACGGCTTCTTCGAAGTCGTTTGCGCCCGACGCGCCGCCGGAGTTGATGAGCCCGGCGCGGCCCATGTAGCAGTTGGCGACCTGATAGCGGCAGAGGTCGATGGGATGATCGCTGGCGAGGTCGGTGTAAATGCGTTTGTCGAACTTGCCGTAGCTGGAATCGCCCATGTTGAGCATCTGATAGCCGCCGTTATTTTCGGGAAGTTTTTGCTTGATGATGTCGGCTTCGATGGTGACGCCGAGATGATTTGCCTGGCCGGTGAGGTCGGCGGAGAGGTGATAGTCCTTGTCTTTCTTGAACGCGTTGTTGCGGAGATAGCACCAGAGAACGGTGGCCATGCCAAGTTCGTGGGCGTGGGCGAAGGCCTGGCTGACTTCGATGATCTGGCGGCTGCTTTGGTCGGAGCCGAAGTAGATGGTGGCGCCGACGGCGACTGCACCCATGTCGTAGGCGGTTTTGATGGTGCCGAACATGATCTGGTCGGCTTTGTTTGGATAGGTGAGAAGTTCGTTGTGATTGATTTTTACGAGGAATGGAATTTTGTGAGCGTATTTGCGAGCGACGGAGCCGAGGACTCCGAAGGTGGAGGCGACGGCGTTGCAGCCGCCTTCGATGGCGAGCTTGACGATGTTTTCGCCGTCGAAGTAGTCGGGATTTTTGGCGAAGCTGGCGCCGGCGGAATGCTCGATGCCCTGATCGACGGGAAGAATCGAAAGGTAGCCAGTGCCGGCGAGGCGGCCGTGGTTGAACATGCGATGGAGACCAGCCAGGACGCGCGGATTGCGGTCGGACGGAGCGAAGATGCGGTCAATGAAATCGGGGCCGGGGAGATGAAGGCGTTCTTTCGAGATTTTGGGCGAGCTAAAGCCGAGGAGCGAATCTGCTTTGGCGCCGAGAAGTTGCTGGATGGAGCTTGATGCTGTGGTTGTTGCCATTTCTTACGTATCTCCTTAAGTGGTTGAGAAGTGGGTCAGTTTGAATTTCGACTGGTTGTGTCACGATCCAAAATTCAAACTGACCCACCGTCGGTAGTCGTCAAATTTCTGCCAGCCGTCCAATCTGAATTTCGACTTATTGTGTCACGAGCCACGAATTCAAATTGGACCACTAGAACTTGTTCGAAAGCATGCCGCCCGCGGCGGAGTCGACGAGAAAAATCAATTTGCCGTTTGCCGGCTTGATGTATTGCGTCGGCAACTGGTCCGGCTCGTAAGGGCCTTCGAGAACCGCTTTCAGCGCGGGCGCTTTGTCGGCGCCTGCAATCATGAAAAGTACGGCCGCGGAATTGTTGGCCACCGGCACGGTGCACGTGATGCGTTCGGTGTAAAGCTTGCCGACCCAGGTGCGCACAACCAGGCGACCATTATCGCGCAGCGCAGTGGTGGCGGGAAAGAGCGAAAGCGTATGGCCTTCGTTGCCCATGCCGAGCATCATGAGGTCGAAGCGAGGAAGTTCGCCGGGCTTGAGGGCGAATTGGGATTTGAGAGTTTGTTCGTAGTCGAGAGCGGCGCGTTCGGTGTCTTGCAGTTCCGTTTTCATGCGAAAGACTTGCTCAGGCTTTATCGGAGTTTTTGAGGTGAAATTTTCGGTGACCATGCGGTAGTTGCTGTCGGCATGGTCGGGCGGAACGTGGCGATCGTCCCCGAAGAAAAGCTGCATTTTGTCGAAGGGAAGCTGGGAGCGGAACGGCTCGGCGACGAGAAGCGCGTAAAGCGTTTTCGGAGTGGAGCCTCCGGCCATGGCGACGCGGAAAACACCGCGATCGCGAACGGCTTGCTGTGCGGCGTCGACGAAAATCGTCGCGGCGTGTTGCGCGATGGCGGCGACGTCGGGAAAAAGTTTGAGAGTGCGGGACAAGAAAAAATCTCCTAGGCGTGAGCCTTGTCGGTGGCGCGCGCGGGGCAGTTGGCCGTGAGCGGTTCGTCGGATTCGATGTCGCGCCAGGCGCGGCCGTCGCGAGCCATCATTGCGTCGGCGTCCTGCGGACCCCAACAACCGGCGGGATAGTTGGGAAAATCGCGGGCGGGGAGAGCTTTCCAGACGTCGAGGACGGGTTGAATGACGCTCCAGCCGGCTTCGACCATGTCCGCGCGCTGGAAAAGTGTGGCGTCGCCGATCATGCAGTCGTAGAGGAGGCGCTCGTAGCCGGTGCTGTGGGAGGTGCCGAAGTCGCGCGCGTAATCGAAATCCATGTGAACGAGGCCGAGCTTCATGACGGAACCCGGAACTTTTGCGCCGAGACGAAGCGAGATACCTTCTTCGGGTTGAATGTGAACGACGAGACGGTTCGCGCGCGGATCTTTGATTGGCGTACGGCTAAAAAGCTGGAACGGCGGTTTGCGGAATTGGATGGCAATTTCCGTGACGCGCTTGGCGAGGCGTTTGCCCGTGCGGAGATAGAAGGGAACATCGGCCCAGCGCCAATTGTCGATGCAAAGTTTGAGCGCGACGAAAGTTTCGGTGTGCGAATCGGGAGCGACTTGCGGTTCGTCGCGGTAAGCGGCGAGCTTTTCACCGTTCGCATTGCCTTCACCATATTGGCCGCGAACCATGGTTTGCAAAATTGTTTCAGGCGGCGGAGGCGTGATGGCGTGGAGGATTTCGGCCTGTTTATCGCGGACGGCGTCGGCTTCGAAGGAGATGGGAGGCTCCATCGCGGTGAGCGTGAGGAGTTGGAAGAGATGATTCGGGACCATATCGCGGAGGGCGCCAGCGGTTTCGTAAAAGCCGCCGCGATGTTCGACGCCGACGGTTTCGGCGGCAGTGATTTGCACGTGGTCGATGTAGTTGCGATTCCAAAGGGGCTCGAGGATGGAATTGGCGAAACGGAAGACCATCAGATTTTGCACGGTTTCTTTGCCGAGATAGTGATCGATGCGGTAAATCTGTTTTTCGGTGAGAGTTGCCTTCAGATCTTTGTTGAGCTGGATGGCGGACTCGAGGTCGTGGCCGAAAGGTTTTTCGACGATGACGTGAGTCCAACGGCCATTGGCTTCTTGTGTGAGACCGGCCTGGCCGAGTTGTTTGACGATGGGCGAGAAAAATTTCGGAGCGACGGCGAGATAGTGAAAGCGGTTCCCGAGCGTGTTGTGCGTTTTTTCTGCGGTGAGGATTTGGTCCTTCAGACGCTGATACGCGGCGGGATCGCCGAAATCGCCCTGCACGTAGTAAATACGCTCGACGAGCCATTGCCAGAGGATGTCGTCGACCGGACGCAGCGCGTATTCGCGGACTTCCTTTCCGAGTCTCTCACGAAGGGCTTCCGTGGTCATTTGATCGAAGGAGAAGCCGACGATTGCGAAATCTTTTGGAAGGAGGCCTTCTTCCGCGAGATTGAGAAGCGCGGGGAGAAGCTTGCGTTTGGTGAGATCGCCGCTCGCGCCGAAGATCACCATGATGCACGGAGGCGCGGGATGCGCCGCCGCCGTTGCGGGAATGCCGTTCGTCATAGATTCAGGTCCTTCCCGGAAATTCCGGGAGAGTGGATTTAATGGCCGGACTTCTTTTCGACGTGCCCGCCAAACTGGAAACGCATGGCGGAGAGAACTTTTCCGGCAAAATCGTCTTCGCCACGCGAAACGAAGCGCTGGTACAGAGATGCGGTGAGTACCGGCGCGGGTGTAGTGGATTCGATGGCGGCGAGGACAGTCCAGCGGCCTTCACCGGAATCGGAGACGCGGCCGGAAAAGCGTTCGAGGTTCGGTTGCTCGAGAAGGGAAATGGCGGTGAGGTCGAGTAGCCAGGAGGCGACGACGCTGCCTCTGCGCCAGACTTCGGTGACGTCGGCGAGGTTGAAATCGAATTGATAATGTTCGGGATTGCGGAGGGGCGTGGTTTCGGCGTCGGTTTCGCGATGGGATTTGCCGGCGTTGGCGTGGCGGAGGACATTGAGGCCTTCCGCGTAAGCGGCCATTAAACCGTATTCGATTCCGTTGTGGACCATTTTTACAAAGTGGCCGCCGCCCGATGGGCCACAGTGGAGATAGCCTTCTTCGGCAGTGCCAGAGGATTTTTCGCGGCCGGGAGTGCGGGGAATATCGCCGCGGCCAGGCGCGAGTGTTTTGAAAATTGGGTCGAGGTGCTTGACGATTTTTTCTTCGCCGCCAATCATCTGGCAATAGCCGCGGTCGAGACCCCAAACGCCGCCGCTGGTGCCGACGTCACAATAGTGAATGCCCTTTGCACTGAGTTCTTTGGCGCGACGAATGTCGTCGATGTAATAGGAATTGCCGCCATCAATGACGATGTCGTCTTTTTCGAGCTTGGGGACGAGATCGTGGAGAGTGGCGTCAACGACGCCCGCGGGAACCATGAGCCAGATGGCGCGAGGCTTGGAGAGTTTTTTGACAAAGTCGTCGAGAGAATCCGCACCGGTGGCGCCTTCGCCGGCGAGTTGTTTGACGGAATCCGCGCTGCGATCGTAGACGACGCAGGTGTGCCCATTGCGAATCAGGCGGCGCACCATGTTGGCACCCATACGCCCCAGACCGATCATTCCGAGTTGCATTCTGTCCGCTCCTAAGTTGCGAGTTGTTCGAGGGAACTGCTTCTTAGCTCAATGTGAATCAGGCGGGTTAGTTTGAATTTTTGACCGATTGTGTGATGAGCCAAAAAATTCAAACCGACCTGCCGCCAATCAAGAAACCGCCTGCTGTACTGCCTTAGAAAGCGCTTTGAGGCCGGACTTCAAATTTTTGCCGAGATGGACGCGCAGCGCGCGGCGGCCGCGTTCGGAAAGAACGTTGAAATCGCCGCGAGCTTGAGCGGCCTTGACGATGCCGAAGGTGTATTTCTGGCCAGGGACGGCGAGATCGGAAGCGTCATCGCAGGTGATTTGGAGAAAGACGCCGGAGTTGGGGCCGCCTTTGTAGGCCTGGCCAGTGGAATGCAAAAAGCGGGGGCCGAAGCCGAGGCAAGTTGCGAGGTTCTTTTTGTCTCGAACCACGTGACGAAACTCCTGAAGAACTTTTTCATTTTCGGCGTTCATCGGAATGTAGCCGAGGACGGCGAAGTAGTCGCCGGCGCCAGCGCGTGCGAGATGCTTTTTCAGAGCGTCGACGAGTTTTGCGCCGCCGCCGAGCGCGGCAGCATTCTTTTCGTCGGCGAACAATTTGAAACCCGGCGCTTCGAAGAAGGGCGATTCGGCTGGGAGATGTCCGGTGGCTTCATATTCCGTCGTCAGTTTGCGCGTTTCGATTTTGCTGGCTTCGACGTCAGGCTGATTGAAGGCATTGATACCGATGATGGAGCCGGCGACGGCAGTGGCAATTTCCCAGCGGAAAAATTCCTGCCCGATGGCGTGGGTGTTCGGCAATGAGATTCGCACGACCGGGTGGCCGGCTTTTTCAAGGGCGGCGACGGCTGCATCCTGCGCTTTGTTTGGTTTTGAAGCGAGACGCAGATATGCGAAGACGCGGTCGTTTCCGTAGGACGCGGGCTTGGCGAGTTTTTCGCGGTCGACGGGAATGATGCCTTTGCCGATCTTTCCAGTGGATTCGGCGAGAAGCTGTTCAAGCCATGCGCCAAGATCGTAGATGCCGGGCGAAGTGATGATGGTGAGCTTGTCGCGGCCCTGGTTCGCGGCTGCGCCCATGATGGCGCCGAGAATGACACCGGGATTTTTATCGGCGATAGATGCAGCGCCGCACGCGGCCACCATTTCATGGGTGGTCTTCAGGAATTTCGAGACGTCGAGACCCATTGCCGCCGCCGGGACCATGCCGAAATTTGAAAGCGCGGAATAACGGCCACCGATGCTGGGCACACCGGCAAAAATTTTCCAGAACTTATCGCCTTCGGCGACCTGCTGCATTTTGGAGCCGGGATCGGTAACGGCGATGAAGTGGCTGCCGACTTTGTCCGCTCCGACTTTCGCCTTCACGCGTTCAAAGAAATATTGCTTGAAGATGTTTGGCTCGAGCGTGCTGCCGGATTTACTGGAGACAATGCAAAGCGTTTTCTTGAGATCGAGCCTTTTCTCGATGGCCTTGATTTGCACAGGATCGGTGGAATCGAGGACATGCATTTCCGGAAAACCCTTGATTTTGCCGAACGTGATACGGAGAACCTCAGGGCAGAGGCTCGAACCGCCCATGCCGAGCAAAATCGCGTGCTTGAATTTGCGCTTCTTCACTTCGGCGGCGAGCTCTTTGAAGACGTGAGCGCTCGCGATCTGCTCGTCCACAATGCTGAGCCAGCCGAGCCAATTGCTTTCGTCTGCACCGGTCCAGACGGATGCGTCCTTAGCCCAGAGGCGAGCGACTTTGTTGTTCGACTTCCAATCGGCGAGCGCTGCGGTGACGGCTGACGCGAGATTGGCTGGAAGTTTATACGTCAGCTTGTTCAGACTCACGCGGACACTCCTGCATGTTTGGCGATGGCGTCGAGCAACTGCTTGAAAGGATCCTGAAAGAGTTTCACGGCGTCGGCGAGAAGCTTGTCGGTGACTTCCTTCATGGAAATTCCGCCGGCTTCAAGATCGGACATCGTCTTGTGCGCGGCGTCGACGTTTTCAGTCAAGCTGGGGCGAAGTTTGCCGTGATCGCGGAAGGCGTCGAATGTGGCAGGAGGAATTGTGTCAACGGTGTCCGCGCCGATGAGTTCTTCGACATAGATGACGTCGCGGTATTTCGGATTCTTCGTGCTGGTGCTGGCCCAGAGAAGCCGTTGCGTTTGCGCACCCTTTGCCGCGAGCGCTTTCCAGCGGGCTCCGCCGAAGAGTTCCTGATATTTCTGGTAGGTGCGGCGCGCGTTGGCGATCGCGACTTTTCCGAGCAGTGATTCGAGCAACGCCTTTTTCTTTGCGTCGGTCTCGGTTTTCAGCATGCCGTCAATCTTGCCGTCGACGAGCGAATCGATGCGGCTGACGAAGAAGCTGGCAACACTGGCGATGTGCGAAACGTCCTGGCCCTTGGCGGCCCGGGCTTCCAGCGCGGCAAGGAAAGCTTCGGCCACTTGTTCGTAGGCAGACTGTGCGAAGAGCAGCGTGATGTTTACGTTGATGCCGTCTTCGAGCACTTGGCGGATTGCCGGGACACCTTGCGGCGTCGCCGGAATCTTGATCATTACGTTGGGGCGGCCTACGGCTTTCCAGAGGCGGCGCGCTTCGTCAATGGTGGCTTGCGTATCGAAGGCGAGGTTCGGCGAGACTTCGAGGCTGACGTAGCCGTCGCGCCCTTTGCTTTCGGTATGCACGGATTTAAAAATGTCGCAGGCGTCCTGCACGTCGCGAATGGCAATCTTTTCGTACAGCGCCATTGCGGTCGAGGATTTCGCGTCCGCGGCCTTGATGATGTCGTTGTAATCGTCGCCGGCCGTGATCGCTTTTTCGAAGATCGCTGGGTTAGAGGTCATTCCGCGCAGGCCGTCTTCGTGAATCATTTTTTTCAAGTCGCCGTTGAGGAGGATGTTGCGGCGAATGAAATCGAGCCAAGGCGACTGGCCGTAGGCGAGCAGGCCCTTGAGGGGGTTCGCGCCTTGCGCTGCGCTCACATTCGGGATGGTGGTGGTGGTCGTCATGCTACTTCTCCTTTATTCCAGTACAGCGTAGATGCCTATCTTACCCCTGAGGAAGCGCCGAGGAAACCGCCAGAAGCGCGCAAACGTCTGATGCTGGGAAGCGCGCGGTTGTTTCAATTGGATTGTTCTAATGCCGCAACTTTTGCCAAGCGCCGCTTGTGGCGTTCCTCGTTCGTGAAGTTGGCCGAAAGAAACGCCTTGACCAAATCTTCGGCGAGTTTGACGCCAATGATGCGCGAACCGAGGACGAGCACGTTCATGTCGTCGTGCTCGACGCCCTGGTGGGCCGAATAGCTGTCGTGACAAACGGCGGCACGGATTCCTTTCAGCTTATTGGCCGCCACGCTTGCGCCTACGCCGCTACCGCAGATCAGGACGCCGCGTTCGGCCGTTCGATCCAGAACGGCGCGACCGACGGCTGCCGCAAAGTCTGGGTAGTCCGACGGATTTTCGTTGAAAGCGCCGATGTCCAGCACGCTGTGCCCGAGCGCTCGGATAATGTCGCCCATGGCGTTCTTGAGCTGAAAGCCTGCGTGGTCCGAGCCGATTACGATTTTCATCGAGGACTCACTTTCCCAAAAGGGATTTGGCCGCGGAGACGACCACGTCAACACTGAAACCGAATTTCTTGAGCAAGTCTTTCAAAGGCGCGGATGCTCCGAATGAACGCATGCCGATGATCTTGCCTTTCAGACCCGTGTAGCGTTCCCAGCCAAACGTCGAAGCCATCTCGACCGAGACGCGCGCCGTTACATTCGACGGCAGCACGCTCTCTTTGTACGCGGCGTCTTGTTCATCAAACAGCTCGACGCAAGGAAGACTGACGACGCGTGCGTTTATTCCCTCGGATTTGAGTTTTTCGTAGGCATCGACGCAGAGGCTAAGCTCCGTGCCGGTGCCAATGAGAATGACATCTGGTTTTCCGTTGGGCGCGTCGGCAAGAACGTAGCCGCCCTTTGCGACGCCGCTGGCTGCCGCATATTTTGAGCGATCGAGCGTTGGCGCTGCCTGGCGCGACAAAACCATGGCAGTCGGCCGATGCGTCTGCGTCAACGCAACCCTGTAAGCTTCAGCGACTTCGTTGGCGTCGCCCGGCCTCATGACAAGAATGTTTGGCATGGCGCGCAACGCAGCGAGTTGTTCGATCGGCTGGTGCGTTGGTCCGTCTTCGCCGACACCGATGGAGTCGTGCGTGAAGACGTAAATGACTGGAATTTCCATCAGCCCGGCGAGCCGGACGGAAGGCTTCACGTAATCGCTGAAATTAAAGAAAGTCCCGCCGAAGGGGCGTAGTCCGCAGAGCGTGAGACCGCTCATCGCCGCGCCCATGGCGTGTTCGCGTACGCCGTAATGAATGTTGCGGCCGCCATACTGACCTGGGAGAAATTCTCCGGCCCAGGAGGTCTCTAGGTTCGTCTTGTTCGATTTTGCAAGGTCCGCCGAGCCGCCGATGAACCAGGGAACATTCTTTGCAATGGCGTTGAGCGTTTTGCCGGAGCTTTCGCGAGTTCCCATACCTTTTGCGTCTGCGGGAAAACTTGGGATGTCTTTGTCCCAGCCCGCGGGAAGCTCGCGCGTTTGCATTTTGGCGAGATTGGCCGCCAAGTCGGGGAACTGTTTTGCGTAAAGTTCGAATTGCTTTGCCCAAGCGCCGCTGAGGTCCGCCCCGCGCTTGCCTATGCCGTTCTTGAAATCGTCGTAGACGCCGTCCGGCACAAGAAACTTCGCATCTGGCGGCCAACCGTATGCTTCCTTCGTTAACTTAACTTCGGCTTCGCCCAATGGTTCTCCGTGGGCTTCATAGGAATCGTGTTTGTGCGGCGAGCCGTAGCCGATGTGGCTGTCCACGACGATGAGGGTCGGCCGATCATTGGTGTTTTTGAAAACTTGATACGCGGCGGCGAGCTCGTCGAGATTGTTCGCGTCTTTCACTTCAAGGACGTTCCAGCCGTAGCCTTTGAAACGTGTAAGGGCGTCTTCGCTGAAGGACCATGACGCCGGCCCGTCCAGCGTCACGCGGTTGTTGTCGTAAATCCAGCAAAGATTGCCAAGCTTGAGGTGGCCTGCGAGCGATGCGGCTTCGCAGCAGACCCCTTCCATGATGTCGCCATCGCCGCAGATGGCGTACACATCGAAATCGAACAGAGTGAATCCCGGCTTGTTGTAATTCGTCGCCAGCCATTTTCCGGCCATGGCCATGCCAACGCTGTTGCCCGCGCCCTGCCCGAGCGGACCGGTAGTCGTTTCGACGCCGGTCGTGAGATGCGACTCGGGATGGCCGGGTGTGCGACTGTCGATTTGGCGGAAGCGCTTGATCTCATCCATTGAAACGGACAGCTGGTCGAGCACTTTGCCGTGATGATCCACGGCTTTGACGCCGGCAAGGTGCAGCGTCGAATACAAAAGCATCGAAGCGTGGCCGGCGCTGAGTACGAAACGATCGCGATTCGGCCAGAGCGGATTTGCCGGATCGTACCGCAGAGCTTTTTGCCAGAGCGCGTACACCACCGGCGCGAGTCCCATGGGCGCGCCGGGATGGCCGGAATTCGCCTGCTGAACTGCGTCGATGGAAAGTGTGCGGATGGTGTTTACGGCGAGTTGCGAAATATTCGACTGGCTCACGATCGCTCCCTCGGGGCAGGGAATCCTGTTCCCGGTGCAAGTTAGATGCCCCTCCATTACAGCCGGAGGCAAGGTATCTTACGCCAAAATGAAATTCGGGGTCTATTTGAGGAGAGCGTCCGAGGGAAGGGCGAATGCCGTCCTTCGTACCCTGTTGGTCCCAACGAAATCTTAGCTTATTGCGGCCGAACTTTGACGCGAGTGCCTTCGGCGAGTTTGCCGTTGGTAATTACCACAACGCCTTGCGAAACAATTCCGTCCACTTCGTTCGCCGCAATCGGAGCAGGCGATGCCGCAGCGGTGGTTCCGGCGACGTGAGCAAATGCCGGCGGATTCACGTACCAGACGAAACGCTCCGCGAGCTTTTGGCCGGTGGCTGGATAGGTGGGCAGGAGCGCATTGAGTGAATTGATGCGATCTGCGATGGGCGGATGCGTGCTGCCCCAGAGGCCGAGAGCCTGCTTTGTTTGCGGCGAACTTGGAACGCTGGCTAAGAATTGCAGAAAGTTGCGAAGGCCGCTGGCGTCATAGCCGGCTTTGGATGCGATATCCACGCCGACTTTGTCCGCTTCGGATTCCTTGTCGCGGCTGACCTGCAGCGTGAGCGCGCGCGTGACGATGCTGCCGGCCATGTTTACGAGTTCTGCTCCGGCGGGCACGTGTGAGGCCGCTTCGGATTTTGCGAATTCGCCGGTTTTCTGCGTGCGAACTTCCTTTTCGAGGTGGCGGCGATCGATGTGTGCGATTTCATGGGCCAGGACGCCTGCGAGTTCCGCTTCATTTTTGAGATTCGCGAGCGCACCGCGCGTGATGAAGACGTAGCCGCCGGGAAGGGAAACGGCGGTGATGACATCGGTATCGAGAATCGCGAAGTGATACGTCACGCTGCGGCCGGATTGGCGCGCGACAGCATAGCCAACGAGGTTCACGTACTTCGTCATTTCCGGGTTGTCGTAGAGGCCGAAGACGTTGATGAGTTTTGCGGCGGAAGCCTGGCCAAGAGCTTGTTCCTGCTCGGGCGTCCATGGCGTGTAAATGTCCGAAGCCTTTTTAACTTTTTGGGCGTTTTTCAAAACGTTGCCGAGTTGCGCAAAAGTGGCTTGCGTGAAAAATGTGGTGACCAGGAGTGCGATGGAAAATTTTGTCGTTTTCATGTTCGTCTCCAGTCCTTATGGTTTTTGCGGGGCCGCGTCGGGATTGAGGCCGCCGTCTTGAATGAATTGCACAAGGTCGGCGGGAGCGACGGTGATTTGCGCGACTTGCTGCGCGCGCGAAGCGTCAACTGCCGTCGTCGAGGCGCTGAGAAAACTCTTTTGCACCTGGCCGTTGGGATCGACTCCGTTGAAGCCGAGCGTCGCGCTGTCTTTCGTCTGACGTGAGGACTTGAGGCCGATGGTACCGCCGAAGAGCGGAGTCGGTTTGTCGCCGCTTGGCTGATTGCCAGCCGGTGGCGGATTGTTGGGTGGGGGCGTGTTGGGAGGAGGCGTGGTTGAGGTTTGCGAGCCGGATTGATTTGCCGGCGCATCCTTTGAATTCGCACCTTGTTGATTCGGCTTCTTTTTCTTGTTCGTGTCCTGGTTCTGCTGATTTTGCTGGCCGGAATTGTCCTGCTGAGATTGTTGGGGCAGGGTCAGGGTGACGCCGTAGACAGAGCCCGATAAGACTCCGGCGAGGAGCACTGCTCCAGCTCGCATTTGGGTTTTCATTCGACAACCTCCGAAACTTTGAATTTCTTCACTTCGTGTTCGCCAAACTGGGTGTTGCTTTGGAACTTTCAGGCACGGCGGCGGATGGCGGAGCGCCCCAACTCTGCAATTCGTAGACAGAAGTCTCGATCGTTTTGCCTTTCACTTTTACACCACCCAGCGCGCGCACTTGCGCGCCTCCGCCGAGACGGCTGCGCGTTTCTTCGCTGATGATAATGGACGTGTGGAATTCCTTGTTCAAGCTTTCGAGGCGCGCCGCGAGGTTGACGGGATCGCCGATGACGGTGAACTCGATTTTTTTGCCGCGGCCAATGTTGCCAAAAATCACGCAGCCGGTGTTTACGCCGATTCCGATCGCGATGGGACCTTTTCCCTGCGTCGCCCAACGGGCGTTCAGCTCCTTCACCTTTTCAATCATTTCGAGCGCGGCCTGCGAAGCTTCCGCCGCGTGATTGTGGTCCGGAGTGAACGCGCCCCAGTAGGCAAGAATTCCGTCGCCGATGAATTTATCGACGATTCCGTTGTACTTGAAGATGATTTCCGTCATGGCGGCGAGGTAATCGTCGAGAAGAGCAATGAGCTCCATGGGGTCGGATTTTTCGGTCATTGTAGTGAAGTTGCGAACGTCGGACATCAGAATGGTGAGTTCGCGCTTGTCGCCGTTGAGCCTTTCGATGTTGGACATGACGTACTTCACAAGTTGCGGGGCAACATAGCGTTCGAGGACTCCGCGCGTTTGGCGCAGTTCACGGCCGGTGGTGACGTATCGGGCGGTGCTGGCGCCGCTATAAGAGGTGGCGAGCGTGATGCAGGGGAGGATCAGCGGAAGAACAAAGTGTGTCGTACCGAAAAGAAATATGCTTGCGGCGACGAAGGCGAGCATTACGCCGAAGAAGATGAGCACGCCAGCGCGGAAGGAAGACTGCTTCCATTGTATGAGTCCGCCGAGAACCGCCATCGCAAGAAGAAGCATGGCAGAGAGCCAGGAGGAAGCTTCGCGCATTGCTTCGCCGTTCAAGAGATTGTCCATGAAGGTGGCGTGTGCGAAGAAGCCGGGCGGCTGTTTGTCCATCGGCGTGGGACGCGGCTCGTAGCTGCCGGCGGCGCTTGCGCCGATCAAAACAATTTTTCGACTGAAGGATTCCGGCGGGTGACGATGCTCGGCGTTTGGACATTGGTCGGGATAGATGGAACAAACCACTTCCCAGATTGGAATGCGTTTGTAAGTTTCCACTCTTTGGTCAGGATGTTCTTCGGTGTTGGCCACGCCGCGCCACAACAGAATGACTCGGCCGTCTTTGTCGATAGGAACGGACTTGGCGCCACGCGATAGCGACTTTGTGCCGAACCAGCTTCTATGGAGAGACCAGCCATTTTCGTTTTCAGGGGTAGCGATTTCGACGGCTTTTGCTCCGAGACTTGGGTAGGCGCGACCTTGATAGACAAAATAGACTGGCTCTCGGCGAATCATTCCGCCTTCGTCGGGAGTCGAGTTGATTACACCGAGGCCGGCTGACGCGCGCGCGAGTTTATCGAGCGGGAGATTCGCCGTCCATTTTCCCTTTTCGAGGATCGAACCAAACCTGTCGGGAGAAGCAGCATAGATAGTCGCATCAGCTCGATCAGATCGTTCGGGGCCAGTAAGTGCGGTAGAAAGGAAGGAAAATCCGAGTACCGTCCTTCCGGAGCTTTGCAGGACACGGGCGAAATCTTCATCCATTGCCGGGGCTTCTTTCTGTTCGCCGGTGAAAGCCGCGTCGAAGACGATGGCTGCGGGCTGGCCTTTGCTTACGTAGCGCACGATTTCTGTCCAGACTTGGCGGGGCCAGGGCCAGCGGCCGAGTTTTTCCTGCAATGCGTCGAAGCTGGCGTTATCAATATCAATGATGACGATGCGCGGATCGGCCTTTTCGGGCCGGGCAGTCCATCTCGCACGGACGTCGAACGCGCCATTCTCGAGCCATTCGCCGGGCTTCGTGACTTGCAGCGCCAAACCTACAACGGCCGCCACCACGACGGCTAGAACCACGCCTTGGCGAAAGGCCCGCTGGGTCTGGGGATTTGCTTCCATGTGTAGACGATGTTAGTCGTGCCGGGCCACGCTGAACAGACTTCCACCCGTCATCATGCTGTACTGATTAAGTGCGGCCAGCGGCCAAATCGTTTCGCGACTTGTGGTTCACTCAACCACTTGTTTAGCAAGTTCGCCGGCTCATGCTACGCTTTCTCTACTGCCAATGCCCGGGTGGCGGAATGGCAGACGCTGAGGACTTAAAATCCTCCGGGGATTTTTCCTCATGTGGGTTCGACTCCCACCCCGGGCACCAGTGTTTCCTGCGGAAATTGGTCGTCAGTATCGAGGGCGGCGTTAGCCGCTCCTCCTCTCCGCCGCCTTCCACCGGCGAGCCTTCGCGGCTGCGATCATCCTATCGGAAATTTTCCATCAGCATGATTTGTGATTGCTGCAGGCCGGGCTGATCGAAGACGGCAACCTTGCCATCGTGCGATGCTCCGAGCCAGAACGGCACCGTCCCGATTTCGCCGACTCGCGTAATTGTGTGGCGCGACGGATCGTAGATGCTGATCCATGGCCCGCTTGTCCCGGACGGTCCGGCAAAAATGATGCCGTGATCGACGACTCCCCAACTCGCCCAGGTAAATGGCCGCACTTGCGGCGAAACGAGCCTTTCCACGCCGCCTTCCACGGGAACCTGCCAGATTTCTGGATTGGCATAACCGGTTTTCGCATAGTAGATAGTTCTACCGTCGGCGGACTCAAGTGCGGCGTGACCGCCCTGCTTTGTCACTTGCACTGCCGTTCCACCGTCCGCGGGAATTTTCCAGACCTCGTACCGGTTTGTCCGGCTCGACGCGAAGTAAATCCACTTGCCGTCCCGCGACCAACTGGGGCACCGGTTTTCGAATTCGTCACCGGTGAGCAACTGTGGCGCACCCGTGCCGAGTTTTATTTTGTAGATCTTTGTGCCGGTGCGATCGCTCGCGTCGAAAGCAATAGATTGGCTGTCCGGCGACCATCGCGGCGTGCCCGCGCTTCCAACGGCCGTTAACTGAACGGGATTGGTGCCGTCACGGTCGCTCACCCAGATTTCCATCGTGCCGGAGCGGTCGGACATGAAGGCGAGCCTCTTTCCGTCCGGTGAAATCTGTGGGGCGGGGCCTTGGTCGGTTTCGCTCGTCGAGGGCACGAGAATATGCTGCTCCTTTCGTTCCGAAGAGTGACTCGGATCGGCCAGATCCAACTCCCAGATATTCAAGCTGTGCGTAATTCTCTGATACGCGAGCCGGTAACCTGCGTGTGCCACAGATGGGCGCCATCCGCTGTCGTTGATTTGTGTAGCGACGGCCGCGCCGTCGATGCCGGCGCGCCACAATCCCGGATGGCTGCCGAAGTCCGACGAAAAAATCACGCTCTTGCCATCCATGGACCACTGCGGCGCTCCGAGGATTCGGGCATGTTGCGACGAAACGCGCGTTACTTCGCCGGTTAAACACTGAGCCATCATTAGTTCTTCCGGAATGCCGGAATCGGGACTCCGCACGAACAATATTTTTTCGCCATCGGCAGAAAACGCGGGGCCCCAATCTTCCGCCAGCGGAGGTGCTACCGTAATTTGCCGGGCCGAGTCGCTCTCCAGCGAGAGCAGGGCGATACCCTTGGCAGAGCTGAACGCGATGGATTTCCCGTCTGGCGCCCAGGAAAGCTCGCCGCGCTTCGGCGCAATCCCGTGCGTATCCAGTCGATGCTCTTTGCCTCCGACCAACACCGTCAAATTTTGTCCATTGAAATCGACTGCCGTTTCTTTGCCTTTCGACGCGGGCACCAGATAGATGCCAAAATCGTTGTTGTCCGCGGATCGCGTGAATGCGATCGTCTTGCCGTCCGGCGCCCAGGCGGGGCAACAATCGGCGCCAACTGAAGTGAGCTGCGTAACTTCTTCGGTGTTGATTCCTTTCACGTAAATTCCGGAGCTGCCCGGCTTTGCGGATTGCCGCCGGAAAGCTACGAAGTTGCCATCGGGAGAAAGGGCAGGATCGCTCGTTTCGTCCGCGAAATCCGTAAGCTGGCGAATCCGCTGTCCGGGTGCATCGACGTTGCGAACGCTCAACGGACGGACGGCGTGCCAGAACAATCGCGCGGAGATCAGCAATCCAATTGCGAACACAATCGCGATTCCAAGAAAAATCGGCCAACTACGGCTCGGCTGTTGAATTTCCGCCACGCTTGGTTGCGCCGGTTTCGGGCGCGCGTCCGGCTGTGGGACGCGCGATTCCTGCCCGGTTAGTTGAGGCATTGCGTTGTTGGGCGCGGACGATGTGGCCGTGGCGATGGATTGTCCCGTCGCGTGGTCCACAGGAGAGACGAAGCGGTAACCGCGGCGCGGCAGGGTCTCCACATACTTCGGTGTTTCGGCGGAATCGCTGAGTGCCTCTCGCAATTTGTTTACAGCCGCGTTCAAGCCGTGATCAAAGTCCACGAATGTGTCGCCGGGCCAGAGCCGCTCGCGAAGCTCCTCTCGCGTCACCAATTCGCCTGGTTTGCTCAGCAGGATTGCCAGGATTTCGAACGGCTGACCCACCAGTTTGATCTTGATGCCGTGTTTCCAAATCTCATGGGTGTGGACGTCCGCTTCGAACGGACCGAACTTCATACGGGATGGGCGCGCGCCACTCATAGTTCCGAATTCGGCTCCTGAACGCATAGCAAGAGGTACGAAGCTATGGACGTTCCAGTTGCCGAACGAGTCCCATCTTAACGCGAAAGCTGCTGAATCTCGCTGCCAACCTTCCGCCGAAAGGCCTGATAAGTGGCATTGAATCAGATTCTTAATGGATGACCCCCAATGGGCGTAGAAATTACCCACAATGCATAGTTTGACGACCTTCCGTGCATGGAACCGCTCAAACAAAACCGCCAATCTGCTCGTCGCTTGCATCGAGTGGTTAATCGCAAGTCGCCCCAAAATGGAGGAAGTTATGAATCGGATTTATGTGGCAATCAGAAAATCGGCAGGGATGTTGGCGCTGATTGCAATGCCATTTGCCGGATCGGCGTCAGCCCAGGCTGGCAATCAAGAGCAGTGCAGTCTGGCTGTCGTCTCGCATCTGGCCAGCAAGGACGAAAATGTCTGCGACGCCAAAGTGGTTCAGGAACTAGCGGCGCAAGGGCATGCCTTCCAGCAGAATCAGCTCGGTATCCGTTCCATGCTCGCGATTGGGCCCGACTATTCGGACAAGGAAGCATTGAAGTGGTTCGAACGGGCCGCACAGAAAGGCTACGCGCCAGCCCAGGTGAACCTGGCCGTAATGTATGCGAACGGCTGGGGCACGGCGTCCAACTACGGCGCGGCCCTCAATTGGCTCCACGCGGCCGCGGATCAGGGGTTTGCGCGGGCTTACACCAATCTCGGAATTCTCTATTTAGACGGGCGGGGAGTCCGGCGGGACTACTCGGACGCTCTCCATTGGTTTCAAAAGGGTGCCGAGGCCGGCGAGTCGGGCTCGCAAGCGAATCTTGCATACATGTACGGCAACGGGCTGGGCGTCGCGAAAGATCTCGACGCATGTGTTGCGTGGTATCGCAAGGCCGCGGAAGCTGGAAATCCGATCGCGGAAAACAATCTTGCGGACATGTACCTCCGCGGAGACAGTGTCGCGCAAAATTCGTCGCAAGCGTTTCGGCTGTTTCAACGCGCCGCCGAACACGGACACACCGGAGCGTGGATCATGCTCGGCTCCATGTATGCCGAAGGCATCGGCACAAAGAAAGACGCCGAGGCAGCGTATATGTGGCTGAACGCCGCGTCCTTGGCCGGCGATCAGCGCGCGAACGAACGACTCTCTGCTTTGGAAGCCAAACTCACTCAAGAACAACTCGTAGCGGCGCGTCATCGCGCCCAACAATTGCAGTTTGGCAATGGGCAGCAGCTAACGGCGCGCGCACTCGTGCAATAAACGTTGTTCGCTGGGGAAAAGGCGGAGCCGGTTGAGGAATATCCAGGCGGCTCCGTCGTCGTCTCTGTTGAACACCGTTAGCAAATCGTCGCGACATTTCTCCTCATTCGTCACACTCCCCTGAACTTATTGACGCCCTCCCGCGCCGATTCATCTACACTCTTCTCTAGTTTCCCTGCGAATGGGTTCTCGGAGGCTCCTTTGTCGCCCAGCGATTTTTTCGACCTCATTGTCATCGGTTGCGGCCCTGCGGGCGAAAAAGCAGGGGCGCAGGCAGCTTACTTTGGAAAGCGGGTTGCAGTTATCGAGCGCGCTCCCAGTCCTGGGGGCAGTTGCATCAACACCGGCACCGTTCCCAGCAAAACACTTCGCGAATCCGCGCTCTATTTTTCCGGCCTCGGTCAACGTGGCCTCTACGGCATCGACTATTCTCTGAAAGAGAACCTCACCGTCCACGACTTTATGCATCACGAGCGTGAAGTCGTCGAAATGGAGCGCCGCCGCATCCTGAAGAATCTCGAGTTGCACAAGATCGAATACATCCAGGGGCAGGCAAGTTTCGAGGATGCGCACACGGTTTGTGTCGGACCACGAAAACTCTCGGGCGAAATCATTCTCATTTCCACTGGTTCGAAGCCAAATCGTCCCACTGAAATTTCCTTCGATGACGTCCACACCTTTGACTCCGATACTTTCCTGCAGATGGATCGCATTCCGAAATCCCTGGCGGTCATCGGCGGCGGCGTAATCGGCTGCGAATACGCTTCAATCTTCATGGCATTAGGAGTCAAAGTGACGCTCGTCGATGGCCGCGACCGTTTACTGCCATTTCTCGATTCGGAAATTTCCGATCGCTTGCGTGACCGGTTGAAAGAGCTCGGCATGGATTTCTGGTTCAACGAACGCCCCGTGAAAGTTGAAAATTCTGCGGCCGGCGCAAAACTAACGATGAAATCCGGAAAAGTGCTGGAAACCGACGCCGCGCTCTTTGCCGCGGGGCGTCGCGCCGCCGTGGATGGCCTCGCGCTGGAAAAAGCCGGACTCGCCGTCAACGACCGTGGCTATCTCGCCGTCGATGAGAATTACCGGACCTCCGTGCCGAACATTTACGCCGCTGGCGACGTCATCGGTTTTCCCGCGCTGGCGTCAACCTCCATGGAACAGGGCCGCGTTGCGGTTTGCCACGCGTTCGGCTTTCAATACAAGCAACGAGTCGCGTCCATGTTGCCCATGGGTATCTATACGATTCCTGAAATTTCCGCGGCGGGCGAAACGGAAGACTCGTGTAAGGAAAAGAAAATTGAGTACTGCGTTGGGCGGGCGCAATACGACAACAACGCTCGCGGTCACATTTGCGGCGACACGGCGGGTCTGCTCAAACTGATCTTCTCGCCAAACGACAAAAAACTTCTCGGCCTCAGCATCATCGGCGAATCGGCCACAGAACTCGTTCACATCGGCATGATGGTGCTCGACAACGGGCTAAGCATCAACGAATTCATCGATCAGGTTTTCAACTACCCGACGCTGAGCGAAATGTACAAGTACGCCGCCTACGACGGTCTTGGCAACCTCTCCGGCCACAAACTCCGCGAAGGCTGAAAAATTTCTCTCCTCGCGGGTCGCGTTCGTCGTTTTTTGCGCTAAGCTGGAAAAGTCACGCCATGCGAACCTTCGCTGCTCTTCTTTTGTCGCTTCTGTTTCTCCCTGGAGTCTGTTCGGCTGGTGCCGCACCGGATAAATTCTTTCTCGGCTTTGACCGCAACGATTATCCCGGTGACGACGCGATGAAAATCTTGCGCAAGAATTTTGCGTTCACCAGCTACTGGCTCGGCAATCCCCCCGGTGAAAAAACGAATTCCTGGTCCGGCAAGCGCTCCATCCTCCAGTCTCAAGGTTGGGGGTTTCTTCCGCTCTTCAACGGGCCGACGTCCAAGCAGCTCCAGGACGACGCGTCGGCGCTACGCCGCGCCGCCAAGGACGCGGCAGCCGTAGTCGCAGCCGCCCGCCGAGAAGGATTTCCGGCTGGCACTGTGATTTTTCTGGATATCGAAGAGGGCGGCCGCTTGCCGTCGACTTACTCAACTTATCTGAAGCAATGGATAACCGATCTCACTGCGGCGGGCTTCCGAGCCGGCGTCTACTGCTCTGGAATTCCCGTCGACGAAGGCGCAGGCCACTCGATCATCACCGCCGATTTCATCCGGGAACAAATCAAGCCGCTCCAACTTGTCAATTGGGTTTTCAATGATTCCTGCCCGCCTTCGCCCGGTTGTGTCACGCCGCAGGAACTCCCCGCGCCTTCAAAGAGTGGCATCGCCTACGCCGAAGTCTGGCAGTTCGTCCGTTCCCCGCGCGACAAGGAAACTGGGCGCCACTGCCGCGGCTACGCGAAAGATGGCAACTGCTATGCCGCCTTCGACACGGCGCACAAGTACCATTTGGATCTCAACGTCGCCACTTCCCCAAATCCATCCGCGCCGCGCTAAATTTTAGTTGGTCGGATTTCTCGGAAACTTGAAGTACGGCAGCCGTACGCCCTCAATTAAGACCTGATCCGCGCGAATCGCTGTCGGCGCTTCGAACCCGGCTGTCCCTGCGCTCGTTACAAAATCGTCCTGATCAACGCCGTCGCCGCTCACGCCGAGTCCCCCAACAAGCACGCCGTTTTTGTAGAGCCCCGCGCTGCCCGGAAAAAACACAATCCCGCTGTTGTTTCCGCTCGCGAGTCCGCTGCCCAGTCCTTGCGAACACGGCTTCGCTGTATCGTTCAAATACAAATTGAAAAATGGTCCCGGATTCAGCGGCGAATCATCAATCCCTGGCGGGAAAAGCGGCTGCGAACCAAAACTGATCGTGCGATTCGTCACCGCCGTTCCCGTCGGTACGCCATTTAAATCTGCCGCCGAGCGCGCGCTGCTGTTGAAGTACACCATGTTCCGCGCTTTGCTCGCCGCTACGTCGATGCTGAAAACCGTCGAGTCGTCCATCCGCCGCAGCCCAATAATCGTTCCGTCGAGGTCGGCAACGGCGATGACCATCCGCGCTCGAGAGCCTTCCGGCAAACGAATCGCAGCGCGCGTCAGTTTTGCTTCGTTCTCCGCGTTATCCAAAATCGTTTTCACGTCCGCGGCAGAAAGTGCCGATCCTGTTTTTGGCACCACCAAATCTCCGAACTCCGGCGTGCCCGTGCCATTCGTCGCTGCTACCACCCATGTTCCGCCCGTGGCCGTGCCCGGACCGATCCCGTTCGGGGGAGTCGTGTTGGTGACTGCCGGCAAAACCACGCCGCCGAGAAACACTGCACCCGGCGGCGGAAGCGCGCCAAAAAATCCTCCAAATCCATTCGAAGTCGCGCCCACAAAAGCCGCGTACTCGTCCGCATCCATCGTTCCGCCTGTCACGCCAATTCCACCGACCAGCACGTTGCCCCGATAAATGGGAATTCCGCCCGGATTGACTGTCGTCGGGTCCGAATCATTCGTATCTTTTTTGCCGGTGATAATTCCGAGCGGCTTCACGCCGCTCACGGGCGTCGAAGGCAAAAATCCGTGCGTCTGCAATTCCGCGGAAAGCGTGCACCCGCGATTTGTGTTTTCGATACCATACAAATCCGCCGGCGGTTGATTCATCACGCCCGGCGGCAAGTGAATCCCGCTGATGAACCGCACCGTCCGCGAAGTCAGTGGCGCCTGATTGTTACTGAAAAACGCGCCCGTTCGCGCCAGTTCCACGGCCACATCGTCCGCATTTTCCATCAACGAAAAATTTCCGAGCGAAAGCGCCCCGGTCGGCGCACCCGCCTTGTGAAACACGCCCAGCACTTTCCCTTGGCGGTCCACAACCGCAATCACGAGAGTATCCGTCGAAACCGCCGCCGCGGCCGCTGTTGCAATGTTGGTCACTTCCGCCGCTGTCAACGTCTGAAACGCCGGCGGTGGTGGAGGTGGAGGCGCTACTGTCGAACTGCCTCCGCCGCACCCTGCCAGAAAATATGCGAGCGTACCCGCAATTCCAAGCGCCAGGAGGATGCTGACGCCAAGCACTTTCTTTCGTCGCGGAAGCATCGTTGTGGAAGCGACGGGTTTCCGGAGTCGGGACACGGTGGGCATGGTGAACGGCACTAGACTTGGTAACACATTCCTGCTGCGCTACTCAACGCTTTTACGCGCCGCTCTGCCGCAACCCCCACGACCGCTTTGCCGCGTTATGAAAAGTCGCCAACCTTCGCGAAAACCATTGCCCATCCGCCGCCGATATTGTTAGCTATTGGGCGATTCCTGTTTCACTCCGGACAATTCCGGCCTCGACGCATGGTCAACCTGGTCCCGCGGCACCCCCGACGCGCTTTTCGCGCAGCTCTTGCTGCGTGTGCGGTGTGCCTTTCCGTGCCCGTCGCGGATGCCAATCACAATGCTCGTCAAGCTGGCGCGCAGCAGCCCGCCGCCCGGCAGTCGCACGAGACTCCTGCCCAATCGCTCCGTATCCCCCGCCAACAAGCGCAGACCACCGCGGCCCTCGACGGTATCATTCGCGACGCGGGCTTTTCCAATATCACCATCCCTGTGCCCGGCGCTATTCTCGCGTTGCGCAATCTCCAAACCGGCCAATCCTTTTCCGGCACCGCCACCGGCGAAGGTGTCTTCCGAATTTTTCCCATTCCGCCCGGCCATTACGAACTTCGCGTCACCGCGCCGGACTATGGTCCGTTCGTCCTGGCGGATCTCTCGCTCGATCCGAATGAAGTTGTCACGCTTGAAATTTCGCTCGTAACAACCGTCGCCCTCGATGCTCGTTCGCGCCTGCCTCGCCAACCGGAATTGGGGCCCGCTCTTTCCGCAACCAGTGCAGAATCCTTCGGCTCTTACCGGGAATTCCGTCACCGCCTGGACGCCGATCCTTCGTACGCCCTCAATCCTGCGTCGGAAGTGCTTCCGCCAATCGCCGATGTTTACAACAAGATTCCCGATCGCTGGCAGCTCCAGCAGCCGGAATATCGCCGCTACGCGCCGCAGGGCGAGTATCTCTACGTGAAACCCCATTGGTACGATCCTTTCAATCGCAACAAGTTCAAGGGCGACGAACCGATCTGGCCGTCGAAGCTCGGCCAGCAGACATTTCTGAATCTCACCGCGACTTCGGAGACTTTTTTTGACGGCCGGCGCGTCCCGTCGCCGAGCAACGTCAGCACCGCGGAGCCTGGCAGTTCGGGATTCTTCGGCCGCGGCGAACAGGCATTTCTCGATCAAACGTTCCGCTTCAGTTTCGATCTTTTCCACGGCGATGCTTCGTTCAAACCGGTGGACTGGCGCATCCGCATCACGCCGGAAGTCAGCCTCAACAACTTGAAAGTGCGCGAACTGGGTATTGTCGGGCCAAGTCCACTGAACGGCACGAACCGCCTCGACTCCCATGTCGGTCTGCAGGAAGCCTTCGTTGAATACAAGCTGCATGATCTCAGCGCTAACTACGACTTCGTTTCGATTCGTGCCGGCATCCAGGAGTTCAACTCCGATTTCCGCGCGTTTCTTTTTCAAGATGAACAGCCCGGCGTCCGCATTTTCGGCAATCTTCACAACGACAGAATCGAATACAACGCCGCGTATTTTGACTTTCTGGAAAAAAACACCAACAGCGGGCTCAACACGTTCGAACGCCGCAGCCAGCAAGTCGCCATTGCCAATACCTACTTGCAGGACTTCTTCTTCTCGGGTTACACCGCTGAATTTCTCGTCGCCTACAACAAAGACGACGGCGGCCTCCATTACGATGACAACGGTTTCCTCGTTCGGCCTTCCCCCGTTGGCAACGTCATCAATCAAAATCCCGGCAAAGGCGCGATTCTTCACGGAATTCGCGTCGGCTATTTTGGCTGGCTCGGCAGCGGCCACATCAAGCGCGTCAACGTAACCCACGCTTTCTTCCAGGCCGTCGGTGAAGACACGTTCAATCCCATCGCAGGCAGGCGCGTGACCGTAAATGCGCAGATGGCCGCCGCTGAATTTTCCTACGACCACAACTGGATTCGTTACCGCGTCTCCGGGTTCTATGCTTCGGGCGATTCGAACGTGAGAAATGGGCGCGCTCGAGGCTTCGATTCCATCCTCGATGAGCCTGCCTTCGCGGGAGGCCTTTTCAGCTTCTGGAATCGGGAACAGATCCGCCTCACGGGATCCGGTGTCTCGCTCACGCCGCCCGGCAGCCTGCTTCCTTCGTTGCGTTCGAACAAAGAAGAAGGCCAGGCCAATTTCGTCAATCCCGGAATTTTTCTCGCGAATGCGGGCGCGGATTTTGAAGTCACTCCCAAACTCCGGGCCTTCGCAAACTTTAACTACCTCCGCTTCGATCGCACTGAACCGCTTGAGTTCATTCTGTTGCAGGGCCGGATTCGCCACAGCATCGGCGAGGACTATGGTCTCGGCGTCACCTATCGGCCGCCGCTTTCTGAAAATATTGTCATCACCGGCGGCGCTTCAGCTCTGACGCCCGGCGATGGTTTTCGCGATATTTACGGCGGCCACACGCTCTTTTCGCTTTTCACCTCCGTGAGGTTCACGTTCTGATGAGAGCCCGCGCCCGCACCTCACTGCTTGCATCTCTTTTCTTTTGTGCCGTCTTCATTTTTGCCGCTGTTCGAAATTTTTCGGCGGCCGTGCATCAGCCGAACGAACAAGTCTCTCCGCTTCGTGGACAAACTGAAGACGAAGCAATTGCAAAATCGGGCGTATGCATCGTCTGTCATAACCCGATCGACGAGCCAAGCATGCATCCCACTAAGACCGTCCACTTGGGCTGCACCGATTGTCACGGCGGCGATCCCACTCTGTCTCTTGCGAGCGGTATTGGCCCTGGTTCCGCAGAATACAAATCCATCAAAGAGAAAGCCCACGTCCAGCCGCGCGATCCGATTTTCAAGAATCGTTCCGCGGTGCCCGAACTCGTTTTTGCAAAATGGCTAAAAGAGCCGGCTGAATTCGTAAAATTCATCAATCCTGGCGATCTTCGTGTCGCACCGGAGACCTGCGGCCCCGCCGGCTGCCACGCAACCGAAACTCGCTCCGTTTCGAACAGCATGATGACCCACACCGGCATGCTTTGGGGCGCGGCACTCTATAACAACGGCGGCTATCCAACCAAGAACACACGCTTTGGCGAAAGTTATGATCGCGACGGCAAACCGCGCGCTCTCAAAACAATTCCGCCGCCGACCCCAGAAGATACGCGCAGCAAAGGAATTCTTCCGCAGCTTGAACCGCTGCTCCGTTGGGAAACTTCACAACCCGGGAACGTGTTGCGCGTTTTCGAACGCGGCGGTGAGAAGAAGGGTGAAATCGGCAACCCGAAAAAAGACGAGGATCCCGGCAAGCCCGACGACAAACTCAGCGATCGCGGTTTGGGCACCGAACTTCGCACCGACCCTGTCTTTCTCGGCTTGCAGAAAACGCGTCTCGTCGATCCCGTCATGTCGATGCCCGGCACGAATGATCATCCCGGCGACTATCGCGCCAGCGGGTGCACCGCCTGCCATGTCATTTACGCAAACGACCGCGACCCGCTTCACTCTGCGCAGTATGCGCAATATGGGAATCTCGGCTTCACGGCGACGATAGACCCGACGATTCCGAAGAACGAATCCGGCCACCCGATCAAACACGTTTTCACCCGTTCGATTCCTTCGAGCCAGTGCATGGTCTGCCACATTCACCCCGGCACGAACATGCTCACGACCTATTTCGGGCTCACCTGGTGGGATAACGAAATCGACGGCGAGACGATGTATCCGAAAGTGCAGCACAATCCGAGTGAAGAAGAGCGCTATCAGGTCGCTCTGCGCAATCCAGAAGCCGCGGCCACGCGCGGCCTCTGGCGCGATCAAAAATTCCTCAACGAAGTTGGCTCTCCCGAATTCAACAAACAACTAAAGACCACGCAATTCGCTGACTTCCACGGTCACGGTTGGGTGTTTCGCGGTGTCTACAAACACGATCGAAAAGGGAACTGGCTCGACGCCAGCGACAAAATCATTCCGTTCGACGATCCCGACCGCTTCGGCAAAGCCGTTCACCTCGCCGATATTCACCTCGAGAAAGGTATGCAGTGCACCGATTGCCATTTCAATCAGGACAATCACGGCAACGGAAAAATTTACGGCGAACCGCGCGCGGCCGTCGAAATCGACTGCGTCGATTGCCACGGGACCATCGCGAAAAAGGCCACGCTCACCACTTCGGGCTTTGCCGCGCCTGATCCCCCGCTTCCCACTTGGCCGCGCGGCCATCGGCTCGATGCGCTCCGCACGCCGTGGGGGCTGCGGCGATTCGAAGCGCGCGACGGAAAAATCTTTCAGCGCTCCATGACCGATCCGAATAAGGAATGGGAAATCGTGCAAACCGTGGATACGATCACTCCCGGCAACGTCCACTTTAATCCGAAATCTCTGCGTGCAAAATTGATGGGCAAGGACGGCAATGCATTCGCAACCGCTCCCGCCGACGAAAAATCGCTCGCCCACGCCAACTCCAGCATGACCTGCTACGCCTGCCACACTTCCTGGACGCCGACCTGCTTCGGCTGCCACCTGCAAATGACCGCCAACGTTCGCCGCCCGATGCTCCACAACGAAGGGCTGATGACGCGCAACTACACGAGCTACAACTTTCAGGTCCTGCGCGACGACATCTACATGCTCGGCGTCGACGGAACCGTCACCGGTCATCGCATCGCGCCCGCGCGCTCGAGTTGCGCAATTCTCGTTAGCTCGCAAAACGCCAATCGCGAATGGCTCTATTACACGCAGCAGACTATTTCCGCGCCCGGATTTTCCGGCCAAGCCTATTCCACGTTCGTTCCTCACACCGTCCGCGCCAAAGAAACAAAACAATGCACGGATTGCCACGCGTCCGAGAAAAACGACAACAACGCATGGATGGCGCAATTGCTGCTGCAAGGCACGAATTTCATGAACTTTATGGGCCGCTACGTCTATGTCGCCACCGGCAAGAAAGGGTTTGAAGCTATCGCAGTCGCGGAACACGATGAGCCGGAAGCCATCTACGGCAGCGACTTGCACCGCATCGCGTATCCTGATGACTACAAGAAGTTCGTCAAGAATGGCCGCGGGCTGCACACATCGTACGAGCATGATGGCGACGTCCTCGATATCCAGGTGCGGGGTGAATATGCCTACGCCGCGATGGGCAAGGGCGGCCTCCGCGTCTTCGACATCGCGAACGTCGACAACAAAGGTTTCTCCGAGCGTATTACCAGCGCTCCGGTTTCGCCGCTCGGCCAACAATTTTATGTGCCTACCAAAAACGCGCAGGCCGTTGCGTCGCCGACGACTCTCGGCGTCGATCCGCTCCGCAAACAGCTTCCCGAAAACGAAGAACAGCCGATCCATTTGATCTATGGTTTCCTTTACGTCGCCGACAGCGAAGAAGGCCTCGTCGTTATTGGCGATCCGAACCTGAAAGCAAAAATGCCGGGCGTCGGCACGCTTCTCGACGGCAATCCCAATAACAATTTTCTGAAACGTGCTCTCGCATTTAATCCCGGCGGTATCCTCACCGGTGCGCGGCGCATCACCATCGCCGGGACATACGCCTACATCCTTACGAACAAGAATCTCGTCGTCGTCGATCTCGACAATCCACTCTCGCCAAAGGTTACCGCCACCATCGGCGCGCCTGACCTCGACTCCCCTCACGGAATAGCTGTGCAATTGCGCTACGCCTTCGTCGTTGATAGCTACGGCCTAAAAACATTTGACGTCACCGATCTTGCGCATCCCAAGCCCATCAAGACCGGTCGAGCCGCGCTTGACGATGCCCGAAATGTCTATGTCGCTCGCACCTATGCCTACGTCGCCGGCGGAAGGAATGGCCTCGCGATCTTCGATGTCGAAAATCCGGAAGCTCCGCGTCTCGATCAGGTTTATAACGCGAACCAGACCCTGCACGAAGTGAACGACGTGAAAATTGGCATGGTCGCTGGTAGCGCGTATGCTTTTCTCGCCGACGGCTACAATGGGCTTCGCGTCCTGCAAATCATTTCGCCGTGGGATGATCCCGCGCACTTCTCAGGCTTCTCGCCGCGCCCCACTCCGAAATTGATCGCCACCGCCCGCACTCGCGGCACCGCACTCGCAATTTCTAAAGGTATCGACCGCGATCGCGCCGTCGATGAATCCGGCAATCAACTTGCCGTCTTCGGGCGCCGCGGCGCGCGCCCCTTGAACCGCGACGAAATGCGTGCTCTTTACCTCCACACCGGCACTGGCGATCCCTACAAAGTCTCCGACGACGTGCCCGAAGCCGCCGCCCAAACGACGTCCAAAACCGCCCCACCGACCTGGCTCCATCGCATTTTTCGTTCGAATCTTGCTGGTAAATAGTTAGCCACCGGGCAAACAAAAAGCGTATTCGCTTATTATTCGCCTGTACGGATGGACAGATTTTGTCCGCCTTGCTGAAAACTTTAACGATATAGTCCCCAACTTATTCAAATTTAACCCTTTGCGCCGTTTCTGCATCTTACCAGGTACCAACATTTCATTCACGTTCCCTGCATAGAAATGATTAAAATTATTTGTTGGGACTCCTCCGGGGAACCTGCGTAAGGTGTAAGTGCGGAGGAAATTCGGGTTCAGAGAAAGGTGAACCCGGCTCGCTGTGAGCGGGCGGCAGTTTAGAAGGGAGTAAAACCTATGATGAAACAGTACCTACTAGCCAGCGACTTTGACCAGACGCTCAGCTTCAACGACTCGGGCGTGGTCCTTGCCGAATTGATCGGCATCAACAATTTCCACGACCGGGTGAAGGGCTTGTCGCAAATCAACCTGGTGCAACAGGGGGCCGAACTTTCCTACCTGATCCTGCACGACCCGGAATTCCGGCGAGTGCGTCAGGAACATCTCATCGAGACTGGAAAGCGCATCCGCCTGAAGCACAACGTGGCGATGTTTGCCAAAGCGCTCGAAACGCTGTCGGACGATCTCAAGATTTCGTTCCACGTGATCTCCGCGGCGCCGCAGGAAATCATTCAGTCGGCGCTCGAAGGCATCGTTCCGCCGGAAAATATCGCGGGAACGCGCTTTTACTACGAGCAGGCGAACGGCGAGGTGAAAGCCATTGTCCGCGCATCGGCGGGCTGGGGCAAAATCACGGCTCTCGAAGAGATTCGCGCAGAGCTCGGCATCAGCCACGACCACATTATCTACATGGGTGACGGCAGTTCGGATTTGCCCGTAATGATGCACGTCAACTCTTACGATGGTCTTACCATCGCCGTGAGCGAAGCAGAATTCATCACGCGCGTCGCCAGGCGCACTGTCCTCAGCGACAACGCGATGAGCGTTCTCGTTCCCGTGATGGAAGACGTTCTCCGTTGGGATTCCGCCCGCATCCGGCGTTTTTTCGCGTCGCACGGCTTAATGCTGCGCGATTGGGGCAAGTCCCGTACAGACCAACTGCTCCTCCAGGAGTTGCCCGAAGCGGCGATTCCGGTGGAAGCACCTGCTGCTCAGGCGCCGGCAATCGCGCAATAATTGCCGCGTAAAAACGGCACACAATTCCACTGCAACAATGGCGCGCCGTTTGCTTTTTACGGTCGCGCTCGGCTCCGCAGGAGCTTCGCCAATTTTTCGATATCCTCGGTCGCTTTGTACATACTCACCGAAAAAACGTCCGCCGTATGCGTGCCATCGAGTTTCGCGCGAAACTCCTGCACTTTAATCAACAGTTGATCGGTCGCGTCGCGCAGTTCTTTTTCATGCGCCACGAGCGCGGCCGGGTCATTCTTGTGCGCGCTCGATTGCGGGTTAGTGGGGAGCCTCTCTGCCGGCTGTGGATGCTCGGGCAGCGGCTCGCTCCGCGGACGGATGGGAGTCGGCGGTTGCTGCTGCAACGCCGCGAGCAATCCCGTCGCGGCGGCAGAACTAAGAAACGTGCGGCGGGAATTCTGCATAGGGCCTCCCCCGGGAGCGTGAGTGTGGGTTGAGAGCGAGATGGTAGCACCCGGGCTATTCTATCGTTGAGCGAAATGCCCTCTACGCTTTTCCTCCGGACGCTGTAACCGGAACGGCTCCAGGCTCTGTCATTGCTTGCCCGTGCATGAGTCGTCTCCACGCCACAATTTCTTCCCGTAGCGTATTCAACGCATTCGTCATGCGGTCCGCCTCAATATTCACCAGTGCGTATCGCTGTTTTTCGAGGTCGCCGGCCGCCAGCAGCCGCGTGTGATCTTCGCGCAAGTTTGGAAACTTCTTTTCCTGCACTTTTCCGCCGGCAAGAATCTCTTCGATTAGATCCAGCGTTTTTTTCACATCCTTCGCAAACATCCGGAACTCTTCCCGCGCGGGTACCGCCGGCGTCAGTGGTAATCCCGCTTCCAGGGCCATCACCGCATGAGCGAAACGGTGCGAACTCGCCAGCATCGCGTTGATCCGAGCGATCTGGTCTGCGGTCGTCCGGGGTTCCGCGGCTAGCCTGTCGAGCGACGCTTCAAGGTTTGTCCGCGCCGTCCTTGCGTTCTGTCGTGGCCGCTCAATCTCAAGATTACTTCCCGACTCTTTTTCGATGTAGGAGCGAGCAACGGCAGAAAAATACTCACGATAGGCTCGCAGCATCGCCGCTACATTGTCTGCGATCCGCGAGCGCTCCCACGTCGGCCAGGCCAGGTACGCCAGCAGCGCGAGTACGCCGCCGAGCGCCGTGTTCACCCCGCGCGCGACGATTACGTCTTTCGGCGATACTCCATTGATCGTTAGCAGCAACACAACCAGCGCGCTGATCATCACCGCGAACACGCCATAGTTGGCCGGCCCAATCCATCGCATTAAAAAAGTGAAAAACGCGATCAGCATGATCTCCGTCGCCGTGTGGATTGGCAGAAAATGAAACAGCGCCGTGGCCAGCAGCAATCCGAGAATCGTTCCCGCAATGCGCAGCACGCCGCGGCTGAACGTCGTGGCGAATTCCGGCTTCAGCACAAGCACAATCGTCATCGGAATCCAGTAGGAACGCCGCCAGTCAAATTCGCGGCCCAGCGCGTCGCCGGCCGCGAGCGCGAACGTCAATCGCAGCGCATGCCGGAACACGCCGGAACGCAAATTTAGATTCGCGTGCAAAGTGGCAATCGCGCCGCCAAATCGTAGCCACAGCGGCTGCTGTTTTTCTTTTTTCTCAAACGCCGCCGACCCTTCCGGCGACGCATTGTTCGCAAGGTCGATCGCCGCGCGCAGTTGTCCCGAAAGTGCATCCATCTGATACTGCGCATCCTGCAGCACCGCATCGAAAAATCCGGATCGCGACCCCGTGCCATGCTGAGCCCGAATTTGATAGGTCAACGCCACGCCAAGCACCACGCGGTCCGCTTCGAGTCCGATCCGTTTGTTGTTGAAGAGGGCGTCGCCGACCGCCCGCAACACTTCCGATGCGTTTTCGAAATAACGGCCAATCGCATCAATCGCCGCGTGGTTCGCGTTTTCCCGCTGCATGCGCAGCCGCAGCCTGGCCAGCATCATCGTGCTCAACCGAATCCGTTCCGCCTGGCTTAGCAGCGCTCGGAAGCGCAAACTTTCCAGCGAGTTGTCGTTGCCAAGCGCCGTGATCGCGTCTTGCGCTTGCGACGTCGCGACAGTAGCCGGCGGTGCGCTCGCTGCTTGTGTCGGTTCTCCCGCAGAATCGGCTAGCTCCGAAAACAAATGTCCCAGCGCGCGACGCTCCGGGTCGTATCGCCGCACTGGCCACAGCGCGATCGAAAGCGCCGTTTGCAGCAACCCTCCGCAGAGCGCCAGCGCCCCCGCTTCCGCCGCCTGCCGCGGCGTCAGCGGCTGTGCCGCGTATACCACCAGCAACACAAGACTAATGACTCCCACATCCGCGGCCGTCGTTCCGACAGCCACCAGCATTCCTGCGATAAACGCCCACGCTGTCGCGACGAACACTGCTTCGACATTTCGGTGCCCCGTTATGGCACCGAGAAAAATCGCAATCGCGCACCACGCCGTCGATGCAAGCATTCGCCGCGCTCGTTGCGGATAAGGGTCGTGCCCATCCGAATACGAAACGTTCAGCGCGCCGCTCGCCATTGCCAGTCCGCCGCGCGGCATTCCTAGCGCAAATCCGACTACAAGCGGCAGAATCACGCCGGCGGTATTTCGTATCGCCAGCGACGGCACCATTTTCGAGTGATCGAAGTGCGTCAGCAGCTTCCAGATCGCGCGGGCCTGACCGGGAGGCGCGGCAGGCGGCTCTACTTGGGAAGAGGTGAGCGGAGCGGTGGTCATGAAATTGGGCGCCGTCGCCCGGCAGGGCCGATTCGACGCGACGTAGATGGACAGTTTAGCAGGGGCGGGAGAGGAATTCTGGAGGAGGGAGGGTGTGCCACCCCCCATTGTTTTCGCAAGAGTGCGCAAGCTGCAGAAAAGAAGAGGGTTGCGGCGATTCTTAGGTGAGTGGTTTGCGCAAAGAGTTCGTAAGAGACTGAAAACAAAGGATGTGGCGGGATCAAGGGAAGGGAAGAAGAACAGCGGGCGTTGGGAAGCCTCGGCGGACAGGGAAATGGCGGATTGGGAGTGCCTACAATCGGTTGGAGCGAGTCCAAACACGCGAAAGAGTAGCACATCGACTTTACTATGTCAATAGCAGTACTGGTTTAGAATCTAGCACCAGAAAAAGGCGCGAAAACAGCGGCGAGCAGAGTGCGCATTCGAATCGGCGCCGCCCAAGCAAAAAAATCCCAACACGCCGAGCCTGGGTGTGGGACGCCCGGCTCGTTAGACAAGATCTGTGAATTTGAGCGCGAACCTGTGCCGCAAGGTGGCGCTGAAGCATCAAAGAAAGCGAACTATTGGGATGAAGAGAACCCAGCACACTAGCCCATGTCTACGGCAAATCCTCTGGCAGAAAAACAAGCGGTTGAGCGCAACCGCGAAGTCGAGAAACAACGAGCAGGCTCTCACGCCAGCTTCGCGGGAATCGCCATGGTGTTTCAGGGCATTCTGATTGTTGCCCACGTGTTCGTTTACGAAACCTGGAAGGCGATGTGGGGTGGGGCGGGCGCGCGAGCCAGCGCCGGTATGGCCGCGGCCGCTGCGCTGCTTTGTTTTTTCTTTCTTGCGGCGACGATTCTCGCTTTCCGTTACAACAATGCGCCGCTGCGAGTGTTCTATCGCGTCGCGGCAGTTTGGCTCGGCGCGCTGAATTTTCTGGTGCTCGCGTCGGCCGCCAGTTGGCTTGCTTACGGATTCATTGCGGCCAGCGGCATTGCCCTGCCGGGCCGCTGGATTGTCGGCTCATTTTTTGGAGCCGCGGCTCTTGTGAGTGTCTGGGCGGTGGCAAATGCAAACTGGGTGCGCGTAAAGAAAGTCCGCATTCGCCTGGCCAACTTGCCGGAAGCATGGCGCGGACGGACGGCCGTGCTTGTGAGCGACCTGCATCTCGGCCATGTGCATCATCACGGGTTTGCTTCACGCATCGTGCGCAAAATAGGTGCGCTGCAGCCGGACGTAATCTTTCTTGCCGGAGACATGTTCGACGGAACGCAAGTGAACGCGCCGGAGCTTATGGCGCCATTTCGATTCTTGCGGCCGCCGCAGGGCATTTTTTTCGCGACGGGCAATCACGAACTTTTTCGCGGCGATGCCTACTTCTCCGACTCGATTCGCGCTGCGGGAATTCGCGTGCTCGAAAATGAAAAAGTGCTGCTTAATGGATTGCAAGTTCTCGGAGTGCCCTACATCCACGCGACGCACGCGGAGCACTTCCGTTCCGTCCTGGCGAAGCTGGCGATCGATCCATCGCGCGCAAGTATTCTTTTGACGCACGCGCCAGATCGTCCCGCGATCACGGCCGAAGCTGGCATAGGCCTTCAACTCTCAGGCCACACGCATCGTGGCCAATTTTTCCCCTTTTCCTGGATAACGCGCCGCATTTATGGCGCGTTTACTTACGGGCTCGCGCGGCTTGGCGAAACGCAGTTTTATACTTCGAGCGGCGCCGGCACGTGGGGCCCACCGCTGCGGCTTGGTTCGCAAGCCGAAATCGTCCAAATCACGTTCGAGTAGCGCGAGCTGCAAACCGCCGAGAAGGGTTCACATTCCCGTGCGGAGCGCCGGAAGCGTAAACGCCGGCTTCACTTCTTTTCGCTTCGACCAGTCATGGTAAGTGTGGCATTCAAAACAGCGCGACTCCGCATGATTTGGCCCGGGCGCGTGGCACGTCTGGCAATTCGCAATCCCCGGAATCAGCACGTCGCTCGATTCCGTGCTCGTCATCGCCTTCGCGTGGCAACTCGTGCAAGTAAATCCGGTGTGCGCGTCGTGGCTGAATTTCGAATGTGGTAGCCAGCGCAAGGTGGTGTTCGCCGGCGCAATTGCGGCTATGTGGGCCAGCATGCCGAGAACGGCTTCGGACACCTGCATCTGGCCGCCAGAACTCGTTAAGTAATTCGGTGCTTTGGGAGCCCAGCGAGCTATGCTGGTGTCGTCCAGTGTTTCTCGCGCCATCTGATGGCACTGCGCGCAGGTTTTGTGCGACAGCAGCTCTTCCGCGACCGTCACTTTCTCCTGGATCCACTGCGCCGTCGTCACCGTTCTCATCCGCGGTGGCAAAGGCTTGCCCGTCAAATCTCGCGCAGGATCTTCCATCTCCCGCAATTCCGATGGATGTGCCGCGATGTACCCCGAAAATTTCTTCACCAAAAACGCATGCACCACTTCCGCCTTGTCATGAGGCACGCCTTCATCGAATCGCTTGTCGAACGTCAACAAATGACACGCAGCGCAAGCCGTCGCAAACTTCACCGGCGCCATCAATTCACGCCCAGTCGCGGGATTGTGCGCCATCAATCCAGTCGAACGCGGCGCCGCGAATTGATCTTTGCCCGTGTAACTCACTGCCGCCGCTACATACTTCGCATCAGCATAAGGCCACGGCGCGTTCAAAGCCGCTGCAGCCGATCGATGACAATCGCCGCACGTCAATTGCACGTTCGGCCCATTCGGCGCGCTTCGAATCGGCTTCATATGCAGCATGTGATTCAACTTAATTGTTCCTGAATCCCGCGCGCCCACCTTCAGTGCGGCAAACTCCGGATGCCCATCCTCAAAACTCAGAATTCCCGACGCGTAGTGTGAACCCCCGCCGTGCCCGGCCAAATCCGCATGGCATTGCGAGCAAGCCTGATTCGTTGCCGCCGCCAAATCGATCTTTCCTCGATGCTCAACGTGGCATTCCGCGCAATTCGGCATCCGCGTCTGTTCCGCATGATGAATCGGCCCGTCGTGACACGCCAGGCACGCCGAATTCTCTGCCTTCGCCGAATACGCCCCGGCCTCTTGAACGTGGCACGCCGCGCACTGCGTTTCGAATACGGCATGTGGATTGCTCAGCCGTCCGCTCGAATACACCCTCGAGTCATGGGCCACAAAGTGCGCCACAATCCAAGCCAGCGCAATCGCCGGCAGCACAATCGCCAGCCACAGCTTCGCGCGCTTCCACGGCGTCGGCCTCTTGAAATAATTCAGGTCGATTCGCTGCGCCAGTTTCTTCGTTGTGCGCGTTCTTGCCAATCGTCACCTAATACCGGAGCGCCATCACTGCATGCACCACGCCCAGCAAAATCAGCGCAAGTGAAAGTGGAATGTGCACGAGCAGCCAGCCATGCAGCCACTTGTGCATTCGCTCTTGCATCGAGAGCTGCCGCGCTTCGTCACAAATTTCTTCCAGGTCGCTCATCGTCGCGTGCGCCGATGGCGGCACCAGTGTCCGCATCGCTGCGAATGAACTTCGCGCTCGCCCTTCATCGCTCAAGCGCTGGCTCCTCTTCGGATTCTCCAGATACGGCCGCAACTCGCCGCAATAAAATCGCCGCAGCGGAGCCGACTGCTCATCGTTCAACAAAATAATCTCTGGAGCCGCCGCCACCGCTGTCGCAACGCTCGCTCCTGCGCTCACCGCGGCTGAAGTTCGCAGCGCCACGGTGCTCCCCGTCAGCGCGCGCATCGCCGTAAACCCGCCTGCGCGTTGTCCCGCTTCTTCCGACTTGTACGCAAATCCCAGCGGCCCGCACAGCGCTTCCATCGCGCGATCCGCTTCCTCTCGCAACAGCATCCGTACATGTCCAATTTCGTCATAGATCGTTTCGAGTGGAACGTCTTTCGTCATCAACCGCGGCAAATAATTTTGCAGGGCCGCGCCAAAGACGCCGCTTGCCACCGTAACAATTAGCAGCCACATCAAGATCTGCGTCAGCGTCCCGCCAAAGTGAAATCCGCCGTGAAACAAAATAAGCGGCAGCGCCAGAAATCCCAGCCACAAGTGCCCGCGCATCCACGCCTGCGCTCGTCCCAGCCTCCACGTCGGCACTCGCTTCCTCGCCCCAAGCGCCGCCGCAAACAACATGAACGCGAATCCGACAATCCCAAACGCCAGCCCCAGCGCGCTACCACCCGTCGGCCCTCTCGCCGCGGTCAGCGCATACGGCACATAAATCGCCAGGCACACCAAGAAGATCGCGATCGAAAGGAAAAACCACGATCGTTGGGTGGAGTCGAGCTTCATTTCACCTTCCAACCTTGATGAATCACTTCCTGGAAAAACTGCCGCGGCTCCACGCGATGAGCCGCGTCGTGCGGGCACGCATAAACGCAACTCGGCTCTTTCAAATGCGTACACAAATCGCACGAAGTCGCTTTCTGCTTGATCGTCGCCTTCTTCCGCCCGGGATGTTCCGGATCTTCCGCCATCACTTCGAACGGGTGCAGGTTGATATTCCCGTACGGGCAATTCCGCGCGCAAAGCCCGCATCCGATACACCAATCCTCGATAATCACTTCCAGCGAATTTCGCCGCCGGATCGATCCCACCGGGCATCCCACCATGCACAGCGGATCGCGGCACTGCCGGCAACTTGTCGCCACAAGGAAATGATCGAAGCGCAGTCCGTCACGCACCAATCGCGTCACGCCGTCATGCGCATCCGCGCATGCATTCACGCACGCGTCGCACCTCGTGCAATTTTCCAAATCCAGGACCAGCAAGCTCTGCGCTTCCATCAATCCCTGCGAAAGGAATTGATCGATTGGCACGCCCTGAACCATTTCCATGCGCTGTTGGTTCGCAAACCGCCGCTCTTCCGCAACTAACTCCAGTCCGCGCCGCACCGTCGGGAATCGTTCCACCATTTGCCGGAAGTCTTCACCCGGAATGCGGACCACTTCCACGTGGTCCAGCGCCGTGCAATTCGCCGTCCTCACTCCGCCGCCCAGCAATCCAATCTCGCCGAAGTAATCCCCGCGCGATAAATATGCCAGCACCAGTTCGCCGCCCGGATAATTCTCCGAAATCTTCACGAACCCGATGCGCACCAAATAAAAACAGTCCGCCACATCCCCTTGCCGCGCAATCGTTTGCCCCGGCGCAAACCGCTGCAACTCCACCTTCTCTTTTAAGTGCTCGATAAAATCCGGCGACAAATCCGCGAACATAGGCACGCCGCGCAAATGATTCTCGAGTGCCCGGCGCCGGTACGTTTCATCAATTTGCGCCTTGAACGTCTTGTTCTTCATCATGATGTCGAGCACGTTGCGCAACATTTCGTATGCCACGACATCCGATTCCGCGCGGACCGTCGCCGACCGCGGATAAAAATTCATACACGTCATTTCGCCAAACAAATCGCCGGGACCAAGCTCCGCCACCGGATTGCCATAGGAAAGGTCCACTGCCGCATCGATCGGAATCGTTTTGTCGCGCGCCTCTTCCGCGCGCACATCCTCGTCGCGGCCCACCAGCGTGCTCGTTAGCCGCTTGAACAATCCCTTCGATCCGCCTTGCGTCTTGACGTGCGCGATCGGCGTCGAAATCGAAACCCGCGCCTTGCCTTCCAAAATATAAAAAGCCGTCGATCCGAAATCGCCTTCCTTGCAAATCGATTCGCCTTTGCGGAATCGTCGCTTCACAATCGCGCCGCGATTCATCTCCAGGAATGTTCCCGATACGCCGTGGAACACCGGAATCTTCAGCAAATCCTCCGCTTCGAATCCTTCGGCGCCCGGGCCTTCCGCGATCGCCGTGCCGGTCACGCTTTTGTTCGTCAGCGCTCCCGTCGGGCACGAAACCATGCACTCCCCGCACGAAATGCAAGTCGAATCGCCCATCGGTGAGTTCAGGTCGAACGCGATGCCGGTCGAGTAACCTTTCCCCATGCGGCCCAGCACAAAATTCGTCCGCACTTCATCGCAACCGCGGATGCACCGGTCGCACAAAATGCACGAGTCGTGGTCCACCGCAATCGAAAGCGAAGAATCGTCATGCCCGCGCGCCACGGTGCGCTTTGCGAAACGCGGTTCCTTGATTCCCGCCGCTTGCGCCAGCGTCTCCAACTCGCAATCGCCAGAATTTTTCTGGCGCGTACACGGCGAGGGGTGATCTGCCATCAAAAGTTCCAGCAGCGTCTTCCGCGCGCTCAGGACTTTCTCCGAATTCGTTACCACCTTCATTCCCGGTTCGACCGGTCGCACACACGCTGCCGACAAAACTCGCGCACCGGTATCCACCAGACACAACCGGCACACGCCCACCGGAGTCTCGTTCTGCAAGTGACAAAGCGTCGGAATCGAAACGCCGTTCATCCGTGCCGCATCAAAAACGGTCGTTCCTGCCGGCACACGAATTGCCGCGCCATCAATCGTGATGTCGATCAGTCCCGGAGGTGTGCTCGATGTCGTCATTGGTTACGGCCTGATTCCCACTCGATTCACTTCTCCCGCTCGTGCCGCAGCGCTCTTGCAAATCCCGCTCGGACATTCCCCGCGCAAAACATGCGCATCCACTTCCGCCCGAAAATGTTTCAGCACCGACTGAATCGGCGCCGGCACAATCTGCCCCAGCCCGCAGATCGAAGCCTGCGCCATTGCGTGTGACAGTTCATCCAGCAATCCCAAATCCGCGCGATATTGCGCTTCCGGCGCCGATCCCTGCGACCATCGCGCCAGCAAATCCACCATCTTTTGCGAACCAACTCTGCAAGGCACGCATTTCCCGCACGATTCATTCCGATAAAACCGCACCGCATTCAGCGCCATGTCCAGCATGCATGTTGTATCGTCGCAAACAACAATCGCTCCCGAACCCAACATCGATCCTGCATCCGCCAACGCTTTGAAATCCAGCCGCACATCCACCATGGACGCCGGCAAATATCCCGACGACGGTCCCGACGGCGCAAACGCTTTCAATTGCCGCCCTCCGCGCACTCCGCCCGCATAATCAAAAAGCACCGTTCTCATCGGGATGCCCATCGGCACTTCATAAATTCCCGGCCTCGCGCAATGTCCGCTCACGCCAACGAATTTCAGCCCGCGCGATCCGCCTTGCCCTGCCGATTTATACCAATCGATCCCGCGTGACAGAATCTGCGGCGCATTCGCAAACGTCTCCACGTTATTGATCACTGTGGGCTTTTGATACAGCCCGTTCACGCCCGGAAACGGCGGCTTGTTCCGCGGCTCTGCGCGATGCCCCTCAATCGCCTCGATCAACGCGCTCTCTTCTCCGCAAATATATCCGCCGGGACTTACAAACACGCGCAAGTCAAAATCCAGCCCCATGCCCTGAATATTTTTCCCCAGCAACCCCGCGCGATAGCAACGGCGAATTTCCTCGCCCAAAATTTCTTCCTGCAAATGATATTCGTGCCGGATGTAAAGAATTCCGTGTTTCGCTCCCGTCACCAGCCCTGCAATCGCCATCCCTTCAATCACCAGGTGCGGCAAATGCGACATGATGAACCTGTCTTTGATCGTTCCCGGCTCGCTTTCGTCCGCGTTGCACACAATATATTTTTCCGAGACCGGCTGCTTCCGGACC
>DATGIS010000140.1:0-17935 GCA_035295625.1 Candidatus Acidiferrum sp. | reverse complement strand
AGCAAGGGGCCATTCGTCGAAGTGAATTGCGCTGCAATTCCTGAAGAACTCATCGAGTCCGAGCTCTTCGGCCATCTCAAAGGCAGCTTCACCGGGGCGAGCGAAGACAAAACCGGAAAGTTTCAGGCCGCCGACGGCGGCACTCTCTTCCTCGATGAAGTCGGCGACATGAGCCTGCGCACGCAGGCCAAAGTCCTCCGCGTCCTGGAAGAACAGCGCTTCGAGCCGGTTGGCTCGAACCAGACCGTTCGCGTGGACGTTCGCGTCATCGCCGCCACCAACAAAGAGCTCGACAAGGAAATCGCACGCGGAGCATTTCGCCAGGATTTGTTCTACCGGCTCAACGTCATTCCTTTCTTCGTTCCGCCGCTCCGCGACCGCCTCGCAGACATCCCAATCCTCGTCCGCCATTTTCTGAATGAATTCAGCTCCGAATACGGCAAGAAAACGCGCGAACTCAGCGACAACGCGCTCGAAATTCTTATGCGTTATCCGTGGCCCGGAAACGTCCGAGAACTCCGAAATCTTGTCGAACGCCTCGTCATCGTCTGCCCGCAAGCGCGCATCGAACCGCATCACCTTCCGCCGGAGCTTTTCCGCGGCGTTTCCGAAAGCTTGCATCAGCCTTACGGCACGCTCCACGAAGCGCGCAGCGCCTATGAACGCGAGTTCATTCTGCGCAAGCTCCAGGAAAATCGCTGGAACATGACGCAGACTGCCGGCGCTCTCGGCCTCGAACGCTCGCATCTCTATCGCAAGATGAAGTCGCTCGGAATCGCGGCTCCGGAATGAACTCATGACCACCTCTGCTGCACAACCTAAAGCAAATCACCGCGCAGGCTTCGTCGCCATCGTTGGCCGGCCGAATGCCGGCAAATCCACACTCCTCAATCGTCTCGTCGGACAAAAAATCGCCATCGTCACCTCAAAGCCGCAGACGACCCGCAACCGCATTCAAGGCATCGTCACTCGCCCGGAAGGACAAATCGTCTTCATCGACACGCCCGGCATCCACGAAGCAAAAACCGCATTGAACAAGCAGATGCTTCGCGAGATCAACGCCGCCGTCGAAGGCATCGACGTTCTTCTCTTGATGGCCGACGCCATCGCCATGCAACCGCATGCTGACAACATGCTCATCGACCGCGCCAAGCGTTTCCGCGGAAAAGCCGTCATTCTCGCGCTCAACAAAGTCGACAAGCTCCCGAAAACAAAACTCCTGCCGATTCTCGAAGCCTTCAACAAGGAATTCCCCTTTGCCGCGATGATTCCCATCTCCGCCCTCAAAGGCGACGGCTGCGACGATCTCGTGAACGAAATTCTGAAAGTTCTGCCGGAGGCAGACCCGTATTTTCCTGAAGACCAGGTCACCGACCAGCCTGAGCGTTTTCTCGCCAGCGAAATCATTCGCGAAAAGGCAATCTCGCTCACCTACCACGAAGTTCCCCACGCGCTGGCCGTAATCGTCGACAAATGGGAGGAAAAGCCAAAGCTCCTGCGCATCGAAGTCACCATGCACGTCGAGCGCGACTCGCAGAAAAAGATTCTCATCGGCCACAAGGGCGACATGCTGAAAAAGATCGGCACGCAAGCCCGCAAGGAACTCGAGGAACTTTTCGGCACGAAAGTTTACCTGGGCTTGTTCGTAAAAGTTGTTCCCGACTGGCGCGACAATCCAACTCGCGTCCGCGAACTCGATTGGCACACGCAACTCGAAGCCCTTGGCGAAGAGCAAGCCGCCCGCGAGCGTGCGAGGCTTCAGCACCAGGAACCGGACGAGGAATTTGAAACTGAAATTGCCGAATACGCAGGGGAAAAAGAAACGGAAGAAGAAAACAACAACTAGGATTTTGCTTTTGATCTTGCCGCGACCGGAACCGGAGCGGCCTGTTTGCGAATCCGCACGCGCAACACTTTCGTCTGATTCGCATCCAGCACTTCAAACCGGTGCCCTTCGATATCGACCTTGTCGCCCGGCGCAGGAACTTTTCCGCTGACGTGGCTTAGCAGCCCGGCAATCGTCGTCACCGTTTCCGCGGAGCTCTCGCCGAATTGCACGCCGAGAAGATCCTCCACTTCGGAAATTCCGACGCTCCCGGGAACGACGATTGCGCCGTCCGGCTCTTTCACAATTTCCGCGACCGCTTCCGCTTTCTGGTCGCCGCTCTCGCCGACAATTTCTTCGACGAGATCTTCCATCGTCGCAACGCCCGCGACGCTTCCGTGTTCGTCGATCACTACGGCAATCGTCTGCCCCTGCTGCCGCATCTCTTTCAAAAGTTCCGAGCCGACTTTTGTTTCCGGAATAAATAAAACGGGTTTCATCATTTCGCGCACTTTTCGTTTCAGAAGATCCGCGTCCGCAACCGTCAGTAAATCCTGAGCGTGCGCGACGCCGACGATGTCGTCGATGGACTTGTCGAAAACGGGCAGCCGCGTGAATCCGGTCTCCACCAATTTTGCATGGAACTCTTCGAGCGACGCGTCGGCGGAAATCGCGACGATGTCCGGACGCGGCGTCATAACTTCGCGCACGCGCTTGTCGCTGAATTCCACAACCTGCTCGATCAAATCCGCCTGCTCAGGTTCGATGATTCCTTCTTCTTCGGCAGCTTCCACAAGCGCTTCGATTCCCTCTTCGGTGCGCTGCTCGTCGGTCTTTTCCGATTCCTTTTCGGAAATGCGTGCCAGCGTTTCCGCGCCTTCGACGACAACGCGGAAGGGCCACACCAGCCACAGACTTGCGCGAATCGCAGGAAGCAGCGGCAGGAGCCAGCGGCCGGTGGTGCGATACAACAAAAGATCGGGAACGAAATGCATTGCAATCACAACTTCGAGCGCGATGAAAACGCTCAACTCGACGATGGCTTCCCAAATTCCAGGGACGAAATACAAAACGCCGCGCGTGGTTTCGAGAACCAGAAATGCCAGCCAGAAATGTCCCAGAATACGAAACGCGCGGCCGGCGCTGCGCCGATTTATTTTCAGCTTCGGTTCGATTTCCGATTCAAAGATGTCGAGATGTTCGTGAATCGGGCCGGTGGTCATGCGGCCGAGTTCGCGGTAAATCAAAGTGAGGTAGGAATAAACAGGAAGAAAGAGCGCGAGCAAAATAACGCCGAGAGCGTAGAGCCACGTGTAGTTCATGACTCGAGCCCGAACTTGCGGCGCAGGTTGCGCTCGATGCGGTTCATTTGGCCCCGATCCGTCTCGTGATCATATCCCAGGAGGTGCAGAATTCCGTGGAGGATGAGGATGCAAATTTCGCTCTGGAGCGTGCGGCCATTTTTCTTGGCGTAACTGCTTGCGACGGCGGGGGCAATGGCAATGTCTCCGAGAAATCGGTGCCGATTCAAACGAGCATCGGCTTCGGCCGGGAAGGAGAGGACGTCTGTCGCTTTGGCGATCTTGCGGTATGTTTTGTTCAGGTGAGCGCTGACGGGATTGGATACGAAAGCGATGGAAAGATTTTCCGGCTTTAACTGCAGCTCACGTAAAACGTCGTCCGCAAATTTCTCGAGAGGTGGGAGCGAGAGGCGGATCTTCGTTTGTTTGTTGAGAATGTTCACAGCCGAAGTTTACTATCGTTTACGTTCCGGATTTGCCGTTGTTGCGTTGGGGATGCGCGAGTTCGTATTCCTCGTAGGCGCGGATGATGCGCTGGACGAGATTGTGGCGGACGACGTCTTTTTCGCTGAACTGGGTACAGCCGATACCTTCGATTTTGCCGCAGATTTCGAGGGCTTCAATGAGGCCACTCTTTTTTCCGGAAGGCAAATCGATTTGCGTGGCGTCGCCGGTGATGACGGCTTTGGAATTGAAGCCGAGGCGCGTCAAAAACATTTTCATCTGTTCGCTGGTGGTGTTCTGGGCTTCGTCGAGAATGACGAAAGAATCGTTGAGCGTACGGCCGCGCATGAAAGCGAGCGGCGCAATTTCGATAATTCCCTTTTCGACGAAGGCTTCGAGTTTGTCGGCGTCAAGCATTTCGTAGAGCGCGTCGTAAAGCGGGCGCATGTAGGGATCGACTTTTTCCTGGAGCGTGCCCGGGAGGAAGCCGAGTTTTTCGCCGGCCTCGACGGCGGGGCGCGCGAGGATGATGCGGTCGACCTGTTTCGTGAGAAGCGCACTGACGGCCATGGCGACGGCGAGATAAGTTTTGCCGGTGCCGCCCGGACCGATGCCGAAGACCATATCGTGAGATTCGATCTGCTCCATGTAGTGCTTCTGCGTGGCGTTCTTGGGCGTGACTTGTTTTTTTCCAAAGGAGCGCGGCTTGCCGTGACCGTGCTCGAACATTTCGCTCGGAGCGCTGTGCGGTTCGTCGAGCGCGATGCGCATAAGGCTTTTGACTTCTTCGCCGGAGAGATGACGGCCGTTGCGGGTGGCGAGGTTGTACTCTTCTACGATTTTCACGGCGCGGTCGACGGCTTCATGCGCGCCTTCGATGGTGAGCTTGACGTCCTGGAGGTGGGTGCGGACCTGGAGCGAATCTTCGAGCAGGCGCACGTTTTCGTCGAGGGTGCCAAAGAAGGGTTCAATTTTTCCGGAGATGGCGATGCTGCGTTTCATCAGGCTGGCGTGAGGTTTCGGTGCGGCGTGTGCTCCAACGTAAGAGTGATGCTGGTGACTTCTGACCGTTTCGCGGTCACCCATAGGGTATGGTTCCTCCTGACAGCAACTGCAGCAAAGATGCCCGCTTCGGAAAGCGGGCGCTACAACAGCCACTTCTCGGAAGAAACTTTCTTAACCGTAGCGCAGGCGCGCTGCGCGGTCAAGGGTGGGAGAACATTATTAACAATGCGTACAAAGAAGCTTTTGTTGTAGCCTCGGGTGGGGAGAGCCGCATTGACTGCAATTCGGCAATCAAAAACGTCGCAGCTTGCAATGATCGTGTGTGCAGTCATTGTCTGTTACGTGCTTTGGAGCGTTTTGCGACGGCACATACCTAGCAACATCGAGTATCAAGGCGAACAGATTAGGCTTTCGAAGTTCTACACGAGCTACGAAGACTACAAGGACGATCCGGATAACATCGACCCGTCCGAGAATTCGCGTGTTTCTCATCTGGTCAGGGAAGCTCCGATTGCGTCCACATTCTCCGATCGCAAGGAAATGATAGACGCACTGTTTAAGGTCAAATTCCCGGGATACGGTGCGGGGCCGTTTAGCGAGTTTCGACAAGCGGACGGAACAATGCTCGACGTTTCCTTCATAGAGATCCCGCGTGCGGAGGAAGACCGAGTATTTACGTTCCATGCGAGCGACGGCAAGTACAGACTGCTCGACGACTTCGTTCTCGACGGACATTTCTCCGTCAAGTCGGCGCGCCTGGAATTAGGAAATGTTATTTATGAGCTGGCCGACGGCAAACCACCGTTGGTCCGGCCGGCCAGAACCAGTGCCCAGAAATAATCGAAAATATGTGCGAAACGTCCTACCGTCCTTCGGTCTTCATGAGGGCTTGGACGTAGGCGCGTTTTAGCGGGAGGCGGCGAAGGACCTTGCCGGTGGCGTCGTGGAGGGCGGCGGCGAGGGCGTTGGTGGCTTCTGAGCCACCGCCGTAAGCGCCGACTTTGGGATTGTGAATGAGGACAACTTTGATTTCGGGAGTATCCGTCATTTTGGCGATGGGATAGGTGTTCCAGTCGCGCGAAGTGATGCCACTTTCATCGAACATTGCTTCTTCGTAGAGCGCGTGGCTGATGCCCATCATGGCGCCGCCTTCGACCTGGCGTTTCAATTAGTCCACGCGTTCTGCGTTAACCCAATTCTGTCGAAGTTTTGCCTAATCGTCTGATATAAGAGGAAGTCAATTCGAGTTGGGGTCCGTCTCTAAATCGTATGAACAAGAACCAACAACCTGGTTTGTGTTTGTTTGTTGCCGGCCTGATTGGGCTGGGCGTGATTGGGGTGATGGTGCGGGATTTTGCGCTGGTGTGGCAGCCGGTGCCAGAGTGGGTGCCGGCGCGGCATGCAGTGGCGGTCGGGACGGGCGCCCTGATGATTTTGCTCGGGCTTGGGTTGGCGTTTCGGGCGAGCCGGGCGTGGGCAGTGCGGATTCTGTTTCCCTACCTGATTCTTTGGGCAGCGCTGAAAGTTCCGGAGGTGGCGCATGCGCCGGGCGTGGAGGGTTCCTGGCTTGGACTGGGCGAGCTTACGTTACTTCTCTCCGGAGGTTCGACGCTGTTTGCGGTTTTCAGCGGAATTTCGGAATCGGGGATGATGAGGTTCCTCACGGGAGACCGCGGGATGCGCTTGGCGCGAATCCTTTTTGCGGTGTCGATTCTTCCGATTGGGCTTTCGCACATTGTGTATGCGGATGTGACGGCGGGATTTGTCCCGCACTATCTGCCGTATCGGCTGGGGTGGGCCTACTTGACCGGAGCAGGACAGATTGCGAGCGGGCTGGGAATTTTGGTTGGAGTGCTGGCGCGAGTGGCGGCGTGGGCCGAGGCGGGACAGATTACGCTGTATACGTTTCTTGTGTGGGGCGGAATGATTGCGGCTGCGCCTAAGACGCGGATGGCGTGGACTGGTTTTTTCATTTCGTGGATATTTGGAGCGGCGGCGTGGGTTGTGGCGCAGAATGTGCCGGAGAAGATTTCTAAACAATCGGCGAGTGGGTGAAGTGCGCGGACGAAACAGGCTCGCAGGGTTGCCAAGCAGATCTATTCGCAAGTAATTCCAACATTGTCTAGCGAAGAGGGCACGATTTATCGTGCTCCTACCGGTGCACGTACTCGACGGCGTGTTGAGGAGTGAATGCAGGGAAAGCGGCCGGCTTCAGAAAGCCGGCCCTATAAATCACCAGATGAGTTTCAGGCCGAACTGGACCTGGCGGGAAGTGGATGAAGTCGAGGTGATGACACCAGCGGTCGGAGATGGCAAGCCGGTGGCTGCGGCGTAAACGACGGGATTGGGCGCATTGAAATTGGCGTGATTGAAGAGATTGAAGATCTCGGAGCGGAACTGGAGAGCGAAGCGCTCGGAGAAGGAAAATTTGCGGGAGACGGAGAAGTTGGTCTCGACGAGACCGGGGCCCTGCAAGATGTTACGGCCTGCGTTGCCGTAGGTTCCGGCGAGTGGCTGGATGAACGCATCGGGATTGAAATACTGAGCGGGACCGCCCTGGATGATCGGGCCGGAGAAATTCGGATTGATGGACGGGCGGACGGGATTGCGCGTATCGCCATCGTTGGATGGATTGTAGGAAAGCTGCGGCGTGAACGGCAGGCCGGACTGAATGGTTTCGATGCCGCTGAGCTGCCAGTTTCCGAGTAGACGAGCGAACCAAGGATTTGCATCGGTGGAATTGCCGCGGCCGAAGGGCAGATCGTAGGTTGCCTGAATGACGCCTGAGTGGCGGATGTCGAACGAAGCGCGGCCGTAATCGGCCTTGGGCTGCAGAGGATTCGCGACAAAGGCGGGAGAGTTCGTGGCGACGCTGGTGTTCATGTTGTCGCCGTCGTCGAGCGTTTTGGAGAAGGTGTAGACGGCGCGGAACTGGAGACCGTGCGCGAGGCGGTGGTTGAGGTCCACTTCGAGGCCGTGATAGGAACTGATTCCCTGAGAAAACCAATGCGTGGAATTCCAAACGGAACTGTTGGCAAGCGGAGCGTTCGCAGGATAGTAAAAGGCGCCGGCTGGATAATTCGCCGGGCACGGCGACGCGGGGCAGATGGTGGGAGTGGGAACGTTGGCGTCGACGGAGAGGAGTTCGTGATAGGCGTGCGAGCCGATGTAGGCGACGCTGAAGGAAGTGGACGAAGCGAGTTGTTGTTCGAGTTTGAGGCTCCAGGATTCGACGGTGGGAGTTTTGAGATTGGGTTGCACGCCGCTCGGAACAAGTTTCGATCCGGCATAGGTAGCATTGGGGTTGATTGAGGCGAATGAAATGTTTTTGACGGCGAAGACGGAGTTGAAGGGCGCATTCTGATCGAGACGATAGCTGAGATTGTCGAGGAGCGCGTAGTACGTGCCGAAGCCGGCACGCAGGACGGATTTCTTAGAAGCGAAGGGCGACCATGCGACGGCAACGCGCGGCGCGGGCAAGAATTTGGCGTTGTTGGCGGAGAAGGCGGATGAGCCGACGACGGGCGCCGAGAGAATGGCGCCGTTCGAATCGAAGGCGTAATTTGCGGCGCGGCCGTGGGCTTCGTTCCAACCATTGGTGGATTCGGCGCGGAAGCCGAGGCGGAGTTCGAGAGAGGGTTTGAGTTTGATGGCGTCTTCGGCATAGAAGGCGCCCTGGCGCGAACGCCAAGACAACGGCGTGAAGGCAGGCGCGTACGTGTAGGTGCTGACGGCGCCTTGCAAGAATTTCTGGAGATTGCTGAAGGAGACCTGGCCGAATTGGTCCTGCACGAGGACGTCGTTGGCTTGAATGTTTTGCAGCGACCCGCCGAAGGTCACGAGATGAATGCCGCGAGTGAAGGTGACCTGGTCGGAGACTGTGTAAATGTTGCGAACCGCGCGGAGGTTGCTGCCGGCGTTGGTGCCGCCGTTGGTAATTTGGGATGCGCCGTTCAGCGTTGTGCCGCCGCCGACAACGACGGCGCCGACGGGTTGACCATCGTGAATCCAGCCAGAGAGCTGCGGGATAGTGCCGCTATTGAAATAAAAATTGCCGCGGGAGAAGCCGAAGGTGGCTTTGTTGATGAGCCTAGGCGAGAAAACGTGAGTTTCGCCAAAGCTGATGACTTGTTCGCGGAGGGAGATGTCGACGAAGGTGAGCGGATTGCTGGTGGGAGAGTGGGCGGAGCTGTCGTCGGCGGTGTAGACGGCGGCGAGCGAATCGTTTTGGGAGAAATTTTGATCGAAGCGCGCGGTGCCGAAGTCTTCGCGGATGTGTTGCACAGGATTGGAGAAAGCTTCGGCGATACCGCTGGGAGTGCCATTGGCGTTCAAAAGTTCGGGCCCATTGGCGACCGGCCATAACGCGAGGAGCGGCTGGATGCCGGCAGCGGCGGCGGCGCGCGAAGCGTTATCGGGAACGAGCGAGAGGTCGCTGAGGCCGAGGTTCTGACGGAAGCCCTCGTAATTGCCGAAGAGAAACGATTTGTCTTTTTTTAGCGGTCCGCCGAGGGAGCCGCCGAATTGGTTGCGCTGAAATTCTGGAATGCCGCCGTGGTCAAAGAAGTTGCGGGCATCGAGTGCACTGTTGCGGAGAAATTCGTAGGCGCTGCCGTGAAGCGCATTTGAACCGGAGCTGGTGACGATGTTGATTTGCGCGCCGGGACGCTTACCATATTCGGCGCCATAGGTGTCCTTGACGACGGAGAATTCGCGGACGGAATCGACGCCGAGAAGCTGGCCGCTGACCCCACCGGGCGTGTTGTTGATTTCGGAGGCGCTGGTGAATTCGACGCCGTTGAGGAGATAGAGATTTTCCTGCGGGCGGCGGCCGGAGGCGGCGAACATATTGCCGACGACGGAATTGGATGTGCCGATGCCGCCGGCGCGCTGGGATGTGTAATTGACGACGCCGGGATTGAGCGTGATGAGTTGATCGTAGCTGCGGCCGTTGAGCGGAAGTTCTTTTACCTGGCGCTCGCCGACGAGGCCGGAGGAGTCGTCGGTAGTGACGGCGACGATCGTGGGTGCAGAGGGGACTTCGACGACCTGGTGGACGTCGCCGATTTGGAGCACGAGGTCGAGGAGGAGTCGCTGGCCGACGACGACGGAGATGTCGGATTTTATTTCGCCGCGGAATCCGGATTTTCCGGCGCGGATTTCGTATTGGCCGACGGGAAGGGCGGCGGCGGAGAAGCGGCCCGCGTCATCGGTCGTTAGATCGCGCGCGACACCGGTTTCGAGATTTTTGATTTGGACAGCGACGCCGGGGATTGCGCCGCCGGAGGAGTCCGTGACGGTGCCTTCGATGGCGGATTCGCCCTGGGCGAAAACCGATGCGGCAAATCCGATGCAAAGGGCGAGAATGACGACGATCGATAAGGTGCGTTTCTGGCGTTTAAATTTCTGGACAATTGGGAATTGCATAAATTTTCTCCAAGATTGAAGTCGACAAACAAGGCCAGCGCGAGGCGCGGCGAAGAAGTTGTGGTGAAAATGAAAAACCCACCTGCCGAGGTGTTTGGCGGTGGGTGAGCTAAAAAGTCGCGATGGAAGGGCGGTTAGAGCGCTTGCGCAGAACCCTTACAACAACATTTAGCAGCCACTGCCGAGGGGCGACAGTGACAACAACACGAGACGGCGGCTGTAAAGCGAAGAGACATCTTTTGGAGAATAGCGAAGAACGGAAAAAAAGACAAATCGACGATTCTGATGCGGAGAATTGGATTCTTCTATTTGAAGTCGGTGCTCCGCTTAAATCGAAAAACGGCTGCTTCGAAAGCGGCCCCTACAACTGCGACTTGAAAAACGAAGATTTGTGAATCAGGTATTACATTTTCAGAGCGGATTGGATGGCTTTTTCGGCGAGGGGAGCCATGACGGCGTAGCCGGCTTTGTTGGGATGGAGACCGTCTTCACTGAGGTCGCGTTTGAGGAAGCCTTTTTCGTCGACCATGGCCGAGAAATAATCGACGTAGATGAGTTTGTTTGCGGCGCAATATTTTTTGATCCAGTCGTTGAGGGCGACGATTTTTTCGGGCGGGCGGCGGTCGGTCATGACAAGAGGCTGCCCTTCTCCGCCGCGGCCGCCATCGAAAACGGGAAGGACCGAGGAAAGAATGACTTTGATCCCGTGCGCGTGGGCGAGTTCGGCGATGGAAGCGAGGTTGGCTTCGATTTCTTCGAGAGACATGGGGCCGGTGTTGCCGGCGATGTCGTTTGTGCCTGCGAGAATGACGACGGCTTTGGGTGCGAGGGCGATGACGTCTTGCCGGAAGCGAAGAAGCATTTGCGGAGTGGTTTGACCGCCGATGCCGCGGCCGATGTAGGGCTTGCCGGGAAAAAACGGCGCCATGTGCGGCATGGCCCAAATGTCGGTGATGGAATCGCCCAGGAAGACGACGCGCGATTCGTTTTTGGCGGGCGGCGCGATTTTTGTGTTGGCTTCGCGGTAGCGACCGAGGGCGGGCCAATCGCGGAGAGCGACTTCCATGCGGGAGACGCGCGCCTGGGCAGCTTCGAGTTCGCGACAATCGCAAGCGGTTTGGGAATGGGGCGTCTCGATTTCAGGTTTTTGCGCTGGGGGAGTCTGGGCGACGAGCGGATTTGCAAAAGCGGAAGCGAGACACACAAGCAGCAATCCTCGATAGAGTTTCATGGAATTCTCCCGGAGGGATATTACGCGAATATGCCATCACGGAGAATGATGTTTGCCTGCAAGATTAGCCTTGCTAGATCCGCTTGGGCTGTTCCTACGTTGACGTTGGCACAGGAAGGAGTGCGTGTGCTGCAAGCGGCTAGTCGGCGGGGACGGCGCGGGTGCGGGCCCACTGGCGGATGGCGGAGACATCTTCGGCGCGCGTGACGCTTAGGGGCTGGGTGGCGGAAATTTCGGCGAGAAGAATTTGCGTGGAGAGCTGTTGTTTGGCGGCGAAGGCGGTGTAGAGGCCGCTGATGATGGACTGCTCGATTTCGGCGCCGGAAAAACCTTCGCTGGCGCCCGCGAGGGACGGAAGATCGAAGGCTGCGGAATCGCGTCCGCGTTTTTTCAAATGCAGCGAGAAGAGCGATTGACGGACGGCGGCGGTGGGAAGATCGACGAAGAAGATTTCATCGAAGCGGCCTTTGCGGAGCATTTCGGGCGGAAGCGCGGAGATGTTGTTGGAAGTGGCTGCGAGGAAGACGCCGGATTCGCGGTCCTGCATCCAGGTGAGCAGAGTGGCGAGAAGGCGCTGCGAGAGGCCGGCGTCGGCGTCGCCACCGGAGCTGGCTGAGGCGAAAGCTTTTTCGATTTCGTCGATCCAGAGAACGACGGGCGCCATTTTTTGCGCGAGTTCGAGGCCCTTGCGAAGTTTCTTTTCGCTTTCGCCGACAAATTTATCGTATAGAGCGCCGGCATCGAGGCGGGCGAGTTCGAATCCCCATTCACCGGAGACTGCTTTTGCGGCGAGACTCTTGCCACAACCCTGGACGCCGGTAATGAGAATGCCTTTTGGAGGGACGAGGCCGAACTTGACGCCTTCGGCGGTGAGTGCGGATTTGCGTTTGGCGAGCCAATCTTTCATGCGGGCGAGGCCGGCGACGTCCGAAAACGAGGAGTCGCGGCGAACGGTTTCGAGCAGGCCTTCGCCGCGGAGGATGTTGCGCTTGGCTTCGAGGAGATCTTCGACGATGGCGGCGTCGGCCTTGCCGCGCGAAAGGACGCACATGCGAAGCGTGCGAAGGGCTTCTTCTTTCGTGAGTCCGGCGAGCGATTGCGCAGCTTGTTGCATGCCCATGGTGTCGAGAGAAATTGGAATGTGATTGTCGCGATTGAGGTCGGCGAGAGTCTGGCGGACGCCGGAGAAAAGTTCTTCGAGTTCGGGGAGGCCAAGTTCGAAAGGAACGGCGTCGCCGGCGAGATCGGGTGGGAGAGACATGTTGGCGCCGGTGATGACAATGCTGCGACGAGCGGTGCGGAAAGTTTCGCCGAGTTCACGGAGACGGCGGCAGATTTTGTCGTTGTCGCAGTAGCGGGCAAAATCTTTGAGGAGAAAGATGGCATCGCCGTTGATGATGGAGATGTTGGCGAGGGCCTGGACGGGGTCGTCGGTGTGATAGAGAGGCTCGCCTTTGAAACGGGCGAGGCCTTTGGTAACACTCCAGGTGTAGACGGGGACGTCGAGTTCGGTGCCGATTTGAAAGAGGAGTTGTTCGACGCGCTCTTCCTCCGTGGTTTCGATGGTGATGACAGGATGGCGCGAGTTGACGAGGAGGCGAAGCTCGTCGCGTTTGTTGAGTTTTCCCTGGACTGGGCTCAAGAATTGGCTCCGGTCACGCAAACAAAGACTACTCGAATTGAAAGGACGGCGCATGCGGCCGCGCGAAGGGATGAAAATCGCCTGTTTGACTTCACTAGCAGCGTCCCCTAAACTTAATAGTTTGAGCGATGCACAAAAGGAGCATTAGATAGATGGCCCAAGGACAGGCTACCAAAGTTAAGAAGAAGAAAAAGTCAGTATTAAAGCGGGCGGCGCAATCTCGCCAACGCGCGGAAGTGAACCGGGCGAACCGGACGGCGGTGCGGAGCTTGATGAAGAAGCTGCGCGGGGCGATTTCAGCCGGGGACAAGACGGCAGCGGGAACTTTGCTGAGCCCGACGCTGAGCGCGATCGACCAGGCGATTTCGAAGGGCGTGCTACACGAGAATACGGCGAACCGGTACAAGTCGAGGTTGAATTTGGCGTACAACGGATTGGCGGCGAAGAAGGCGTAAGAAGTCTTCAGTTTTCAGTCGTCAGTCATCAGTTTGGAAAAAAGAAGAAATTGATCTCGAAGCGGCGGACATCCAGTCCGCCGCTTTTTCTTTGCGCTTAAAGCGAAGATTTTCCGACGCGGCTGGTAATCCAAAATTAGTGAGTGGCGGCGCGGGAGTCGGGGGCTGTGAGTTCGGCAAGGAGAAATTCGAGGACGGTGCGCGGGGAGCCGCCGCCCGAGCCTTTGAGGCGGCTGTCGGCGACTTGCAATGCTCTGAGGCCGGCGAGAAGGCGCGGCTTGGAAATTTTTCTGGCGCTGTTGATGGCTAATTCGGCCTGGTCGGGTCGCATCTTGAGAGCACCGGCGGCTTGATAGGGATTGGAAAGCGTGCGGAGTTCGCTGGCTTCCATGAGCTTGCGATACATCCAGGTGAGCGCGCCAAGAATTTGGAGCGGCTGTTCGCCCTCGCGGAGGATGCGGTCGAGAAATTCGAGCGCGCGTTTTGATTGACGCATGGCAAGCATGTCGGCGAGTTCCCAGACCGTGGCGGTTTTTTCCGAGATGACAAGGGTGGCGACGTCGTGGCGCGTGATGAGTTTTCTATCGCCGACGAAGGTGGAGAGCTTTGTGATTTCGGTTTTGAGGCGTTGGAGATCAGCGGAGACGGATTCGGCGAGATCCTCGGCGGCACCTTTTTCGAACTCGACGCCGTCTTCCCTGGCCATAACTTTGGCGAGGGCGATGGCGGCAGAAATGCGGTCGTCCTGCTTTTCGCCGAGGCCGACCTGAACGACGAGCGATTTTTCCACGAGGAGTTTTGCGAGGCGCATGCGCTGATCGAGATGCGCGGCTTCCAAAACAAGAATGGTGAAAGAAGCGGGATTTTCGAGATAGGTTTCGAGCGCTTTGACGGCTTCTTCCCTCTTCTTTTCGGCGAGGGATTCGATGACTTCAGCTTCTTCCAGAAAAACGAGTTGTTGCGGAGAAAGCATCGGGAGCGTCTGAGCCTGATCGACGGCGGCCTGCACTTCATTGCGGTCTGCGGAGAAGCGGGAAACGGCCCAGGCGCGCGCGGCCTCCGGGACAAAGCGATCGATGAGTTGTGCGCGGCACGTGTCGCGGAGATACGTTTCTTCGCCGAGCAGAAGAATCGCGGGGATCGGCTTGCCTTTTTCGAGACGCGCGAGCAGTTCGCCGGCGGAGATTTGCGGCATCAGAAATTCTCCAAGACGGCGGCGACGAGCTTTTGCGCAAAATCCTTGGCGAGGCGGTCGAGCGCGGGATCTTGTTCTTCGAAAAAGCTTTTTACGTCCGTGGAAAGTTCGTATTCGTTGCGGAAAAGAAAGTTGTCGGAGTGGAAGAGAACTCTTTGCGAGTCGGATTCGGTGAGTGTGATTTCGCACTTGACGGTGACGAGCATGGTGGTGGCTTGCGCGGTGGAAGGGGCGGTGGGCGTGGCGGGTTGAACTTGAAAGGTGAGAGGGACAGCTTCGACACTGAGGACTTTGCCGGTGAGGACTGCGTCGCCCGAAGCGGGATTGGAGACGATCTTGTAATTCGTCTTGGCGAGGAATTCGTGGATGGTCGCGGCAGTGAGTTTTTGTTCGATGCGGTAGCTGGTGGTTTTGTTTTCGATTGCCGGAACGGCGATGACGTGGATGGATTTGGGCAGAGCGGTGTCGTGGCCGGCGACATGGTAGCCGCAAGCGGAGGCGAAAAAACAAAGAGCGGCACTGAAGGAAAGTGCGATGCGTTTCATGCGAGGAGCTTCTCCGCGAGTTTGACGGCGTTGAATGCGGGGAGACGGATGTTGTCGGCGGCGCCCCAGAACCACCAGAGATTGGCAGAAGAAGGATCGGACTCCGGTGTGGCAAGTTGGATGAGCGATTCGCCTGCGACGCTGAGATTGCTGGGTGCGGGGTCGACGGTGACTTGGCAGCCGGCGGCTTTGAGAGCGGCGGCGAGCGTAGTCGCGTCGGTTGGGGCCGATAGTTTTGCGGACAATGTGAAGGCGGTGCCGTAAAAGACGGGCGCGTGGATGAGTTGAACGGCGGGAAGTTTGGCGGATGAACCGAGGATGGCGGCAAGTTCGCGGCGCACACGGTCGCGCGAGGAGGAAAGCTTTTCGGAGCTTGCGGGGCCGAAACGGTCGAGCAAATTGAAACCGACCTGGGTATCGAAGATCGGGGATCCGACGGCCTGAAACGAAAGGAGATGCGTGGTCTGTTGTTCGAGTTCTTCGATTCCCTTCTTGCCGGATTCAGAGATGGGTTGAAGGGCGACGAATGTGAAATGTTCGGGCTGGAATTTTTCGAGCGCAAGGACGAGGGATGCGGCGGCGGTTGCGGCAGCAGATGGGACGGCAAAGACTTTTTGTATGCCCGCGGAAAATAGCAGGCGAATGGCGTCGAGGTTGGAAAACCAGAGGCGCACGGAAGGATCGTAGGTTAGCGCACCGCTGAGGTCGACGATGATGGCGCCGCTGGCGCGAGCCAGCGCGAGATTCGCGCTTGTAAATGCGGCAGAACCGGTAAAGAAGATGAGGCTGGCGCGATCAAAACTGTCCGCTTCCACGGGTTGGATGACGGCGGCTTCACCACCGGCCTCCGTGAGCGTGCCTGCGACGGCCTCTTCGTCGACGAGACGGAAATCAGCAGCGGCAAAGCGGCCTTCTTCGAGGAGAGATTTGAGTTCGACGCCGAGAAGAGAAGAAGCTCCGGCGATGACGATGCGAGTGGCGGCCATGAGTTGTCAGCTGAAGATTATACGGGAAGCGGGGAGATGGAGCGAAAGGATCGAGACCCAGAGGTATTAGGCCGAAATCTGTGCTACTGAGAGACGCCGGCAGTTCGCGGAGCGAATCGGTGGCGAAAGAACCGGACGAAGTGGAGAGCAACGCCGGTGGCGGCGTAGGCGCAAGCGAACAAAACGAGTGCGATTTCAGAGAATCGCCAAATCACGGCGATTAGCAAAAGAAGGACGATGACCGTTGCGGACGGTTGCTTCTTGGTCCACGGAATGTCCTTGAAGCTGTAGTAGCGCACGGTGCTGGTCATCAGCGCACCGAGAACGGTTGCAAGCACAAACCAGGCGAAAGACCAGCGCCAGTCGTGCAAAGGGACTTTGAAGCCGTGAACAATTGAAGCGATGACGCCAGCTGCCGCAGGTGTGGGCATTCCCACGAAAAATTTTGAGCTTCCCGGAGCCATTCCTTGGACGTTGAACCGCGCCAGACGCCACGCGCAGCAGATCAGAAACGCCAGGCACAATATCCAGCCGATTTGTCCGAGCAACTCCACGTTGATGGCGGTGGTCGGCTGTACGCTGCGGAAGCCCCACGCATAGGCGAGTACGGCGGGAGCCATGCCAAAGCTGACGACGTCCGCGAGCGAATCGAATTGCACGCCAAATTCAGTGTTAGTGCCGGTCATGCGCGCGACACGGCCGTCGAGGGAGTCAAAAAGAATGGCGAGGCCAATGGCGCGGGCCGCATGGTCGAAATCCGTGGCTGTGCCGCTTAAGGCTGCGACGACGGCGTAATAGCCGCAGAGAAGGTTCGCTGAGGTAAATAGAGAAGGTAAGAGGAAGATACCGCGACGAAATTTGGCGTTGCGGAAGCGGCGCTCAGCGAACGGGATTTCGTGCTGATCCATGTCCCTATCTTTAACCGGAGTGGCTCGCCTCAGCAAGGGCAACATCGGAGGCGAGGTTCGAAGATTGCACGGACCAACGCGCAAGGACGCTGGAACCGCCGTGAACGGTATCACCCACTTTTACGGAAATCTGAGCGTCTTGCGGGAGCCAGATGTCCACTCGAGAACCGAAGCGGACGAGGCCAATGCGTTCGCCACGGAGGACGGAATCGCCGGGCCTTTTCCACGAGACGACGCGACGGGCGATCAGACCGGCAATCTGTTTGAATTCGATGTCACCGCCGGGAGTGGCGAGAGTGAAGATGTTTTGCTCGTTTTGGGTGGAGGCCTTAGGGTCCCACGCAGCCATGAATTTGCCGGGGCGGTAGTCCACTTTGGTGATGGTGCCGGACATTGGCGTGCGGTTTACGTGGACGTTCCAGACGGCGAGGAAGATGCTAATGCGGGTGCCAGCGCGACCGGCATTTTCTTCCGGCGTGATGACGACGACGCGCCCATCACCGGGAGAGACAACCGCGTCAGGGTCTCCGGGGTCGGAGCGATCAGGGTCACGGAAGAAGGAAAAACAGAAAAGCGCGAGCGCAATGAGAACCGTGGCGGCAATCCACCAGTTGAGAGCGAGTAAAATTCCGCCGAAAAAAAGCGGCGGCAAGCCGAAGTAGTAGCCTTCCTTGACCATATAAAGACGAAGATAGCATAGACGCGAGGATGGAGTTCGGCCGAGAACTCGGCTTGGAAACACTCCGAGAGTCTGCAAATCGAATTCACAAAAATGGAGGTGGCGCGCTACGAGTGAGCAGCGCGCGCGCGTTGGATACGCAAAGCGATCCGCTCCATCTCATCCTTACAGTGGAGCTTCATTTTCTTGAGTTTTATTTCTTCGAGAAGGTCTTCCGAACTGAGGTAGGTAGAGCTGAGGATTCGTTGCAGTTCCGCTTCGTAGTGCTCGTGCTCTTCGAACAGACGCCGGT
>DATGIS010000139.1:0-55564 GCA_035295625.1 Candidatus Acidiferrum sp. | reverse complement strand
CCAGCCGGCGTTGTTGACGAGGCCGTTGAGTCTGCCGAATTTATTTATGGCGGCGTCGACTAATGCGGCGCATTGGGATTCCTGGGTGAGATCGGCGAGCTGGAAAATCGCGTTGCCGCCGGCGGCGCGGATTTTTGCGGCGGCTTCTTCGCCACGATCCTTTTGAATGTCGCCGAGTACGACCGATGCGCCCTCGGCGGCGGCCATGCGGGCGCACTCGAAACCGATGCCCTGGGCTGCGCCGGTAACCAGCACTACTTTTCCTGAAAGACGTCCACTCAAGGGGATGGGTCTCCGATTTCTCGAAAGCCAGCGGATCGCTTACACGACGGTGAAATTCTTTGCTGCTTCGGAAGCACTGGGATAGAACTCGACAATTTTATTTACGCTGGTCATCTCCAGGACCTGCTGCACCATTCCCTGAGCACCGGCGATGCGCAGCGCCCCACCCGCCTTTTTCAATTTCGCGTGGCACATGACGAGGATGCCGATGCCGGAACTATCCAGGAAATTTACTTTGGCCAGATCGAAGATGACCTTTTTATGATTTTCTTTCAGGATTTTCGCGAGATTCCATTCGACCTGCTGGCTGTCGCTCCCCATGGTCAGGCGGCCGGTCAAGGAGAAGAGATCGATGTCGGGATCCACGCTCTTGTGCTCGATATTCAGAATCATTTGCGCCTCCTCAAGCCAAGACTGCGCGAAAAACATAGGCTTCTCGGGGGCAGGTGTCAATGCTCATACAAGACGGAAGATGCTGGGCTGAAGCCGCAGCGCTACATTGAAACCCAAACAACCACAAGCTTATCAGGTGCGGTAGGAGGCGTTGATGCGGATGAAAACGTTGCACCCAGCAAATTAAGCGAGGAAATTTATTTCTCAAATTGCGATGGCCATTGCCGCGCTCCGTGAAAAACGCGAAGGATTTCCAATACGCAGCCTCGCACGCCGTAGGGTATGACATAAGGAGTGCTAGAGACTGCAAGTTCCCGCGTACCCGGCACGCGCCCGATTCTTCCCATGGCGGGATGATGGGCGAGGCGGTCCACGGCGGCGAAAATTGTTGCGACAGTTTTACTCGCGGCGGCTGGATTGTCTGCGGCGATGTATTGGGCTTCTTCTTCGAGATTGGCGAGGGCTCGGCGCAGCCACCTAACGCGCACGAGCGGTCCATTTTTTCCTGAGGCGCTTCACTTCGGTATCGGAGGCGAACTCCCCGCGATCCGCTTCTTCGATGGCCTTTTTAATTTCGGCGACTTGCCATTCGTTGAGAGCGAGATATTCGCGGATCGCTTCTGCGGCAAGGTAGGAGCGGGAGCGGTTTGTGGCTTTTGCCAATTTTTCGAGGCGATTGCGATCCCGTTGATCGAGACGCAGGGTAAAGATTTTTGAGATTCCCATGATAGCTACTCCATACAAGCAAATACAGTGTAATACAAATGATGTAGAAGATGGTTTTTGTCTTTCTTTGTGCTGGAAGACAGCTTACGTGCGATAGGAGGCGTTGATGCGGACGTATTCGGCGGTGAAGTCGCAGGTCCAGTAGCGGGCAGAGGATTTGCCGGCATGAAGATGGACGACGATGGGGACGTGGTCGGCGAGGAGTTTGTTGCTGGCGGCGCGTTCGTTGAAGTCGAGAGGCTGGCCGCGTTTGAGGACTTTGATTCCGGCCATAGTGATTTCGACAAGGGACGGATCGAATTTGACTCCGGAACGGCCGGCGGCAGCGAAGATGCGGCCCCAGTTGGGATCGCCGCCGGCGAAGGCGGTTTTGACGAGAGGCGAAGTGGCGATGGTTTCGGCGATTTTTTTCGCGGCGGATTCGGTTTTGGCGCCGCGGACTTCGATTTGGATGACACGCTGAGCGCCTTCGCCGTCAGCGACGATTTGTTGGGCGAGAGAACCGCAAACTTGTTCGAGGGCAGCGGTGAATTGGCGGTGGGCTTTACTGCCGTTGGCAATGGCGGGAGCACCGGCGGCGCCGTTGGCGAGGACGAGGAGTGTGTCGTTCGTCGAAGTGTCGCCATCCACGCTGATGGAGTTGAAGGTGCGGCCGGTGACGTCGCGCAAGGTTCGTTGGAGGAGCGCGGGAGAAATGTTGGCGTCGGTGACGACGAAAGCGAGCGTGGTGGCCATGTTGGGATGAATCATGCCGGCGCCTTTGGCGCAGCCGATGAGATGAATGCGTTTGCCGGACATGCGGAACGAGGCGGAGGCGGTTTTGGGGCGCGTGTCCGTGGTGCAGATGGCGAGAGAGAGTTCGGCGAAAGAGCGGGCGGAGGGACGGCGGTTGCGAGCGAGCATGGGAAGAGCCCGGAGAATTTTTTCGACGGGGAGTTGGACACCGATGACACCGGTGGAGCAGACGAAGAGTTCCTGAGGAGCGAGGCCCATGCGGCGTGCGGCTTCTTCGAGGGTGCGTTGCGAGGCGAGACCGCCTTGGGCGCCGGTGGCGCAGTTTGCGTTGCCGGCGTTGACGACGACTGCGCGCATGCGGCCTTTTGATTCGGCGAGATTTTTTTGGGAAAGAGTGACGGGAGCGGCGACGACGAGATTTTGCGTGAAGACGGCGGCGGCGGAAGCGGGAACGTCGCTCGAGAGGATGGCGAGATCGAGCGCGCCGGTTTTTTTGAGGCCGCAGGCGGTGGCGGCAAAACGGAAACCCTTGGGAAGAGCGGCTTCGGAAGGAGCTTGCGTCACGTGGTGGCTCCGATGCCGCGAATTCTTTTTTCGAGATCGTCGATTGCGGCGCGGACCGAATCGGGAGCGGTGCCGCCCGGGACTCTTTTTGCGGCGAGAGCGGCTTCGACGGTGAGGCTCGCGGCAGAGTCGGAGCCTATTTCCGGAGAGATTTTCTGCAGTTCGGTGAGTGGCAATTCCATCCAGTTTTTGCCCTGCGTTTCGGCCCGGCGAAGGATTTTTCCGACCAAATCGTGGGCCTGGCGGAACGGGATGCCTTTGCGGACGAGGTAGTCGGCGGCTTCGGTGGCAAGCAGGGATGGATTGCTGGCGAGTGCGCGGAGTTTTTCGTCGCGGAATTGCGTGGTGCCGATGGCACCCGTGGCGATGGCGACCATGTCGTCAACCTGGTCGTGCGCGGAGAAGAGCGCTTCCTTGTCTTCCTGCAAGTCGCGCTGATAGCTCGTTGGAAGTCCCTTCAGTGTCGTTAACAAAGAGACGAGCGCTCCTGTGATGCGACCGGTTTTACCGCGGATGAGTTCCCAGCAATCGGGATTTTTCTTTTGCGGCATGAGGCTACTGCCGGTGGAATATTCGTCGGGAAGAATGACGTATGAAAATTCCTGGGAGGCGAAGAGGACGAAATCTTCTGCGAGGCGGGAGAGATGCGTGGCGATGCCGGAGAGGGCGAAGAGGTAGTCGAGGGCGAAGTCGCGGTCGCTGACGGCGTCGAGGCTGTTGGCGGTGATTTTGGAGAAGCCGAGTTCGCGGGCGATGGCTTCGCGGTTGATGGCAAAAGAATTTCCGGCAAGCGCGCCCGAGCCCATGGGGCAGGCGTCGGCGCTGGCTGCGGCGTTTTGAAGACGCGTGATGTCGCGAGCGAAAGCTTCGGCGTGGGCGAGAAGGAAATGAGAAAGAAGGATTGGCTGAGCGTGCTGCATGTGGGTCATGCCCGCCATGGGGACACCGAGTTTTGCCTTGGCTTGCGAGAGCAATGCGTTGATGAGAGCAAGGAGGCCGCGCTTGAGTTGGGCAGCGGCGTCGATGACGAACAGGCGGAAATCGGTGGCGACGAGTTCATTGCGGCTGCGGCCGGTGTGGAGCTTCCAGCCGAGAGGGCCGAGTTCTTCGACGAGGGCCTTTTCGACGAAGTGGTGGACGTCTTCGGCGTCGGCGCCGGTTTTTTCGAGCCAAGCGGAATCGTTTTTCGCGCGGGCTTCCATTTTGTCGAGCGCGGCGAGGGTTTGTTTGACTTCGGCGGCGGTGAAGATGCCGATGGGCTCGAGGGCTTTGGCCCAGGCGCGGTCGACGGCGATTTCGTACGGAAGGAGGCGGCGATCGAATGCGAAGGAGCGCTGGAAGGCGTCGAAGCGCGCGTTTGGTTCGCGTTCGAAGCGGCCGCCCCATAGTTTAGTGTCTTTGCGTTCAGTCATGGCGGAAGTTGTCAGTCATCAGTCGTCAGTTTTCAGTTTCGGAATAACACGCTGCGGAAAATTGCGCCAAGATGCAGCGGTTGAGGTCCTAAGTCGCGGTGCAGGAGCACGGGACTCAGGATGACGAACCGCGGCAAAGCGGGTGGCGATCGCACGCCGGTGCGCGGGGTAACGGAACCGTTGTTACCGGCAAACATTTAGGAGTTGCCGCCTTCGGCTTTGGCTTTGGGGCGGACGGTGACGGGAAGCGCGAAGAGATTGATGAAGCCTTCGGCGTCTTTCGGATTGTAACGGCCCATGGTGAAGCTGGCGAGGTCGGCGCGGTAAAGAGAGAAAGGAGATTTGCGGCTGGTGACGTTGAGCGAACCTTTCCAGAGTTTGAGGCCGACGGAGCCGGTGACGCGCTCCTGCGAAACGTTGAAGAAGCCGTCGAGGGCCTGACGCTGCGTGGAGAACCAGACGCCGTTGTAAACGAGTTCGGCGTAGCGAACGGAAAGAGTTTGCTGAAGGTGCGCGGTTTCGCGATCGACGGTGAGACGCTCGAGTTCGCGATGAGCGGTGACGAGAAGCGTGCCGCCGGGAGTTTCGTATGCGCCGCGGGACTTCATGCCGACGAGGCGATTCTCGACGAGGTCCGTGCGGCCGACGCCGTGGCGCGCGGCGATTTCGTTTAGCGTGTTGAGAAGATCCACGGGACCGAGTTTTGTGCCGTTGACGGAGACGGGCGTGCCGGATTCGAAACCGATTTCGACTTCTTCGGCTTTGTCGGGAGCTTTTTCGGGAGAAACGGTCCATTGCCACATGGCTTCGCTGGGGGCGTTTGCGGGATCTTCGAGTTCGCCGCCTTCGTGGCTGAGGTGCCAGATGTTGCGGTCGCGGCTGTAGATATTTTTTTTGCTCTGTTCGATGGGGATGTTGTGTTTTTCGGCGTAGGCGATGGCGTCTTCGCGGGAGTCGATGTCCCATTCGCGCCAGGGGGCGATGATTTGGACATTCGGCGCGATGGCTTTGTAGGCGAGCTCGAAGCGGACCTGATCGTTGCCTTTACCGGTGCAGCCGTGCGAGAGGCCGTCGGCGCCGAGCTTGAGCGCGATTTCGGCTTGACGCTTGGCGATGACGGGGCGCGCCATCGACGTGCCGAGAAGATAGGTGTGTTCGTAAACGGCGCCGGCGCGTAGCGTGGGCCAGATGAAATCGCGGACGAATTCTTCGCGGAGATCTTCGATGGTCGCGGAGGATGCGCCGGTGGCAAGCGCTTTTTTGTAAGCGGCCTGGAGATCTTCCTGCTGGCCGACGTCGCCGATCATGGCGATGACTTCGCAACCGTAAGTTTCCTTGAGCCAGGGGATGATGATGCTGGTATCGAGTCCGCCAGAATAGGCGAGCACGACCTTTTTCGGTTTTGGAGCAGTTCTGTTCACAATTCCTCTTTCGTGATTGGAGATATGCGTAGTCTAAGACAACACAATTTCAAAGAGACGAAAATCTAGCGATAGAGCGTGTGCAGAATCGCTTTCTGGACATACATGCGATTTTCGGACTGGTCGAGCACGACGGAGCGCGAACCATCGAGAACTTCGTTGGTGACTTCGTAGCCGCGATGCGCGGGGAGGCAGTGCATGAAAATAGAATCGCGTCCAGCGAGCGCCATGAGTTTGCGATTGACCTGATAGGGCTTGAAGACTTCGCTGCGGACTTTTTCTTCGGCTTCGAAGCCCATGCTGGTCCAGGAGTCGGTGTACACGGCCTGGACGTCTGCGACGGCTTCGCGGGGATCGGTGAAGAGTTCGATTTTCGCTTTGGTTTCTTTTGCGACGCGTTTGGAATCGGCGATGACGTCGGCGTCGGGCGCGTAATTTTCCGGCGTAGCGATGCGGAGGTTCACGCCGAGACGCGCGGCAAGATAGGTGAGCGAGTGGCAAACGTTGTTGCCGTCGCCGACGTAGGCAAGCTTGAGCCCTTTTAGCGATCCGAATTTTTCTTCGAGCGTGAAAAAATCGGCGAGGGCCTGGCAGGGATGAAATTTATCGGAGAGCGCGTTGACCACGGGAATATCCGTGGTAGCGGCCATTTCGTCGAGGACGCGCTGCTCGTAAACACGGGCGACGATGCCCTGAACCCAGCGTTCGAGATTGCGCGCGACGTCGGCGATGGATTCGCGTTCGCCGAGGCGGGCCTGTGTGTGGTCAAGAAAGACGACGTGGCCGCCCATGCTCTGGATGCCAACTTCGAACGTGACGCGAGTGCGGAGCGAGGGCTTTTCAAAAATGAGCGCGAGGAATTTGCCGCGGAGCGTGTCGGCGTAATTTGCGGGATTCGACTTGATGTCCGCGGTGATGGCGAGGAGTTCGCGCGTGTGCGCGGGGCTCCATTCGGCTCCGGTGAGGAGATCGTTCGCGACGAGAACAGGCGTTGCCAGTGTGGTAGTTGCCATTTCGTTTGCTTACCTTACTGCGGCGTGAGCCGCGTGCCGCGCCGTTTCCGTCGCAGGCATGGATTTAGAAACATGACCGAGGACAGCTTCGAAAATTCCGAGGAATTCCCGAACTTGTTTGGCGCCGATTATGAAGGCGGGGAGGAGGCGCAAGGTAAATTCATGCGTGCAGTTGATGAGCAGGCCGCGCTGCATGGCTTGCGCGACGAACGGAGTACCGTCGATGGTGAGTTCGACGCCGATCATGAGGCCTTCGCCGCGGACTTGCCTGATGATGGGAAATTTTGCCGCGAGTTTTTCGATGCCGGCGCGAATTTCGGCGCCGCGCGCGGCGGCATTGGAGAGGACTTTTGTTTTGTCGAGAACTTTCAGGAATTCGAGCGCGACGGCGCAGATCAAGGGGCCACCGCCGAAAGTTGTGCCGTGGACGCCGGGGCTGACGCGAGCCGCGACAGCTTCGGAGGTGAGAATGGCGCCGAGAGGAAGGCCGGCAGCGAGAGGCTTGGCGATGGCGACGAGATCGGGTTTAGAGGAGAACTTTTGATAGGCGAAGTAGCGGCCAGTGCGGCCGAGGCCGCATTGAATTTCGTCGGCGATGAGCAGTGCGTCATTTTGTTTGGTGAGCGCGCGGGTGCGATTCCAGAAAGGTTCGCTGACGGGATGGATGCCGCCTTCACCCTGGATGGTTTCGAGGATCACAGCGCACACGTTCTTGTCGAATTTGGATTCGAGGTCGGCGACGTCGTTGAATTTTACGAATTCGACTCCAGGGACAAGGGGCGCAAACGGGAGGCGATATTTTTCGGTAGCAGTGATGCTGAGCGCGCCGAAGGTGCGACCGTGGAAGGAGTTCTCGAGCGCGAGGATGCGGTGCTTTGGGTTGGGGGCTGCGAGCGGCGCGTCAGCCGGGCGCGAATAGAGGCGCGCAAGCTTGAGGCAACCTTCGATGGCTTCGGTGCCGCTGTTGGAGAAAAAGACGCGGTCCATGCCCGAGATTTCGACGAGTTTTTTTGCGAGAGGGCCCTGAAATTCATTGTGGAAGAGATTGGAAAGATGGATGGCACGCACGGATTCGCGGCGAATCACTTTGATGATGTTGGGATGGGCGTGGCCGAGGCCGTTGACGGCAATGCCGCCGAGAAAATCGAGATACCTCTTGCCGGAGGAGTCGAAAACGTAGGGGCCGCGGCCGTGAGTGAAAACGAGCGGCTGGCGCTTGTAGGTGGGGAGAAGGAATTTTTCCGCATCGGCGAGCGCGGCGGGCGGAACGGCTTTGCGAATTGTGATGGGGCGTTTCATTTGGCTATGCGGCGGATACGGCGGCGGAGTGCGCGTCGCGAAGGATGCGCGTGCCGGGTATTGCGTCGAATGCCGCGGAGGAAGCCTGAGCGGCGCGCATTGCGTTGAGCAGAGCGGCGGGTTCGGTGCCGCCGACGATGTGGACGCCCTTGACGCCACCTTCGAGAGCGCGCTTGGCCGCTTCGAGTTTGAGAATCATGCCGCCCGAGACGGTGCGGTTCTGGACGAGAGCTTCGATTTCGTCCGAGGCTATGGCGGAGATTACTTTTTCTCCCTGAAGCACACCTGCGACATCCGTGAGATAGATGAGTTGATCGGCGCCGAGGTATTCGGCACAGGCGGCGGCCATATGGTCGGCGTTGATGTTGTAAAGCTCGTGGTCCGAACCGATGCCAAGACATGCAGCGACCGGCACGAGATTGCTACGCCAGAAGGATTCGATGAGCGCGGTATTCATGCCGGTGAGATAGCCGACAAAACCGAGGCCTCCCACAACCTCGTTATGCACTAGCGGTTCGGCGCGAAAGACCTGTGCATCGGCAGCTGAGATGCCAATGGCGGGCTGGCCCGCGGCGGAGATGGCGGCAGAAAGCTGTTTGTTCAAGAGGCCAGCGAAGACCATGACAGCGGCATCACGCGTTTCGCGATCGGTGACGCGAAGGCCGTTGACGAATTTGCTTTCGATGCCGAGGCGCTTGAGCGTAGCGGTGAAGATGCGGCCGCCACCATGGACAACAAGAATCTGATGGCCCTGCTTCGCGAGAGCGGCGACTTGGGCGGCAAGCTCGCGCACGACGGCATCGGATTCGAGCAAAGCTCCGGCAAATTTAATGACGAGTTTCATTGCAGTCCGGTGGTCTCCTCGATTTGCAGCATATGGTTGAAATTTTGGACGGCCTGACCAGCGGCGCCTTTGCCAAGATTGTCGAGGCAAGAGACGACGATTAGACGACGGCCAGAGCGATCGAGAACGAAGCCGATATCGGCGAAATTGGTGTGCGCGACGTGCTGGATTTCAGGAAGCGTGCCAGCTTTCCAGATGCGAACCATGGGGCGCCCGGCGTACGTTTTCCGATAGAGGGCTTCGATGGCTTCGGGCGGTTGCGGGTCGGCGAGCGTGACGTAGATGGTGGAGAGAATGCCGCGCGCGATCGGGAGCAGGTGCGTGGAAAAAATGAGCTGAGATTCAGACAAGCCGGATTGTTCGAGGATTTCCGGCGTGTGGCGATGAGAAAAAAGATTGTAGGCTTTGAAATTTTCGTCGAGTTCGGAGAAATGCAGGTCTTTACGAAGCTCTTTGCCTGCGCCAGATGCGCCGGATTTGCAGTCGGCGACGATGGTGGAATCGGATGCAAGCAAACCCGCCTGGACGAGCGGGCGGACCGCAAGGATAACGCTGGTGGCGTAGCAGCCGGGATTGGCGACGAGATGGGCGGAGGCGAGTTCGTTTGCGTAGAACTCGGGCAGGCCGTAGACGGCGGAATCGAGCCACGCGGCATGAGGCGCGGGAAGTTTGTACCAGGATTGGAAGACAGCGGAATCGCGGAAGCGAAATGCGCCGCTGAGGTCGATGACTTTGAGGCCCGAGTCGAGAAGTTGCGGCGCGAGTTCGGCAGAGGCTTCGTGCGGCGTGGCGAGGAAGGCGGTCTTCGCGCCGCTGGCGAGAATGTTTTCGACGGAAAGCTGGCGAAGGGGTGCACTGCCGGAGTGGCGGAGCTGCGGAAAAAGTTCCGAAAGGCAGTGGGCGCCCTGCGTGTCACGCATAAAAAATGTCGTAGCAGTCCCAGCGGGGTGGCGGAGCAAGAGCTTTGCCAGCTCAAAGCCGGTATAACCGGAGACACCTACGACGGCGATGGATTCAGGAGATCTCATTTCAGCAAGGATTCGATTTTTTGTTGGAGAGAGGCGCGCGTTTTTTTATTGGGTGTGATGATGAGAACGGTGTCGTCGCCCGCGATGGTGCCTGCGATTTCCGGGAATTTGGAAGCGTCCACCGCGGCGGCGAGAGGCTGCGCGCCGCTGGGAGGCGTTTTGAGAACGAGAAGATTTTCGGCCGGGCGAACGTCCAGCAGGAATTCGCGAAGGGCGCGGGCGAGCGGCGGAAGCGGAGCGGCCTCTTCGGTGAGCGCGGCGGATTGCCTGTAACCTTCCGGCGTTTTGACCAGTTTTAATTCCTGAAGATCGCGGGAAAGCGTGGCTTGGGTCACGCGAAGGCGCTGGGCGGCGAGACGGCGGCGCAGGTCGTCCTGACTGGCGATACGCTGGCCGGAGACGAGCCGGAGGATTTGTCCGTGACGGAATGTCTTGCCCGCACTCATGATAGAGAAATTATACATACGTCTGCATAAAAATACAAAACAAATTAACCGGAGTCAAATAATTTCTAAAACAAAGTTTCCCACGTTCCCAAAACGCAATCGTTGGCTGGACCACTAGCAGGCAGGAAGCCAGCTAAAAAGAGAACACCGCAAAACCGCGCTCGCGACTCGTGGAGTTGCTGGAGCCAAATGGAGCGTGCAGGATGCGAAACATCGGCGAGTAGAGCGCTGGATTTTAGGCGAAGGGTAAGGTTAGCTAGGAGTGTTCGACTTGAGCTAACATACGCGCGAGCAATGGCGACGAATTGTCAAATCACGGGATGCAAGAGCACGGCGCCGGCAGCTCTGGCCGAGCAACAACTGTGTGTGCTGCACTACACGCTGTCAATTGAGGCGAGCTGCGCGGAAATGCGCCGCGAGACGGCGATGGGAAATGCGCCGCACGAGCGGTTGAGAGAGATCATGAAGTTCCTGACGGAAAACGGCGAGCGGCTCGCACGCGTGGCGACGAGCGGGATGCCGCTGACCGACGACTTGAAGGCGCGGATTTTGAGCACGTTTTTGACGCTAATGAATTTACGGGAGAATTTGGATCGCGCTTCGATGCGCGGCTCGGTTGGCCGTGGCGGGTTCCGGTAAAGACAGTTCCTTCCTGATAGGCGGTTTCTTCACTCTTTCGATTTTTACAGCGGGCAACTTTGGTCGGCCGGCGATGTCCGTGTTAAAAAAGCGGGCTCTTCAACTATTCATTACAGTGGGGTCTTCGCTGCTTACGATCCGATAAAGCGGGCGTAGAGGGAACGGGCGACGGCGGGGTCTTTTGAACCTTTGAGGATGGCGCGTCCATCGGCGAAGACGGTCATTTCGTGGGGCGGGACGCGAAAACGCAAAAGAAACTCGTTGTGGCGGACGGACTCGGCGCTGAGCGAGAGGCGCGCGGCGAGCGCGGCGAGATCAAGCGAGCGCGAACGTTCGTGAATTTGCACCGAATCGCGGCCGCACATCGTGACGTGAGGCTGGGCTTCACCTTCGAGGTAGGAAAATTCACGCCGAGCACAAGCGCGACACTGCGGGTCGCGGGAAATTTGCAGCGACTGGAAGCGCCCGGACCAGACATCGCTGGAAATGAGCCGGCCATGAAGCGCGTCAGCGTTGCCGGAAAGAAGCTTCAAGGCCTCGGCAGACTCCAAGGAAGAGATGAGCTGGACGATGGGGGCGAGAACGCCAATGGTGTCGCAGGTTTCTTCTACACCTGCCGACGTTGGTTCGCCGGATTCAAGCAGACAAGCAAGGCAGGCCGTCACTCCGGGGCGAATCGTCATCGTGACGCCGTAACTGCCGACGGCGGCGGCGTAAATCCAGGGAAGATTGTGCTTCACGGCGAAGTCGTTGACGAGGAATCGCGTCTCGAAGTTGTCGGTGCCGTCGAGAACAAGATCGAAGCCGGCGAGTAGCTCGGCGGCGTTCTGTGGCGTCAGGTCCGCCACGATCCCGGCGATGGAAATGGCTGAGTTGATGGCGCGGAGCTTTGTCTCTGCGGCAGCCGCCTTGGGAAGCGCGTTGGCAGCGTCCGATTCATCGAAGAGGGACTGGCGTTGGAGGTTCGAAGGTTCCACGAAATCACGGTCGAGGATGCGGAGGCGGCCGACACCGGCTCGGGCGAGGAGAGCGGCAGTGGAAGCGCCGATGGCGCCGCAGCCAACGATGACGACGCTGGACTTGGCAAGATTCCGCTGGCCGGATTCTCCCATGCCTGCAAAAAGGATTTGGCGGGAGTAGCGTTCGAAGGAACCGGCGTCTTTTATAGGAGAGTCCACAGGGAAAAGGGCCTCAGCCCGGGTGAATTCGCATATTTATGATAGCGCCAAAGGGCAACGGACGGGCAACGCCGCTGTGCTACGCTTCGTCTGAGCGATTTGAGTGCATGAGACGGACTTGGGCGAAGGGACTGCGAGGTTTGTTGGCAGGAGCGCTCCTGATCGGGGCAGGAGCGTGGCCGTGCGCTGCGCAGGAACCGGCACCGGCGAGCGAGCCGACGGTGGTGAGCGTTCGGATTGTCCGGGAGGACGGAACAGTATTGAAGGATGGCCCCGCGGGCTTGCCGGTGGAAACGGGCAAGCCGCTGAACCGGACACAGTTGGCGGCAAGTCTACGAGCGCTTTACAAAACCGGAGATTACGCAAATTTGCGAGCGGAAACCACGCCGGTTGAAGGCGGAGTGCGGCTGGATTTTGTCGCGGAAGAAAACCTCTATTTCAATCAAGTGATTCTAAAGGGGCTTGTGGAGCCGCCGAGCGAAGCGTCGGCGGCTGCAGCGATGCAGATTCAGCTTGGAGACGTATACCGAAAAGAGAAATTGAATGCGGCGATTGAGCGGCTGCAGGAGATATTGAAAGAGGAAGGGCTGTATCAGGCCAAAGTAAGGACGGAAGTGCAAGCGAATGGGGCAACGCACCAGATTGACGTGATCGTGTTTGTGACGCCTGGAGTCCGGGCGAGAGTCTCTGCCGTGCAACTGACGAACAACACGGAATATTTAGACGTGCAGATATTATCGCGGCTGAAGCTGAAGCCGGGAACTTCGATCACAAACGCGCGAATTCAAAAGGGCACCGCGAGGATCCGAAAGTTTCTGGCAAAGCAGGGGCACTTGAGCGGGCGCGCGGCCGTGCGGCGCGGGGAGTATGACGCAGCGAAAAACAGCGTGCCGCTGACGGTCGATGTGGCGGAAGGACCGCGCGTAAAATTGGAGGTACAAGGCGCCAAATTTTCAGGCGGCGATCTGAAGCGTCTGTTGCCAATTTACCAGGAAGGGGCCGTGGACGCGGATCTGCTTGAAGAAGGCCGAAAGAATTTGCGAGAGCGACTGGAACGGCAGGGATATTTTGACGCGACAGTTGATTACGACACCCAGACAAAAGAAGTGAAAGAAAAAGGAAAGAACGGATGGCAAGGTACGGAAGAATTGATTACGTACAAGATCGCGCGCGGCGACCGCCACAAGCTCATAGGAATTGAGATAACGGGGAACAAGTATTTCGGCTCGGAGCTATTGCGGGGCCGATTGACGGTGTATCAGGGAGCTCTCGGTTCGCGCGGAAAATTCAGCCAACGACTGGTGGAATCGGACCGCGCTTCGATGGAAGCGCTCTATCGCGCGAACGGATTTCTGGATGTGAAAGTAGACGCGAACGTTCAGGACAACGTGGGCCAAAAGACCGGAGATCTGTTTGTACGGTTCGTGGTGAACGAGGGAATTCAGACACGCGTCGCAGCGCTTTCGATCGAGGGGAACAAAGCGTTTTCCGACGAAGAGTTGCAGGGCGTGGTGGGATCGCTGCCGGGGCAGCCCTATTCGGAATCAAACGTGGGAAGCGACCGGGCAAACATCCTGGCGCTGTACTACAACGAGGGTTATCCGGAAGCGCAGTTGCGCGCTGTGGTGGAGGAGGTAGACGCGAAGAAAGATGGGGCCGCAGCAGCGCAGGCGAACGAAGAGAAAAACGGAAAGAAGAAAATTACAACGGAGTTCAAAGAGGTGAAGGTCGTCTATCACATTGAAGAAGGGCCACAGACTCGGGTGCGCAACGTACTCGTGAGCGGGTACGTGCATACGCGGCCGGGAGTGATTCGGCGGCAGATTCAAGTGAAGCCGAATGCGCCGCTGCGGCAAGGCGAAGTGGTGGACACGCAGCGGAGGCTTTACAACCTGGGAGTATTTAATCGAGTGACGGTAGCACCGCAGAACCCGATGGGTTCGAATCCGGATAAAGATGTAGTGGCGCTGGTGGAAGAGGCGAAGCGGTACACACTGGCGTACGGCGGCGGGTTTGAAGTGCAGCGACTGGCAAGCACATCCGATCCGACGGGTGGCGCAGTGCAGGCGGCGCCGCGGGGAATCTTGGAAATTTCGAAACTCAATTTGACGGGACGCGCGGACACGCTGTCGTTGAAATTGCGCGGAAGCACGCTGCAGGGACGCGCGCTGCTGGGATATTCGTCACCGAATACGTTTGCGAGCCAAAATTTCAGTTTTCAGGCAACGGCGTATTTCGAAAAGACGCGCGACATTAATACTTTTAACGAGACGCGCTACGAAGGGTCGGTGCAGTTGACGCAGCAGGCCTCGCCGCGAACGACGATTTTGTACCGGTACAGCTTTCGGAAAATTTTGGTGCAAGATTTGAAGATCCCGCAGGAAGAAATACCGTTGTTTCAACAGCCAACGCTGGTGTCGCAGTTCGGCATTTCGTGGGTGCGAGACACACGGGACAACCCGGCGGATGCCTCCAAAGGAACACTCAATAGCGCGGACTTCGGAGTCGCGGATACGTACTTCGGTTCGAGCGCGAGCTTCACGCGATTTCTGTACCAAAACTCGTCGTACTATCCGATCAAACGAAGATTCAGTTTCGCGCGATCGCTCCGGCTCGGCATATTGAATCCCTATCGCGACACGGTGTCGCTGACGTTTCCGCCTCCGACGGGGACGAACCTGCCGCCAGTCATACCGCTGCCGGAAAGATTTTTCGCGGGCGGCGGAACTTCGCTGCGCGGATTTGCGTTGAATCAAGCCGGACCGAGAGACACGGGATCTGGTTTTCCGGTAGGCGGACAGGCAATGCTGGTGCTGAATCAGGAATTCCGCTTTCCGATGCGATTGCCGTATTTCGGAACGAGCCTGGGCGGTGCGTTCTTTTACGACGGCGGAAACGTATACAGCCGTGCGTCCCGGATATCGTTTCGTTCGTCGTTGCCGAAACCAACGTTCGATACGTCGGCGACGCCGCAGTGTTTGACGAACTGTTCGAATGAACTGAATTATTTTGCGCACACGATTGGACTAGGGTTGCGTTACGCCACACCGGTGGGGCCGATACGAATCGATCTGGGTTATCAGATCAACCGGCCATTTTTCGTGTTGCCAATTCCTTGCCCGAGCGGATCGACTACCTGCACGACAGGATCGCTGGGATTTCAGTCAGCACAACTGCCGCGATTTCAAATATTTTTCAATTTGGGGGCGCCGTTCTGATGGTTCGCAGGCCACAACGTAGGGCGGTGGTGGTGCTGTTGTTGGCGCTGGCCGCTTTGAGCAGCGCGGTGAAGGCGCAGCAGGTTGTGGACCGGATTGTGGCGCGCGTCGAGGAAGAAATTATTTTGCAGAGCGACATGGAGCAACTGGCGCGGTATCAGACGTTGGTGGACGGGAAGCCGGAGAGCGACGCGCAGATTCTGGACCGGTTGATCGACCAGTGGATTGTGAAGAAAGAGGCGGAGGCGTCGCGATTTCCGGCGGCCTCGGACGCGGACGTGGAACGAGGAATGCAACGGTTGGTGCGGTCGTTTGCAAAGAACGAGGATTTTGAGGCGCAGCGCGAAAAAGCGGGATTGACCGACGGGGATGTTCGACAAATCATCACGGCACAAACCTATTTGAGCAACTATCTGGATTCGCGATTTCGGCCATCGGTGCAAGTGGACGAGAACGCGATCAAGGAATTTTACGACGCAGCGGTTGTGCCGCGAGCAAAAGCGCGCAAGCAGGAACCCCCAACCTATGAAGCGGCGCGCGACATCATCCAGGAAGTCTTGGTTCAGCGAGGAATCGACGAGCAAGCGGACAAGTGGCTGAAAGAAAGCCGAACGCGACTGAGCATCACGAAATATCTGACGGAAAGCGGACGATGACGAAAGAGACTCGACGCCGAAAATGGAGATGGTTGCGGCACACAGCTTGGGTGCTGGGGATCAAGCTGACGCTGATCACCGCGGGCCTGATTATTTTTTTTGGTAGCGGCGCGGGAAATCCGTTTTTGAAGCGAGTGCTGATCCGGCGAGTGAATGCGACCACCGGTGGGTGGAGCGAAGTTGAGTCATTGTCAATTGAATGGCTATCGCTGCGGGCAAAAATCAAAGGCATCGTCGTGCATGGAAAGGAACCAAAAGGCATCGCACCACTCTTTAGCGCTGAGGAAGTTGATGCCGGCTTGCGGATCGATTCTTTCTGGGGACGGAAGGTTTCGCTGAACGATTTAAAAGTGACGGCGCCGCACGTGCATATTCGCGTGGAAAAAGATGGCACGTCCAACGTGCCGTCGCCTGGCGAGCCGAAGCAAAAGCTGACCAAACCGGCGAGCGAGACTTTGCTCGATTTGCGGGTGAAGAAAATCGAACTGTTGGATGGATGGATTCTTTACAACGATGTGGGAACGCCCCTGGCCATACAGGGCTCCGATTTCCGGCTAAACCTGCAATCGGGCGGAAGCAAGGAACATCCGATCTATACGGGACTCCTGGACTGGAAGGATGTTCAGTTTGCGGCGAAACGATTTGTGCCAGTACCGGTAAATCTTTCCACGAAATTTACGATTCAGCGCGACGGGTTCACGGTGGAACAGGCGCTGATTGGGGCAGGCAGGTCACGGGCGGACGTGCAGGCAGAGCTAACGAACTACAGCAATCCGAGCTGGAAGTTCAAATATCGAGCGTGGGTGGACTTGCTGGATTTTCGCAAGACATTGCGTTCGCCGCTGACTCCGGCCGGAAAAGTGGATGTGCGGGGCGAAGGAACAATGAGCGCGGGCGCGGCGCAAGGCAACGGAAGCTTCGTGGGATCGGAAATTGATCTTAACTACGACGGGTTCCGCGATGCGGGAATTGGCGCGAGGGGGAGCTACCGGTTCGACAAAAACGGATTGCAGATTCCGGATTTTCTGGCGACCGCGTTTGGAGGCACGGTTGGCGGCGTAGTGAAACTGCAGTTCGCTGGGCTGCGGTTTGACGCGCGCACCCACGTGCAGGCGGTGCGCATCGCGCAAGTGTTCCCGGCGTTGGAGCAGGCGAATTTCCCTGTGAACGAACTCCATTGGGACTCCGTGGTGACGGCGGACACGGCGGAATCGTGGACGGGGGCATTCGAGCATTTTGAAATTTCGGGAACGATGGATTTGAATCCACCCGCAGAGCTGGCGGCGCGACACATTCCAGTGACGGGAGGAGCGAGTTTTCGTTACCGCTACGACCAGAGCTTGCTCGGGCTGGATACGGCGGAGTTTGACACGCCGACGAGCCGGATTCACGCCGCGGGTTCACTTGGAAAAAAGAACTCGACGCTGGATATCCAGTTCGAAACGGGGTCCCTGGAATCGTACGAAGACTTTATCGATGCGATTCGCGGACCGATTCCGGACGGCGCGAAAACGCCGGTAAGCGGAACCGCGCGCTGGGAAGGACGGCTCTCTGGGCCGCTTGGCGGACCGACCATGACGGGTCACGGCCGCGGCGAGAAAGTTGCCTACGGCGATTTGCAATTTGATTCCGTCGAGGCCGATCTGACGTATTCGCCGACCGAGCTTTCGATTTCGCAGGGCCACGCGCGGCTTGGCGCGATGCAAGCGGACATAGAGGGCTCGTTGGATCTGGATCAATGGATATTCCGGCCGGAGAACGAATGGGCAGCGGACGTGAACTTCGAAAAGGTGCCGCTGGAAAGTTTTCAGGGATTCCTGAAACAGAAATATCCGGTCGATGGAACGCTGACCGGGCAATTCCACGGCAAAGGAACTCGAACAAATCCGAGCGTCACGGGGTTGTTTGATCTGGCGGATGGAAAAGCGTACGGACTGACGTTCAGCCGGATGCGCGGACAGTTGAGCGCAACACCCGAGGAAGTTCGAGTTGCGAACGCAGAACTGCGTTTATTCACGCCGGGGAATGAAAAGGGCGGCGCGGGAATCGTAACTGGAAATGCGGGATACCGGATTACGGATGGAACGATTTCAATTGATCTTGTCGGTGCTGCTCTGCCGCTCGAAAACTTCGGCAAAATTCAGAGCCCGCGGATGCCGATCGGCGGTCAGATTACCTTTCACGTGAAAGCTTCCGGTCCGGCGCGAACTCCGCAAGGCGATGGCACGATGCGCATTGTGGATCTGCGCGTAGGTCAGGAAACGATTGGTAGTTTCGACGGGACGCTGACGTCGGACGGCCGGGAAGCAAAGCTGGAATTGAGTTCGGCGATGACAGACGGCAGCATTTCCGGCGGCTACTCGATTGGACTGGCGCCGCCTTATCCGGTCAACGGAAAGGCGTACATCAAGAACATAAATCTCGATCCATTTTTGGTGACTTATCTGCATCTCGGACATTTCAGCGGGCACGGAAACGCGGAGGGCGAAATTGCACTGGAAGGAAACCTGAGCGAGCCAGGCGCGATCGTCATGGACGCGAAATTTTCGAAGCTGGCCTTCAACTATGCAAACGTGCAACTGGAAAATAGCGGCACGGTGCATTTCCGTGCTTCGGCCGAAGAAGTGAATATTGACCCTGTGACATTCCGCGGGAAGGACACGAATTTTCAGTTGGAGGGAAACGTTCATTTTTCCGGACGCAGAGCGGTGGCGCTGAAATTGAATGGCGCAGTGGATTTGCGGCTGGTGAGCGGATTTGTGCCGGACCTCGATGCGCGCGGGCCGGCGCAAGTGAACGCGTCGTTCGAAGGAACGTTGGACCGGCCGCGCATTACTGGGCGCGTGCATATCGATAATGCTTCCGCGCGCATGGGAGATTTTCCGACTGGGTTAAGCGCGATCAAGGGCGATTTGATATTCGATGCGACCCGCCTCTCTTTTGACAATCTGACAGCCGAGGCCGGCGGCGGAACGCTGACGCTGACCGGAAGCGTGAACTATGCCGACCGGCCGATTCGCTACGACATCACCGCGAAGACGGACCGGACGAGAATTCGCTATCCGGAAGGAATGAGTTGGCAACTTGCGGGAAGTTTACGTCTCTCTGGAACTCCCGAGGCGGCGCTGCTTTCCGGAAAGGTCGTGGTGGACCGTGTGAATTTGAACGGTGGACTTGAAACGGCCGGCGCCCTGATTGCGTCGCGCGAGAGTGGCGGACCGACTTCCAGATTCCTGCAGAATTTGCAGTTTGATATTGAAGCGCTTTCGACGCCGGATGCGCGGATGGAATGGCCGAACGCGGAGCTGGAGGCAGATGCAAATCTGCGAGTGCGCGGAACCTGGGAGCATCCGATTCTGCTCGGGCACATTCACGTTTTATCGGGCGATTTGTATTTTCACGGGAACCGGTATCGGGTGGCCCGCGGCGACTTAAATTTTGCGCGGCCGCTGAACATCGATCCGGACATCAACATCGAGGCGACGACGACGATTCAGCAGTATGAAATCACGCTCAACTTCAGCGGGCCAGCGAGCAAACTAAATCTGTCGTACCGATCGGACCCGCCGCTTCCGGGAAACGACATTGTCACGCTTCTGACACTCGGGCAGACGAGTTCGGAGGCGGAAGTTCGTGCGGGCGGCACGGGAAGTTCGCAGAGTCCGGGGTCAAGCGCATCTGCAATTTTGTCGGAGGCGATTTCGAGCCAACTAGGTGGCCGGCTGGAACGGCTATTTGGAATTACGAAGTTGCGCGTGGATCCGGGACTTGCGGGAGTGGGTTCGACGGGCTCGGAGCAAAGCGCGGCGGCACGAGTGACCGTGGAACAGCAAGTAACGCGGAACTTGACGATTACCTACGTTTCGAACGTCAGCTCGACACAACAACAAGTCATCCAAGTGGAATACAACGTGAATCGTAGCGTTTCGATTGTGGCGGTGCGGGATCAGAACGGGACGTTCGGCATCGACTTCAAAATCAAGAAGCGCTTCCCGTAGGGAACTTCGCTCTCCGCGACAGCTCAAGGCTGTTGCGGGTTGGCCTGTGCTTGCTGATTTCCAGGCAGTTGATTCTGGCCTTGGCCTTGCTGCCAACGACGGCGACCACCGAATGGACGAGTCGAATTGGGTCCACCGTTTTCTGCGTGAAATTCCTGCCAGGCTTCGCGCGCTGCCTGACCTGAGGCATTTCGTACCGCCAACTGCATTTCCTTGGAAATCTTTGGCGTTTCCGCAGCGACTTTCTGTCCCAAAGGCGACCCGAAGAATTGCAGCAGGCCTTTGATTTCTTCGTCGGTGTAATGCTTGTCGTAGATCAAGACGAGCTGCTCGGTGAGCGCATCCGCGTCATATTTCTTCTGAAAGACGGCGAGGTAAGAGTTGATAGCGTCCTGCGCCTTGTCGTCGTTCGCCGCGACTGAAATAAGCTTTTGCCGGTACTGCTCGGTCGAGTTGGTGGCCGCGTCCTGAATCATATCGTGTGCGCCGATAAGCTCCAGCAAAGACCGAATGTCCGCATCCTTCTGCGGATCGATGGTTTTTGTCGGCGCAGGCTTGGCAGCTTCTTGCTGAGCGGCCTGAACCGGAGTGTTCGAAGCGCCTTGGATGGCGACGAGGAAAGTTCCTACATAGATGACGACGAGGGCGAAGATGGCTTTCATGACTGCGTTCCTTTTCTACCGGCGGCGCGTTTCGTGGCCGCCACGAGAATCATTGTAGAAAGGACGCGAACGCGCGGAAGAGATGTCAAGGGACAGGCGTGTTCGCTCGGTGACTGTCCTGGGGGACAGGGGGTTGCGGTACCCGGAAACGCTGGTGGATTTGTGGGATTGAACGAAATCGGCAAGTTGCGGAGTGTGCGAGGCTCGCAAGTTGGGGATGACAGCCGACTCTGCTAGGATGCGACGCCATGACAGACAGCAACGACCCGATCGAAAGCAACGCCAGCGGCCATGAAGCGGAGCTGGTGAAGCGCGAAGCGGGCTTGCAGCACAAGCTGAGCCCGGCGCAGGTTGCGATGATTGCGCTCGGCAGCACGATCGGGACCGGGCTCTTTTTGACGAGCGCCATCAGCGTAAAATTAGCGGGGCCGGCGGTAATTTTGAGTTTCGCGATTGGCGCGGCGATTACGCTGACCGTGATGTGGGCACTGGCTGAAATGGCAGTCGAGCACCCAGCCGCCGGCTCGTTTGGATTGTATGCCGAGATGTTTTTGGGGCCGTGGGCGGGATTCGTCGCGCGGTACACGTACTGGCTGTGCCTGGTGATTATCATCGGGAGCGAAGTTGCGGCAACGGGCATCTATTGCAAGTTCTGGTTTCCGAATATTCCTTCCTGGCTCTGGATCGCCGGCTTTTCCGTGGCGCTCGTGTACGTCAATACGATGAGCATTCAGGATTTCGGAATGATCGAATTCTGGTTCGCGATGATCAAAGTCGTGACGATTGCTGCGTTCCTGATTTTGGGGACGGCACTCGTGCTGGGATTCGGATTTCCGAAAGTGGGGACAGGCAATTTCACGGCTCACGGCGGGTTTTTTCCGAACGGATGGGCCGGCGTCGGATTGGGCGTTACCATGGCGATTTTCAGTTTCCTGGGCCTGGAAATTGTTGGTGTAACGGCGGGCGAGGCGGCCGACCCGAAAACAGCTGTGCCGCGCGCGTTGCGGCGAACATTGGCGTTTCTGGCTCTCTTTTATTTGGGTGGACTGACGCTGGTTGTCGCGATTGTGCCATGGGAACAAATTGGGTTGGACAAGAGTCCGTTTGTGACCGTATTTGAAAAAGTGGGAATCCCCGCCGCGAGCCACATTATGAACTTTGTTGTGCTGACGGCGGCGCTCTCCAGCGCGCTTTGCAACTTGTACTTTACGGCGCGGATGCTGTTTTCGCTTTCGCGTGGAGGGTATGCGCCAGCGGTGTTGGGCAGACTGAGCAAGCGGGGAATGCCTGTAACCGCGGTCCTGGCTTCCAGCGCAGGAATGATTGCGGCATTCGCGCTATCTGGAATCTTTAAGAATACGGCGTTCCTTTTCTTGATCGGTGTGGCGTTCTTTGGCGGACCATTTATCTGGATCATGACACTGGCGACGCACATTGGTTTTCGTCGAGCGATGAAACGTGAGAAGCGGGAGTTCACGCGATTTGCGCCGGGAGGCTACGCGAGCTCCGTGTTGGGCATGCTGGCGCTGCTGGGCGTGTTGCTTTCCACGTGGGGAATTCCGGATTTTCACGTGACGCTGCTGGCAGGCCCGCCGTGGCTTCTATTTCTAACGCTGTGCTACTTTATCTGGCGAGCCTATCAGAAACGCGGGCGAGACGCAGGAACGACGAATCATGACTGAAACTGTGGATTGGCGAAAAGAGTTTCCGATTCTGGAGCGGTCAACCTATTTGATCAGCAATTCGCTCGGCGCGATGCCGCGCGGCGTGTATTCGAGTTTGCAGGCATATGCGGATTCGTGGGCGCAACGGGGAGTCCGCGCGTGGGAAGAAGGCTGGTGGGAGTTGGCAGTCGGCGTGGGCGATAAGATTGCGCCGTTAATTGGCGCCGGGGCCGGCGAGATTTCTTTGCATCAAAATGTGACGCAAACGCAGGCCGTCATCACGTCATGCTTCGATTTTCGAGGGCCGCGAAACAAAGTGGTGATGACGGAGCTGGAATTCCCGTCCATTCAATATTTTTACCATGAGCAAGGGAGGTTCGGCGCGCGGGTGGAATTGGTGCCAAGCGAGGACTCCGTGCGATTCAATCTGGAGAGGTTCTTGGCGGCGATCGATGAGACGACGCTGCTCGTTCCGATTTCGCTGGTGCTCTTTCGAAGCGCGTTCATCGTGAACGCCAAAGCGATTGTCGAGAAGGCCCATCGGGTTGGTGCGCGCGTGATTCTCGATGTGTTTCAGGGGACGGGAACTATTCCGTTTGACGTGCGCGCACTCGGCGTGGATTTTGCGGTGGGTGGCGTCTTGAAGTGGCTCTGCGGTGGGCCCGGCGTCGCTTATTTGTACGTCCGCGAAGATCTGCGTTCGAAATTGAAGCCGGCATTGACGGGCTGGATCGCGCATCAGCGCCCCTTTGCATTCGAGACCGGCGCAATTGATCCCAGAGAGGATTCTTTCCGGTATTTGAATGGAACACCGCATGTGCCGGCGCTATATGCGTGCCAGCCTGGCCTGGAAATCCTGAATCGAGTCGGGATCGAAACGATTCGAAAAAAGTCAGTCGAAATGACGGATCGCCTGATGGCTGGGGCGAAGGCGCACGGCTGGCGGGTAAACACGCCGGAAAATGCGACGGACCGGGCCGGAACTGTTTCTGTGGATTGTCCTCACGCCGCGGAAGTTTGCCGCGAATTGCTGGCGCGGGAAATTTTGGTGGACTACCGGCCAAAGGCTGGCATTCGCATATCGCCCCATTTTTACAATACGTTCGACGAATGCGATTTTGCACTTTCGCAAGTCGAAGAAATCCTCTCGACACACGCCTGGGAAAAACACGCAGCGGCATTGGCTCCCGCGTAAGTCTATGGAATCCCATCCCGCCCTTTCGATCATCATTCCTTCTTACAACGAAGAACTGCGTCTGCCGCCCTCCCTGGAATTGATTGCAAGCTACATCGAGCAATCGAAGCGCGAGACCGAAGTGCTGGTTGTGGATGACGGCTCGAGTGACCGCACAGCGGCTGTGGCCGAGACGTTCCGCGCGCGAATTCCGCAATTGCGCGTGGTGCCCAATGGAGAAAACCGCGGCAAGGGTTACAGCGTGCGCCATGGAATGACGGAGGCGCGTGGAGACATCGTGCTGTTTACGGACGCGGATTTGTCGGCTCCCATCGAGGAAGCGGACAAGTTGATCGCCGCGATGGACGAATACGATGTCGCGATTGGCTCGCGAGCACTCGATCGGAATCTGATCGCAGTGCATGAATCGGGATTCCGGGAGTTTGCGGGAATCGTGTTCAACAAAATTGTGCGCGTCGTGCTGTGGCTGCCGTTTGTGGATACGCAATGTGGTTTTAAGGCGTTTCGCAGGGACAAATGCAAAGTCATTTTCGAACAACAACGCATTGAACGATTTGGTTTCGATCCGGAATTGCTTTTTTTGGCCCGCGTCCACGGATTGAAAGCGGTGGAGATTCCGGTGCGGTGGGCGCACTCACCCGCGACAAAAGTGAACATGCTGCGGGACAGCGTGCAGATGTTTCTGGACGTCTTCACAATTCGCTGGAACGCTTTGCTCGGACGGTACCGGCGCGAGAAGTAGGTCGCGCTAACTTTACGATATAAAGTACTTGACAATGCGACGCAATCTCAATACTCTACAAGCATGTCGTTAGCCAATCCATCCCGCTCACCGCGGCCGGAGCCCATTCCGATTGACGCAAGAGCCGCCGACCATCTTCGCTACATTCGCGAAACGATGGCCAGCGCCGCGGAGTTTACCGCCGTGCCTGGTTGGGGCGGCGTGGCCATGGGAGCGACGGCGCTCGTTGCGGCCTACCTTGCGTCGCAGCAAGCAACTCCGGCGCGCTGGCTCCTGGTTTGGCTGATGGAAGCCTGCATCGCGGTTGCGATTGCGGCACCCGCGGCGGCGACGAAAGCGCATCGCGCGAACGCTCAACTATTTTCGGGCCCTGGAAGAAAATTCTTACTGAGCTTCGCGCCTGCGATCGTGGCCGGCGGCTTTCTTACCTACGCTCTGGCGCACGCTGGCCTCTATGCGGTCTTGCCGGGACTGTGGCTCCTTCTCTATGGAACGGCGATTGTAACGGGCGGCGCATTTTCCGTTCGAGTCGTCCCGGTGATGGGAATGTGCTTGATGGTATTGGGTGCGACGGCGCTGTTTGCACCAGCCCAGTGGGGCGATTTGCTGATGGCCGGAGGGTTTGGCGTCGTGCAAATCGGATTCGGAATTTGGATCGCGCAGCGGTACGGCGGTTAACGGAAAGTTATGGCGAAAACTTCGGCAGCGAAGCAGGAACAGACACAGCGGGAAAAAACTGCGCCACTGAGCGCGGTGCGTGGCAATGCGCGCGAAGCCGTGTCTCCAGACCTGGACCGGCTGATTCATGAGCGAATCCGGCTCGGAATTGTTAGCGCGCTGGCCGTGAACCGTTCGCTCACATTCAATGAACTGAAGAATTTGCTAAAGACGACGGACGGCAACTTAAGCGTCCACGCGCGGAAACTCGAAGAAGCGGATTACATTGTTTGCACGAAATCGTTCGATGGGCGGTTGCCAAAGACGGAATATCGGTTAACCGGGATGGGAAGAAAAGCGCTGGAGCGTTATTTGAATCATATGGAGGCGCTGATTCGCGCGACGCGCGAAGGGTAAAAAATTTTGCCTTTTAACTTTGTAATGTAAAGTAATTTGCATTGATTTGTTTGCGGCGGAGAAAGCAATTCTTATGAGCGTTCAACAAGTGGTTCTGCAGCATATTCTGACGGCAGCGCCGGTTCGGCCTGCCCCTTCTCTGCACGTGGCGATCATCACGGACGGCAATGGGCGCTGGGCCACCTCGCGCGGCTTGCCTCGTTCGGCCGGACATCGAGCGGGCGCAGAAGCAGCTCGCGCAGCAATCGAGGCGGCGCCCCGATTGGGCATTCACACGCTAACTCTCTTCGCTCTCTCCTCCGCGAACTGGAAACGGCCCGCGCAGGAAGTGAACGCAATTCTTCGGCTGCTACACGAATATCTGCTGACCGAAACCACCCACTGCCTCGACGAAGGAGTCCGTTTGAGCGTGATCGGCCGCCGCGACCGGATACCTGCGACTCTCCGCCAGGTAATTGCGGATGCAGAAGCTGCAACCGCGAAGGGAAAGCGGCTGCATTTGCGGCTGGCGATTGACTATTCGGCGCGCGAGGCAATTTATCAGGCGGCGTGCCGGTTCTACAAAGCGACGCAGTTGTCGCCCGAAACATTTTCGGACGTTTTGTCGGAAGTCTTGCACGGCGGTTCGACCGAAGTGGATCTGCTCATCCGAACCGGAGGCGAACAGCGATTATCTGATTTTCTCCTCTGGGAGTGCGCGTTTGCCGAGTTTGTTTTTCTGCAGAAGCGCTGGCCGGATTTTGTTGCCGCGGATCTGGAATCGGCAGTGAATGAATTTCATCGCCGGGAACGAACGCGCGGCGGCTTGCCGAAAGAAATAGCAAGTTAACGCGCAGAATTCAAAAAAGGAGAGAGCGATGGCGGAGACACCTCGTTTGGCTCACCTCATGACGTTGCTGTTCCTCGGAACGGGATTGGCAATCGTCACCGGGTTGATGGTCGTCTTGTACGGCGCGGTTCGCGGCGCAAAGGTTGGTTTGCGCCTCGGCGGATTGCTCGTCTTGCTCGCAGGTGGCGGCTACGCGTTGCTGCTTCTTGGCGCAGGTCTTGCGACGCCGGATCAAACGCTAGCAGAAGGCCACTGGAAATATTTCTGCGAGCCGGATTGTCACATCGCCTATTCGGTCGCTTCCGTGCAGCAAGCCGCGGCATTGGGCAGCGAGGCGAACCTGGTGCAGGCAAATGGCGAGTACGTTGTAGTCCGTGTGAAGACCTGGTTCGATGAAAACAGTATTGCGAAGTTCCGCGGGAACGGCCCCTTGACGCCGGTGCCCCGGCTGGTTTCGCTCGTCGGGGCGGGTGGCCGGCGCTATTATCCGACACAGTTGAAGCCGGGAGTTCTGGCGGAAACCTCGACACCACTGGCCGCAGCGCTTCGCCCGGGCGAACGCTACTACACATCGTTTGTCTTCGATGTACCGAAGCACGAGCGCGATCTTCGCCTGCTGATTACCGATGACGATCCGATTTCCGTGATCACGATTGACCACGAAAATAGCCCCTTCCACGGAAAGATTTACCTCGGCCTGAACCTGGATCGCCCCACGGCTGCGCGGCTCCTTCCTTAACCATCCTAAAATCAGTGCGTTATAAGCTTGGCTGGGTCTACCATCTACCCTGACATTTCGCACCTTCGCGTCGTCTATACCTCAGGAGAGAGGTATGGCGACGATGGGACTTGCGCTGCCTTGGGAGCCTAAAATCTCCGGCGAGGAGCGCCTGCGGGGGAGTCGAGTGGAAGCTTCTCAGAATCCGGCCAGCCCAGCGGCGCCGGTGGCCAGCGAAATCCATCAACAAGATTTGGAGTTGGCGTCAGCCTGCCAATCGGGCGAGATGCGCGGGTACGAGCGTCTGTACACGCTGCACGGGAAAAAGATGAAGAGCATCGCTCGAAACTTGCTGGGCACCACGAACGACGCGGAAGACGCCGTGCAGGAAACGTTTCTGAAAGTGCAGCGAAGCATCGCAACGTTTCGCGGGCAATCGAGTTTTGTCACGTGGACATTCCGGATCCTGATCAACACGTGTTATGACGTGCGGCGGAGCCGGCTGCGAAAGAAGGAAGTTACAAGCGAGGGAACGCAAGAATCGCCGATGCCCGAGCAGCGAGCACCGGCTTCGCACCCAACACTCAAGCTGGCGCTTGAGCGCGCCCTCTCGAAATTGACGGACCATCAGCGTCAAGTCTTCCTCCTCTATGAAGTCGAAGGGTTCCGGCACGCGGAAATTGCGGGGATGCTGGATATGACGGAGACGGCTTCCAAAAACACCTTGTTTCAAGCGAAGAGGAATTTGAGAACGATGTTGGAGCCGCCGCGCAGTCAAGCGGCGGAGGCACGGTGAACGAGATGAGCGTGAATTGCACGGATCGAGAGCGAATTTTCATGGACGGCAGCGCCGAAGAATGGGCTGCGCTGGAATCGCACGCGGTGAATTGTTCGGAGTGCGGCGAAGAATTGCGGGCTTGGAAAAGTCTGTCCACGGCCGCCGGTGAATTGCGTCACGAATGGGAGACGCCGTACCTGTGGGCAAAGATTGAACGCGGGCTTACGGAACAACTGGCGCAAAAGCCTTCGGGCTGGCGGGCTTGGCTGAATTCGTTGGGGATGGCTGGAGTTCAATGGCAGACGGCAGCGGCGCTCGCGTTGTTGCTCGTTGTCTCGGGGACCGCAGGCTGGCTGGCCACGCATCGCGTTGATCCCAATTCGCCCTTCCTCGGAAACAGCGCCGTAAATGATGTGGACCGCGCAGAAGCCGCATATCAGAAGGCGATCGACAAACTGGATGCGCAAACGCAGCCGCTTCTCAAAGCGCCTGAAACTCCATTGATGGCGAGCTACCGCGAAAAGCTTTTGGTGTTGGACAACGCGATTGCCGAATTACGCGAAGAGACGGGACAGAATCCCGCGAACGCGCACCTCCGGCGGCAATTGTTGGCGATGTATCAGGAAAAGCAGGAAACGTTGCAAGAGGTCTTGGAGACGAAGAGATGATGGAGCGGAGTGTAAGTCAAATTTGGGGAGTGCGCACCATGTGCGCCCTCGTGATTTGCGGAGCCTTGGCAATTGTTGCCGCAGCGGCGCCGCCAGCTAGCAACCCTGAGGATCAGGTGACGCGAACCTTTGAAAAAACGTCGCCGCTATCTGGCAATCAGGGATTGAGCCTCGACAACCGGTTCGGCAACGTCCACGTCACCGGCGGCAGCGGGCACGATGTCAAGATCGTTGCCACCATTCGCGTGCAGGGAAAATCAAAGCAGGACGCGCAAGACTACGCTGACAAAATTCAAATTGACGTGCAACAAGCGGGCGATGGCGTGCACGTCAGGACCATCTATCCGGACGATCAAGCCAAATACGTGCTGCGAATTCAATGGAAAAAAACATCGTATTCGGTGGATTACGAGGTAACCCTTCCGGTCGATGCACCGCTGTGGCTCCGCAATGACTTTGGAAACGTCCAGACAGCAGGCGTGCACGGCTGGGCGCGAATTGAAAATGGTCACGGGACCATCGAAATTCGTGACGCCGGGCAGACAAAGATCACGAATTCCTTCGGTGGAATTACTTTGAACAACGCCAACGGAAATGCCGTTATCGTGAACAACAACGGCGGCGTCGAGATTTCCAATATAAAAGGCTCCACCGACGTGAAAAACCGGTTTGGCAATATCACGGCGACGCAATTGACCGGCGACTCCACGATTTCCGGCGGAAATGGAAACGTGGAAGTTTCAAATGTAACCGGAAGCGCCACCATTACGAATGCATTCGGGACAATCACCGCAAAACAGATTCACGGCAATCTGAACGTTCACGACGCAAATGCCAAGGTCGAAGCTTCCGACGTCACCGGAAATGCCGAGTTGGCGACCAGCTTCGGAGAATTGAGCGCGGAGCGAATCGGCGGGACGTTGCAGATTCGGGACAACAACGGCCAGGTGAACGCGCACGAGATCCAGGGAATGGCAACCATTGAAACGTCATTTGGCAAAATTGAAGTCGGAGCGCTTCACAGCCGCGCAAACCTGGTGACCGGGAACGGAAACATCGAAGCCGAGGGCGTGGGCGGCGATCTCTTTGCAAAAACGAGTTTTGGCTCGCTGGACTTGCGGAACGTGAAAGGCAATCTGACGGCGCAAGACACGAATGGAGCAGTGACCGCGACTGGAATCAGTGGCGATGCCGCCGTGAATACTTCGTTCGGCGGAGTAACTCTGAATGGTGTTGGCGGAAAGATTCGCGTCGAGAATCAGAACGGGGCGATTGAAGTAACCGCCGATCCATCCAATGGCTGCCGGGATATTTCACTGAAAACATCTTTCTCTCATGTTCTCGTGCGGATTCCCTCGAACGCCGGGTACGCGGTGAATGCGCGGACTTCCTTCGGCAAGATTTCTTCGGAGCTGCCCATCACCTCCACGGGAACTATCGGATCCGACGTCCTGAATGGAACAATCGGAAATGGCGCCTGCCGGCTGGAGTTGACGAACAACAATGGCAGCATCGAAATAGCCAAGTCGCGCTGAATCGCGGCGCTGTAAAACTCCTTACCGGCCAGAAGCGGCACGACGGGCGCGATCCATCGCAAACGCACTGAGCAATACCCGCGTGGCTGTCTCCGTCAGTCCATACTGCGGCAACTCCTGCTCAGAAGCGTAAACTACGTCGGTCGCATCACCGCCAGCCCGAATTTCTCCGCTGATTCGCTCGCAAAGATAGTCCGCGATGACAAAATGAAATCGCGGCCGAACATTCAACTCACGGGATTCTGGCGCCGTGTAGGGGTTGATGCGCTCAAATACTTCTATTAGCTCGAGAACGCGCACGGTAACGCCCGTTTCCTCGAATAGCTCGCGCGCAACACCTTCTTGCAGCGTTTCTCCAAGCTCGAGCGTTCCCCCGGGGATCGACCATTGGCCGAGCAACGGCTCCGAGCCGCGCCGAATAAGCAACGCTCTGCCCTTATCAATGACGACGCCGCCTACGCCGACTATGGGACGTTCCGGATATTCGCGTGGCGAACGCATCGTTTAGGAAAGGAACACTCCCCGTTACGCTTTTGCCAAACGCAGAAGCGTTGGACTGGACTTACCTCTGCACGGTATATAATACGCGGAATGGTTCGGGCGGCGCGGAGCGCTTTGCCCTGCCGGGGAATCTCACTACGGAGGAAGTGGCCGTGATCCGCTGTCCTGACTGTGCTGCCGAACTCGATGTCGATGAAGACGAAGTGGAAGAGGGAGAGATCCTGAGCTGTCCGGAGTGTGAGGCCGAAATGGAAGTGACGCAGACGCATCCAGTACATTTGAACGTCATCTCGGAAGACGACGATGTCGAAGAGGAAGAGGATGACGAGGACGAACTCGCCGAAGAAGAAGACGATGATGACGACGAGGACGATGAAGAAGAGGACGAAGAGGACGACGAAGAGTAGGATTCCGCGCCGGGTCGCTTCAGGCAGCCTCTTCGCGGCACAAATCATCTAACTTTTGAAAGAATTCCTATGGCCAGCCGGCGATCTCTCCTCATATCCGGAATGACGATTTTTTTCGCTGCCTTGCAGGCTGCCGCGCAATCGCCGCAACCTCCTCCTCCAGCGCCCCAAACGCAAGCGCCTGCTGCTGAATCCAGCACCAAAAAGAAACCGAGCGGGAAACATCAGCACGACTTCTTGATCAAAGGTACCGTGTTTACGCAGGAAGGGCTGAGTTTCGCTGACGCGAGAATCCAGATTCGCAGGGCCGGCGAGAAATCATTTCATTGGAAGGATGAGGCAAACTCACGGGGAGAGTTTGCCATTCGTGTGGTCCAAGGCTCAAAATACGAGGTCATCGTCTCCGCAAAAGGCTACAAAGACCAGCTAAAGCCGGTCGATGCAACGGGCAGTGAACGGATCGAAGAACTGGTGTTTCACATGGAACGCGAGGGGAGCAAACCGTCATGAAACGCCGTGCAGTCATTTCTCTGGTTTTGATGGCGCTGCTGGTCGGAACAGCAGCCTTCGCTCAAGATTCCAAGAAGGAAGCGCAGCTTAAGACGGTGCGAGGCGTGGTGGTGGATAAAACCGAGTCCCCAGTGCAAGGCGGCGTTGTCTTCCTAAAGAATTTGAGAACGAACCAAGTTAAGAGCTACATCACTGACCCTGAGGGGAATTTTCGTTTCAGCGGCCTCGACCCGAATGTGGATTACGAAGCGCATGCCGAGAAAGACGGAGCGAAGTCGCCGACTCGACAGGTCTCGAGCTTCGACAACCGAAAAGAAATTGTCTTGACGCTGAAACTGGATAAGAAAAAAGACTAGCCTTCGGTTTGTTTCGGAACCAGAAATTTTGCTCCGCCCGGCATCACTTCAACCTCGACCGGCGTATATCCCAGCAATTCTCCATCGCCTTGAAACAGAACTGGCGGATCCGTTTCAATTCGCATTCTGCGCGCGCGAAACGTCCGCAAGCCCGGCAATTTCAGAGAGCCGGTCCAGATCAATCGGGGCAGCATCCTCAGCAATTCGCTGAGCCGCAAATCTTCGCGCACGGCAACGTCCAGCAGCCCATCGTCGATTCGCGCTTCTGGAAGTAAGCGAATCCCTGCGCCAAAAGTCGGCGTGTTCAATACGCTTGCTATCACTGCTTTTTGGAAAGGAAACTCCTCTGACGACTCGTGTACAAATATTCGCACTCGCCTCGGTGCATATTTGGAAAACCCAAGAATCGCAGCGGCGATATAGCGCAAACGTCCCGGCCATTTCCGCAACCGTTCGTTTGAAAGTTGAGCGGCGTCCGAATCAATTCCAACGCCTCCTCCTCCCAGATAAAACCGCTCACTTCCCGTGGAAATACACGTGACTTTGACCACATCGACCGATCGCAATTCTCCGCTTAACGCGGCTTCGAACGCCTCGAAGGGTTGCAACGGTAAACCAAGCGCGCGAGCGAAATCATTGCCGCCTCCTGCGGGAACGATCCCGAACACAACATTTTTGCCAAACGCAGCGTTCACCAACGAATGGAGGGTGCCGTCGCCACCCGCGGAAACCAACAGGTCGGCCCCCGAGTCGGCCTCGCGGCGAACCTGCGACTCCAGATCGACGGCGCTGGACGTCAGAAAGATGTCGGCGGCCAAGCCACGCTCATGGAGCATTTGCTCAATGCGCGGCAGGAGCTTTAGGACCTTGCCTCCGCCCGACGTGGGATTTGCAAAGACGGCAACTCGTTTGAAACGTTTGACGGGTAGTCGATCACTATCTTCTGGAAGGCTGGCCATGGACGCGCGGCGTAGTCTTGCATAGCAAGAGTTGCGGCACAAGCAATCGCAGGAAATCGAGGAACGGGCGTTGTTCGGAAGGAAAGAGTGGTGCCGGCGGGGGGAATCGAACCCACGGCCTAGGGATTATGAGACCCTCGCTCTACCACTGAGCTACGCCGGCAAAATTGAACTCTTAATGCTACGGATAACGGCTGGACTAGGTCAAGCCGTTCCCGAGCATTTTGGGCCCAGCGGCCGGTTGAGTGCCCGGATTGACCCGAACCTCTCGTGCGGTACTAAAATAATTGGTACCACCGTACTGTTGCTCCTACAACGGTGCGGCGGCTAACCTCTCGAAGTCGCGGCACTGGGTGAAACGCCGAGAGGCGAATCTGGGGCGAAAGTCTCAACCCGATTGCCGTGTACAGATTTGGCACAGGCCTGACCGTTCGGGCTGCTTGACATTGGTGTTTTTCAAGATAGAGTACTCCCTGGGTTATTCCTATCCCTCGGAGGCTCTCAATGTCACGCAAACTCACGGTTGTCCTTCTCGCTATGCTTATTTTAGCGGGAGCCATGAGCCTGAAGACTGTGGTTACGGCGCACGATAACGGTGCCGTGATCATGGCAAATGGAGGAGCACCAGTTCCTCCAACGCCGTGGAAGAATGGTGGAGCGCCTGTACCGCCAACGCCGTGGAAAAACGGCGGGGCACCGGTTCCGCCAACGCCCTGGAAGTAACTAGAAAGTCCCCGAAGCTAGATTGAACGTTTAGTTGCACGGGGAACTCGGCCAGGGCAACGAGGGTTGAAAAAATCGTGCCTGGTCTGTTCGCATATCTGATTTGGACGCTTTGCACTCTTCTCGAGGCGGGCGTGATAGTGTGCGCGGTCAAGAAAAAGGCCGTGCGTCCGTATTTTTTCCTCAACCTTTACATGGCAATGTCGCTGCTTGTCAGCGTCGGTCGCTACAATATTCTCCAGCACTACGGCCTCGTTTCCAATCAATATACCTATTTTTATTATTACTCGGACACCCTCCTCACGATCCTCCTCTATTTCGCTCTCACGAGTCTCTATTCGCACGTTTTCAGCGAGATGAACGCCGAGCAATACGTCAAGCTTGGAGCAGTGCTGCTCTTGGGCGGCACGGCATTGTTTTCCTACGGCGTCGTCCATCAAGCGGAGAGCAAGCTTGTAACGCACTTCGTCGTTGAGCTTCAGCAGAACTTGTACTTTGTCGGATTGGTGCTGACCTACGTTCTCTGGTTCGCCGTCTTGAAGCTGCGCGAAACTCGCACTCGTCTCATTCAGCTGGTTCTGTCGCTCGGCGTCTATTTCAGCCTCTTGGCTGCGAACTACGCCCTGCGGAATCTGTATCCCTCCCTCACGGCACTATTCCAGATTTTGCCCCCGCTCGTTGGCTGCTTCCTGCCGGCCGCCTGGGCCTATGCCTTCTGGCGAATTCCTGAAGAAGCGCGGCTCGTCCCAGCTCGCTTGGCGGTGATCCGATGATGGCCGCCGTCATTCTGGTCTGCTCCATCATTTTCTTGCTGCAATTTTTCATTTCCTATTGCCGCTCTCTTATCGCCTCGTCTTCCCGCGAATCCTTGTCGCAGGAAGTCCAGGATGTAACCGGCATGGCCAGACCGGCCAGCGAAGAAGAGTTCGCCCGCGTCGTTCAGCTTTTGCAGCTGTGCCCGGAGCGCCCCGAAGAGCGCGGAGAAGTCAGCTTGATTCGCGCCTATTTCCGGATGCTTGGCGTTATGCGCTCGAGTCTTGCGCGTATCGTTCCGTCCCTGGAACGTTGGACTTCGTCCGAGCGCGGTCAGTGCACTCATTTCGCTGCCGTCGTACTCGGCCGTCGTATTGCGTTCAGTCGAAATTTGTTCGCGCAACAACTGAACAACTGAACTGCGTCTCCTTCCTTCCCTGCTGCTTCATTCGCAACACTCCATCTAACTTTTCCTCTTTATTTCGCGTGAACTGGTATTCTTTCTATGGATCACTCCTCGCCGGAGTGCATGCGTCCGCAGCGCAAAACGCCCGGTGACAAAAACATGCTTGCAGTGTGGCGCCGTACTGCCCTCAAACGTACGGATTTGCAGCTTTTGTGAATCGTCTCTGCCCGCCAACAGCGGTGATGCCGCTTGGCGTAGCGAGTTGTCGCAACGACTCGCTTCCTATCGCGCGCGCAGACGGCGAACCACGCCCAGCGACGACCAGTCTGAATTTTTGTTCGAGACACAAGTCGCGCCAGCAGCCATTGCTACCGATGTGGCGGACACTGTTGTGGACCCAGACACTCAGCCATCCGCAATATCGGACGATTTCTCGTTCACCATTGCCATTGGCAGGACCGCTCCGTCCAGGCAATCTTCAGACGCCCAGATGTTCATTGACGTCTCTTTGCCGGCCTCATCGACTACGGCGGACGCAAATGTCCAAGGCTCGATCGAACCGCCCCTCGAAGAGAAACGTGGCCTCTTCCCCGTGGCCTCGATGGACGATCGCCGCATTGCGGCTCTCGTCGACGGCGCTTGTCTGCTCTTCGCCTACGGCGGATTCTTGGCCCTCTTCGGTTCGCTCGGCGGCCAATTCACTTTCAGCAAGATGAGCGCGGCGGTTTACAGCATCGCGTTCGCGATCGTGTATCTCCAATATTTCTTGCTCTTCACTGTCTTTGGCGGCACGACGCCGGGCATGATGCTCCGCGGTTTGCAGGTGGTCGATTTCTCCGGACAGACTCCTTCGCCGCGAAAGCTCCTGCTAAGAGCTACCGGTTACATTCTTTCCGCCGGAACGTTTTTCCTGGGCTTTCTTTGGGCCATGTGGGACGAGGATGAACTCACCTGGCACGATCGCATCTCACAAACTTACTTGAGTTCAGCCGAACGAATCGGCGAATCGGAAATCAACGGCGCGCTCCACGGACATTCCTAGCCGAGGCCGCATACAACATTCGCTCAATTTTTCTGAGGATCGGGATTATTTCTTGACCGCTTCGTCCGACGCGATTTTTCCGTCGCGAATGAAAATAATGCGATGCGCGTTCTGCGCGATGTCGTGCTCGTGCGTTACCAGAATGATCGTGTTGCCCTGGCTGTGCAGGTTCTTGAACAAAGTCATGATTTCTTCGCCGGTCTTCGAGTCCAGGTTTCCCGTCGGCTCGTCTGCGAGCACAATCGACGGCGAATTCACAAGCGCGCGCGCAATCGCCACGCGCTGCCGTTGACCGCCGGAAAGTTCATTCGGCTTGTGGCTCATGCGGCTCGTGAGGTCCACGCGATCCAGCGCTTTTTTCGCCTTCTCGATCCGTTCCTCAGCGGGCGTCCCGTTGTAAATCAGCGGAAGCTCGACGTTGTGCAGCGCCGTCGCACGCGGCAACAAGTTGAACGTCTGAAACACGAAACCAATTTCCTTGTTCCGAATGTACGCAAGCTCATCATCATCCAGCTCACTCACAAGCCGGCCGGCTAGCCAATACTTTCCAGAGCTCGGCGAATCCAGGCATCCGATCAGATTCATCAAGGTCGATTTGCCCGAGCCCGAAGGCCCCATGATCGCAACGTATTCGCCCTTGCGAATTTCCAGATCCACCCCGCGCAGGGCGTGCACCTGCTCGGACCCCATCTCGTACACCTTCGCCAGTCCCTCGGTTTTAATCACTACACCCGAATCGACCAGCTCCTGGTTGTACGACTCCGGCGAAATAGTTTCCACGGGCATGCTCTCTCCTAAGATTGCTGATCGTCCGATTTCTTCGGCGCTGAATTGTCCACTTTAATAGGAGCGTTCGGTTTCAGCGTCCGCAACGCCTTGTAGCTTCCAACGACAATTTCATCGCCGGCTTGCAGCCCCTTCGTCACTTCTATATCCGTCACGCCTGAAATGCCCGTCTCCACTTGGCGGAATTCCGCCTTCTTTCCATTGATCACGAATACGCCCTGCACTTCGTCCTTCTTCGCGTCTCCCGGTGCTGTCGGTAGCGGTGCCGCAAGGGAAACGCTCGATCCGCTGCTCTGGCCCTTCGGATTCTTCGCTTCCTCCAAATCTTTGCGCGAACGTACCGCCAGCGCTTGGATCGGAATCGCAACCACGCTCTTCTTCTCCGCGGTGCGAATCTTTGCGGTCGTCGAAAGTCCCGGCCGCAAATTTTCCGGCGGACTATCAAGCGTCACCACCACTTTAAAATCTTTCGCTTCCTGCGTGCTCGTCGTTGTCTGCGTAGTCGCAAGACCCGAACTCCGCAGCACCGCCTGCGATCCGATCTCCGTCACTTTTCCGTGGAACGTCTTTCCAGGCACGGCGTCAATCGTAACGTCCGCATCCTGTCCCATCCGCACGTTCACGATATCCGTTTCATCGACCTTCACTTCGGCCGTCACCACGGACATGTCCGAAAGCGTCATCAGGAAACTTCCGTTGGAATTCTGAATACCGGGAACAACATATTCCCCGAGCCGCACCGGAAGATAGCTGACGATCCCATCGATCGGCGACGTATAAGTCGTCTTGTTCAGCACATCGCGCGTCCGCGTGAGCACCGCCCGATTCTGCTCGAATCCAGCGCGCGACTGATTCATTTGCGCTTTCAGCTGGGAGACGCGCGCGTTTGACGACTCCACCGCGGCGGCCGCTGCGTCATAAGACGTCTTGCGCTGATCGTAATCCTGCTTGGGAATGAGGCCATCTTTGAAAAGCCCTTCGCCGCGTTCGTAATCGAGTTTTGCTTTCTCCAGATTGGCCTTCTGCTGCACCAGATCCGCCTGCGCGGCTTTGTACCCGGCTTCGGCGGCTTGAATTCCCGATTCCGACGACGTCATCGCGGCAGCCTGAGCGGCAACATCGGCGTTTGCCTGAATGTTTTCTTGCAGCAGAAGCTTGTCGCCCTTCTTGATGTGGTCGCCTTCTTTAACCAAAATCGCCGTGATGCGCCCAAAGCCCTGCGCCTGCATGTTCGTGTAAGTAGTGGGCTTAATTTCGCCGGACGCCGTCACAATGGACACCAGGCTGTCCTGTTTGGCCACTTTGGCCGTCTGAACCGTCACCACGCCCTTGTTCGCCGCGGTGACGCTGTAGCCGATCACACCGGCCACCGCGATAACGACAACCCCGCCGATACAAACCTTCTGCCACGTCTTCATACTGACCTTCCTCGCTTACTCGCAATTTGTGAGGCTATCTTGCCTGATTGCTTTGACTTACGACCAGTCGGCGCCTTCCGGGCGCCCGCCGCTTCGATTGCCAAGTCGCACTAGATTTAGATACGCCTTAGGTGCCCGAAATGTTTCGCTCCTTCATCGAGCAATCCGTCCCGGCACTCGCGGTCCCAGTGCGCCGCCTCCGCGCCCCACCCAAGTCCCAATCCCCATTCTAGGAACAATCCAACCGAAAAGGAATCTTCGACCTAATCTTATTATCAGGGTCTGCTGCTGCCACAGCCGCCTTACCTATTGGACGCCGCCAACTCGATTTCGGTCAGTCGAACAAACTACGAAACTCTCGCGCGCCCCATCCAAACCCTTCAAACGGCGCCCTCTTCGGCGTCCCCCCTGTCATTCCGAATCCGCCCCATCTCTCCGCACTGCCTTCTCCGAAATGTAGCGCCGCGGCTTCAGCCCGGCATCTTTCTTTTTCTTCTTCTTTGTGTCGGGCCGCGACCCCATTCCGTCCTCTTCGGCTTCTGCTTCCTCTCCGTTCTTCCAACGTTCAAACGTTCCGACACGCCCCCTCTTCCCGCCGGGTGGTACAGGCCGTCCCGCTAAATCACAAACCGTCCTCGAAATCGCACCTCGAATACAGAAATTCCGCGTAGCGATGCACGTAACTTACGGTTACTATCCAGCCTCGTCGCCCCGTAACCTGCGTCATCCCAGGTGAGGCTTGGAAACAATGTGACTTCCGTCGATCGTGCTTCGTGATGTCTCGTTGGAGGATTTCATGGCACCCGGTACAACTAAGCGTCTAACCCGCTCTTCATTTCTGGCCTATGTCCTGCTTTACACCTGCTTCGCGAGTGCGCTTAGTTCCATTGCCATCGCGCAGTCAGACTCGGCGCATGCGGTGTCGCCTGCGACTTTTCCTGGTACTTCCTGGACGCGCATTGCACCCCTGAAAGACGCCGGCTGGTCTCAGGAAAAGCTGGCTGCCGCTCGTGCATACGCCGACGCCGATTCAATTCACACTTCCGCGGTGATGATCGTCCAGGGCGGCAAAGTTGTCGATCAGTGGGGAGACTTCGACCAGAAGATCGACTGCTATTCCATTCGCAAGAGTCTGCTCAGCGCCTTGTTTGGAATCTACTCCGCCGAAGGTGCGATCGACATCAACCAGACGCTCGAGCAGATGGGCATTGACGACTCCCCCGACCCGCTCACGAAAGAAGAAAAGCAGGCGCGCGTTGTGGATCTGCTGCGCGCACGCTCGGGCGTATACCATCAGGTAGATTTTGAAACCGAGTCCATGCAGAAGAGCCGGCCGGCCCGCGGGAGCCACGCGCCGGGCACGTTCTGGTATTACAACAATTGGGATTTCAATGCCCTCGGGACGATCTTTGAAAAAAAGACGGGCCTGAAGATCGGCGACGCCTTTTACGAACGCATCGCCAAGCCGATTGGCATGGAGGATTTCCGTCCGAGCGACCTCTTTTATTTTGGCGGCCCACTTTCCATCCATCCCGCCTATCACTTTGAAATGACCGCGCGCGATATGGCGCGTTTCGGTTTGCTCTATCTCCGTCACGGCCGCTGGAACGGCAAACAGATCGTACCGGAAGCCTGGATCGAAAAAAGCAGCCACACCAACGAAATGATCAAGTCCGAGGGCGCCGATCACGGAGGTTACGAATATCTCTGGTGGATTGACTACGGCGGTGTTCATTTCCCGGAGGTCTCGCTTCCCGGAATCTATTCCGCTCGGGGAAATGGGGCCCATTACATTTTCATTATTCCAACCCTGGACATGGTCATCGTGCATCGCACGGATAACGATCCTCCGGTCAAAGATGCCAAAACCATTACGGAGATTGCGAACCGCGCGACGCCCGCCAAGGAAAACCGGGCACAATTCGGTCATCTGGTGAAGTTGATCCTCGACGCTCAGACAAATCACTAGTCGACTGCCATCCAGGTGGCCAGAACTAAGGGATCTGAACTCTCTCGGTATTGGCCGCAACGGAAAGGCAGTTTTTCTCGCTACCTTAACTCCCACTAGAGCGCAGGGTGGCCCGTCCTCGGTTTTTGAGGGCGGGTCTTGCGTTTGACGTTGATTTCGATTCGCTTTTTCGGCAGTAGCTTCACTCTATCGGGCATCCATCAACTCAACCCGCCAGTCTCCATCTAACGCCCAAACCAAAACAAGACCTGCCATCACACTCCGCGTACGCGTCCCTCCGCTCAATTCTACCTTTTCCAGTCTTGCGACAGTGGTATCCTCTCGCTCGTACCAGAAGGAATCTCCCAAAACAGAGTTCGCGCCACCCGCTACTAACTATGAAATCTGGCCTCAACGTCACAGTTTGGAAACGAATTCCTATCTCAGTCGCAACATTTATTGCGCACCAGTTCGCTAGTACATTAGGCGTGGCCTTCTTCGCCTATTTGTTAGGAATTTCGCTCCATGATGTCGGGGCCAAGCTGGGTGCGAAATACTCCATGCGCCCTGTTTATTTTATCTTGACTGAGACGCCGTACTTTCCCGTCCAGATAGCACTTGGCCTCTGGTTCGGATGGCTGCTTCGGAGACGGCTCGACCACCGGTCGATGAACTATGTCTGGTTGTTTCCTTTCTTCCTGCTATGCTGCGCCCTCCTCGTATTTTCCGCCCGACATTCTACATATGGCTCCATCTTCGCTAATGGACCTTCCGTCTGGTCTCACTACTTTGGCTGGGGATGCCAGCCCAGGAATCACTGTCTCGATCAGGTGCTCATCACTATGCCCTTTTATGCCGCGACCGCATATTCCGTGGGCTCCTGGTTTGCTTCACGCGTCTCTGCGCGGCGTGGCTAGCTCAACGAAAGACGACAGCCTATGCCGGTGGTTCGCCTTTCTCGATCTGGCGCAAAATCTCGCGCGCTCGGAATTCATCCCGCGGAAGAACGAAATACTGGCGCATCCCATCTTTTCTGCGCTCTATCCGGTAGCGAATAAGATTCTCTGTGAGGGAAAGTTCGACAATCGAAGAAGTATCAGACGCACTCTGCGACCAGACCTTGATAGTTGCGTCCTCGGGACGCCACCTTCTCAAATAATCCGTGGCGCGAACCTTGGCTTCAGCAGGGCGCGCACGGTCCGTCGTCGCGGCCGCATCCCTAAGCTCAAAATTTTCGTCGCTTGAATCATCATCCTGGGCGTCCAGGCCTAACGCCCTTTTGGCGGCCTCATAGTCAACGCTTGAAACTCCGATTGCAAACTTCCAACTAACACCCATCCTGCCTGACAGCCCTACAGGGGTCTGAGCGACTCGATATTCGATCCCGGCCATCTGCAGATCGCGGCAGGTCTCAACGCAATCAATCTCGTCGTCTCCGGTCCAAACGACGCGAAGTGCCCCGCCCTGAGTCCCGTCAGATGATACTCCCATGACTAAACCCTATCAGAACTTCTCGTACGGGCGGATGGCCGGACTAAAAGCTCTGAATTCTCTCGGTACGCCCGAACCAAAAACAAGACCCGCTCTCACACTCCGAGTTCGGGCCACTCGCCTGACCTCCCTTCTACAACAATTAACCCCAACCTTCCTCTCGACAACGCGACTGAGTCTGTTGACAGAACGTGGACGCCTCAATGAATATGCAAATTGGAGACCAAGGGAATGAATAGAAAACAAAAGCGGCTGTGGATCATGCTAGCCTCCATTTTGTGGTTGTATTTTCCCTGTTGTCGCGCAGCATATGCCCAGAATGAGGAAATGATCAGTAAGGAAATCATTACCAGTGCGGAGACAGTCCGACGGGCGGAAACGCATAAGGTTCGATTCGAGGCGGCTCAACATCTCGCAAAGTTGACCCGTGACGTGGATCCCCAGCTTGTTAGCGATCAGGCTCTTGTTCAGCTAATAGCACTCCTCGACACGCCTTACGACTACGTACGACTTTGGGTAGCCGGGGCGCTTGGAAATTTGGGGCCACGCGCAAAACCCGCTGTCCCACGACTTTTGACACTCCTGCCGAAAGTGGATTGTCTTCGCGGAAGCGTAACGTCCGCGCCAGTTATACGGACCGCTTTGACGCGGATCGGTGTTACTCCACCACCCATTCCTGACTGCGCGCGCGGGGAGGGTGGCGCGCTCGACCCGAACCCGTTGAAAAACTAAGTTGGGTGTCGTTCGAACGAAAATCACAAAAAGTACAGCCGTACGAAATCCATCACACCGACCAGTCGTTTTTCCACGTCCATTCCTCGTACGCTATTCCCAAACTCAGCGCTCGCAAATCTCCGCGAACGCGCCTGCTGTTGAGGCTGATGTCGGGGACTGATACTGAGACCCGATATCGAGCTCTGATATGGAAGAAGGACCAGCGCCGTGCCCACCGTCGCCATCTCGATCCCTCGTCGTTGCCATACAACGAACGCAAGATTGCGCTCGGTCCCAGTACCCACCCCCTACCCTCCGCCTAACTCCTCTGGAATGAATACTTACGAAAAACGGGGGGAGGGGGGTACCCCCTCTCGAACATTCTCACGTTCGCTCTTTCTTGCTCCGAGCGATCGCGGCGAGGGGTGCTCTTTCCTTCACTCTTTCTTGCCCCGAGCGATTTCTGCGAGGGGTGCCGTGCGCGCCAACTCATCTCTCATCTTTTCAATAGCTTCCCCACTCTTTGCCGAGACACCCGGGGTGTACCCCTCTTGTTCTTTACCCCAATGGCCTTTTCGGCGTTGCCAAAACGGAACGCGGCGCGCCGCTCCTCTCAGTGCGACTACCGTCACCTATTTGCGTGACCGTTGTCACGGCCCGGAACTCAGTCATGGTGCGAAACTTATCTCGGAAGACGGAGGTGGCCACCATGCCCGTCGAGCCGAGCACCGTAAGCTCAGTCACAAACCAACCGCGAGCAGCCGAACCCTCTCGCAAAGTCCGACCGTCGCCGATCGAAGTCACCACTCGAATCGTTCCCCTGAATCCAGTTCGCGAGCGCAACGTGTTTGCGGAAGCGCTGCTCGAGATGAGTGCCACTCGCCCGAAACAAAGCGGGAAGCGAGTCGTCTACTCGGTCCTGATCCACACGCTCGTTCTTGTCGCGCTGATCTTGCCACCTCTTTATTTCACGGACACCATCAATCTGAAGCAGTTCACTCAGACTTTGCTCGTCGCGCCCCCTCCTCCACCGCCTCCGCCCCCCGCGCCTCAAGCGGTCGTCAAAGCGGTTGCGCCGCGCCATGTTTTCACTTCGGCCGGCAAGCTGATTGCGCCGACGGCGATCCCGCAAAAAATCGCGATGCTGAAAGAAGACCCCATCGAGCCCGATCTCGGTGGCGCCATGGGCGGCGTTCCGGGAGGAGTTCCGGGCGGCCAAATGGGCGGCGTGCTGGGCGGTATTATCTCGGATGCTTCCCGCAAGAGCGCGTTGGCGCCGGTCCCAGTCGCGGTGCAAAACAGAGGTCCTGTTCGCGTGGGTGGCAGAGTGCGGCCGCCGCGCCTTATCAGGAAAATTTCTCCCGCCTACCCGCCGCTCGCGAGGCAAACTCGCATCGAAGGCGATGTGCTCATCGACGCGGTAATCGACACCGAAGGCAACGTAGTCCAGATGCAGGTGGTCTCGGGCCACGCGCTGCTGCTGAGCGCCGCCCTCGACGCAGTGAAGGAATGGAAGTACGAGCCGACTTTCTTGAACGATCAGGCAATTTCGGTGCAGCTGATCGTGACGGTCACGTTCCGCCTCGAGCATCAGTAGTCGCGAAGATTTTTGAACGGCAGGGCCACTCGAACGGCGTTCAGAACAGCCGCAAGGTCGATAAATTCCTGCGCGACAGCTCCGGAAATCGGAGGCAGCCAACCGGCGGCCGCAAGCGCCATGCCGAGTGTACTGAGGGCCATGCCGCCGATCGCGCTCTGCAGCGCGATTTTTCGCATGCGCTTGCCGATGTGAATCAGCTCGTCGACCTTGCCAAGAGATCGTTCGAGCACAACCGCGTCCGCCGCTTCGCTCGTGATGTCGTTTTCGTGGCCGAACGCAATCCCCACGGTTGCGGCCTGCATCGCCGGTGCGTCGTTGATGCCGTCGCCGATAAAAACAGTTTTCGCATTCTTCGTTTCCGCGCGCACCAGCGCGACCTTTTCTTCCGGCGTCTGCGATCCGAAAGCCACCTGGATCCCGATCTTTTCCGCCAACGATTGGACTTCCGGTATCCGATCGCCGGAAACCAGAACCAACCGAGTCACGCGATGTTGCGGCGACAAGTGAGTGAGAAAAACGCGGCTGTCCGCTCTCGGAGAATCTTCAAATCGAAACAGCGCCGCGAATTCGCCATCGAGAAAAACCAGACACTCCAGACCGGGAGCGATCGGAGGCAGGTCAATGCTCCTGGACGAGACGCTGTTGCGTCCCGTAATGCTCACTTGAACGCCATTCACCACGCCTTCCAAACCGTGGCCCGGTGGCTCACTGACTTTCGTCACTGCCATCAATTCACATTTTTCGTGTTGTGCATATTCCACGATGGCTAGCGCCAGAGGATGTTTGGAATATCGTTCCAGGCTCGCGGCGGCGCTTAGAACTTGTGAGGTCGAATACCCGGGCGCGCAGACAACTTCCACAAGCGCCGGTTTTCCGTAAGTGAGCGTTCCGGTTTTGTCGAAAATAAAAGTCCGGCACGAATCGAGTTGCTCCAGCACGGCGGGATTCTTGACGATAATGCCTCGTCGCGCGGAAAGAGAGACGGCGCCGATGACCGCGACAGGAATCGCGAGCAATAAAGGACACGGAGTTGCGATTACAACCACAGCCAAAAACCGTTCCGATTGGCCGCTCACAATCCACGCTATCGCCGCGATTCCGATCGCCAGCGGCGTGTACCACGCGCTGAGCGCGTCGCCGAGCCGGCGCAGACGGGGCCGGCGCTGTTGGCTTTCTTCCATCACGCGCATGATTCGCGCGTAACGCGAATCGGTTGCAAGCTTGGTCGCGCGAATGGTCAAAAGCGCTTCGCCGTTAAGCGCTCCGGAAAGAACGGCGGCACCAGGAACTTTTTGTACTTCGAAAGGCTCGCCAGTCAAATAGGCTTCGTTCATGGAGCCGGATCCATCCACGACGACGCCGTCGACCGGACAGATTTCGTGGGGCAGTACGGCCAATTCGTCATCTACTTTGATGTCGCCCACGGCAACGCTCGCCAGACCCGATCCGATTTTCCGGTGTGCAATGCTGGGCATGCGATTTGCGAGAGCTTCCAGAACACGCGAAGCGCGCCGCGTCGCAAACGTTTCAAGGGCGGCGCCACCGGAGAGCATCAAAACCACGATCGCCGCGACCAGGTATTCCCGAAGAACTACGGCTGTCACGATCGAGACGCCGGCCAGAAAATCAGAGCCAAATTCGCCGGCGAGCAGATTCCGAACCAACACAAAGACCAACGGGGCGCCACCGAGTAACAATGCGACAAACAGAGGCGCGTTCACCCAAAAAGCAGGAGCGCCGGCGGCGAATCGCAAAAAAAGATGAACGCCAATCGCCACGGTAGTGGCGACTGCAACGAATTTCGTCCATTGAAGGGACGTTTCCGATTCCTTCGTTGAGTCGTGTTTTGAAAAGTTTTTGCTGGCGGCGACCGGTTGTTCCGCGGTCACTTCAGTGGAATCCCGCTGAATCATGCAACCTACCCTGACTGGAGCGTCGCAAGAAAAGTTTGCAGCCGCAAGCGATTTCAGACGCAATCACACAGAAGAGCAACTGATGGTTCGTAAATCGAGGTCATCACGATGCTAAATCAATCGCGGCCAGCATCCTGCGATGCATGTCACGCGAACCAGTGACGCTTGTCACCGCGAGGCGCTGATCGCGCTACCACTATAAAGGTACAGGAGGTGGACATCATGAACGCCGCCACCGTCAAAGCCCCAGTGAGGGCACGCTTTGAGAAACTTTTATTTGCCACGGACTTTTCCGAGGCAGCAGCACACACAATTCCGTTCATTAGAAAATTTGCGAAACACTTCGAATCCGAAGTGCTTGCGTTTCACGTTCGGCCGCCTGTTGTTAATCCGATGACGGAACCGAACACCTGGCCAGTGGACGTTGAAGCGGCCAAAGCCGTGGATGAGGAGCACCGCCAGGAGCTTCTTGGTTCCTTCTACGGAATCAAAACAGAAGTAGTGATCAGCGAAGGCGGCATTCTAGCGTCCCTTCAGGAAGTGATGGAAAAACAGCATACCGATTTGCTGGTGATGGGAACGCGAGGGAGAACTGGTATCGCAAAAATGCTTTTGGGTTCCGTAGCGGAAGAAATCCTGCGCAATGTCCCGTGTCCAGTTCTTACAGTCGGGCCGCACTCCGACCCAGCGAAGGCGAAGATTCGCGAAATCCTGTTCGCAACGGATTTCGCGTCTGAATCAAATCTTGCCGCAGCCTATGCAGTTTCGCTCGCACAGGAATTCGAGGCACGGCTGACACTTCTGCATGTGGTTTCCGAACCAAAGGCTGGTGAGCTGGTTGGATGGTTCGACGTGCAGGATTCCGCGAAGAAGTTACTTGCGAAGCTGGTGCCACAAGGCGCTGAGGTTTGGTGCAAACCGGAGTATTTCGTAGAGCGGGGCGATCCGGCAGAACGAATCCTGGATTTGGCGACTCTGCGGGACGTGGATCTGATCGTGCTCGGCGCAGAACCCGAAAAAGGCTTGCGCGGTGCTGCGACGCATTTGCCGATTGCAATTGCACACAAAGTGATAACGCGGGCGAACTGCCCGGTGCTGACGGTGCGAAACAAGTAGTTGTTGAACGCTACCTCCCGGCGAGCGCCGGGTAAGAATCACAAAACCGTTCCGAAGCCATCTTGATTATTCGGTCGGCCGAGCTTTGGCCTTCACGTGTATCTCCGTCAAGGCTTGAATGCTCTCCACTTTTGCGAGCTCTTGTTCGAGCGTTGCAATCGTTTTTCGAATCCAGGCGGTAACCGCGGTTTCAAGCTCGTCCTGCGTGCCGGTTCGATAGAAGAAGTCTACCGTCTCACCGTTGTCGTTGAGAGGAATGTGCCTGCAAGGAGCGCGATTTTGCGCCGCGCTCGATGGGACAAACCGCATCAAGACGCACTCACTGCAAGGTATATGTTTCTGTGTCGGGTCGCGATTCAGGCAGATCGCGGAGTCTTCGAAGATAAACTGCGGGCGCCATTGCAGGTGGGTTGGATTGCGATAACCGCCCTTTTCAATAAAGGCCAGCTCGGCGCGAAGCTTTTCGAGAGCGTGTTGTAATTCGTGCGACATGACTCGGTACATCCAACTCTTACAGAGTCATCAATTATGCGCCGTTCCGCAGTGACGGGAATCACGGTTCGCGGTATTCCGTCGCATCGCAAGCTCTAGGTGCACCCGTTGCCGATGCGATATCATGCGAGTTTGGCAAAACTAAACTCGTTTGATTTCGCGGGCGTGGGGACACTTGCCGGAACACGAAGAACGGATAAATAAAGAGTCCGCTCATGACTCTGACGAACTGCTTCGGCTCTTCGTCGAGAGCGTGAGGGACTACGCGATTTTTCAGTTGGATGCTGAGGGTAAAGTCCGGACCTGGAGCAGCGCGGCGGAACGCATCAAAGGGTATTCGGCGCCGGAAATCGTCGGACATCACTTTTCCTGTTTTTATAGTCCCGAGGAAATTGCAGCCTGCAAGCCCCAACAAGAATTGAGACTCGCCGCCGAAACGGGCCGCGCCGAAGACCAAGGATGGAGAATCCGGAAAGATGGAACGCGTTTCTGGGCTGACGTCGTCATAACAGCAATCCGCGACTTGCAGGGAACACTGCTCGGCTTTACCAAAATCACGCGCGACACGACGGAACGCAAACGCATCGAGACAGCTTTGCGCGAAAGCGAGAAGTACGCGCGCATGTTGTTCGAACTCTCGCCGGACGCAATCCTGGTTTGCAGCGGAGAAGGACTCATTCAAGAGATGAACGCGCGGGCCGGAGCGCTGTTTGGCTACGACCGGGCGGAGTTGTTGGGAAAATCGGTGGACATGCTTGTGCCGGACCGCTTTCGAGGACAGCATCCAAAACACCGGGCCAACTATTCAGCCAATCCGCATCTGCGTCCCATGGGAATCGGACTCGATCTCCAAGGACGCCGCAAAGACGGCACTGAATTTCCAGTGGACATCCTTTTGGGACCGGCAGACGCGGAAAGCGGCAAAATGATTTTCGTTGTGGTTCGCGATCTATCGGAGAGGAAACAATTTGAAGCGGCGCTCAAGCGAAGCGAAGAAGAGAAGAAATATCTTCAGGAAGAGCTGATCACGACACACAATTTCGAAGAAATCATCGGAGAAGCGCCGGAACTCAAGCGAGTGCTGAAACAGGTCGAAACCGTGGCAACGACGGACGCCACGGTACTGATTCTTGGCGAAACCGGGACGGGAAAGGAGCTGATCGCCCGGGCCATTCATCAATTGAGCCCACGGCGCGATCAGCCGTTCGTAAAGCTCAATTGTTCGGCGATTCCCTCCGGTCTTTTGGAGAGCGAACTTTTCGGTCACGAGAAAGGCGCTTTCACGGGAGCAATTTCGCAAAAAATTGGCAGGCTCGAACTGGCGCACCTCGGAACATTTTTTCTGGATGAAATCGGAGATTTGCCGCCGGAACTCCAGCCAAAAATTTTGCGAGCACTGCAGGAGAAGGAATTCGAGAGGTTGGGAAGCGCGCGGACAATACCGGTTAACGTGCGGCTCGTGGCGGCCACAAATCGGGATCTTGAAAAAATGGTGGAGAGACATGAATTTCGATCGGACCTCTATTACCGTTTGAAAGTTTTTCCCGTGCACGTTCCTGCGCTGAGGGAGAGGGCGCAGGACATTCCGCTGCTTGTGAAATATTTTGTCGATCAACACGCGCGCCGAATGAATCGCCATATCGCAACGATCCCCGCGGACGTGATGAAGGCATTGATGAAATGGCCCTGGCCCGGAAACGTCCGGGAACTCGAAAATTTTATCGAACGGGCGGTGATTTTGAGTCCCGGACCGGAATTGCGCGCGCCGCTCGCCGAACTGCGGTCCGGCGCGGCGCCGCCACAAAACGAATCTGAGAATCTGGCCTCGGCGGAGCGGGACCATATCCTGAAGATTCTGCGCGAGACGCGCGGACTCATAAGCGGAGCAGCCGGCGCCGCGAAACGCCTTGGCCTGAAGAGAACGACATTGAATTCAAAGCTGAAGAAACTGGGGATTAAGCGCTCCGACTACATGTAGTCAGTCCGACGAAATATCGTCTCGTCACTCGGTCACTTTCTGCACGTTCGACACTTCGAAAACTTCGCCACTCCGACGTAACCGTATCTTTTTCAATGCTTTATGAAAATTCTGTGATCTCGCACACGACTGGCGGTGATCGTGCACACCTAATAAATATAGAAAGTTTGGAGGGGCCTTACGTTTCGGGCGACGGTGCAAGAACAAGCAGGGAGCTTTGTTTTAAAGCTGGAAGGGCGACTTGTGGGCCAATACGTAATGGAATGCGAAAAAATGTGGCTCGCCATTGGACCTTCCCTTGGAGCCAAGGCGGTAAAGCTGGATGTGAGCGGGGTGAGCTTTATCGATGAAACTGGTCTGCAATTCCTGAAGAAAATGTATCAGGCAACGCGGGCAGAGATTCTCTCCAATTCGCCTCTGACAGAGCATTTCGCATCGCAGATTTCAAATTCGATCGCGGTTGAAGACAAAGGAGTAACACCATGAAGGGACCATACGGATTCGAGGCAACGGAAAATTGCGAGACGTGCACTGTCAGAGAGAAGGGCTTTTTCTGCCAACTGCCGCAGGCTTCCTTGAAGGATTTTAATGCGGCGCGCAGCACCGCAACGTATCCGGGCGGGGCGATGCTCTTTTTGGAGCGCCAGGATCCGCGCGGTGTGTTCGTTTTGTGTGCGGGGGAAGTGAAGCTTTCGATCAGTTCCAGCGCCGGCAAAGTTTTGATCCTGCGAATCACGAAGCCCGGCGAAATTCTTGGGTTAATGGCCGTGCTGGGCAACATACCCTACGAAGTGACCGCGGAAACACTGCATTCGTGCCAAGTGGCCTTCATTCGTCGCGATGACTTCATGAGCCTACTGACGAAGCATCCCGAGATGCATCAGTCTGTTATTCGGCAACTCACGACGCTGTACAGCGGCGCATGTGAGCAGCTTCGCACGGTCGGGCTCTCGGCGTCCGCTCCCGAAAAAGTGGCGCGGCTATTGCTCGATTGGTCTGCCAGCGGTGTGAAAACGAAAGCCGGAACGCAAATCAAGATGCCGTTGACGCATGAAGAGATTGCGGAATTTGTGGGTACGACGCGAGAGACGGTCACGCGCACACTGAGCGATTTCAAGACCAAGCATCTAGTTACGGTGCAGGGTTCGACGCTGACTATTCCCGACCGTACTGCGCTGGAGACGCTGGTCGGAGTCTGAGGCTCAAACGCACAGTGGAAAGTTGTAAAGCCGCGGGTCTCAAGCGAAGATGAGCTATTGAGTGCCGGCCTTAGCCGGATTCTGCAAGCGCGGATTGTAAACACGAAACCGCTGCATGGACTGGCCGTCGAATCGTCAACACGGGACAAGGCGAGTGCGCGACAACTTCGTGCGCGGTGCTGATGCCCATGTGGGTTGCCGCGAATACGCGGGGTGTATCGCGTACTCCCATAACAATCAGGTCGACTTCTTTTCTTTTGGCAACATCAAGAATCCTGGGACCTGGTTCGCCACATTCCACCAAACGATCGGGCCGTTCCTGCAACATTGACGCAGCAGGAACCATTTCATGCAGCCGATGCAAGGCTTCGGCAATAGAGAGATCCCAAGAACGATCCGTCCCTCCGCGTTTAGCTTTCCGGCAGACGTGAACCATGGTCAATTCGGCGCGATGCCTCTGGGCAAACGACACAGCATAGTTTGCCGTCTCGGCGGACCCTTCCGCAAAATCCGTTGCGAGGAGGACTTTTTGGAATTGGCAGTCGTGCGTCGGGCCAGAAGGCACTTCCGGGCCGACGGTCAAGACCGGAACAAGTGAATGGCGAAGGACGCGTTCCGCAGCCGAGCCCATTAACACTCTGCGGAGACCTGTGCGGCCGTGAGTTCCAAGCACAATCAAATCGATGTTCCATTCCGTCAATTTTGATTCAACCGTTCGCCAGAGATCCTGACCGCGCTCCACGACAAGCTGGTGAGGAATGTTAGAGAGCTGCTCTTCGAGACGCAATATTTCGCCCCGCGCCCATTCGTCTTGCATGTCGAGAGCGACGCCGGGTGCGCCCGGCGCTAAATAAACGATGGTGTCCGGGATGACGACGTTCAAGACGAAGAGTTTCGCGCCTTGCAACCGGGCAAGGCTGGTGGCCCACGAGAGGGCTTCGGCAGAGCAAGGGGAGAAGTCCGTCAGATGAAGAACGTTTTTGAATTCGAGGTTCGTGGAAGAGTTCGCGTCCATAGCACCTGCAGAATGAACAGATTGCGACATTCGCGCAGTGATAGAGCCCACAGGGCGCGGTGACGTGGCTCACGGCTTATAACAAACGCATCTAATCAGATGAGAAGCCTGCAACGAACGAATGTGCGGTGCAGCCAAGGATCAGCCAGAAGATCGAGAATCTGTGCAAGGACCTGGAATCGTTGCGTGGGATTTTGGAAGGGCATCTGTCGATGATCTTTAAGAATCGAAGTGAAGCGGGGCGCAGCCTCGCGTGGCGCCTGCAAAAGTATGCGGACCGCAAAGATGTCGTCGTGCTGGGCATTCCCCGCGGTGGAGTTAGCGTGGCGTTCGAAGTAGCGAAAGCACTGCGAGCAACGCTCGACGTTTTAGTGCTTCGAAAGCTTGGCGTCCCGGGACACGAGGAGCTCGCGTTTGGAGCGGTGGCGTTGGGAGGCACGCGAGTGCTGGACCGGCACATCCTTCGAACACTGAATATTGCTCCCGAAGAAGTAGAAGTAGCGACAGCCAAAGAACGAGCGGAACTTCTGCGTCGCGAAGAAACGTATCGGGAAAATCTGCCTGCCTTGGATGTACATGGGAAAATCGTGATTCTTGTGGATGACGGCATCGCCACGGGCGCGAGTCTGCTGGCGGGCATTCGGGCGTTGCGTTTGTTGGGACCAGCAAAGATTGTGGTGGCCGTACCGGTTGCGCCGCGCGAATCCTGCGAACGGCTTATCGATGAAGTCGAGGAAATTGTTTGCATCGCGACGCCGGAGCCATTCGGAGCGGTTGGACAGTTTTATGACGATTTCTCGGAAGTGCGGGATGGCGAGGTTCTCGAGCTACTGGCGGAGCAAACGAAGTCACTTATAGTGACGAACTGATTTCGAATTCGGAGAACGTGCGTTAGTGAATTTGTGACGATGAATTCGTGGCGCTGTCGCGAAACGGCCATATGAGCTACAATGGGAAGGTTGGGAATCGCCGGAGAGGTGGCAGAGCGGCTGAATGCGGCGGTTTGCTAATTTTTCCTGCCCTGTTTGTACTCACACCCATTCATTTGTTTTCAATGATTTAGGTTGCTCTCATTTGCGCGAGAACACCTCATTTGCAGGCTAGAGTGCACCAAGAGTGCACCAAAAGTCCCTGCACAATCGCCACACTTTTGCACCGGTTGATGGCTGTGAGCTCGATGTGGTAGGCAGCATCAGGCGTTGCAACCTCCCAATCTAGCCAATTTCAACGAGTATAAGGGACACGTCATCGGTCAAGGGTTCGTGCCTCCATGCGGATACGCCGTCGAGGATTGCTTTCTGCATATCCGCGAGTGGTAGCTTTGCCGATTGCAGGATTAAATCTTCCAGACCTTCGACGCCAAGCATATCGTCGAGGCAGTTGAAAACCTCAACGAGGCCATCGGTGTACAAAATGAGGCGATCGCCCGGTGATAGTTCCACTTCAATGGATGGCTCGGACGGTGTAGTTTCGGAGAGGCAACCGAGGATACCGTTTCGCGACTCGAGCCGACGAAGAGTGTCATTTGAGAGGAGTATTGCCGGCGGCTGGCTAGCGGCAGAAAAGCTTAGCCGGCGTCCATCTTGGCTGAAACGGACTGCGGCCATCGTGAAGAAAAACCCGTCCACCGGGATGCGAGTATGTACGAAATAATGAAGCTCCCGCAGCAAAGTTCCTGGGTCGGTTTTGCGTTCCAGCGCATGCAGCGTTTCCGAATAGATGCGGTTAGCCATTAAGGCTGAGCCAACGCCGTGTCCGGAGACGTCGGATACGACGATGCTTAGGGAATCGTCGCCTTGCGGGAGAACTACCCCAAAGTCGCCGCCAATTGTGCGGGCTGGGCTGTAGTACGCCTCCACAGCGAGGTTTTTCCAAATCAGACTACGCGGTGCAAGGGATTGCTGCACCTGTGCCGCGAGGGCGAGTTCGGCCTCCATTTCATCTTGCCGCTTTTGAAGAAGTGAATTCGATTCGCGCAGCTGCTCCTCGATTCCTTTTTGTGCGCTGATGTCGGTCACGGTAAGCAAGACGTAATCCTGCTTGTCGGGACCCTGAATGACTCGTCCACTGAAGATTGCTGGGATCTTGCCACCGTCTTTACGGGGAAAATAGAACTCGGTTCGGTGGCGGCCGTAACGGTGGCCTGATTCATGTTGCCTTTTGATAGAGGGAAGGTCTTCGCTGGGGAAAATAGCATCGGGCGTGCAGCCTTGAATCTCGTTGCGCTCGAAGCGTCCCATGCGCGTAAGCGCCTCGTTCGCAAAGATCACTCGAAGCTGATCATCGACGACGGCTACACCTTCATTGAGTTCTTCGAGGATCGTCTCCATCTCGCGAAGCCAATCTGGAGTTTCGGTGGTGGTATTAGACATAGTTTTGCTCACTACCATAGGGATCCCCCTTCAGGTCTGCCGGATCGTTTGCATATCCCAGTTTTCGAGAGTGGCGTGGGTCGCGGTCCATCAACCGCGTGATCGTGGCGAACAGAAGGCAGACCGATACTCCACACATCAGCACTCCTGCCATGCTCTCAAGAGGGCCTAAGAGTCTCCACCTACTGGGAAGAGTCACGTCGCCGTAACCGACAGTTGCATAGCTGCTCGAGGAGAAATAAAAAGAGAGTTCCCACGAAGGAAAACATTGCAACCGATAGAAACTCGCCCACAGAAGGATCACGAGCCCATGGATAATAATGATTGCGATCGTCGATTTCACTACCAGAACGGCCGAGCGAACCGGACCAAATCCTTGTCCGTCCTTGGCTCTAACGCTCCGCAGCCACTCAACGAGCGCCGCAACCCCAGCACACTGCAAACAGAGTGTGAGGACTAACAGAAGAGCAGCGGCACCGGCTTGAGGTATGAGTGTCATTTTCATTGCTTTCAGGTTGTTTGCGGAACGACTTTAGCCGCTTCAGGTAGTTCCTCATGCGTGGCGGACTCATAGGCTTCCCAACGAATGATCTTCAGGTCGAGCACGAAGATGCTGTAAAGGACCGGAACCAAGAGCAGAGTGATAAAGGTAGCGACGCCTAGTCCACCGATCTGTGCGTAACAAAGAGGCTGCCACAGCGGACCGCCTTCGAGGGCAAGCGGGAAAAGAGCCAGGATCGTTGCACCTACGGTGATCATCACGGGCCGGATTCGTTGGATGCCGGCATCCGCAAGCGCCTGCGTGAGAGGCTCGCCCTTTGCGTGCATTTCCTCGATGAAATCGAACAGCACGATGACGTGGCTAACAATCACACCGATCAGGCTGGCGATGCCGAGAAAAGCCATGAACCCGAACGGCGTATGCATGATCGCGAGGGCGATCAGAGAACCGATCACGCCATAAGGAGCAGCGGCGAATACCAAGAGAGGTTTGACGGCGTTATTGAATTGAACCAGCAAGGCCAGGTAAATCCCAATCAAAGAAATCAGCAGAACGATTTTGAGATTTGCGAAGCCGTCCAATTGCTTGGCTCGTTCACCACCAATCCGCAGCTGATATCCGGGCGGAAGATTTTTCTGGAACTCCTGCAGCTTCGGAATAATCGGATCGATTACCTCCGACGCAAGAACTCCAGGCTGTGGATAACACAGGATGGAAATGGTGCGAAAGTGCTCTCGCCGCGCGATACGACCGGTTTGCATGAGGTGCTCCAAATTTGCAACCGACAGCAGAGGCACGCGGTTATTCGTCTGTGAGCTATACACATAAAGGTTCTTGATGTCGGCAAGCTGACCGCGCTCCTGCATGCGCAGGCGCGCCACGACAGGAATATTCTTGTTCCCCTCCTTGAACACACCTACTTGCGTCCCGCTCATTGCTGCCGTTGACGCACTTGCGACATCGGCATTGGTGATGCCCACGACGTTCGCGCGATCAGCGTCGATTTGAACCTGTAGCTGAAGATTGTCCGGAAACCAGTCATCCCGAAGAACGGAAATACCGGGCGACTGGGCCACGATGTCCTGCGCTTGGCGAGCGATCGTTCGCAACGTACGGATATCGTCAGCTTCGTTTTTAGCGTCCACGTCCGCCTGGCCGGAGATCATCAACTCTACGGGATTCTCGACCGGGTTTGTTTGCAGCTGCCGCACAGTGATCCATGCGCCTGGGATCTGCTTTGCAAGTGCGTCCTGTGTCGGGCGTTTCAGCTTCGGAGTGGCTTCCTTGTCCGTTACTTCAACAATGATTTGCGCGTAGTTCGTTTGGGGCATTTCCGGTGAGACGGAAAACCAGAAACGCGGCCCACCGCCACCAGTAAACGTTGTCAGCGACTTGAGAAGATGGCCACGCTCGTCCTTCGATCCCAGCTCCGGTGAAGTTTCGATCACGTTCCGAACCACTTCTTCAGCCTTGACTGCGGCATCCCTGGTTGCACTCAAAGGCGCGTCATTTGGCAGCCAAACGTCCAGGTAAAACCAATACTGAACATCGTCAGGGAAGAATTGAGTCTTCAAACGAGAACCGAAAAGTCCTCCAACGACGAGAAAAACAAGAGATGCGGCAAGAACAGCCCAACGATGTTTTAT
>DATGIS010000138.1:0-31620 GCA_035295625.1 Candidatus Acidiferrum sp. | reverse complement strand
CCCGCGAATTTCCCGATAAAATGAACGCACGCTCCAAAACGTGCTGCAGCTCCCGCACATTTCCCGGCCATCTCCGCTGTTCCAACGCGCCCAGCGCCGCCGCTGTCAGCATCTTCTGTGGAAATCCACCGTCCGCGCTGAATCCGCGCAAGAAATGTTCCGCCAACTCCGCCACGTCGCCTTGCCGGTCCCGCAGCGGCGGCAAATGAATCGGAAACACCGCCAGCCGGTAGTACAAATCCTGGCGAAACTGCTTCGCCGCGATTTGCTCCAGCAATGGAATGTTCGTCGCGCAAATTACCCGCACATCCACGCGATATACATCCGAACTTCCCAGCCGCTGTACTTCGCCGTTTTGCAAAAATCGCAGCAGCTTCGCCTGCATGCTCAGCGGCAACTCCCCCACCTCATCCAGGAAAAGCGTTCCGCCCTGCGCCACATGAATTCTTCCGAGCCGCGATTGCACCGCCCCCGTAAACGCGCCGCGCACATGCCCAAACAGCTCCGCCTCCAGCAGCGCTTCCGGAATCGCCGCACAATTTACCGCCACAAACGCGTTTTTCGCCCGCCCGCTCAACTCATGAATCGCGTGCGCCACAACTTCTTTCCCTGTCCCCGTTTCGCCCGTCACCAATACCGTCGTATCCCGCCCTGCCACCAGCCGCGCCAATTCATACGTCTTTCGAATCGCCTTGCTCTGCCCAATCATTCCCGGCAGATTCTTCTCTCGCACTTCCCCAAACTCAGCAATCACCTCGACTCTTTCCCCTTCATCGCTCGCAACTTCAGCTTCCACCTCCACTGCCTCCGCATCCCCCGCATTCGAATCCACAAATCTCACTTCAATCCGCGGATACTTCTGCCGGATCATGCTCGCCACCTCTTCTGCATCCAGATCCGGCAAATTGCGGTCGAGCAGCACTCCGTCGCACGGGAATTGCAGCAACTTCGCCAGCGCGTGCGCGCCGCCCACTGCTTCTTCCATCTGCGCCGCGCTTCCTTCCGCATGCATCGCCATTTGTTTGCGAAAATCTGAATTTCCGCTCGCGATCAGAATTCGCCCTCGCGTTCCCCACACCACCGACTGCGCCGTCGCCGCCATGTTCTTCCCCCGATCCTTCGCGCGCGCCGCACTCGCCGCATCGCGCACCGCAACGGGCAAACTCTTCCGCACCGCTGGGCAGGATTCACCTATGCGTTTGTATGGCCAGGATGAAAATTTTCAGAGGCTGAAAAGACAGGACTTATTCGCGGACGGAAATACCACACTGCTCCGCAGCGAAACAGTGTTTCGCGCAGATACAACGACGCAACCGCTTCGCACCCTTTTTCTCGCGCTCAGCGGTCCTTCATTTTCTCGGGCGCCAACACACCGGCTCCCTGCTCACTCTTCTCATCGGCAACTCTCTCCCGGACTTTAGCCCTCTCCCCGCATTTATCCATTAATTTTCTCTCACGCCATCCCGCCACTTTTTGTCAACCTTCCTTCTCCCCCTCCCCACAATCGCCTCCCAATTTCTCCTTGCGCCTTCTCCCCTTAACACCAACAATATTTACAGGCCATCCGCAGTCAACTTTCCTTGGAGGTGTATCTTGATTCGTCGTTTCTCGTATCTTTCCCTCGGCGCCCTCACCCTTGCCCTCGCGCTGACCGGTTGCTCCAAATCCGCCGACCAGGCCGCGAACAATTCCGATGCCACCGATAGCTCATCCAGCAGCGGTTCGGGCGGCTCCGCCAAATCAAAGTCCGCCGTGTCCGCAATCAAACCCATCGTCATTCCCGAAGGCACCAGTCTCGAAGTCGTCCTCGACGAATCGCTCAGCTCGAAGACCGCAACTCCCGGCCAGTCCTTCGAAGCCACCGTCGAAACTCCCGTCGAAATCGACGGCAAGGTTGTCATTCCAAAGGGTGCCCACGCAAAAGGCACTGTAAAGGACGCCAAGTCGGCCGGTCGCTTTAAAGGCGCTTCGCTTCTCGAACTTGCCCTCAAGAGTGTCGAAATCAACGACAAGAACTATGAAATCAGCACGTCCGCTCCTTCCTTTAGTCACAAAGGGAAGGGCAAGCGCACAGCCGTCGCCGTTGGTGGCGGCGCTGGATTGGGAGCTTTGATCGGTGGACTCGCCGGTGGTGGCAAAGGCGCCGCGATCGGCGCAGCTGCTGGCGCCGGCGCGGGTACCGCCGGCGCAGCGTTTACGGGGAAAGCTGACATCGTGCTCCCCGCCGAAACCGCTCTAACGTTCAAACTCACTGCTCCGCTCGAAGTCAAAGCTCGGTAGCAATTCAGGAGGCACAGGCACCCTTGCCTGTGCCTCCTCTTTTTTTCAATGGCAATAACGCGCACGAGCCCGGCAGCTTTTCCTGCCGGCCTTTTTTTCTACAAAAATCGTTCCTTCACTTCTTGCGGAATCGTCTCGCTCGTCAGCTTGTTCGACCCATCTTTCGCACGCACCGTCCACACCCGCTTCTCCAGGCCCTCCGCCGCCAGCACATCACCCCGGAACAATTTATGCCTCACGCGAAAGCTGCTGTTCCCCCACTCCAGAATCGTCGACTCCACCGTCACCGTATCTCCAAAACTCGACGGCACAAAAAATCGTGCGCTCGTTTCCACCATAGGGATCCCCGCGAGCCCATATTTCTTCAGCACCTCTTGCTTCTTCAGCCCCACGCTCTCAAACAGCGCGTTCGTACAGCTGTCAAACATCTCGAAAAATCTCGGGTAGTACACAATTCCCGCCGGATCGCAGTCGCCCCACTCCACGTGAATCTCTTTTCGATTCGTTCGCATCTCGCCTCTCCGCCGAACCCGCGAGGAGTCTACCTTACGCGCTCTTCCCCGACGAAACCGTTTTTCCTCCGCCCCGGAAAGATTACACTCTCTTCATGCCGCTTCTCGATGCCCTCTTCTATTCTCCCCGCGTCGAGCCCTTCTTCTCCGACGTCGCCACTGTCCAATCGATTCTCGATTTCGAATCCGCTCTCGCCCGCGCCGAATCCAAAGCCGGCATCATTCCTGCCCCCGCCGCGGCCGCCATCGTTCCATCCTGTCGCGCCGAACTTTTCGACCTCTCCGCACTTGCCTCCGCCGTCCCGGATTCCGGCAATCTCGCCATTCCCGTCGTCAAGCAACTCACCCACCTCGTCGCCAAACAGAATTCCGACGCGGCACGCTTTGTCCACTGGGGCGCCACAAGCCAGGACGCCATCGACACCGGCCTCATCCTTCAACTCCGCGCCGCCTCCGCCGCCATCCTTTCCGACTTGGACTCACTCTGTGATTCCTTCGCCTCTATCGCCGACACTCACCGTCGCACTCCCATCGTCGCCCGCACTTGGCTTCAGCAAGCCCTTCCCACTTCGTTCGGCTTTATCGTCGCCGGCTGGCTCGACGCGCTCCTCCGCCATCGCTCACGCCTGCTTGCCCTCAGCGACCGCTCCCTTGTTCTGCAATTTGGCGGCGCCGTCGGCACTCTCGCCGCTCTCGGCTCCCAGGGCCTGACGGTCGCAAAACTCCTCGCCGAAGAACTCGCCCTCCCGCTCCCCACAGCTTCCTGGCACTCGCACCGAGATCGCATCGCCGAAGTCGCCGCCACCTTCGGCATTCTCTCTGCCACGCTCAACAAAATTGCCAACGACCTCACGCTCCACATGCAAACCGAAGTCGGGGAACTCTCCGAACCGCACGCCACCGGTCGCGGCGGCTCGTCCACCATGCCTCACAAACAAAATCCCGTCTCTTGCGCCGCGATTCTCGCTGCCTCCGGCCGGGTCCCCGGTCTGGTCTCTTCAATTCTCGCCGCACCTCCTCCCGCGCATCAGCGTGGCATTGGCGCTTGGCATGCCGAATGGCAAACCGTGCCTGAAATCGTTCGCCTCACGGCTGGAGCGCTCGCTCATCTCGCCGCACTCGCTCCCAATCTTCAAATCAACATCGCGAGAATGCGGGAAAATCTCAACGTCACTCACGGCCTGATTTACGGGGAAGCAGTCTCCATGGCCCTCGCTGAAAGAATCGGCCGCACCGCCGCCCACCAAAAAATCGAAGCCGCGTGCCAGTCGGCCGCCAAATCAAAACGCCACCTCCGCGAAGTTCTCGCCACTCAGCCAGACATCGCAACTCATCTGTCTGCAACCGATCTCGATCGCCTCTTCGATCCCCTCAACTATCTCGGCTCCTCTTCGGCACTCATCGATTCCATCTTGCAAGCCGCTCGCTCTCGCGCCAAAATTCAGCAGTTCTCCGCAAAAGGTTAATCCATGCCCTTCGCCGATCTCAGCGATGTCCGCCTTCACTACTCCTTCACTGGACCCGAATCCGCCCCAGTTCTCATGTTCTCGAACTCCCTGGGCGCAAATTTCTCCATGTGGGATTCGCAGCTCCCGTCCTTCGCTCCAAAATTTCGCCTTCTTCGCTACGACACCCGCGGCCACGGACAATCCTCCGTCTCGCCCGCGCCATACACCATCGAACTCCTCGCCAACGATGTCCTTCATCTCCTCGACGCACTTCACATCGATCGCGTCCAATTCTGCGGCCTTTCCATGGGCGGTCAGACCGGCATCTGGCTCGGTCTGCACGCCGCCAATCGCCTTCACAAACTTGTCCTCTGCAATACCGGCGCAAAAATCGGCTCGATCGAGGGTTGGAACACGCGCATCGATTCCGTCCTCGCCCGCGGCCTCGCCGACGTTTCCGCCGCCGTCGTCTCCCGCTGGTTCACCGCTCCTTTTGCGTTGGCGCAACCCGACGTCATCGCCACAGCCAAACGAATGATCGAAGCCAATAGTCCCCTCGGCTACACCGCTTGCTGCTCCGCCCTCCGGGATTTCGATGCTCGCTCCGAAGTCGCACGCATCTCCGTTCCCACCCTCGTCATCTCAGGGACCCACGATCTCGCTACCCCTCCCAACGACGGGCGCTTCCTCGCCGATAGCATCTCCGGCGCCGCTTATCTCGAACTTCCCGCCGCGCACCTCTCCAACATCGAATGTGCCTCTGACTTTTCTTCCACGGTCCTGGATTTCCTGCACTCTTAGAGGTCTGCTCCGGGAGCACGTCCGGCGCTCCAAAAGAGCGTACAATCGCTTCGTCCCAATCGCGCCCTATCTCCTCAAAAAGGTCGGTTCCATGAAAGCCGCAATTCGCACACTCATCGTGTTTCTCGCTGCCTCAATTTGTTCCGGCCCTGCGTTTGCTCAACTCGACGAAATCACAAAAGGTCTTGGCCTCGGCAAACAGTCCACTCTCAGTGATTCCAAAATCGGTTCCGGTCTGAAGGAAGCCCTTCAGGTGGGCGCTGACAACGCCGTCAAGGTCACTGGCAAAAAAGACGGCTACTTCGGCAACGAAGCCATCAAAATCCTCCTGCCCAAAAATCTTCAGCCGCTCCAAAAGGGCCTTGGTGCAATGGGTTATCAGGCGAAAATCGACGATTTCGTTCTCAGCATGAACCGCGCCGCAGAAGCCGCTGCGCCTTCTGCCCGCAAAATCTTCGTCGATGCCATCGTCTCCATGTCGTTCGAGGACGCAAAGAAAATCCTCTCCGGCGACGATACTGCCGCCACCCAATACTTCAAAAATAAAACCACGGACCAGCTCTCCGCAGCCTTCCGCCCTTATGTGGAAGAAACCATGAAGCAGAACAACGTCACCCAGCAATACGAATCGCTCACCGCCGGTCTCGGCTCCATTCCCTTCATGAAAAAAGAAGACCTCGACATCAACAAATACGTCGTCGGCAAAGCGCTCGACGGTCTGTTCTACATGCTCGGCGAAGAAGAAAAAAAGATTCGCAAAGACCCCGCCGCTCGCACCACCAACCTCTTAAAAGAAGTCTTCGCCAAGTCTCATTGATTCGTTAGACTTCACCGCAACTCTCATACCGGAGCTTTTCCATGGACGAGCGCGCACGTCACGAACAGGGAATGAAAATCCGCCGCGAAGTGCTCGGCAATGAGCACGTCGACCGCGCCGCGAAAAACGCGCCGGATTTCACCGCGCCCTTTCAAGACCTCATCACCCGTTACGCCTGGGGCGAAGTTTGGTCTCGCCCCGGCCTCACTCGTCAAACCCGCAGCCTGCTCACCCTCGCCATGACCATTGCTCTCAATCGCGAGGACGAATTCCGCCTCCATCTCCGCGCCGCCATCACCAACGGCGTCACTCGCGAGGAAATTCAGGAACTCTTGATCCACTCCGCAATCTATTGTGGGGTGCCGGCCGCGAATCACGCCTTCAAAGTCGCCGCCGAGGTGCTCACCTCCGACCCGCGAAAGTAGCTTCGAATCGGCCTAAAATATCGTTCTTCCGCTATATATCCCTCCGCTGGACTTGACGCCGGAAACCCTGTATTTTAAAAATCTGGTCGTTCTCGTGCGCCGTCCTCTCTATAGCGCGGCGACAACTTGTAGCTTCCGCGTCGGCTTCCCGGACCACGCGGCTTTCGAGGAGCTTGGCATGGCCCAGAAAATTCGCGCTGGTATTCCCGCGTACCAGCGCATTCAGAGCACCATTCGAAAGCGCATCGACGCCGGTCAGCTTCGCCCCGGCGACCCTGTCTCTTCCGAACGTGACCTTGCAAAACTCCATCAGGTCAGCCTGATGACCGCCCGCCACGCGCTCGCTACCCTCGAGCACGAAGGCCTCGTCGAACGCCGCCGCGGCATCGGAACTTTTGTCGCAACTCCCAAAATCCATTTCAACAAATTGATGAGTTACACCGAGCAGATGGCCGCTCGCAGCCTCAATGCCGGCTCCAAGATTCTCAGCCTCAGAACCATCGACAACGAGCCGGAAGTCGCCGCTCGCCTCTCCCTCGCTCCCAACGATCCCATCATCAAACTCGAACGCCTTCGCCACGCAGCGGACGAACCCTTTGCTCTCGAAACTTGCTATCTCGCCGCCAACGATTTTCCCGGGCTTCTCGCCGCTCCCCTCGGCCGCGAATCCCTCTTCGCCATCCTCGAACGCAACTACAACGTGAAACTCGGCTACGCCGACGAAGAAGTCGACGCCACCGCGGCCGATCCGCAGATCGCCGACCTCCTCGCCGTTCCAAAACGCGATCCGCTCCTGCGCATTCGTCAGGTCATTTTCTCCACCACCGGCAAAGCGCTGATTTACGCGCTCTGCATCTACCGTTCGGACCGCCATAATCTCGTCATTCGGCGCTTCCGTTGAGCGCTCGTCGAGTTTGTTTTTTCTCAACACTTTTGATTGCTTCTTGGGAAGGCACGGCTTCCGCCGCGCCGCAACTCGGATAAACTTGGGCTTCAGCCCCTTGAGGTAGAACCCGTTCATGCTCGTGGTTATCAAGGAATCCAGCAAGCAAGTCGGCCAGGAGGCCGCGCGCATCGTCGCCAATTCCCTCCGCGCCAACCCCAAAATCGTTCTCGGGCTCGCTACCGGCAGCACGCCTCTCGGTATGTATGAAGAGCTCATCGCGCTGCACAAATCGACCGCACTCGATTTCTCTCACGCCACAAGTTTTAATCTCGACGAATATCTCGGCCTCGCGCCCGATAATCCGCAAAGCTTTCATCACTTCATGCACTCAAATTTCTTTTCACAGGTGAACTTTTCGTCGGACAAAATTCACATCCCCGACGGTGCGTTCCGCAAAGATTATTCCGCCTATTGTGACGAATACGAACGCGCCATCAAAAACTCCGGCGGCATCGATCTCCAGATTCTCGGCATCGGCCGCAACGGACACATCGGTTTCAACGAACCAAACTCCAGCCTCGCCTCGCGCACTCGGTTGAAGGAACTCACGCAGGAAACCATCGAAGATAATCGTCGCTTTTTCCCGCAAGGCGCCGAAATTCCCGAATGTGCCATCACCATGGGCATCGGCACAATTCTCGATGCGCGACGCATCTTGATTCTTGCTACCGGCAAATCCAAAGCCGCCGCTGTCGCCAAAGCCATCGAAGGCCCCATCTCCTCGTCCGTCAGTGCCTCCGCGCTGCAGCTTCATCCCGATGTCACCTTCCTCATCGACGAAGATGCGGCGTATGCTCTTACCCAGCGCGACTATTATCGCCGCGTGCTCGAACTCACAAAAAAATACACGCCCGAAAAGTTTCAATAGGAGCGCCAAAGAAAACTGTGATCATCGCGGGCGACATCGGTGGAACAAAATGCAATCTCGCTGCCTACCTTGACCACAGCGGCACTCTGAAGCTCGCATACAAACAACGTTACGCCACGCGCGATTTCTCCAGTTTCGAACAGCTCATTGAAACGTTCGCCGAACAAGCCCTCCCTTCCGTTTCGAATCGCGCCGTTACTGCCGCCGGTTTCGGCGTCCCCGGCACCGTCGTCGATGGCCGCCTTCATGCCGCACACATTCCCTGGGTTCTCGACGCCGCCTCCCTCGCCGCGCGCCTGCAACTTCCCCGCGAGCGCGTCGTCCTCATGAACGATCTCGTCGCCACCGCGCGCGGACTTCAGCGTCTCGGCCCCGGCGAAATTCTCTATCTCAACCGCGGCGTCGATCATCCGGAAGACAACATCGCCGTCATCGCGGCGGGGACGGGGTTGGGTGAAGCGGTTTTGTATTGGGACGGTCACGGGCATCGTGCCGCACCGAGCGAAGGTGGTTCGGCGGATTTTGCTCCGCGCACGGACCGCGAGATTGCGTTTCTCACCTTCCTCAAGCATCGTCTCGCGCGCGTTTCCTGCGAGGAGCTTTTCTCCGGCCGCGGATTTCGTCCCATCCACGAATTCCTCGCGCCGGATGTCCGCCACGCCTCCTTCAATGGCGCTGCAGGAGAATCCGCCGCGGAGATTACGCAGAACGCTCTGAGCGGTTCATGCCCGGCGTGTGTGGAGACGCTGGAGTTCTGGACGGATGCGTTCGGCGCCGAGTCGGGGAATCTAGCGCTGCGCGTGCTCGCGTATGGCGGCGTTTATCTTGCCGGCGGAATCGCCGTGAAGATTCTGCCACTGTTGCAAAAAAGTTCGTTCTGCACGGCATTCGCCGACAAAGGCCCGCTTGGTCCGATTTTGCAAAATATTCCGATTGCCGTTGTGTTGAATGAAGACGCGCCGATTCTTGGCGCGGGCTACGCGGCGTTGCACGCCGCACGCTGACTACGTTTTCTTTTTGAATTCCAGCTGATCCACTTTTCGCAACTCCGGAAAAATCCACGCCCACAACGCGGTCACAACGATGGCGCCAACTCCGCCCAGGATGACGGCAGGAATCGAACCGAGCCACTGCGCCGTCACTCCTGACTCAAATTGTCCGAGTTCGTTGGAAGCTCCGATAAAAATCATGTCAACCGCATTCACACGGCCGCGCATATGGTCCGGCGTTGCGACCTGGATGAGCGTCCCGCGCACGATCACGCTTACCATGTCCGTCGCGCCAACCATGAAGAGCGCCAGCAGAGAAAAAATCATGCTGCGCGAAATTCCGAACAGCACTGTAAAAAAACCAAACGCAGCCACGCACCAAAGCATTGTCGCGCCCACATTTTTTCGCAACGGCTTGTAAGCAATCACAATCGCCATGATTCCCGCGCCAACGCCGGGCGCGCTCCGCAAAATCCCGAGTCCCCACGGCCCGGTTTGCAAAATCTCCCTCGCAAACACCGGAAGCAGCGCGACCGCACCGCCGAGCAGCACGGCGAACAAATCCAAAGAAATTGCGCCAAAAACTAATTTCTCCCGCCAGATGTAGCGGAACCCTTCAAACACCGAAGACGAAGAAGTCGATTCACTTTTCGCACGCGGCCGCAAAGTGAATTTCAGATTCAAAAGCAATCCCACCGCAATCGCAGTCAACACCACCGCAATTAAATAAACGGCAAACGGTCCGCGAAAAATTGCATAAATCACGCCGCCCAGCACCGGGCCAAGAATTGTCGCCAATTGAAATATTCCCGACGCCCACGCGACGGAATTCTGGAAATGTGCCTCCGGAACAAGGTGGGGGAGGATGGCGCGGCTGGCAGGCCCGCTGAAGGAACGTACTACGCCGAGGAGGACGAGCACGACGTAGATCGCCGCGACAGACTGCACTCGGTAGCCGGTCAAGAGCAGGAGCAGCAGAAAGCACAGGCCGAACCCCGCTTCGCAGGTGATGAGGACTCGACGGCGGTCGAAGACGTCGGCGACGTGGCCGGCGGCGAGGAAGAGGACGATGCCTGGTAGAAACTGCGCGAGGCCGACGAGGCCGAGATCGAGCGGGCGTTTGGTGATTTCGTAGACTTGCCAGCCGACGGCGACAGCTTGCATTTCCAGTGCAAGCACGACGAGGCAGCGCGCGATTTGAAAAACCGTGAAGGCGGGATAGCGGAAGGCCGCTCGCGAATCGTTGGTCGCGTTTGTGAGATCGGTTTGGGCCGTGGACACTTGAGAATTACTCGCCGTAGGGAACCCAGATATTTTTGACTTGATAGGCGTGCTCGAGATACCAGCGGCCTTCGCCTTGGTGCTTGTCGAAAAAATCGATGGCTCTGCCTTCGTTGGTCCAAACTTGTTTCAGATTCCCGACGGAAAGCGCTTTTGCCGTTGCGCAAAGCGATTCGTCGCCGTAACACCAGATGGCGTCGAGATCATCGTGTTCGGCGAGCGTCTTCAAGAGTTCCGACACGCGACCGGGAACAAGATTGATAACTCCTCCGGGAAGATCGCTTGTTTCAAAAACCTGGTAGAGATCACCGGCGATGAGCGGGTATTTTTCCGAAGGAACCGCAACGACTGCGTTGCCCGCTGCGACGAGCGGCAAAGCAAGCGAGAAAAACCCGAGAAGCGGAGTTTCGGCCGGACAAATCAGCCCAACCGTTCCGAGCGGTTCGTTCATGGCGATGGCGATGTTGCGGAAGGGCGGATTGTGGACGGCACCGTCGAATTTGTCAGTCCATGCAGCATAAGAAAACAGGCGCTCGATGCTGGCATCGACTTCTTGTTGCGCGCGCGTTGCACCAACGGCTGCGCTGAGTCTTTGCACAGTCTCTGCGCCACGCTGAGCGAGATTCTCCGCAATGTAATAGAGAACTTGCGCGCGATTGTGCGCCGTGGTTTTGGCCCAGGCTTCCGCTTTGCGCGCAGCTTCGACCGCATTGCGAATATCCTTACGGTTTCCCAGCGGAGATTCGCCGAGCAATTGACCGTTCACGCCGCGCACTTCGACGCTGTACCCGGAATCGGGCCGAGCCTGCTTTCCGCCGATATACAACTTCACTGTGCGATCAATGGCAGGGTTTGCGACTTCCGCCGCGCCGTTGGCGGCAGGAGACTCCACGGAAAGTTTTTTCGCGCCCTTGAACCACGCCGGTTCGAGATATTCGAGCAATCCTTCGCGGCCACCTTCGCGGCCATAACCGCTTTCGCGATAGCCCCCGAAACCGCACGCGGCGTCAAACATATTCGTGCAGTTGACCCACACGACGCCGGCCTTCAACTGCGACGCAACGTGCAGAGAAACATTGATGCTCTCGCTCCAAATACTGGCGGCAAGCCCATACGCCGTGTTGTTCGCAAGCTCGACGGCCTCCTTCGGCGTGCGGAACGTCATCGCCGCCAGGACCGGACCAAAAATTTCCTGCTGCGCGACAATCGAAGTTGGATGAACGTTGCTCAGAAACGTCGGCTTGTAATAGAGGCCGCGGGAAGGCAGTGCGATTTCCGGCTGCCAGCACGTGGCGCCTTCGGCGATTCCCTGCTTCACGAGGCTGTCGATGCGTTCGAGCTGAACTTTCGCAACAATCGCGCCGACATCGATTGCTTTGTCGAGCGGCGAACCGACGCGCAACGTACTCATGCGAGCCTGTACTTTGCGCGTGAGTTTTCCGGCGATACTCTCCTGCATCAACAGACGCGAACCAGCGCAACAGACCTGGCCTTGATTGAACCAGATGCCGTCGACGAGGCCTTCGACGGCGCTGTCCAAATCCGCGTCTTCAAAAATAATGAACGGCGATTTTCCGCCAAGCTCGAGCGAAAGTTTTTTGTGCGATTGCGCCGTAGCGCGGCGAATGGCGCGGCCGACTTCCGTGGAACCCGTAAAGGCAATCTTATCCACGCCGGGATGCTTGACGAGCGCTTCGCCGGTGACGCCATCGCCGGTGACGATATTTACGACGCCGGCGGGTAAATCGACTTCGACGCAAAGCTCCGCGAAAGCAAGCGCCGTAAGAGGAGTAAATTCCGCCGGCTTCAGAACCACGGTATTTCCCGTCGCAAGCGCGGGAGCAATTTTCCACGCAAGCATGAGCAGCGGAAAATTCCAGGGGATAATTTGTCCGACAACGCCGCAGGCTGTGTGTCCGGGAAATTCCTGTTCCAGGAGTTGCGCCCAACCGGCGTGATGATAGAAATGGCGCGCGACGAGCGGAATATCGATGTCGCGGCTCTCGCGGATCGGTTTCCCATTGTCAATGGTTTCGAGAACAGCGAGCCGCCGAGAATGTTTTTGAATTTGGCGGGCGAGCGCATACAAAAACTTCGCGCGCTCGTGGCAAGAAAGTTTTTGCCAAGCGGGCAACGCGGCGCGAGCCGCCTTCACCGCTGCGTCAACGTCGGCTCCGCTCCCCTGCGCAACGTCCGCTATTTTTTCCGCAGTGGCAGGATCGGATGTCTCGAAATATTTTCCTTCCGCGGGAGGATGCCATTTCCCGGCGATGAAGTGACCGAATTGCCGTTTGTGCGCGTCCAGCCAGACGAGCGTTTCTTTGGGGTCCTCGGGAGCGGGACCATATTCCATCGTTTTGTATTTTTCGAGGACGCTCATAGTTTTGTGGTTCACGCGATCGGATGACGGTACTCGGCGGAGTAGCGGCCGGTCGCGTGGAATTCGAGCTGGCGTTCAATATCGCCCAACATGGAGCTGGCGCCGAAACGAAAGAGATGCGGCTCGAGCCAGGAATTGCCGAGTTCCTCCTTCATGAGCGAGAGCCATTCGACAGACTGCTTCGCAGTCTTGATGCCGCCGGCCGGTTTAAAACCGACAGCGATGCCGGTTTCCTGCGCATATTCTCGAATCATGCGGGTCATGACGAGACCGACGGGAAGCGTTGCGTTAACAGTTTCTTTTCCAGTGGAAGTCTTGATGAAGTCCGCACCAGCCATCATCGCAACGAGACTTGCCTTCGCGACATTGCGCAGCGTGAGCAAATCGCCGGTGCCGAGAATAACCTTGAGATGCGCAGGACCGCACGCGTCCTTGAAGGCGACGATTTCGTCATAGAGTTTTTGCCAATGCGCCCCGAAGACGTGAGAGCGCGTGATGACGACGTCAATTTCCTGCGCGCCTGCCGCGACGGAACGGCGAATTTCGGAGATGCGATCTTCGAGGGGAGACAGGCCTGCGGGAAAACCTGTCGAGACCGCGGCGACGTTGATTTTTGTGCCTTCGAGCGCGCGACGAGCGGTTTCGACGAAGAGATGATAGACGCAGACAGCTCCAACTTGAATGTTGAGATCGGCAATGCCGAGCTTCCGCACAACGTCATGCTGAATCGGCTGCCGCGCTTTGGAACAGAGGCGGCGAACGCGCTCGTCGGTATCGTCGCCGCTTAAGGTCGTGAGATCCATACAAGAGATGGCGCGGAGAAGCCAGGCGACCTGCCAGTCTTTCTTCACCGTGCGGCGCGTGCCAAGGGTGGCAGCGCGGCGCTCGACGGCGCTGGTGTTCACGCGAACGGTTTCAACCCAGTCGAGATTGAGGGAGGTGCCGCGATTGGGCTGCAGCGAGCGACCCTGGAGAACCGCGATCCCTTCGGAAGAAGGGGCAATGGAATGACCATGGCGATCCACGATATCGAGACGAGGGGGATTTTCGGGGCTCATCGGACTGCTCCTACAAAATACAGGGTACCGAACAAAAAGGAAGAGAAGAGGATAACATCCCGAAGCAGGAGGCCCAAGGAGGGGAACGAGGGGAGGGGGTATACCCCGGTTTTTTTGTAAGTGCAGATTCTAAAGGACTTTAAGTCGTTTGTTTTGCAAGTGCAGATTCCAAAGGAGTTAGAATCGCATTTTACGTAAGTGCAGATTCTGCAGGGGTTAGCGGATTGGGAGCCGAGTTTCACGAATAACTATATCATATATACTAAGGATATGCAACAAAATTCTGCGATGAAGACCCAAATTGGAATTATTGGTGCGGGGCCGGCGGGGCTGGTGCTTGCGCATCTGTTGCGGCGGGCGGGTATCGATTGCGTTGTGCTGGAGGCGCAGACGCGGCAGTACATCGAAGAGCGAGTGAGGGCCGGCGTGCTGGAGCAAGGGACGGTGGACCTGCTGAATGAATTGGGTCTTGGCGAGCGGATGATGCGGCAAGGGCTGATGCACTACGGAGTGGAACTGAGATTCGGCGGGCGCGGACACCGGATCGATTTTGCGGATTTGACCGGTGGCAGGGGAGTGATGATCTACGCGCAGCACGAAGTGATCAAGGATTTGGTGGCGGCACGATTGGCCGGTGGCGGAGAAATTGTATTTGAGGCGAAGGATGTAGGCGTCGCGGGAATCGACAGCGATGCGCCGGTGATTCGCTTCACGCGTGGCGGCGAAGCGATAGAACTACACTGCGACTTCATCGCGGGGTGCGACGGGTTTCATGGAACTTGCCGAGACTCGATTCCGGTGGGCGTTTTGAAAGTATTCGAACGAGTTTATCCATTTGGATGGCTGGGAATTCTGGCGGAAGCGCCGCCGGCTTCGCACGAACTTATTTACGCGAATCACAAGCGGGGATTCGCACTGATGAGCATGCGTTCGCCAAAAATCAGCCGGCTGTATCTGCAGTGCAAGCCGGAAGAAGACTTGAACGAATGGCCGGATGAGCGGATCTGGGATGAGCTGCAGCGACGGTTTGCAACGCATGATGGGTTTTCTCTGGCGCGCGGCCCGGTGATTCAAAAAGGCGTGACGGGAATGCGGAGTTTTGTCGTGGAGCCGATGCAATACGGGCGACTGTTTTTGGCAGGCGATTCGGCGCATATCGTTCCGCCGACAGGCGCGAAGGGGCTGAATCTGGCGGTTGCGGATGTGCGCGTGCTGGCACGAGCGCTGCAGGAGTTTTATGCAAGCGGAAAGCGCGATTTGCTGGAACGATATTCGGAAATTTGTTTGCGGCGAGTCTGGAAGGTGCAGCGATTTTCGTGGTGGATGACTTCCCTGCTGCACAAATTCGAGAGCGATGGAGCGTTCGATCAGCGGCGGCAGATGGCGGAACTTGATTATGTGACGAGTTCGCGAGCGGCGGCGACGACGCTTGCGGAGAATTATGTGGGGTTGCCGATGGAGTGAGGAAAGTTGAAAGTTGAAAGTTAAGAGTTGAAGTTATAGCGCCGGCATTGCCACTTGGGATCCGATGGAGTGAAGCGTGGAGTAGTTTGTGTTCCTGCCGCGGCCGGCTTCGGAGAGCCGGCCCTACAGAACCAATCCACGATCAGGAACCGGAGTAAAGCTGGAAGGGGGCCCAGTAGAAGGGGCGGCGGTAAGGTCCGTTCGAATGGACGAGGGCCAACTTTGCATTGCGCAGCGCGGTTGCGGGGTCCTGACCTTGCGTTACGCCTCTGTAGAGATCGTCGATGATTGGCGGAGCGGAGACGGTGCTGACTTCCCAGAGGCCTGCGACAACATTGTGTGCACCAGCCCGAAGGAAAGCCCAGGAAAGTCCGACGAGGCCTTCACCGGCGAGAACGCGTTCGCCTGCGCCATTGCAGGCGGAAATCGAGACGAGATAAGCATTGAGCGGCCGGCCGACAATGTCGCGCGCGTAGAGTTTGAAGGACCCGTTTTCTTCTTTCGACAGAATAATCGCCGATTCGAGCGGGCGCGTCATGCTGGCTGTTCCGTGAGTTGCGAAATGGAGGTAGGAATAGCGGCCGGGATTGCTGGAGAGAAAGTTGGAAGGTGTCGCGCGCTCGCGCGTGAAGAGGGTCATGCGATCGGCGGGCAGATGCTTCTGGAGCGCTGCAGCTTCCTTGCCTGCGTCAGCGAGAGGCGGAAAATCCTTGCCGGGAGAAATGGCGTCACCGAAGAAAAGCAGACTTGGCGAGGCAGGCGGCGGATCGCGGCGAGCATGCTCAAGCAGAGACAGCGAATCTGCGACAGAGACGGTAACGTCTTCGATCCAATAGTGCGGATCCGGGTCAGAGGTGATCAAAGTTTCGAAATTCAAACCGGTAAGGCTGCCATCGGGAAGAATAACGACGCGTGAGTTTTTCGGAATGAATTTCTCTGTGGGACGAACAAGGACGTCATAAAGCTTTTTGCCATTGGCATTGCCGGATTCGAGCGGATCGCGGGGATCGAGAAAAGATTTGCGGTAGACCGCAGCGGTCGCGTCAATTTCGGCGCGCGCGGGAAGCGGCAACAGGTTGACGCTCGCGGGAGTGATGACCCAGACGAACGAATGGGTTGGGCCGAGCCAATAGAAAAGCAAAGAAGCGTTCTGGCGGCGCGCGATGTCCTGCGGGCGGAGCGCCTCATGCGAGGGTTGTCTGCGTCCCGTGTCAGTCAGCGAAAGACCGTGTTCGAGCGTCTGTGCGCGGCTACGGTCCGCGACGCGAAGGGCATCGAGCGGACGGTTTTGGGAAATGAGGAAATTTACGTATTCATCGTAAAAACGAATGGCGCTGGAGAGAAACGAAAGCCGGAAGTCTTCGCGCTCGACGGCTTCCTGGGCTTTTGAGATTGTGTCAATCGATTCGGCGTATTCTTTTTCGGCGAGGCCGAGTTTCCCCTGCGCGGCATGCACTTGCGCAATTCCAGCGAGAGCCTCCCACTGGATGGAAACCGTAGCAGCGGGGTCCCTAGCGATTTCGCCGTAAGTCTTTTCAGCCTTGGTGAGATCGGTTCGCAAGAGCGCGACCTGCGCGTCGATGAGCCGCGTGTAAAGCTGGCGTTGCTGGTCAGGCTGGGCACCTTCCATTTGCAGGGATTCGTCGACGTACTGCTGGGCGAGGGGAAGCTGGCCGGTTGAAGCGGCAATCAAAGCGAGATTTTGTTTCGCGTAAATGGTGTTGGCGGGATCGTTGAGATGCTCGGCGATGCGCAATGCTTCGAGCGAAACGTCTGTTGCGGCGGCGTAGTCCCTTTTGTCGTAGAAAACCTGGCCGGAGCTGATGAGCCAGAGGGCGTGGTCCTGTTCCTGGCCGGCACGCACAGCGTCCTGAATAGCTTGCTTGTATTTTTCGAGAGCGCTTTCGAAATCGCCGACGAGATAAAAATTCCAGCCAATATTACCTTCGGCTTTCGTGGCGAGGCTTAACAAGCCTTGCGCGCGATCCAAATCGAGGGCCTTGTTGTTCCAGTCCGTCGATTCGCCGTAGCGGCCCATGCGCGCGGCAACCAAACCGAGACTGCCGAGTGCGGAAGCTTCGAGAAAAGGATCGGCATGGTCCTGAGCCGACTGCAAACACTGGAGGTAGAGTTTTTTCGCCGAATCGAGCTCCCAGCGAAGAGAGGCGAGAGTTCCCAGGCGAAGAAAAACTTCTCCGGAAAGTTGTGGTTGCGCAGATGATGCGAGTGCTTGCGCGGAATGAAGAGCGCGTTCCGCTTCGGGATAGCGTTCGAGGTAGGTAAAGGCGGAGCCTTGTGTGAGGTTTTGCCAGACGGCGGAATCGCTATTCGCGAATTGAGACGGTAGATTGTGACGTGAGAGAGCGAGAGCGTCTTCGTAGTGGCCCTGGCGCATGAGGACTTCAGCTTTGAAGGCGGAAAAACGCCAGTGCCAGTCCGATTCCGGTTGCGGGAAATTAGCAAGGCCAGCGTCGGCGGATTTTAGCGCGGCGGACAGGTTGCCGAGGCGAGCCTGACTCCACGCGGAATCGTAGAGCGATTTTCCGTCAGGCGGAGCGCGATGGCAGCCACTTTGCGCTATGAGGATTGCGCTAAATGCAGCAAGACTCAGGGATAGTGCGAACCGTTGGAGCGAGTCCCGCCACCGGTGCCACTGCCGCTGGTCGTGGAGCCCAATTCGAAGCGGAGCATCGTGAGAGCTTTTTCGCCGGGCTTGATGATCAGCTCGCCGAGAAAGACTTTGCCAAAGCCGGGAACATAGAGTGAGTGGCCGTCGACTTTGACGCCGGGGCTTTCGACTTTGATTTCCTTGACGATCGAGCAAAGAAAAACTCCATTCACGTCCGCGGGCTTCAGAGCAGCACCGGTCTTTAGAGGATCCTCGGCTATTTTCCTGAATTCCCCGCCCTTGGCAAATGCTTTCTCGGCAGCTTCATAGGTCATGAGTTCGTGAAAGAGCGGAATGTTCAATTCGATATGAACGGGAAAACCGGCGACGCGGAGGTTTTCGAATTTGCTCCCAATCCAGGTGATGTTGCCTTCTTTCGCGCCGGCAGGGTGCTTCGAATAGAGGCGCGAGACGACGCGGTCGGCGGTGAGGACGTCAAACATATTCAAGCCTTCGAGCGCCGAAGTTGCGAGCGTGTTATTCGAATCGTCGTCGGCTTGATGGCCGCCAGAGACGTGCGAATACCCTTTTTTGAACGAGATGAAATCGCGAAATTCAAAGCCGTCGACGCGGGCGTGACCGTGGCCGCCGATTACCGGCAAGGCGCTTTGCGCTTGAATGTCGATTTGATGATGAAACGGGCGGGTGAAGTTTGCGCTGAAGGCGTGGGCGCACGCATGGTAATGAAACGTACGGGGCGGCTTAGGGGACATACGTATCACCTCTAGAAAATAACTTTCAGGGCGTTAATGCTGCTGAATCTGGGAAGAAAAAGCAACAGTAAAGGGCAATTCTCCTGCGGGCGTGAAAGTGCCGGCAGATTGGTCCGTAATTATGAGCTTGTACTCGCCTTCGCGAAGCCCGGAAGGAACGGGAAGCACGACGCTTTTTTGCGCGCGAGCGGCAGAGACGGAGGACTTGAGGAGAGTCTTGCCGGCGGAATCTTGTACTTGCAAGAGGAAGATGGAATCGGTTTGGCGGGGAGCGGCAGTGATGTCGAAGAATAGATAGAAGCCCTGGCCGGGCACAGTTTCAATACGAGTGCCGGAGGAGCCGTGAACCGTTGCGTCGACAAGCGAGAACCAGGGCTGGGCGTCAACCGCAGCGGAGTTTCCGACCTGCTTCAAGTTGGGAATGCTGACAAGGTTCTGGTAGCCGATTACGAAAATTAGCGCCGCGAACGTGGGAATCACGACGAAAGGCTTCCACCAGCCGAACCAAGAGGAGCGTGGAGCCTCGACGATTGGGTGGCGGACGTCCGACTCGGCAAAGTATTGGCGGCTGGCCGCGGCGAAAGCGACTCCCGCGCGGAGATTCAGGGCGCAGTCGGCGCAATCGAAATAGTGCTCTTCAAATTGAGCGCGGTGAAAGGGCGAAAGTTCGCCAAGGATATACTTTTCAACAGCTTGCAAGCGAATTGCTTCAGTATGGTCCATATCGTTTGTCCGATAGGTAGTGCAGGAACCCGGTAAATCGTTTCACTTTCTCTTCTGCTCCGGTTGCCGAGTTTTAGAGCGTAAGTCCTGCCTTTCCAACGCTTCCCGGAGGTGCTCGATAGCTCTGTGCATCAGAACGCGGAGATAGTCCCGGGTGACGCCGAGGTCGGCGCAAACTTCATCTTTTTCGAGTTCCTGGAAGAAAATTTTGCGAATCAGGTCCCGTTCCTTGGGGGCCAACGATTTGACAGCATCCCGGACGCGCTCATTGACTTCTTCGGCTATCGCTAACTTCTCAAGATTCAGGACCTTGTCCGGAATTTCAGTGTCCGCTTCTTCGCTGGGCTGACTCTTGCCTTGGGCCCGGTAGTGCTCTTGTAGGACGAAATTGCAAACAGAATTGACATAGGCGCCGATCCGCTCGGGTTGACGAATTCCGCCAGGGGTCCGGAGGGCGCGGAAAACGCGAATAAATGTCTCCTGTTGAATGTCGTCGATGGCATCCGCGGAAAGATAACGGGCGCGAAGCTTGATTCGCAACAACTGGCGGAAATACGAGACAAAGTGAGCCTCCGTCTCCGCATCGCCGTCGCGGAGGCGCTGCACATAATCGGAATCAAAGAGATAAAGTTCCACGAGGGACTCTAGGACTGGGAAGTATAGCCGTGACTTCCAACCGGGGCAATGAAACCTTAGTTTTCGAATGCGAAAAAATTTTGTAACGGTTGGGCGGCGACGGGCACTACACGGGTATAGGAATCCTGCAAGCCTGGGAGACCTACACCCTTGGGACACTAAACAGTCCCCTGGCGTGCCCCTGAGGCGGCGGACCGGGGTTGAGTGGGAGAGCCAATCCCGATCCGCCTCCCTTTTTTGGGGAAGCAGTAGAGGAGAACTTCGTTGCGTGAACCAGCAGTTGGGGAATTTGGGACCGGGCCCGCCTTCGTTTCAAACTCCAGAAAACCAAGAAGAGTGAAGAGCAGAAATCGCGAGCAGGTAATTGCTCTGCGGGCAGAATTCGTGGTGAAGCCCGGCAAAGAAGAGAATGTGAGCGAGACGATCGACGCGATTCTGGAAAATTCCTTTCAACGCGAACAGGAATTCCTGCAGGCACTGGTGATGGTGTCCGAACTGGAATCACGACTGGTGACAGTGATTACGTTCTGGAATTCGGATGGCTTTGCGGAAGCGCGCGAACGCCGCGTGAACTGGCTGCGGCAAAAGTTGAGCGAATACCTGGATCAGACGTTGCGCGTACAGACGTTCTGCGCGCGAGTGCTCGGGGCGAAGGAAGTTTCGCAAAGCGAAGAAGATTCTTCGCTCGCCGACGTGTATTCGCCGGCAACTACAACATTCGCCGCGGTCAGTTGATGATTTTTCAGATATGGCATGAAACGGTGCGACGCGGGAGAGCACCACTCATCCGAGAGGCAGTCATGGCCGTACCAGTAAGAGTTCGGGAAGAGTTCGAGACCACTGGGGATTCGGGGGAACGACGTGCGATGCATCTTCACAAACCTTGCCGTTATGCTGCTTGCGTGGAGCGCGGAATTACTGCCATTGGCGATGAAGATCTTTGCTGCGATCATTTTGTTCTGCGTTGTTATGAATTCCTCGAGCAAATTGATGCAGAACGAAACCGAAACAACTTTGAGCAGTTCTTCTCCGCGGCCCTGAAGAGTTCCGTAAACAGCTGCCTGCAGGGGGCGCTGGAAGTTTCTTTGCGGTCAGACTCGCTCAGCAATTTGCAGAAGGCGCGTTTGCTCGACATTATGCTGTGGGCCGGAGAATCTGTTCATCGCGCGGACGCAGCGATGTTCGGTTCCGGGAACACTTCGAACTACGGATCGAGCGCGACGCAAGCCCAACAACGTGCCACGTATGTAGCTCCCAGAATCAAAGTGCGAAGCGGCCTGTTGCCTCAGTAATTCCATTTAAAATCAGGGAGAGCTTTTCTAGTTCGCCGCCGTATTTGGTGCGCCCAGTTCGCCTTCCCATTGCGCGACGACTGCGCTGGCAAGACAGTTGCCGATGACGTTCACCGATGTCCTCGCCATGTCCACGAGAGTGTCCACGCCGAGAATCATGAAGATGGGCTCGGTTGGAAGATGAAATAGCGATGAAGTCGCGAGCAACACAACGACAACGGCGCGCGGCACCCCGGCGATGCCCTTGCTAGTAAGCATCAGGGCGAAAACCATGAAGACTTGTTCGAGGACGGACATGTGAATGCCTGCGGCTTGCGCGACGAAGACCGACGCGACCGCAAGATAGATGGTCGAACCCGCAAGATTGAAACTGTAGCCGGCAGGAATAACGAAGGCGATGATGCGGCGCGGGACGCCGAACTCTTCCATACACTCCATGGCGCGGGGCAGTGCCGCTTCGGAAGTGCTCGTCGCGAAGGCAATCGTGGCGGGTTCGGCGACGGCGCGGAGAAATGCTTTGAGTGGAATCCGCGTGAAGATCGCGATTGGGAGCAGAACAAGCAGCAAAAACAAGATGAGGGCGACGTATGCCGTGAAAATCAGTTTGGATAAAGGCAAGAGCACGCTGGCGCCCAGGTGGCCGACGGTGTAAGCCATGGCTGCGCCGACGCCAAGCGGCGCAAAATACATGACGATGTTGGTAAGGCTGAACATCGTTTGAGTAAGGGACTCGGCGAGGCTGAGCATCGGGGCACGATATTTCTCGCCAACGCGCGAAAGCGCGATGGCGAACAAAACGGCGAAAACGGCAACCTGCAAAATCTGATTTTCGGCAATGGACTTGACGATGTTTTCGGGAAATATGTGAAGGATGAATTCGTCCCACTTCAATTGCGCGACGTTTTGTGTGGCGGCGTCAGCGGTTCCGGCTGGGTAAGCTACACCAACTCCGGCGCGCGTAATGTTGATCGCCAACACTCCCAACACCAACGCGATCGTGGTCACAACTTCGAAATAGAGCAGACTCTTCCAGCCGATGCGGCCCACTTTGCGGATGTCGCCGTGGCCCGCGATGCCGGTAACGAGCGTACCCAGAATCAGCGGTGCGACGATCAGCCGGATGAGTCGCAGAAAGATATCGCTTAACAGCTTGAGTTGAACGGCGAAAGCGGGACGGTCCAAACCAAGTTCCAGACCGGCCAACATCGCGAAGAAAATCCAGAATGTGAGAGAGCGGCGACGGAGACCGGTGACAGCGAGGAGGAGGAGCGCAGTCCACCGAATGACAGCCGTCAGGAAAGCGCCGAAACCGAAATGAATCAGCGCCAGTCCCGTAGTGAACAGAACCAGCCCTGTGAGGAGCAGTGCCATCGCGGCACGGTCACGTGGCTGAGGGTCGTGAGCGGAATTGTTTTGCGTCGGTGCCATGAATGGGAGAAAGCCGCGACATCTTAACTTGGCAGCCACGCCGAGAGGAAATTTTTCGCAGGAGGTTGGCGGCAACTTGCGGCGTCCCGGCGGGCGCTGCTATCGTCCTTGAATGCCAAAAATCAGCCACTTTGAGTGCTCACGCTGCAAGAAATCTGTTCCCGCGGATAGGCCGCAGACACTTTGCCCGGACTGCGCGGGTTCTTTGTATGTTCGCTATGACCTCTCACAAGCGAGCGGCGTGGCGAAGAGAGATGAGATCCGGGTGGACGCGGCGAAGTCCGCCTGGCCCGGTATGTGGCGCTATCGATCCGTACTGCCGGAAGTAGCGCCGGTAACGCTCGGCGAGGGTTGGACGCCGATGTTGCGAAGCAAGCGGTACGAGAATGTGTTTCTGAAAGAAGAAGGCGCAAATCCAACCGGTAGCTTCAAGGCGCGCGGTCTGGCTTTGGCCGTGACGATGGCGAAGCATTTTGGATTGAAAAAGCTGGCGGTGCCTTCGGCGGGGAACGCGGCGGGAGCGCTAGCGGCCTACGCGGCAGCGGCGGATATCGAAGCGAACATTTTTATGCCGAAAGATGTCCCATTCGCGAACTATGTGGAAGCGGTCCTCTACGGAGCGAACGTGACGCTGGTCGATGGGCTGATTTCCGATTGCGGACGCATCGTGGCAGAACGAAAAGAAAAAGAAGGCTGGTTCGATATCTCGACATTGAAAGAGCCCTTCCGGATCGAAGGCAAGAAGACGATGGGCTACGAACTCGTCGAGCAACTCGGCTGGGAGTATCCGGCCGCGGTTTTTTACCCGACGGGTGGTGGCGTTGGACTCATCGGGATGTGGAAAGCGTTTGTAGAGTTGGAAGAGTTGGGGTGGGTGAAGCCTGGTAATCGACCGAAGATGATCGCGGTGCAATCGGCGGGATGCGCGCCGGTGACTCGCGCATTCGAAAGCGGCGAAAAAGCCAGTCAAATGTGGCAGAACGCGGATACGTTTGCATCGGGCTTACGCGTGCCAAAGCCGTACGGGGATTACATCATGCTGGAAATCCTGAAAGAGTCCGGGGGCGTGGCGCTGGCGTTTCCCGACGAGGAGCTTCTGGCGTCACTGAAAGATTGGGCAAAGAACGAAGGAATATTTCTCTCACCGGAGGGAGCGGCGTCCACGGTCGCGTACGATCATCTGATCAAAACCGGCTTTCTGAAAGCGGAAGACAAGGTGGTGCTATTTAATACCGGCGCGGGCGTGAAATATACGGACGTTACGGCGGAGGCTGCGGGACTGACAAGACCGTCCTAACCACTGAACTGGCATTTGCATCAAAAATCCAAATGTTGACGGCTCGAATTTCGACTTTGACAGGCACTGTCTTTTTGCGGAAACTACGAAGTATGAAAAGGAACGCCAAAGAGATTTCGCTCTCGCGTGGGTGTTGCACCTGTTGCGGGCTAATTTCTTCTGGCGTGGAACGGCTGACTCTCTAAGCTGATAGAGAGAAAATTCGCCGGCCAAGTGACCCACCGCCAGAAAACAGCTGGCAGGTGGGTTTTTCATTTCCGGAGCGAATTCTGCGTCGTTTGCAGCAGCGATTCGTGAACGGAACAGGGGCGCGTTCGCCAAGTGGTAAGGCAAAGGTCTGCAAAACCTTTATCGGCGGTTCGATTCCGCCACGCGCCTCCAAATTTTTCCAGAAAACACGAATACGAGATATAGTCCCGCGCGGAGGCTTTTGATGCGCGGAAGGATACGGGCCGTCAGCCTGGCAGCGCTTGGATTGCTGTTGAGTGCGACTTCTGGAACGATTTTGTTGCGTGCGTGGCAGACGAATTCAACTTCCACAGTGCCAGAGCGGCAGGATTGGGCATATTACGGTGGCGGGCCGCTCAATCAGCATTCTTCGCCGCTCACGCAAATCAATCGCAGTAACGTCTCAGAACTGCAAGTTGCCTGGCAATTCGACACTGGCGAGGAGGGCGGACTGCAATCGAGTCCGCTCATTGTCGACGGCATTCTTTACGGCATTACTCCCACACAGAAAATCTTCGCACTGAATGCGGAGACGGGCGCGCTGCTCTGGAAGTTCGACTCCGGAATCAAAGGAGAGCAACCGGACCGCGGCCTCGCATACTGGAGCGATGGAAAAACGTCTCGCATTCTCGTCGGCGTTTTGAATTTCGTATATGCGTTGGATACGAAAAGCGGTGAACCGATTCCGTCGTTCGGCGAGGGAGGCCGCATCGATCTGCGCAAAAATCTCGGGCGCGAGCCGGCGGAGGAGCAATCGGTTTTCCTCACGAGCCCCGTCGTTGTTTACAAAGATCTTTTTATCGCGGGAGGGCGAAACCCCGAGACGCTTCCGGCGCCGCCGGGCGACGTTCGAGCTTTTGACGTGCGAACCGGGGTGTTGCGGTGGTCGTTTCACACGATTCCGCGTCCGGGCGAGGCCGGTTACGAATCGTGGCCGCCGGAAGCGTGGAAAACAAGCGGCGCGGCAAACAATTGGGCGGGCATGTCGCTGGATCCGATTCGCGGAATTGTGTACGTGCCGACCGGTTCGGCCGCTTTCGATTTTTACGGCGGCGACCGGATTGGCGATGATCTCTACGCGAATTGCCTGCTTGCGCTGGACGCGCAAACAGGAAAGCGCATTTGGCATTTTCAGGGCGTGCATCACGACATTTGGGACCGCGATTTTCCTTCGGCACCGACACTGGTGACGGTCGAGCACAACGGAAAAACGATTGATGCCGTCGCGCAAACTTCCAAGCAGGGCTTTGTCTATCTCTTTGACCGCGGGACAGGAGCGTCGCTCTTTCCGCTCGAAACCAAAAAATATCCCGCGAGCGATGTTCCCGGCGAGGTCGCAGCTACGGAGCAAACATTGCCGGCACGACCCGCTCCGTTTGCGCGACAAGTTCTGACGGACAAGATGCTCACGGAGCGTTCGCCGGACGCGAAGAAATGGGCGGCGGAGAAATTTGCGCAATTTCGCAGCGAGGGACAATTCGTCCCGATGGGCCTTGGCAAAGACACCGTGGTTTTTCCGGGATTCGATGGCGGCGCGGAATGGGGCGGGCCTGCCGTCGATCCGCAGACCGGAATCCTCTACGTGAATTCGAATGAAATGGCGTGGACCGGCGCGCTCGCGGAAAACAGGGGCGGAAATTCCGGCAAGACGATTTACCTGAGCCAGTGTGGCGTTTGCCATGGAGAAACGATGGCGGGCTCGCCGCCGGCGATTCCGTCGCTCGTGGGCATTACGGACCGGCTATCTCCCCGGCAGATTCGATCGACCGTCAAAAGCGGTAAAGGCCGCATGTCCGGTTTCCCGAACTTGAATGACGAACAGCTTTCTGCGCTGATGGAGTATCTCCGTGGCGGAATGAATAAAGAGGTCGAAAGCACCGGACCGCCACTGCCAGGAATGAAATATCGATTCACGGGTTACAAGAAATTTCTGGACGCAGACGGGTATCCAGCGATTTCGCCGCCATGGGGGACATTGAATGCGATCGACCTCAACACCGGCGAATATGTCTGGAAAATTCCGTTTGGAGAATATCCGGAGCTTGCGGCGAAGGGGATGACGAACACTGGAACGGAGAATTACGGAGGGCCGATCGTAACCGCTGGAGGACTGCTCTTCATCGGAGCGACGGACTTCGACAAGAAATTCCGCGCGTTCGACAAGGCAACGGGCAAGCTTTTGTGGGAGACGACACTGCCCTTCTCCGGAAACGCGACTCCGGCGACATATGCGGTGCGCGGACGGCAATACGTGGTGATTGCGGCGGGCGGCGGGAAAGATCCGAAATCGAAGTCCGGCGGCGTATACGTGGCGTTCGCATTGCCGAAGGCTCGCTAACCAATCGAGCGCAAAGGAATTCAAACTGCGTTCATAAAATTGTCAGCGCGTATAAACTTTTTCAATAAGCCTGCGAAGATTTTCGGGAAACGCGCCAGCCCGAACGTACATCCAATGTAGGCAGGGTGCACCAGCCAACCCATTAGAGAAGATTGTGAGACAAGAAACGACGATGTCCCGAGCAGATGAATCACAGAAGAGCTTCGGCTGCGCGGTTCGTGCGGCCGTTTGCGGAGTATGTTTGGCGTTTGGAGTTTTGAGTTTGGCTGGCGGGGCGACGGCGCAATCAGAAGCGACGACCGATGGCTCGGCGACCTCATCGGCTGCAGCATCGCACGACGAGACTCGAGCGCGGGGAACCATTCGAGGATACGTCGCCGACAGAACCAATACGGCGGTGGCGGGCGCCACCGTGACGCTCACCAGGGCAGACGGTTCCCTGGGGCAGACTACCGGGACGGACGAGAATGGGCAATTTGCGTTTGAAGGAATTGCGCCCGGAGGCTTCAAGGTCACGATCAACGCGCAGGGATTTGCGACACAGTCGGAATCTGGCGTGTTGCATGAGGGGGAGAGTCTTACGGTACCGCAGGTGACTCTGGTCATCTCCACGGTCAACACGGAAGTAAGCGTGACGATGACGCACGTGGAATTGGCCGAAGCACAAATTAAGGATGAAGAGAAACAGCGTGTGCTCGGTTTTGTGCCGAATTACTACGTCAGCTACGTGCCAGACGCGGCGTCCCTGAATACGAAACAGAAGTTCGAGCTGGCGTGGAAGACGACAATCAACCCGGTAACGTTTCTGATCACCGGCGCGGCGGCGGGGTTCGAACAGATGCAGGACCAATACGGCGGTTACGGCCAGGGCGCTGCGGGATACGGAAAGCGGTACGGCGCGACTTACGCTGACGTGGTAACCGGCAATTTCATCGGAGCTGCGCTGCTGCCTTCGTTGATGAAACAGGATCCTCGTTATTTTTACAAGGGGACAGGATCAAAGAAATCGCGCATTCTTTACGCGCTCGCGAACATGGGCATCACCAAGGGCGACAACGGCAAATGGCAGGCGAACTATTCAGGCCTGCTCGGCAGCCTCGCTGCGGCCGGCATTTCGAATCTCTATTATCCGGCAAACGAGCGCGGGGCGAGCCTCACGCTGGAAAACTTTGCCATCACAGTCGCTGCTGGGGGCGCGGCGAATATTCTGCAGGAGTTTGTCATCAAGAAGCTCACGCCGAACACGCAAAGCCACACGAACCTGGGCGCGGGAACGCAGCCGTAGTCGAATCGTGCCACTGAAGTTGGCCAGGCTGAGATAAAGCGGGAAGAAATGGCGCGCCCGGGGGGACTCGAACTCCCGACCTTCTGGTTCGTAGCCAGACGCTCTATCCAACTGAGCTACGGGCGCGCAGAGGACTATAGTTTAACACAACCTGTCTGCAGATTTCTCGCGGGCGCTGCGGCCAAAATCCAAATGCCGCAGATTCAATTCCAGTGAATGTTCGAATACTGTGCCGGGTGCAGGAAGTCGCGCAGGGAGACAAACCGGTCGGAATATTGAAATTGAAGCTGCCGGAATTTCCAGACGCCGTTCACACGGGCCAAAGTCGCTGAAAATCGCAGCGGGCGTTTCGCCGTAGCCGACGAAACTTCTCCGCGTGTCGCAACCCACGCGACATCACCTGCGGACGAAACCTGGCAGTCGCTTAAGTCCAACCGAACATCGTTCCAGTCGACCCAATCGTGGCGGATGATCTTGCCCACGTCTTCGTAACCATGAATCCATTCGTCGGATTCTGTTCCGAGAAAAAGTATTTCGCCTTCGCGAGGAAACAAGCGCTGCATGAACGGCTCAAGTTGGCGAACATCGCGGTCGGCGTAGCCCCCTTGAAATATTCGCATCGAGCCCATGATCTGCTCGCGAGTGTCGACTGGAGAGTCTCCGTGGCTCGCGATTACGCTCGCTTCAACGACCGCTTCGTTCAAGAAGCGCAGTTTCGTCTGGGAAATCCAACCCGCGACGAATCCCATCCCAACCAACGCAACTGCAAAACTCCACTTTAAGAATTGAGTTCGCTTGCCGATCTCCGATTTGCCCACTGGTCCCCGTGATTCGTTGGATTTCGTGCGAACTCACTTTGCGAGGAACCGCGTGCGGCGACAACGGGAAGGAAGTACTGATTTCGGCTAGCCAGTGATACTAGAGCTAGCTCGGCCAACAAGAAGTAAGTGGCCGCCCCATGCAAGCCGCTATTTACTTTATTTTCAGTCGGTTAGGGCTATCTAGAGACACGCAAGTTTCTGAGGTACAGGAGGTCGCGCAGGCCGGCCTTGCGATCGAGCCATTGAAACTGCACAAGCTCGAACTTCCATTTGCCATCGGTTCGAATCAGAGTTCCAGTCAGGCGAATTGGCCTCGGGCCCGAAGCAAACTCCACGCGCCCGGGCAAGGCGACCCACGCGACGTCCTCTTTCGCCGATATTGTCGCGCGTTCGACATCGATGCGGACATTGCCCCAGTAAGTCCAATCGTTGCGAATGAATTTCTCGATCGCCGTGAAGCCGCGGTTCCATTCGCCGGAATCCGTGCCGAGCAATTGCACTTCGTCGGATCTAACAAAAAGGTCATCCATGAAGGCGTCGATTTTTGCGACGTCCCGCTTAGTGTAGCCATCTTGAAATGCGTGCAGAACGACAAGGATTTCCTCGCGTGCGGCAGGCGAAGCATTTCCTTGTGACGAATTCCCTTGGGCTTGTTCGACGCCGCTTATCGAAACGCCGATTCGCCCATTCAGAAGCCAACCAGATAGGAAACTAATGCCGAGGAGCGCCACGATTCCGATCCATCGGAACAAAGCAGGCATCTTTCCATCACGACTCATGATGGAAATCCTTGTTGTGCGCTTCGATGCCGCGCCACAGCAGAAGGCTTAGCACCAAAATCGTGCAGACTTCGAAACCCGCAAGAGCTTTCTGATACCCAAAATGACTGTACAACGCGTATTGGATCGAATTCGTGGGCGAAGCGATCAAAATGCCAATCTGATAGGCAAGGCCAGGCATCAATCCACGAGCGGCCGACGCTGCAAGTTCGTTCAAGTGAACAGGAATAACGCCCCAGGCGCCTTGCACCCCCGCTTGCATCAAGAAAGCTCCAACAATGACGAACGGCAGCGTTCCGGCGTAAGCCCATAGCGGAATCACGCACAGTGCGAGCAACAATGCCGCCAACATGCCCTTACGGCGTCCCGCCACTTGCGAAAGCTGCCCGAAAATCACCGCGCCGACCACGGCTCCGATATTCGAAATGATGACGATGTTCGCGCGAACGCCGTCGGAAAGCTTATGCGCTTCGCGCAAAAAGTCCGGGTACAAGTCCTGCGTGCCGTGCGACAAAAACATCATGAACGTCATCAGCACGACGAGATAGGCGAAGCGCCGCCAATCCTGTCCGACAATCCTCAGGACTTGCCCAGTCGTTGCCGCACGATTTTCTTTCCAGGCCTTCGATTCTGGCACTTTCGTCCGAATGTAAAGCGCCAGCAACGCAGGCAGTGCGCCTACCCAAAACACCGGGCGCCAGCCCCAGTGCGGCAAGATCGTCTTCGCGGCAAGCGCGGCCAGTAAATTCCCAATCGGATAGCCGCTTTGCAGCAGACCGCTCAGTACTCCGCGAAGCCGCTTCGGCGCCGCCTCCATGGCAAGTGAGGCGCCCACTCCCCATTCGCCGCCCATGCCGATGCCGAACAGGGCGCGCAATACCAGAAATGTGCGGTAATTCGGCGCAAAGCCGCACAGCAATTCGATAATAGAAAAATAAATTACGTTCGCCATGAGCGGCACGCGCCGCCCGTAGCGATCCGCGAGCAAGCCGAAAAGAACGGCGCCCACCGGCCGCATCGCCAGGGTCACCGTTGTCGTCAGGACGATCTCTTTTTTCGTCACGCCAAACTGGTGTGCCAGCGTGTCGAACAGGAACGTCACGACGAAAAAATCAAACGCATCCAGCGTCCAGCCGAGAAAGCCCGCCAATACAGCGTGGTGGCTTCCGGATGGTCGATCCGCGCTCGTAGAAAAATTCGCCATAAGAAATTGCGCTGCAGAGCGCCGAGGATTATTGCACGATTTTGCCCGCGCTTGACGCGTTCTCTGCCGCTCGGTCACACTGCGGCATGCCCACTCGCCGCCCCAAAACGCCTTTGGTGTCCGTGTCCGACTACGAATCCGCCGCCGAAGCGAAAATGTCGCACATGGCGCGAGAGTACTTGCAGAGCGGCGCCGCCGATGAAATCACATTGCGCCGCAACCGCGAAATTTACGATTCGCTGCTGCTGAAGCCCAGAGTTTTGCGGGGCGTCAGCGCGCTCGATACGTCGCTCGCGCTTTTCGGCCAAAAGATGGATCACCCACTGCTGTTGGCCCCGACCGCCTATCAGCGGCTTTATCACAAAGATGGCGAACTCGCATCCGCTGCCGGCGCTGCGCAAGCCAGCGCGATTTACACGGCAAGCTCGTTTTCGACGGTCGCAATTGAAAGAATCGCGACTAGCTCAAAACACGTGGTTTGGTTTCAGCTCTATACCCCGCCCGACCGCGCCATTTCCGAAGATCTCATCAAACGCGCCGAAGATTCCGGCTGCAAGGCTATAGTCCTGACGGTAGACACGCCCGTTCTCGGTACGCGCAACCGTGAAATGCGCTCGGGCTTCCATCTGCCGTCGGGCATCGTTCGGGAAAATCTTCGCAAGTACGGAATCGGGCTCACACGAACGGCTCATTTCTCTTCGACCGGCGTCGCGGCAACCGCTCTCGATGCCTCGCTCACCTGGGATCACGTGGATTGGGTGCGTTCCCGCACAAAACTACCCCTGCTGCTGAAGGGGATCCTCGCTGCGGAAGACGCGACACTCGCAGTCGAGTGCAAGGCCAACGGCATCATCGTCTCCAACCACGGTGCCCGGAATCTGGATACGATCGTTTCCACCCTGGAAGCGCTGCCGGAAGTCGTTCAAGCCGTTTCGGGCA
>DATGIS010000137.1:0-2970 GCA_035295625.1 Candidatus Acidiferrum sp. | reverse complement strand
TCTTTGCAAAACATAGGGGGGTGTACCCTATCCTTCCCGTTTTGGAACTGACGCGCGCGGCGTGCCTTCCCGGACGGTACCCTGCAACTTCCCGGAGGCCCCGTTGACCGTCACACGCACAAAGCCCGCCGACACCAAGCTCATCGTCTGTGTCTGGCACCCCTTCCCTCAGTGGCGCGCCGATGAAATGATGCCCGCCGCCATGCGCAAGCGCTGGCCCGAGATGCGCGTCGTCCACCTCCCCGACTACGACCGCCTCCCCGAAGAACTTCCCGACACCGACATTTTTGTCGGAGCATCGCTCCGCCCCGACCAATTCGCCTTCGCGAAGAAACTGAAGTGGATTCACTCCACCGCTGCCGGAGTCAACCAGCTCATGTATCCCGCGCTGAAAAATTCCGGCGTGCTCGTCACCAATCCCAGCGGCTTGTTTTCCCCGGGCATGGCCGAGCACGTCATCGGCATGATGGTCCTGCTCGCGCGCAACTTCATGGACTCCGTCCGCTACCAGGACAAACACATCTGGGCGCAAAACGAAGTCTCCAGCATTCCCGGCGAAATCACCGAACTGAGTGGCGAATTGATGTTGATCGTCGGCTACGGCTCGATCGGCCGCGAAGTCGCGCGCCGCGCCAACTGTTTCGACATGCGCATCTGGGGAATGACGCGCTCCGGCAAAGTTGACGCCTCGCTCGTTGACAAGATTCTGCCGATCTCTGAACTCGATGCGGCGTTGCCCCACGCCGACTGGGTCGTCCTCGCCGCGCCCGACACTCCCGACACGCAAAAATTGTTCGGCCCTGAGCGTTTCGCTCGCATGAAGCGCGGCGCCCGCCTGATCAATATGGGCCGCGGCACAATCCTCGACGAAGACGCTTTCGTCAAAGCGCTCAACAGCGGCGACATCCGTGGCGCCGCCATCGACGTCGCCACCACCGAGCCGATTCCGCCCGACAGCCCTCTCTGGAAAGCCAAAAACCTTTTCATCACGCCACACACCGCCGGCGTCAGCGACCGCCTCTGGCGACGCGAAACCGAAATCCTGATGGATTTGCTCGAACGTTGGTTCGACAACCGCGAAATGTTCAACGTCGTTGACGTCTCCGCTGGCTACTAGTGTGCGGAGAGCGGATAGCAAGGAGAAAAACCCAAAACCGAGCGTCGGGGAAAAGCCCTGATCGAAGAGAAAGCGCAACGTCGCGGCCAAAGCCGCGACCTACAAAATCGAACGTTGCGACGTTCGCTTTCAACTTTCAACTTTCGACGGTCGACCGAATTCAGTCGCCGACGCCGCCTTTGGCGGCGGTGTAGCCTTCGCGGGCGTAGACAACGACTTTTTGTTTTTTGCCTTTTTGGTCGTTGACGATCAGCGGCGAGCCGTCGGGCTGGACGAGTTCGACTTTGACTTTGTGGAATTTGCCGTCGTTCGCGCCGGTGCTCGGAGTGTAGGAGAGGCTGTACTGATTGCGGAGGAAGGCGACGACCTGGCGGAAGATTTCGGGGATTTCGCCGTCGAATTGTGGGAACCAGGCGTAGCCGCCGGTGAGCTGCGCGAACGTTTTTAATTGATTTTCACCTTGAAGATAATTCATGTGCGAACCCTGATTGCCGTGGGACTCGATGAAGTTGATGTAGGGACGGTCGAGGCCGACGGCGAAAATCGTGACGTCGGATTGGCGGAGTTCCTTCATGGTTTGATCGAGGGTGTGTTTGGAGAAGGTGTCCACGCCGGTGGCCAAAAGCAGAATCGATTTCTTGCCTTTGATGTCTTTCATCTGCTCGTTCGTTTTCAGGATGGCGTCGAAGACGTTGGATTCGCTGAAGCCCGGAAAATAGAGGTGGTAGAGCGCGGCGCGGACTTCGTCTTTATTTTGTGTGAAATCGACTTCGATCCGAGTGTTCATATCGAAAGTTTCGAGGGCGACCCAGTCTTTTTGCCTGAGGTTGGGAAAGAACGCGTCGGCCCAATACTTGGCCTGATAGGCGAACCAATCGAAAATACCGCGGCTGCTGAATTCGACAAGCATCGTCACAGTGATGGGCGCATCGGTGGCGCCGAATCCGGTGACGGTTTGAGGAACACCGTCGTCGGTGACGCGGAAATTTTCGCGCTTGAGGCCGGTGAGGATGTCGCCGTGTTGCGTTGCGGCGATAACGTCGAGCGAGACGACGGGGACTTCGACGTTGATCGAGGCACCGGCTTCGGGCGGCTTCTGTTGTTGCTGCGGTTGCGTCGGCGAAGCTTGCTGCGGCGTGGATTGGCCGGCTCCGGCGGGACCCGCGGGCGACTGTGCGCGAGCCAGGCGGTCGCCGAGCGGCAGGAGCAGCAAGGCGGCGGAGAGGGCGAGGAAGATGGTCGTGAGTATGGCCTTCATGGCGAAACCCCTTCAAAAAAGCGATCACTAGAATGCCGCAAGGAAATTCCCGCGGCAAATCACATCAGTTCCCGGTTGGACGGGTGCGAGCGGTGCTGGGGTTCAGCGTTGAGCTTACGAAACGGGGCCGACTCGCCGGCACAGGGTCCCTCACCCTGCATGCTAGTATGAATCAGAAACGCTGGAAAACGTTGCAAAAGGCCGTAGAGCAAGGACATGCATGGCGGGCTGGAGTAAGGCGGAGAGCAATCCCAGATTGATGGTTCATCTCCAAAAATTCAAAAACGCCGGCAGGATGCTGGCGCTATCGAGGATGAATTCGTGAGACAGGTCTATGGCGGATTTTTGGCGAGAGCGATCGCGATCGCCACGCTGAGTTTGTTTGCGCTGGTTGGAGTGGGAGCGGCGAGGGCGCAAGTGGCGCCGGCGGCGACGAACGGTTTGCCGGGAACGCAGGGTGGGCCGCCGCTGGGAGATTTAACCGCGCTGAGCGGCGATGCGAAGGTCTGGCTGCAGGATCTGATCAAAATCAACACGACGAACCCGCCGGGGAATGAGGCCGAGGCGGCGAAATACATTTTGGAAGTCTTGAAGA
>DATGIS010000136.1:0-20392 GCA_035295625.1 Candidatus Acidiferrum sp. | reverse complement strand
ACGAAAACATCTCTCCGAAGACGGTGTCGTCGTTCCGATCATCGCGATCGACAAGCACACCGGCAAGCTCGAATCGCAACCGGAAATCGTCTCGCGCGGCTTCATCAGTGACAACGGCAGTGACCTCATGGTCGGCGCGCGCGATGTCGTTCTCCGCACAATCAACACTTCCAACCCCGAAGAAATGTCCGATTGGTCCGTGATCAAGGAAAAAATTCGCGTCGACCTAAAACGCTATATCAACAAACAAACCTCAAAGCGCCCGCTGATTCTCCCCGTAATCCTCGAAGTCTGATTCCCGCAAGCCACGCTTTTTCAACGGCAAGCGATTTGGTTATACGGAAGTTTCAATATGTTTGATTCATTTTTCGCGTGCGAATCACTGTAGCGTTAACGCAGATATCCCTTCGAAAACCGCAACAACCGTCACGCCATAACGTCAAACTTCCTGTACGGCAATCGCGATTCTTCGGCAGCGGCAAGCGAACCACCGGAGAAAATTTCCGCAAACGACGAAAGGATCTTTCATGAACACCAAGAATATTTCCAAGGGTCTTCTGCTCGGCGCTTCTCTCTTCCTCGCATCGGCTGCTTTTGCTGGCGAAAAAGCATCCGTCAAGGTTTATGAGAACGTGAAACTCAACGGCAAGACGCTCGCTCCCGGCAAGTACGATGTCGAATGGACTGGCACGGGCGACAACGTTCAGTTGAACATCCGTCAGGGCAAGGAAACGATCGTCACCGCTCCGGCGAAGGTCGCGGCGACCAAGTCCGCGCCGGTTTCAACCGGATACTCCACCAAGGCTGATGCGGACGGCACCAAGTCCCTCACGTCCGTCTTCGTCGCGGGCAAGAAGTACACGCTCGAACTCGGCCAGGAAGTTGCCGCTGCTCCGAGCAAGGCGACCGAAACCGCCGGCAATCGCTAATCTCTACAAACAATCTGCATTCCTCGCGCCCTCGTCCTGCACCCACAGTCGAGGGCGCTTTTTTCTCGAGCGCCGCTTAATCAGGTTGATCCATCGCTGGCTCTGCGAATTTTTCCCGCGCCTGCTGCTTCCCCGTTACAATTATCTCTCGAGGAATCGTCTTGTCGTCGTCTGCGTCACCTTTGCCCGGGAAAGCTCCCAGCCGCGCCGCCTTTACTTTTATCCTGGTGATGGTCGGCTTCGATTTTCTTTCCTTCGGCATCATCGCGCCGATTTTTCCGGATCTGATTCGTTCGTTCGAAGGCGGCGACTTTTCTCGTGCCTCGGTGATGATCGGCTATTTCGGCCTCGCCTGGGCCACGATGCAGTTTATTTTTTCCCCAATTCTCGGCGCGTGGTCCGATCGCTTCGGCCGCAGGCCCGTCATCCTCATTTCGTGTTTCGGCCTCGGCGTCGATTACATTTTGATGGCGCTCTCCCCATCGCTCCGCTGGCTTTTTCTTGGCCGCGTCATCTCCGGTATCACAACCTCCAACGTCTCCACTGCATTCGCGTACGTAACAGACACGACCGCTCCGGAAAATCGCGCCAAAGCCTTCGGCATGATCAGCGCCGCCTTCGGCCTCGGCTTCGTCATCGGTCCTGTCGTTGGCGGCATCCTGGGCCATTACGTTCATCTGCGCGCTCCCTTCTGGGCCGCCGCCGCGCTCAGCCTTCTCAACGCACTCTACGGCTTCTTTGTCCTGCCTGAGTCGCTGCCCAAGGAACGCCGCGCCAAATCTGCCTGGCACATGGCAAACCCTCTCGGCTCTCTCAAACTCTTCCGTTCGCATCCGGAGTTGGCCGGCCTCGCTGTAGTCGTCACGCTCTACTATCTCGCGCACCAGTCGCTCATGTCCGTCTGGGCGATCTACTCCGAATATCGCTACGCCTGGAACAGTCGCGACGTCGGCATTTCTCTCGGCGTTGTCGGTGTGAGCGCCGCACTCGTATCTGGCCTGCTAGTCGGTCCTTACGTTAAACGATTTGGCGAACGATTCAGCCTCGTCTCCGGCCTCGTTTATGGCACCATCGGCTTCCTTTGCTTTGCGCTCGCTTCCCGCGGCTGGATCGTTCTCGCAACAATCCCATTCGTCGCGCTATGGGGAATTGCAGCTCCAGCGATTCAATCACTCATGTCCAAGCACGTCGATCATTCTTCGCAAGGCAAGCTGCAAGGCGGCATTAATTCCCTCCGCGCCCTTACCGGCATGGCCGGACCGATTCTTTACACGCAAGTGTTTTCCGCCGCGATTGCGCCAGGCGTAAAATTTCACATCCCCGGCGCACCGTACTTCGTCGCCTCCGTGCTCCTTACCGCTTCATTGCTCCTCGCCGTTTACGTCACGCGCAGCAGGGCTTTGCCCGCGTCAGCTGCAGTGGCCACAAACGCTCCCGCTGACTAATCGCGCGCCGCAAAAATAAAATTCGCGGATGGGATCGTCCCCATCCGCGAGATTTCCCTCTTCGCAATTTCCGGCTAATCCAACCACCGCTCCACACGCACCGGGCCATTAAACCACGCGTCGCCCGTCTTCGATGCCAGCATCTCCGCGCTTACTTCCGCCACGCCTCCCTGCAGTGGGTCCGAGTCAATGCACTGCCCTTCGCCGAGATACGCCACCACGTGCACCCCGTTCACCGCTAGCACATCGCCTGGCTTCACTTTTTTCCAATCCAGCTTCGCAATGCTCGGAGCTTCCGTCACTTTCTCCAACTTCCCTCCGCAACCTTCCCACAACTCTTTTGCCGTGCAGTCCGCTTTCGTGTTGCTCACTTGCGCGTGCGCCTTGCAGATTAGCGCCGAGCACGTCTCATCCAGATACGCGGCACCGTTGTAAGACCGCAGCGCCTCCACATAAGTCTTCGGCTCCGACATCAGGAACCCCACCGCAACGACCGCGAACGAAAGAAACAGCTTCATGGTCCCGCAACCTCTCGTCTGCAATTCGGACTGTGAGCTGATCTATCTGCATTCGCTTGGGGGACCTGTCCTTCCGCGAATGCGCCCTGTCCGTAGGTACAGGTTGCGGCAAGCTTGAAAGCAGAACTATGGTACAGGCGTCCATTTTGAAACACCGGACGTCCTACCCTTCAGCTTCCCCACTTGTACTAGAACCAGTTTCGTTAACTATATATTTTTCAACATCTTACGAACTAACCCGCCCCTATTGGAAACCAAAATCCCATTTTTCGGGCTGTCCCAAGACCTGTCCTTCCCTCCACAAACCGCCCGCAAACACAAAATCTCCTTTATCCATCTCCCCGCGAAAAGCATCAAACGAACGTCGCAAATCCACCGAATTTGCTGCCCCTAGGAGGCACCATGGCCAGGAAATCTGCTCCTTCGAATCCCCAGGCTGGCACGGAACGCGCCCGCCCAATCCTGCACCAGCATTCCCGCGAGATTCAGCCCTACGGAAAAATTGCCAAGCTTTCCATCGCACTCGATGAAAACGTCTGCGCCGCCAGCGTCGAAAATCTCAACCAGGTTCTCGCAGACACCATCACCCTCCGCGACCTCTACAAAAAACATCATTGGCAGGTCGTTGGTCACACCTTTTATCAACTGCATCTTCTCTTCGATAAGCACTACGAAGAACAAGACGCCCTCGTCGACGAAATCGCCGAACGCATCCAGCTGCTCGGCGGCGTAAGCCTCGCAATGGCCGCCGACGTTGCGGAAACCACCATCATTCCCCGCCCGCCACGCGGTCGCGAAGAAGCTCCCGTGCAAATCTCCCGCCTGCTCGAAGCCCACGAGATCCTGCTCAAAGAGGCCCGCACCATGGCTCGCCAGGCCTCGGAAGCCGGCGATGACGGCACCAACGACCTCCTCGTCAGCGACATCATTCGCACAAACGAGTTACAGGTCTGGTTCCTCTCGGAACATCTCGTCGACGTTCCTCTGGTCAAAGCCGACGCTCCAGCAAACACCAAAGCCGCTTCCGCCGACTGATTCGCAGTTCGATTTCGCAACTAAGACAAAAGGCAGTGCTCGAACGGCCTGCCTTCGTCATTTGGTGCGCATTCCTTTGGCCTATTCAACCGGTTCAATTCTGTGTAAAGTACGCGTGTTCGAACCGGGAGCATCGCCGTGAAAATGTCGCGCTCGCAGAAAACTCCTTCTCCAGCACCTCTCACGCGCCGCAAATTTATCGGGCAGTCCGCGGCAGCGGCCGGCTTCACCATCGTCCCTCGCCATGTTCTCGGCGGCTTCGGCTACGTCCCGCCCAGCGACAAACTCAATCTCGCTTTCATCGGCGTCGGCGCACAAGGCATGCGCGTGATGTTTCATTTCCTCAAAGAACCGGACGTCCAGGGCATCGCCGTTTGCGACGTCAACAGATCCGGCGCGAATTATCCTCAATGGAGCCCGCACGAATTTTGTAACTCTGTCCGCGGCCTTCTCGGCGTTTCTTCTGGATGGGATTCGCTCAGCCCGGACACTCCAATCGAACTTTCCCACACGTTAAAAGTCACCGCCGGCGTCGCAGGCCGCGAACCCGCGCAAAAAATCGTCGATGCCTACAACGCCACCGGATCTCGCTCCGGCACCTCCCGCGGTTGCGCCGCCTATTCCAATTTTCACGAGCTCCTCGAAAAAGAAAATTCTCTCGACGCCGTCGTCGTCTGCACCACCGACCATCTCCACGCCGCCATCTCCGCCGCGGCCATGCGCAAACGCAAACACGTCTTCTGCCAGAAGCCGCTCACCCACACAATTTACGAAGCCCGCCGCATCTCTGACATCGCTCGCGAAACCGGCGTCGCCACGCAAATCGCCGTCGGCAACCAAGCCTCCGAAGACACGCGCCTCCTCTGCGAATGGATTTGGTCCGGCGCCATCGGCCCGGTCCGCGAAGTTCACAATTGGTCCAGCCGCCCCTTCTGGCCGCAAGGCATCGATCGTCCCGCGGCATCCGAACCCGTTCCCGAGGGCCTCGATTGGGATCTTTGGCTCGGCCCCTCGCCCGCTCGCCCCTACAATCACGTCTATCTTCCTTTTTCCTGGCGTGGCTGGGCCGATTTTGGTTGTGGGGCTCTGGGCGACATGGGTTGCTACAGCTTTGACACCATCTTCCGCGTCTTGAAACTCGAATCACCTTCCAGTGTCGAAGCCAGCTCCACCGATCGCTATCCCGAAACCTATCCGAACGCCTCCATGATCACCTTCAACTTCCCGGCGCGCGGCGACATGCCTCCCGTCAAATTCACTTGGTACGATGGCGGCCTCAAGCCTCCGCGCCCAGAAGAACTCGAAGACAATCGCCCCTTCACGATGGATGGCGAAGACGGCGAAGAAGGTCTCCTCTTCGTCGGCGACAAAGGAAAAATTCTCTGCGGCTTCAACGGCGCGAAACCACGCCTCATTCCCGACTCAAAAATGAAAGCGTTTCAGCCGCCGCCTAAGACTCTTCCCCGCTCTCCCGGCAACGAACGCGAATGGCTCGATGCCGCAAAAGGCGGTAAAACAAAACCCGGCGGCAATTTCGAATTTTCCGCCATGGTCACGGAAACTCTCTTGCTCGGCAACGTCGCGTCCCAGACCGGCCAAAAATTAAAATGGGATCGCGCCAATCTCAAAGTCACCAACTCCGACGCTGCCGACAAGATCGTCAAACCCGACCGCCGTCCCGGCTGGGAATTGTAGTAGCGTAGCCACTCTTGGCTGTGCCCCAATGTAACGCTACCGAGATCCACACGTTCGAGGAGAATCAAATGACTGCGATGCCCCGAAGAGAATTTATCAAATCTACTGCCGCCGCAACGGCCGCCACGGCTCTCGCCGCATCCTTCCCGCTGCGCTCCAACGCCAATCCCCTCGGCCTCCCCATCGGCTGCCAGACTTGGCCCGTTCGCGAACTCATCGCCAAAGATTTCCCCACCACCATCAAAACCCTCGCCGCCGCAGGCTTCCAATCCGTCGAACTCTGTTCTCCGGTCGGTTACGCAGACTCCGGCTTCGCTGGCCTCGCCAAATATTCCGGCCCCGAACTCAAAAAAATTCTCTCTGACAGCGGCATCACCTGCGTCAGCTCCCATTTTGGCATCGACGAACTCCGCAAAGATCAGCCCGCCAGCATCGCTTGGGCCAAAGAAGTCGGCCTCACCCAAATGCTCGTCCCCAGCCTCAGTGGCCCCGATCACCCCACTCTCGACGACGTAAAACGCATCGCCGACGAGTACAACAAAATGGGCGAACTCGCCGCAAAATCCGGCATTCAACAGGGCCTCCACAACGAAGGCTTCGAGCTGAGCAAAGTAAACGGCAAACGTACCTACGACCTTCTCCTCGAACTCCTCGATCCCAAGCTCGTCAAATTCCAGTTTCAGGTTTCCACCATAGCCAATGGCTACGACGCCGCCGAATACCTCACCAAATATCCCGGCCGCTTCATCTCCATGCACGTTCAGGGCTGGGACCTCAAGAAAAACACCTACGCCGTCGTCGGCCAGGACTCTCTCGACTGGAAAAAAATCTTCTCCGCAGCCAAAACTTGCGGCATCAAAAACTATTTCGTCGAAATGAACCTCGATCTCATGCGCGCCAGCGTGCCCTTTCTCCGCTCGCTCCAGGTCTAGCTTGCTCGCGATTTTCGTCTCTTTCTTGCGCCGGACTCCTGTTCGTCCTGCCCCTCACCCCTTCAGTGGTGAGTTTTTCTCCGAGTCTGCTGGATCCTCTGCTCCTTGCCTTGACTCTATGTCTCAGATATGAGACATATAACAGATGAAACCGGCGATATTTCATCCCGCCGCGATTGCAGCGATTCGCCAGTTTCCGGAAGACGTCCGCAAGGAGCTCGGTAAGGCCATCTTCGGCCTCCAGCTTGGCGAGCTTCTTGGGATGCCCCTCTCACGACCGATGTCGACCGTGGGAGCCGGGGTTTCCGAACTCAGATTTCGCGACCGATCGGGTATTTATCGAGCATTTTATTTCGCCCGCTCCGCTCGCGGGATTCTCGTGTTTCACGCGTTCGTCAAGAAGACACAGGCCACGCCGCAGAAAGAACTTGATTTGGGCAAGAAGCGGTTAAAGGAGTTGCTTCATGAAGAAGTCTAAAGCCATTGTGACGCGTTCCTCGGCGGAACTTGCCAGAGAACTCGGCCTTACACCCGCGGATGGCGCGGAAATCGCCCTCCGCGCCACTCTCAACTCAAAGATTGTCGAAGCCGTGCGTCGCAAGGGCTTGACCCATGCTCAAGTAGCCCGTTTGGCAAAAACCTCCCGCACACGCGTCACCGCAATCCTCAATCGCAATACAAAAGACGTTTCGACCGATCTGCTTCTCCGTGTTCTTTATTCCCTCGGCTACACCGCCAAAATCACATTCCAATCGGCCGCATGACTCAAATCCGCAAAAACAACTTCTTCCTCCACATCCAAAACAAAATCAGCCAGTACACCAGCAACATCGCCGCGCCTTGCATCAGCGGCTGCAACCCGCTACCGGCAAAATCAAACGCTCGCGCACCCAAATGCGTGTCGAACGACGAAACGACAAACCACGGCAGTAAATGCGCAATCAAATACGCCGCAATCGAATTCATTCCAATCACGACCAGCGGGAACGCCCACTTCCGGTAGCCCCTCTCTTCAATCAGCCACGCAAATGCAGCCAGCGTCAAAAAGCAGATTCCACCGCTGAACAAAACCCAGCTCGGCGTCCAGATCCTTTTCACGATGGGGCAAATTCCCGCCACATGCAGGAGCAATCCAGCCGCAATTCCTGCACCTCCCACCACGAGCAGCTTTTGAAACGGAATCTTCGGCGCCTCCGCCCGCAGCCACTGCCCCGCAATCAATCCGAGAATCATCGTCCCAAGCGTGGGAATAAAACTCAGCGTCAAATACCCGCCTTCATTAAACACAAACGGCTTCTCACGCCGGAACAAGTTTAAGAACCACTGGTCGAAAGCATTCCCCAGGTTCCCGTTCTTGTTCCAGTGCGCCATCAATCCGCTGTAGTGATGCGTCCAATCCGCCGGTACCCCCACCGATGGCCAATCGAATCCCGGCCCCGCCGCGGGATACAAAACCCACGCCAGCCAATATCCAAACAAGATCGCGCCGAGCGAAATCCACTGCCACTTCTCTTCGGCATACCCCAGCAGGAAAAGAAAAACGTATCCAAGCCCGATCTGCGTCAAAGTGTCTTCGAACGTAAAATACGTCTGCGTTTTTCCCAGCGACCGCAAAAAAATTCCCAGGAAAATCAGTGCCAGCGAACGCCACGCCGCATGCCCTAATTGATTTCCGAAACTTTTCCCTTTTGCCACGCGGCTCGCAATCGAGTAAGGCAGCGCCACACCCACCAGAAACGAAAACCCCGGCTGAATCGTGTCGTGAAGCGAGCATCCCGCCCACTCGACATGGCTCTGGTTGTAACTCAAAACTTTCCAGAACCAATTTCCCGGAAACGCCTTCGCCACTTCGGAAAAACGCAGCACCTCTGCCATCATCAAAAGCATCACGAATCCGCGATACGCATCCACCGCAACGTTGCGGCGCGCAACGGGATTCTCCGCGGAAATCGGCGCAACTTCCATCACGTAACCACTCCCATCTTTTGCTCTTTTCGCGCGACATCTTACGCCCTCCGCCGGCCCACGAAAGAAATTTCTTTTCGCTTCTCGCGACACCGCAAAAGTACAGTTGTCCTTCTTCCGTCCTTCGGCTCAATTGACCTCTCACTCCCGATCCCGTACCCTCGCAGCACGGTTGCGTTATTTTTTGTAGTTCGGCCGGTGGAAAACCGGCTCCGTCGTTCTTTGACAATCAATCACCGACTCCTACCGACTAGGGGGGCACGTCAGCGTTCCATCGAGTCCTATTACCCTACCCCTACCCTCCGCCTAACCGCCTTAGAATGAATACTTACGAAGAATGGGGGGAGGGGGGGCCCCCGGTGCCGGGATCCGGTTCGCCCCTCGCCTCCTTCCTTACCTCATTGCTTCCTCCTATTCAGAGGAGTAGCCTTGGCTGGTTTGACCAGCCGTCGTTTCTTTCCTAGGAGGCCTCCCATGGCAACAGCAGTCTTGGAACCCACCGTTAAAATCAGCGCCACCAAACTTCTCATCAACAACAAATGGGTCGAAGCCGCATCTGGCAAAACTTTCCCCACCATCAACCCCACCACGGGTGAAGTCATCACCCATGTCGCCGAAGCCGACGCCGCCGACGTCGACAAGGCCGTCGCCGCTGCCCGCGCTGCATTTGAAAAAGGTGCGTGGAAGAAAATGCCCGCTTCGCAGCGCGGCCTTCTCATGAACAAGCTCGCCGATCTCATCGAGAAGCACGCCGACGAACTCGCGCAACTCGAGGCTCTCGACAACGGCAAACCTTACAGCGTCGCCCGCGCTGCCGATCTGCCGCTCACCATCGCCTGCTATCGCTACTACGCTGGATGGGCCGACAAGCTCCAGGGTAAAACCATTCCCGTCACCGGCCGCTATTTCACCTACACCAAACACGAGCCCGTCGGCGTCGTCGGCCAAATTATTCCGTGGAATTTTCCGCTCCTCATGCAGGCATGGAAGCTCGGACCCGCTCTCGCCACCGGCTGCACCGTCGTCATGAAGCCCGCCGAGCAAACACCGCTCACCGCACTTCGCGTCGGTGAGCTCGCTCTCGAAGCCGGCTTCCCCGAAGGCGTCCTCAACCTTCTTCCCGGATACGGCCCCACCGCCGGCACCGCCATCGCCCGCCACATGGACGTCGACAAAGTCGCATTCACGGGCTCGACCGAAGTCGGCCACCTCATCATGCGCGCCGCAGCCGATACAAATTTAAAGCGCGTCACGCTTGAACTTGGCGGAAAAAGTCCGAACATTATTTTCAGCGACGCGGACATGGACAAAGCCGTCGAAGGCGCGCACTTCGCGCTCTTCTTCAACCAGGGCCAGTGCTGCTGTGCCGGTTCGCGCACCTTCGTCGAAGAAAAGTGCTACGACGAATTCGTGGAAAAATCCGTAGCGCGCGCCAAGAAGCGCGTCGTCGGAAATCCCTTCGACAAGAACACCGAACAAGGCCCGCAAGTGGACCAGGAACAGTTCAACAAAATCATGGGCTACATCGAATCTGGAAAACAGGACAAGGCCAAACTCGTCGCGGGCGGCCATCGCGTCGGCGACAAGGGCTACTTCATCGAGCCAACTGTTTTCGCGGACGTTCAGGACAACATGAAAATCGCGCAGGAAGAAATCTTCGGCCCGGTCATGTCCATCCTCAAATTCAAGGACCTCGGCGAAGTCGTCGAGCGCGCCAATAAAAATATGTACGGCCTCGCCGCAGCTGTTTGGACGCAGGACATCACCAAAGCCCACGCCATCGCGGACTCCGTTCGCGCCGGCACCGTCTGGGTCAACTGCTACGACGTCTTCGACGCCGCCGCGCCATTCGGCGGCTTCAAACAATCCGGCATCGGCCGCGAACTCGGCGAATACGGCCTCTCGAATTACACCGAAGTCAAAACGGTAACTGTGAAACTATGATCTCGAATCCTGGAAAACTTTCTCGCGAACGGGCGGCCATCCAGGCCGCCCGCTTCATTCTTGTAATCGTTTTTTGCCTCTGTGCCTCCGCGCCGCTTTTTTCGCAGGACAATTCTCTCGCCTTCAAGCGCGCGCAACATCTGCGCCACGGCATCAATCTCAGCCACTGGTTCGCGCAAGTCTACGATCCCAAGGGCTATACCAAAGAACACTTCGACACGTACGACACCGCGCAAGATATCGCGCTTATCAAATCGACGGGATTCGATCACGTGCGCTTTACGCTGAATTGCGAACCAATGTTCCGCCGCGGCCAGGCGGATCACATACCGGCGGAATATTTAGCAATGGTCGACAACGCCGTAAAAATGATTCTCGATCAAAATCTCAACGTCATCATCGACATTCACCCGGAGAGTGATTTCAAGCAAAAACTCGCGAGCGACGATGGTTTCGTGGAACAGTTCGAGGACTATTGGCGTGCGCTTGCAAAGCATTTCGCGTCGATGGATCCAGACAAAGTTTTCTTTGAAATTTTGAACGAACCGGAATTCAAGGACCGCTATCGCTGGATGGGCGTGCAAGCTCGCCTCGCTCGCGCGATTCGCGAAGGCGCTCCGAATCACACCATCATCGCCGCCGGAGCAAACTGGTCGTCGTCGAACGAACTGCTTTCTCTCGAACCGCTCCACGACGCGAACGTCATCTACAACTTCCATTTTTACGACCCGCACATCTTCACGCACCAGGGAGCCACGTGGGCCACGAATTTCAACCACTACCTGAGCAATCTTCCGTATCCGTCTACTCCGGAAAATGTCGCCGCTGCGCACGCGCAAGTCCCCGATCCGGTCAATCAGCAATCCGTCGAACGGTACGGCCTCGATCGCTGGAACGCCGCTCGCGTTGACGCGGAAATCGCGGAAGCCGCCGCGTGGGGCAAGCGCTGGAACGTTCCGCTCACCTGCAACGAATTCGGCGTGTACCGCGGAACTTCCAATCCGACCGACCGCGCCGCTTGGATCCACGACGTCCGCACCGCGCTCGAAAAATACAACATCGGCTGGACCATGTGGGACTACGCCGGCGGCTTCTCCGTCGTCACCCGCCCCAACGGAGTTTCTACACCCGACCCCGTCACCGTCAAAGCCTTGGGCCTAACGATTCCGCCGGCTCCGAAGCCATGATCTGCACGGTCATCTTCCGCGGTCTCGATAAAAGCGATTCACGCTTTTCATCATTTTTCGCAGCTCTTTGGTTCGTTGCGATCGAAGCGCATCGTCCTGCTTCGATTCGAGAAATTCCTCTTCCCTCTGAAGTTTGTGATAATTCGCCAGTCGCTCTTCATCCATCGCTTCGCGGACTGCGCATCCCGGTTCGTTCTTGTGCGTGCAATCCCGGAATTTGCATCGCGCCGAAAATTCTTCGACGTCGGCAAACGCTCGCGAAATTCCTTCGCTCGCATCCCACAACTGCAACTCCCGCATCCCCGGCGTATCGAGCAGCACTCCTCCGCCCGGCACAACAATCAACTGCCGCGACGTCGTTGTATGCCGGCCCTTGTCGTCGCTCTCGCGAGTCTCGCTTGTCACTTGAATTTCGCGGCCGAGGATTGCATTGATGAGCGAAGATTTTCCAACTCCGGAGGAACCGAGCAGCGCGGTCGTGCCGCCCGTGCGAACAATTTCACGCAACTCTGCGACTCCTTCGCCGCTGACAATGCTGGCCACAACAACGCGCATTCCCATTGCGGCGGCTTCCGCGTTTTCGCAAAGCGCAGAAACGTTTTCGCAGAGATCGGATTTGTTCAACACAACGATAGGCCGTGCTCCGCTTTCCCACGCGAGCGCGAGATATCTTTCGATGCGCCGCGGGTTGAATTCACGATTCAGCGAACTGACCAGAAAAACCGTGTCGACGTTCGCCGCTACAATCTGTTCTTCGATCTTTTTCCCTGCAACTTTGCGCGAGAATTTGCCGAGCCGCTCGAACACAAAATGAATGGTCGAGCGCTCGCCGTGTTCTTCCGCGAGAACCCAGTCGCCGACGGCCGCCAACATTTCGCGCGAAGTCGCCTCGTGGCGGAGTTTTCCGCGCAACTCAGCCCAGGTTTCGCCACTCCCGGAAATTACTTTGTACAAGCCGCGATTTTCTTCGCTGACTCGTGCGCGAACCAAGCGCTCTTCTTGCTTTTGCTGCCACTGCTTTTCAAAAAAGCTGCACCAGCCCAATTCATGCAATGAATGCACGCGAATCTCCTCAAGCTCACAGAAACGCGGCGCGTCTCCGGCGGAAAAAGGAATCAATCGAGAGGAATTCGGAATCGCGGTGAGGATTGCCTTTGGGAAGCTAGAACAGAGACACGGAGGCGTAACCCTCGCGACGAGGAACTTCGGTTCGCACAGGCGCCTCCAAAAGAGAAGTAAACAGCTGGTTGCGGCTGGCCGCAACGAAAGAAGCTTACCAGACTTGAGGCTGATGCGGCAAATTCCTGACGCAGCGCCGCCATCTGGCCTAGAATCGGGGGCCGTGAGCATCGTGATCCGCCAGTCCGACGCGAAGGACTTTCCAGCTCTTTTCAAGCTGGACCAAAAATGCTTTCCGCCGGGCATCGCATACTCGAAAACGATGCTGAAACATTTCCTGTCGCAACAAGGCGCGGAATGTTTGGTAGCGATGGACGAAAAAGATATCGTCGGATTTATTTTGACGGAAGAAAATCCTCCGCTCGGGCATGTGATGACGCTCGATGTTGCCGAATCGTATCGACGCAAAGGCGTCGGCACGATGCTGCTGCAGGAAAGCGAAAACAACCTGCGATTCCGCGGCGTGCGGACGATGCTGCTGGAAACTGCACTGACGAACGAAGCGGGCGTTGCCTTCTGGCAGCGGCATGGCTATCGTATCGAAGCAGTTCTAAAAAACTACTATCCCGGCCATCTCGACGCGTACGAAATGCGCAAACGATTGCCGGCGATGCGGGAGCAGAAGGCTTGAACGAATATTTGTTGTCAGTGTTGCTGGGGATCGTGGAAGGACTGACGGAATTTTTGCCGGTCAGTTCAACGGCGCATTTGCGCATTTCGGAAGCGCTGCTGCATCTGCAACTCGATGATGCGTATTGGAAGATGTACAGCATCGTGATTCAGCTGGGAGCGATTCTGACGCTGCCGATTTATTTTCGCGCGCGGATCGCGAAGTTCGTTTCGACCTTTCCCAAGGGAGAGCGGGGGGATAAGAATATTCTGACGCACCCGCTGAGCCTGGTGATGATCGCGTTCGTAGTGACAGCGGGCCCGGCATTCCTGCTGACCAAGATAATCGGCAAACACCTTGAAAGCCTGACCATCATCGGAACTTCCCTGCTGGTGGGCGGAATCGTGATGTGGATTGTGGATGCGCTGCATTCGCGAGCGGAAGCGAAGGGAGAAGTTCCGGGCAGCGCGATCAAGATCTGGCACATGGAAGATATGGGCGTTGGGCAGGCGATCTGGATTGGAGCGTGTCAGATTCTTTCCGCGCTGTTCCCAGGGACATCGCGATCCATGTCGACGATTGCCGCGGGACAGATTGCCGGAATGTCGCGCGCATCGGCGCTGGAATTTTCATTCTTCCTCTCGATGCCGACGATGGCGGTCGCGACAATTTACGAGCTTTTGAAGTCAGTGCGAGCCAAGGGCGAAGACGCGCTCGCCGCCGGGCATATGACGGGGCACCAGTGGATCGTACTGCTCATCGGCTTCATTGTTTCCTTCATCGTTGCTTACGGCTCGGTGGCCTGGTTCATGGCTTGGGTCCGCAAACACGGCTTTGTTGCTTTCGCCATATACCGAATCATCGTAGGTGGCGCGGTCCTCTACTACGTCCTGACGCACGCTCCCTTGAGTTAAGCGACGGAAACATCCTGCAACTTTGATTTGTGCCCGGGGTTCGGTTTGATATGATTTAGCAGTTCCTCCAGAGCAAGAGCCCAGCGCCGGTCTTGCTCGCGACTCTCAGCCTTCCCCAAAAGCTGAGGAGAACTTCGTGCGCTTTCTGACACCTACCGGAAACAAGCGGCTCAATGAGCTGATCGGATTTTTGTGTATTGTGGCAGCCCTGCTGATGGCGGGAGCATTGCTTTCGTACTCGCCGAAAGATGACTCCTTCAACGTCGCGGGAAGCCCGAATGTATCGACGTTGAATTGGATCGGCCCGTTCGGCGCGTATACCAGTGACCTGATGTTTCAAGCGCTGGGGTATGCGGCGTTTCTGCTGCCTGTCGCATTCGCGGTGGTGGGCTGGCGGTGGTTCCGCAGCCGCGCGGTGGATTCGCCTGTTGCGGCCATCATCGGATATTGCCTGCTGCTCATATCCCTTCCCGCTCTACTCGAGCTTTGCCGCGTTCCGGAAGTGCGAGGAGCGATTCACTCGGGCGGCGCGTTCGGCGCGCTCATTTCCGGCGGTTTGAAAGCAGGATTTAACTTTGGCGGCGCGCTACTTGTGACGCTCGCATGCTTTGTTACGGCGCTGTTTCTTACGACGAGCTTTTCTTTCAGCGGGACACATGCCTGGGCGATGAGTTCGACGGGCCCGATTGGCGCGGCGCAGAAACTCGGCATTTTGCAGAAGGCGCAAGCGCGTTGGCATGCGTGGCACGAACAACGCGAACAGAAGCGCATGCGGCGGCAAGTGGAAGCGAACCGGACGATTGGACGCAAGCCCGCGCCGGCACAATCCGTCGGCAGCGCTGCCGTTCTGAATGAGGCACCGAAGTCCATTCACCTGGCGGATGAAGGCGACGTATTTCGGGGCGTGACGAGCGAAGACGCGGAAGAGGATGACAAGAAACCCGCGCAGAGAGCTCCGATCCTTGTGCTGAATCAGGAAAAGCCGGAGAAGGCTGCGCCGAAAAAGTTGGGCGAGCCAAAAATCGCAAAAGAAAATCCGAACTACAAACTGCCTTCGGTGAGTTTGCTGCGCGAAGGCGAGCGCTCGCAAAAACTGGACGAAGAGGAATTGAAGCAGCGGGCGCGCGCGATTGAAGAAAAGTGCCTCGAATTCGACGTGCAAGGGCGCGTGACGCAGATTAATCCGGGTCCAGTCGTGACCACATTCGAGTTCAAGCCGGAAGCGGGAATCAAATATAGCCGCATCATCGGGCTGACCGAAGATTTGTGCCTGGCGTTGCAGGCGGAATCGATTTTGATCGAGCGCATCCCGGGCAAATCGACAATCGGAATTGAAGTGCCGAATATCAACCGGCAGACGATTGCGCTGCGCGAAATCGTGGAGGCGCAGGAATTTGTCGGTTCACCGAGCAAATTGACGCTGGCCATGGGCCGCGATTTGCATGGGCGCATTCGAGTGACCGACCTGGCGTCGATGCCACACTTGCTGATCGCGGGTTCCACGGGAACGGGCAAGAGCGTCTTCATCAACTCTCTGATGATGTCGATTCTTTACAAGGCGACACCGGACGACGTGAAGATGGTGTTGGTCGATCCGAAGCGACTGGAATTGAATTTGTACGAAGGAATTCCGCACCTGATCGCGCCGGTAGTTACGGACCCCAAGGTTGCATCAAACGTTTTGCGGAATGCGACGCGCGAGATGGAAAACCGCCTGAAGCTATTGGCGCAGCGCGGCGTTCGCAATATTGACCAGTACAACCGGACATTCCAGAAGCAGCAATCATTGTCGCTCTTCGACAACGTGGACCAGACGGAGCACAAGCCGCTTCCCTATCTCGTAATCATCATCGACGAATTGGCGGACCTGATGATGGTGGACACGAACAATGTGGAAGAGTCCATCACGCGGCTGGCGCAGATGGCGCGCGCGGTCGGCATCCACCTGATTCTGGCGACGCAGCGGCCGAGCGTGGACGTGATTACGGGGTTGATCAAAGCGAACTTCCCTGCCCGCATTTCTTTCCGCGTGGCGAGCAAAGTGGACTCACGCACGATTCTGGATTCGAACGGTTCGGAATCGCTGCTCGGCAAAGGTGACATGCTTTATTTGCCGGCGGGCTCTTCACGGCTGCACCGCATTCATGGGCCACTCGTAACGGAAGACGAAATCACGGACGTGTGCAATTTCTGGCGGCAACAAGCGCAGGCAAAGTACAACGAACAGTTGCTGGAAGCGCCCAAAGATGAGAACAGAAAACTGGAAGAAGGATTTGAGGGTGCGCCGAATGGCGGCGGCGAGGAAGCCGACGACGAGCTTTATCAGGATGCGGTGCGGATCTGCTGCGAGATGGGGCGCGCTTCGACTTCCACATTGCAGCGGCGACTGCGGATTGGGTATGGCCGCGCGGCGCACCTGATTGATTTGATGGAGAAGGATGGCATTGTGGGCCCGCCGGATGGGACGCGTCCGCGCGAAGTGCTTAAGGGCAAAGGCTGGATGAAAGAGTTCGACGAGTCGATGCAGTAAGACAGAAATCAGAAATCAGAAATCAGAAATCAGAAATCAGTGATCAGTGGAACGTGCAGCGTGCGTTTTTCTGAATTCGCTGCGGCGTTTTCCTGCCGAGGCATTGAAAAGCAAGAGCTGGCGACTGGACCTGGACCGTAAAAGCGGCAGCTGGGCTGCCGCACTCCAAAACAGGGCTTTGCCGGGTTATGAGGAATGGGATTCGATAAATTTGCCGAGGAGTTGGGCGGCGTGTTCGCAGAGCCTGCGGTCGTCGGGACCGAAGGCGGCGAGGAAGTGGCTGTCGATGTCGAGTTCGCCGACGACCTTCCCTTTTGCAAAAACCGGGACGACAATTTCGGATTTGGTTTCGAGCGAGCAGGCGAGATAGCGCGAGTCTTTGTTCACGTCGTCGACGACGAGTGTTTTGCCGGTCGACGCAGCAGCACCGCAAATGCCTTGATTGAGCGGGATGCGGGTGTGAGGGGTCATACTGCCGCGGAAAGGGCCGAGCACGAGCATATTCGAATCGTTGGGGTCGATCATGTAAAAGCCGACCCAGTTGTAGCGGGTGAGTTTTTCATGAAGCAGCGAGACGATGCCGTTCATCAGCGCTTCGGCGTTGGCGGCGCTGGACGCGAGTTTATCGAGCTCAGTGGTCAGGGAAACGGATTCCTGGAGAGTTAGTGGCATGACTCTATTGAAACACGAGGCGCTTGCAGCGCAAATCGAGGGCATTGGATTCGTGTAGCGAGAATGTCATCCACGTGCGGCCCGGCGGAATTTTGAGGCCCAACTCCCGCTAAACTTTTCCGCGGTGAATTGACAGAGCGGCGCGACGCCCCTAAACTAGAAAAGTTGTTTGCGTGCCGGGGTAGCTCACTGGTAGAGCGCCGCCCTGAAAAGGCGGGCGTAGCCAGTTCGATTCTGGCCCCCGGCACCACTCACCTTATTCGTTTCACCGCACAAATTAACTCGCCTCTTCTTTGCAACGGCTCGTCGAGTCGGCACTGATTCCACTGAAATTTTCACGAAGTGGCGAACAACGCTTTGCCGGCTCGGGCGATCGCCTTGAGAACCCGGAGGCCATCCTCGTGTGAGCCCGTATCGAACTGCGTTCCCGAATGGTCGACGGCATTGCTAACCATGGCGACGGTTGCTACGTGGACATGCCTGGCGATGCCGAAGGCGAAAAGCGACGCGGCCTGCATTTCAACAGCGAGCGCGCCTTCTCTGCTCCATTGATCGAGTTGTGATTTGGTTTCGCGATAGGGAGCGTCGGTCGTCCAGACTTTGCCGGAGCGGACGGCCCAGCCGGTGGCGAGCAACTCGCGCTCGAGAAGCGTGGCAACAGGGGAGTTGCATGCAACCCCGATGCCTGGGGGCAAGTAGTGATACGAAGTGCCCTCGTCACGGACCGCACTGGTCGCCACGACGAGACACGGGAGCGGCAAATCGGGAGAGACGCGACCGGCGGAGGTCAGCCCGACAATGAGTTTGGCTCCGGCGGCATGGAGTTGCTCGGCGATGAGTACGGCATAAGGACCACCGATGGTTCGCGCGATAATTCCGCAGGGAACGCCTTCGAGACCCATGGCGAACATCGAGGTGTGAAAACACGCCCACGGCGCAAACGGCTTGGCGATGCCATCGCGAACCAGCCAGTCGGTGAGGTCTCCGTCGAATTCCAGAACGCAGATGGGCGGCACCGTGCCGGCAGGGATCTGCCGGCTCCGGCGCACATCGTCGATCAAGTTTTCAGGAGTGAATGCGGACGGTTGGTCCAACGCATGCCGGAGGATCGGAGGCCGCGAGTCTTCCGTCATGCCCTGGGTCCGTCGCACCAGAAAGTTTGGTTGGAGAAAATCTTCATCTCGCGATGAAGCAGTATAGACGACGTCGATGGGCGGAATGAATGAGGCGCGCGCTTTTTATTGCGCGTCGATCCACTTGTCCGAACCCGCGACCTTGACGGCTACGTTTGTAAAGAAAATGCGCGCGGGTTTGCCGTCGGCGGTTCCGCGATGATCGGTTGAGAACAGCAGACCGCCGGCCTTTTTGTACCCCGCCCAGGTGGTTGTGACGTTGCTGGGCGGTTTGGGTCCGCCGCGATGATAGATGAATTGCACGATACGCCCATCCGACCCGACGTAGAGATCCCAAGTGTCGCCCGGAGTGTAGCCGCCAACCTCCGCTGGGTACTTGACGGAAACAAGCTTCGCTGTTCCCTTTCCGATCGGGAGTTTCTGGCCGTCTTTTTCGGTCACGTTGGCGGTGGTGTCCCAGGCAACGTGGAACGGAAAGATCACCCAATAGTTGTCGTTAACGAAAGCCGGCTCGATGTTGTCTTTGACGTCGGCGGGCGCGCTATTGAGCTGAGACCGGAGATACGTAACTTTGACCGGCTTGCCGTCTTTATCTTTCGATTCGTAAGTGACTTGCCCGGTCTTGGGCTCCCAGGTCCAGGTACGAGAGAGATTCACCTTGAGCGCGGGGAGTTCCAGGTTGAATGTGTAGCGGACTGCGTCGACCTGGCCATACGAATCAAGGCCGTAGGTTTTGGCAAGCTGATCGACAATGGCCGGACGCGTCTGTGCCTGGGAAGCGCCTGCCAGGAACAGCAGCCCGAAAGCCAGGCAACAGATGGTCTTCGAACGGAACAACTTCGTCATGTCGGTTCCTCCTCAGTGAATGAAACGAACGCCTTTTTGGATGAGCCACGAGGGTTACTAGGTACAGTGAATTTTAGAGAATACACCGGGCATCACGGGACCGAGTTCGCGGAGCTTTTTGGTTCGGAGCGTAGTTTGAAGCTGCGCAAAACGACAACGGCCAGAGCTGCCGCCACGGAGCCGTATTCCAGAGCCAAAATCCAGTCGGGAACTACCCATTGCCCTCCAAGAACGCGCAATCGCCAGACATAGTACGTAGGAACAATACTCATTGTCCATATCAGGATCGGCAGGGCGGATGTGGACCTCAGGAACGGCAGCATCCACAGCAAATACCAGGGGTAGACAACCGGGGCGCAGAAAAGCGATGCGACCATTGGCCACGCGAACGCGTCAGAGGAAACTTCCGTTGTCTTTCTTCTCATCCAGATTGCCACAGCGAAGCCCACGAGTAGCGCCACGCCGACCAAAACCTGCGGCGAAACCATTCGCTCGAGCATTGCGAACAGCGGATCGTTGAAGCGGAATCGCTGCACGTAAGTGCGCAGCGAGCCGGCGGGAATTCGGCCGTGATCGAGAAACGGCAAATATAGCGATGCGACAACGACTGCCGATAGCGCGGCGTCGCGCAGCCGAATGCGCTTCCAGTAGAGTGGCAGCAACACGATCGGGAGAAATTTCACGGCGACGGCGAGTCCGAAAGAAATCGCCGCGACGGTGCGCCAGCGCCTGATAAGCGCGGCCACGGAGATCACGAGCAACAGTGCTCCCAGAATATCGACATGACTGCTTCCCGCAACCTCAATCGCCAGAAGCGGATGCCAGGCGAACGCGAGAATCCAGTGCGCTCCCTGCCCC
>DATGIS010000135.1:0-29323 GCA_035295625.1 Candidatus Acidiferrum sp. | reverse complement strand
CCCCAAACGTCCCACTGAAATGCCCGAATCGATCCACATCACCCGGCCCAAACACAAAGCTCCCGCCCAGCTGAAACGGATTCTTCCCCAGCTTATGTTGCTCGTGTCCCGCGGCCTTTGCCCGGTCTCGCGCCACAAAATTGTCTTTCTTCAATATGTGAAAAATATTCGCCGACTTCAATTCCAGCGCGTCATACGCTTTCTTCTTCTCATCAATCAAAAGCGGAAACGTAATCCCCGTCTCTTGCCGGAATACTTTTGCGTACTGCGCATCTCCCAAACTTACTGCCGCCAGCGCCGCTCCTTTCGCTCGAAACTCCTGTTCGTGCGCGCGCAACTGCGCGACGTGCTCCCGGCAGAAAATTCAACCGTAATGCCGCAAAAACACCACCACCGCCGGCTGCGTCGCCCACAACGACCCCAGCCGCACCTCTCGCCCATCCGCATCCGGCAACACAATCATCGTCAATCGGCTGCTCAGCGTTCCGTCCATACTTCCTCCCGGCCCTGCCGCCCACAGTCTATCCCGCAATCATGTAGCGTACACTTCCGTGTGTCGTCTCGCGGCCCGCACTCTTAATCCAGCCGCGACGCGCACTCGTCATGTCCACAGAGACGCAAATCCATATCGGCACCTCCGCCTTCACCGCCGCTGGCTGGCCCGGCTCCTTCTATCCCGCCGGCCTCAAACCCGCCGAATATCTCTCTTACTACGCCACAAAATTTTCCTCCGTCGAACTCGACAACACCTTCTATCGCACTCCCGCCCTCTCCACCGTCAAAGGCTGGTACGCCAAAACTCCTCCAAACTTCGTCTTCGCCGCAAAAGTTCCTCAGGTCATCACTCATGAAAAAGTCCTCGTCGATTGCGCCGCCGATCTCGCCGAATTTCTCACGGCCATGGACGCCCTCGGCGAAAAGCTCGGCGCCTTGCTCTTTCAGTTCGGCTACTTCAATAGCTCCGCTTTCAAATCCCAGTCAGATTTTCTCGATCGCCTCAAGCCCTTCCTTAAATCGCTTCCGTCCGGCTATCGGTTCGCCGTCGAAATCCGCAACAAGTGGTGGCTCGATGCCCGCCTCACCGATCTCTTTCGCGAACACGGCGTCGCTCTCGCCCTCATCGACCAGTCCTGGGTTCCGCGTCCCTGGGAAATGAAACGAAATCTCGATCTCGTCACCGCCGATTTTTCCTACATCCGCTGGCTCGGCGACCGCAAGGAAATCGAATCGCTCACCATGTCCTGGGACAAAATCGTCGTTGACCGCACCGCCGACCTCAACCGCTGGGCCGAAATCGCCCGCACCCTCATCCACCAGCGCAAACTCCAGCATCTCTTCCTCTTCGCCAACAACCACTACGCCGGCCACGGCCCCGCCACCGTCCAACAGTTTCTCTCGATGGACGTTCTTGGGAGACAAATGTGAAACCGAAAAGGCGTAGATATGGGACTTGATGCTGTTGTTTACAGAAACAGGGCTCACATCGCACTGGGTCGCGATGCAGAATACGCCAAACAAGACCCACGGACCGGTGAGGTTTACTTCGAAGATCTCATACTATCGAGGAAGTACGATCGCGAACGCGAAGCTGTCTCGCGCCGTCTGGGAAACGTAGCTGCGGTCGCCGATTTGGTTGAGCAAGTCGTTCAGTTGCTCGGATCCGATAGTTTCATCGCTCAGAAAATACTCTATTCAGGCACTCACAGCGGCGATTCGATTCCGTTGAAAGATATTCCCGAGCTGGCGGCTGAACTTCATGCCATCCGGCAGTCTGCTCGATTATCGCCGCTCCTTGGCGAGTTCTTGAATGCTTTCGAGGAACTCATTAAAGCCGCCAATGACGAAGGTAATCCAATCGTCTTCGTGTGAGACAGTTGCAGGGGCCAACTTCCGAGTTGGCCCTCTCCGGTAGCGTAGCCACTCATGTTTACCCTGTAAGGGGCTGCGACAATTCCTCCGCCACCACGCACTCAACGCTCTCGCCTCAATCTCTCCCCCACGCTGTAGCTCACCGCGTTCTTCCATCTAGTGAATTTTCTGTCATCTCGACCGGAGCAAGCCAACGCTTTTTCTTCCCGATTCGCTCCTGCGAATCGGTTGGCTTGCGTAGCGGAGAGACCTCGGCTCAATCGATCCACCGCCGACCGCCAAAAATCGAAGTCACGCCAAGGATCCAAGACCTGGGGAGCTCGTGAATCGATTGCATCCGGCAAAGCACCGGAGGTGCGTCACCCTTTAGCCCAGCCCGTCAGGGCTGGGTTAAAGGGCAAAACAATGGCGAGCGCCGGAGGCGCGACACCTAACCAAAGCCTTTGGTAGCACAGGCACTCTTGCCTGTGCCGGTTGTAGCCCCGCCAACGACAAACTTTTTAGCCCGGCTCCCGCGCTTCTCGCTCCGGTGTCGCACTCCGCGGCCCTGCCCGCGACGAATCTCCTACATTCACAAACGGCAGATCTTCCTATCGGACGCGGTACTTTCGTTTCCTTCTCGCGGCTCCTTCGTTCGATGCCTACCGGGAAAATGTAGCCACAAGTTGTGCTAGAAGTAGAATGGCCGTCCATGCGCCAGTTCGATAGTGAAAACTGAATCGCAGAAGAACCCACCCTTGCAAAACCCCGCAAGGATGTGCCACCCACCACTGTGAGCGAAGCGATTCTTATGAAACAAATAACAGAAACGCCCCGCCTGTCCCCGGTGTCCCACGCGAGCTGGCTGGTTTTCCAAGACTATTCAGTGGCATTATTTACGCGAGGGTGAGTGCCTTGAAGTTCAAGTCGCGCGCGAAAAGGCGATTCATCGCGATCGTCAACGAGTTATCAAGAAAGAATGCATGGCGCCTTCTAGCCATGGTGCGTGATTCACCTGGGGTCACGCCGAAGCTCACGAAGAAATGGAGAGAGAAAAAGATAGACGAGCTACAAGACTTGGTCGAGGATGCCCACCGCAATGGAACGAAAAAATGGATCCACAAGATCGCTAACCAACAGCAAGTGATTTTCAGAAAGAAAATCGAAAAGAATGACAAAGCTGTCCACGTCCGAGATCACTTAGCGAAGAAATGGAACCCTCGCCATCCCGTCGTCTATGTCCCTTTCAAGAAGGGTGCGGAATGTCTTAAGGTCGGCCGATCAGATAATGGGCTTGGTCGAATCGCTTCGCAGTCTTTTAATTACTATTTTCGTGACGCAAGAAGAGTTGTCGTTTATTTCCCCAAAAGCAAAAAGAAGAAACTTCTGCCAGCGTTGGAATGTGCGCTCACTCATTTATATCGGCCCTTCCACCTTTATAACAGGCCAGCAGAGAAAAAATTTCTCGCGAAGTGTCCAACGTGCCGGGACATGAAGGCGGTGAAGAAAATCATACGCGAAAGGTTCCCGCTCTAGTTCAGACAATCGGACAATCGGGGACAGATGGGAAGTTTCCGCTGTCGTAAATAAAGAACCGCCAACGTCATTCAGTACCGCCGGCGAAGATCCCTAGCCAGAACGCCTTCCCGGCCGGTAAAGAGCGCCGCTCTTCGTGAAATAGATGAAATCCTTTTTTCTCAAGCTCTTGACGAAACTCTGAAACATCGACCAACGCAAAAGAGTCCCGCAACGTTTGCATGCTTGCATAGCGCGTCGGCGTCACACCCTGTTCCACCTCACTTGGCAACTGCAACACAACGGACAATTTCCCGCCGGGCGCAACCAGCCGCAGTGCATTTTCGAGGCAGCGCCCTAACCCAGTGTGTTCGAAAATCAGCGCAGCATGCGCCAATTCCACAGGGGCCAAAGTCGATGGCGTGTTGGCCAAATCGGTGCAGCAGAGTTCGAGCCCGGGCAAGGCCTCGTGCCGTCGTCGAACGGCTTCGAGATAGCGCGGATTCACGTCCAGCCCAACGATCCGATTCGTAATAGCGGCATCGACTCGTTCCAGCCCGTTGCCTCCTGCAACCCCGACGACTGCGACGCTTTTCGGAGTGCAAAGATCGAGGGCGCACTTGAAAAGATCCGAAAGCGCCGACAACTGGCGCACGTTTTCGGAACCCATGTGTCCTTCGTAGTCCTCCAGTTCAATGGATAGCCAGGGATTCGACATGCGTGAATTATACGTGCCCTGAAGCCGACGACGAATCCGTACAGGGCGGGGGCAGGGAACTGACCGCGGGTGCCCCAGGTTCCGGTGTTGCGAACCTGGGTCTTGGTTCTGACTTTTCTCTCCGACAATTCCGCCCGATCCCCCTTTTCCGCCAACTGCCGCCTATAACCTCTTAGCTCTCAGCCACTTCCCGCCCCATTCGAATGATACCCAATATATATATTGACATTGTAATTTATCTGCGCTACCCTTCCATGTGACTTGCTCGGCGCCTCTCTCCCTCCCCTCCGCGGCTCAACTCTCCACCTCCGCCTCAACCCCAGCCGCGCTGCGCATTCACTCCTTCGCTCTCGCGCCAAAGAGCGAAAAACCAACTCCAATCTTTTCAATCACTTGCACACTCTTGCTGCGCTCTTTTGCCGTGGCGTGCAGCTCATCTCCTTATTTCTCAATAGCTTGCGCACTCTTTGCCGAAACACCCGGGGTGTACCCAAGCTCGTCTTTCGCGTCGCATCGCAAGCTCGCACCACCGCAATCTCACAAACGCCTTCCTTTCAATCACTTCGGAACACTTTGCGCAAACCGGCTCTCCCGAAATCCCCTCAACCCCTTTATTTTCTATCACCTGTGCACTCTTGCAAAAACAATGGGGCATAGGTACCCCTCCAACGCCTTTCCGATCTTAGCCGCCACCTTCCAACGTTCAAACATTTCGCCTTTCCCTTTTCATCCCTATGTCACAATGCACCTATGGCTCCTGAGATTCGCAACATCCAGCGCCACGTCCTCCCCAATGGCCTCGTCGTCATTACCGAGCCCATGTCCCATGTCCGCTCCGTTTCCATTGGCGTCTGGATTCGCAATGGCTCCCGCCGCGAAATCCCCCAGGAAAACGGCATCGCGCACTTCATCGAGCACATGGTCTTCAAAGGCACCGAACGCCGCTCCGCCGAAGCTATCGCCCGGGAAATGGATTCTGTCGGCGGCATGCTCGACGCTTTCACCTCCAAGGAACAGATCTGTTTCAACGCCAAAGTTCTCGACGAAAATCTTCCCGTCGCCTTCGACATCATCAGCGACCTTTGTCTTCGTCCGCGTTTCAACTCCGCCGACGTCAAAAACGAACAGCAGGTCGTCCTCGAAGAAATCAAAATGGACATGGACAATCCCGAATATTTGCTCCATGAAACCTTTACCCGCGGATTTTGGCCCGAACATCCCCTCGGCCGCCCCATTCTCGGCACGCCCGAAACCGTCGAACAATTTTCTCCCAGCGTCCTCCACAATCGTTTCCGCGAATGGTTTGCTTCCGACCATCTCCTCGTCACCGCGGCCGGCAACGTTACCCACGATCGCGTCACCGATCTCGTCGCGCAGCAGTTCGGCCATCTCAAGCCGAGCGGCGGCCTCGATAGTCACGTCGCCCCGCAAACCAGCGCCCCGATTCAACTCGACCGCAAACCCGATCTCAAGCAGGTTCATCTCTGTCTTGGCGTGCCATCGCTTCCGATTGCGCACGATCGCCGCTTTGTCGTTGCCGTTCTCAACAATCTTCTTGGCGGTGGCATGTCCTCCCGCCTTTTCCAGAATATTCGCGAAAAGCGCGGTCTCGCCTACGCCGTCTTCAGCGAAGTCACTCCCTATTCCGACGCCGGCATGTTCACCATTTACGCCGGCTGCGCCAAGGAAACCATCGGACAAGTCGTCGACCTCACCGTCGCCGAATTTCGCGCTCTCAAAGAATCTCCCGTTTCCGAAGAAGAACTCCTTCGCGCAAAGAACCATCTCAAGGGTTCGCTCATGCTCTCGCTCGAATCCACCAGCTCTCGCATGTCCAACCTCGCGCGCCAGGAACTTTATTTCGGCCGGTTCTTCACACTCGACGAAATTCTCGCCTCCATCGAAGCCGTCACTCGCGAAGACGTTCAATCTCTCGCCCGGGAATTCTTCCGCCCCGAACAGATTTCCGCCACCGTCCTCGGCCCTCTCAACGGCTTCTCTCTCGACCGCAATCGCCTCTCTTGTTGACGCTCCAGTCGCGCTCTGCCATCATTCTGAAATTAGTTTTTCCGTTTCTGGGGGAAGATCGATCGGCCTGCGCGTCACCATCCTGGCTTCCGGCAGCTCCGGCAATATCACTTTGCTGGAGACAGAGCGCACCCGACTCCTCGTGGACGCCGGCCTCGGCAAACGCGAAACCCTCGCCCGCCTCGCCGCCGTCGAAAAATCCGTCGACCACCTCGACGGAATTTTAATCACCCACGAACATTCCGATCATTGCAGCGGGCTCCCACAAATGCTCGGCATGTGGAAAGCGCCCCTCTACGTCACCGAACCGACTCTCGATGCGCTCAACAGAACCTTGCCGGATACATTTGGCAAACGGTTGAACGCGGTGGAAAAAATTCAGGCGGGGCAAAGATTTTCAATTGGCGATATTGACGTGCACGCCTTCGCGATTCCGCACGATGCCGCCGATCCCATCGGATTTACCTTCAAGGCCTGCGGCGCAAAATTTGCCCTCGTGACGGACTTGGGATATTTGCCCGAACTCGTGAAAGTGCATTTGCGCGATGCGGATTGTCTGGTGCTCGAATCGAATCACGATCTCGATATGTTGAAGGTCGGGCCGTATCCGTGGGTAGTAAAGCAGCGCGTGCTTTCCCGCACCGGCCATCTCTCGAATTTGGCGGTAAGCGATTATCTTTCCGACCCGGAAGGTTTCGATGCGCGCGCGCGATATCTGATCATGGCGCACATTTCCCAGGAAAATAATCATCCCGAAGTGGTGCGGCTTTCCGCGGAACAGGCGTTGCAGAAACGCCCGCAGGAATCCGCGTTCCACGGAGAATTAATTCTGGCGTCGCAGCAGACGCCGCTGCGCCCTCTGGAATTGTAGCGAATCAGCGCGAGAGAATTTTTTCGAAAAAATCCAGCGCTCGCGGATCATTTGATTGTCCCAGCCAGAACATCGCCTGCTTGCGTACTTCCGGATTTTTATTTGTTTGCGCGACTTGAATTAATTTTGGAACGCCTTCGCCGTCCGGCATTTGCGTCAGAGCAAACACCGCCTTCTTCTTCACTTCTTCGTCGGGATCGTTTTCAATCGCTCCGGAAATTGTCGCCGCTGCTTTCTGGCCGGCTTTCTGCGCGATCCAGAACAGCGCTTGTCCACGCACGTGCGTGCTTTCATCTTCATGCGCCATGCGAATCATCTCGTCAATCGCGCCGGATTCGCGGCTGACGGAGAGCGCGAACGTCAAATGCGAGCGAACCTCGGAGTTCTTTTCCGTCCAAGCGAGTTGCTTGAGTGTCTGAAATCCGGAGGCGCCGCGCGCTTCGCCAAGCCAGAAAGCCGTCTGCTTGCGGAGCGATTCGGGTTGTGATGGTTCGACGAATGAACGCATCGCTTTGTCCGCGCTTGCGTCGCCGTGCATTGCAATCGCGGTCAGTGCGCCGTGCGCCAGATCTTCCGGGTATCGATCTTCGACATACTTTCCGAGAACGAACGAAGCCAGATATTCAACGCTCCGCGCGGGATTCACGCCTGTCAACCAAGTGACGCGCAAGCCGCCTGCATCCAGAATGCAATCCTCAGACGCGACGCGAATTTTACCCAGCTTGCCGTGCTCTGCTCGGAAGAGAACGATGAGGCTGCGCGGCCCTTCAAGTTTCCCCTTCGGCGGGCCGGAAGTGAAGTTTTCGCCGTGATTGCGATCCTCGAGATGGCAAGGGCCGCAATCGCGATAACCGTTCCAATCTCCCCGACCGCCGCAGCAAATCACTTTTTGGCCGTCCACTGCGGGAACTGCATAGGCGAGCCACTGTGGCGCGGTGGCGGAGCCGGCCCAGCGCGAAATTTCGTCGGAAAGAGCGGCGGCAAGATTTTTCGATTCGAGTTTTGCGTTTTCAAATGTGGGCATTGCATTGGAAGTTTGCGCGGCGCGCGCAGCGGGGCTGAGTTCGGAGCCGAGCGCCAGGGAGCCGAGGCTGGCGCGGCGCGAGACCAGGCAAAAGGTGCCGGTGGCGATGAGCGCGAGTGCGACGATCGTTCGCGGGAGATTCGAGTTGTATTTCATGTGCGGATCCTTCGGGGAACTTGTGCGATCTTTCGATCGCCTACACAGGAAGAGACGAGTCAAATGAGGTTGCGGTTTGGTGGAAGATTGAAAAAAGAAAAGGCGCCCCGAAGCTTCCGGAGCGCCCTTTTTGGGGTAAGAAAACTCTATTTGTCGAGAAGCTCCATGAGGTAGTCGTTGCCTTCCTTGGAGCCCATGAGGGAGAGTTTTTCGACGGCCTTTCTCTTGAGGGACGCGTCCTTTTCGGACTTGGCGACCGCGACGAGCGCCTTGGCATTTCCTGAGAGGAAGTAGGAATTCAAGACTTCTTCTTTCAGGCTGTAATCGGTTTCCTTGGCGTAGATAGCTCCGAGCAGGTCGCTCTTGCCCATCAAGCCGAGATTGCGAATGGCTGAGCGCCGAAGTTCTATGTCTTTTTCACCGAGAGCAGCCTGTTCCATGCGCGTGGAATCGCCAGAGAGAAAAAATGCCTGGAGGATTTCACGCTTGATGTCGACGGAACTTTCCGTTTTGTAAAGTTGGTCCAGTTCGCTAGTACCGCCGGTGAGGCCGAGCGTGCGAATGGCTTCGCGGCGAAGAGATTCGTTCTTTTCATTTTTCGCAACGGCAAAGAGGCTTGCTTTGTCACCGGAGAGCAAGTAGCTCTGAATAATCTTGCGCTTGATATTTTCGTCGTTGGTTGCGGCGTAAAGGTCGGACAAGGTCTTGTGGGCCTTGTCGCCGCCGAACATGGAGAGGTACTCAACCGCTTTGCGTTGCAATTCAGGATTCGCCTGGCCCCGAGCAATTTCCTCGAGCAACGAAACTGCTTCGGTAGAGCCGCTTTGCGCAGCGACGAACAGGACTTCACTTTTGGATTTGGGAGAATCCGGACCCGTGAGCATTTTCCTGGTGATGGGCAACGCGCGTTCCGGGTCACTCTGCCAAAGCGCACGAAGAGCCAGGGCCTTAAGGCCTTTCGTGTCAGATACGTCGTCGATTTTTACTGGATTCGTGGAGCCCTGGCGAACTTCAATTTCGAGAGCCTCGGCATCTTTCTTCCAGCGGCTTTGCGCGTATTTGGATTTAATTTCGGCGATGGACGCAAGAGCAGCAGCTTTCTTGCCGAGTTTATTTTCGGCGTAGGCCTTCCAATAGAGCGCTGCGTCGGTTTGCGGGCCGCTCATTTTGGCGAGTTCGGCAAATTCGGCGGCGGCTTTTTCGAAGTGGTCGTCGTCGAGAGCTTCGCGGCCGTTGTCGTAGAGTTCCTGAAGACGATCGATGCGCTCCTGTTCGCGGTCTTTCTTCTCTTGTTCGCGATCGCGCCTTTCCTGTTCTCGTTCGCGTTTTTCGTCTTCGCGTTCCCTTTTTGCCTCTTCCTGCTCCTGGCGAGCTTCGTCGGCGTCACGTTGCGCTCCGGCGGATTGGACGCTTGCGTCCTGAGATTGGAGATGCGCGGCGCGAGCGGCGAGCGACGAAGGAAGAAGCAGCAAGCCGAGAGCGAGACCTGCGATCACGGCGCGTTTGAAAAGCTTCGATACTTGCGGAAAGACCTCGGTACGGTTGAAGTTGTCGCAGCCCCTTCCAGGGTAAACAAGAGTGGCTACGCTACCGGGAAGCGCGGTCGATGGAGAGACCGTGGTGATGCTGCGGCTGGCACAGGCCCCTCCTTTGTCGGGGTAAACAGGAGTGCCTGTGCTACTGGAGAAGATTCGATTTGCGATGGTCATACTTTGTTTCCTTCCGTTGACATTGTTTTTGAAATATTTTGCGGCTGTTTTTGCGCAGGCTTTTGCTGACTTTTGGCGCGGTCCTGCAAGCCTTGCTGGATCACTCGAACTTTGAAAAGAATTCCGCGCGAAGCGAGGCGCTGCTGCATGGACTCAAAGCGAGCTGGAGTGACCTTGTCCGGGCTGTTGGCGATGTCGAGCAGAACGCGTTCGAGTTCATCGAGAGTGCTGGCCATGAGCTGATCGCCTTCCTTGAGCGCCGTCTGACGGTAGAGCCGGTTTTCATCGAGCAAATCTTCGGCTCTCTTTTGCGTCGCTGAAATATTGACGAGTTGCCCGGAGGCGGGGTTAGGCTGCGCGTTGGAAAGTTCGACGAGAAACATTTCGGATTTGGAGAGGTGATCGCCGACGGCGACGACGAGAATGCGTTCGCGGACTTTTGCGGTGTCAACGGTTTCGACGGGCGGTTGCGGCTTGGACCAGCGTCCGGCGATATACGCGGCGGCTACGATTGCGGCGAAGGCGCCGACGGCCATCAAACGTCGAGGCGCGAAGAGATTTTCCCACCAGCGAGGCTGCTTTTCCGGCAAACGCGGAGCGATGGCGGCCCAGACGCGTTGGCCGTAATTTTCGCCAGGATCGGGAATGGGCAGGGAGTCCATGGCGGCGAAGACGGCTTCGAGCTTATCGAGCGCGGTGCGGCACTCGGCGCAAGCGCTGAGATGTTCCTGGAGGCGTTCGCGGTTGGCGCGATCGCCATCGTGAAATGCGATCAATTCTTCTTCCTTTGGATGTTCCATTATTCTGACCCCATTGCTCTGGCCGATTGCCTAGCTTCCGCAAACGGCTCGAGCGCGACGCGCAGTTTCTGGACTGCACGGAAAACGGTGTTCTTTGCGGCGGTGGTGCTGGACTTCAAGACCGAGGCGATTTCTTCAATGCCGCAGCCGTCCCAGTGGCGCATCACAATGGCGGTGCGTTCCGCGGGTGTGAGTTGTTGCAGGGCCTGCTGCATGCGAAGGGCGAGCTGGCCGCTGCCGGCGAGACGTTCGGGCGACGGAGCGACGTCTTTCAGCTGTGAGAGCGGATCGAGTTCGTTGCCGTCTTCGGATTCGCGGCTGGGCGGTTCGCGGCGGGCATCTTCGACTTTGCGCTGGCGGAGGCGGTCGATGGCGTAGTTGGCGGCAATGCGGTAGACCCAGGTGCCGAAGTTGGCTTGGCCGGCAAACTGTTTGAGTTTTTGGTAGCCGCGCAAAAATGCCTCCTGAACGATTTCCTCGGCGTCATGAGAATTGCCCGCCATGCGATAGGCGAGGCGATAGACGTTCTGGCTGTGGCGCTCGACGAGAATGCGATACGCATCGCGGTCGCCAGCGAGCGTGCGCTCGACAGCGACGGCGTCGGGGACCAGAGAGCTCTCGACGCTAGCATTCATCTGAGACATTAGACAGGAAATGGGGTTGGCGGTTAGGAACTGAAATACCTGGTTCTTGCAGCGGAGCTTGAGTCCGGCATTTGCTTAAGTGTCTATAAATGTGTAGTTTGAGAGCCTTAAGGGTGCGGCGAGGGACGTTCAGCATGGCTGAAATCACAATACGCATATCGGACAAAGTCCTCAAGATAGCGGGTTCCATCCTTTTGGTAGGTGCGGCGATTTGGGGCGTGCTTGAGATTTTGCATTCGGATGTCCTACTCCAGAAGTACGAAATCCGGATGTTCATGCCAGAAGCGAGCGGGCTTAAGGAAGGCGCCGCTGTGCATCTGGATGGAATAAGAGTAGGAACGGTGAAGGAAGTCGCTGTCGCGACGTCCGCGTCGGATCCGAATCGTCGGGTTGACGTGAGGCTGCGAATAGAAAAGCGGTACGAAGATTTGATTCGGACTGACTCGGCTGCCTCGCTGATTACCGTGGGGCTGTTGGCAGAACCTTCCGTAAATATTCAGCGAGGAATTTTGCCTCGACCGATCGAGCCCGGGGGAGAAATTCATTTTATCGCCGTGAAAGAGCTGAACGTCAGTCCGACAGATTTTCTGAACGCTCTCAGCAAATTGGCGGATTGCAAGAAAAAAGAAAAGGATGACGAAGCCAAACAGCCAGAAGCTGGCGCGAACACATCACTTGGGCGCAAGTGAGCGTCCTTGTCTGTTCTCGTAAAGGCAGTTGTCAGGCGATTAAACGGGGAGTAGGCTCGGGCAACAAAAGGAGAGCGTAGACGATTTTGCGCTTAAAGCGCCCACCTCAGAAGGTGGCCGCTACAACGCCGGGTAAAGGAGGACGGGGCGATGGCGGCGATAACGAACAAAGAGCTGGTGAGGAAGTTTTATCAGGAAGTCTGGAACGAGCGGAAGGCGCAGTGCGTGGAGAAATATTTATCGCCGAGCCATGCGCTGGTGGATCCGAATGCGATGGATACGAAGACGGGGCCGGAAGCCTACAGGGAAGTGGTGACACGGTTTATGCGGGCGTTTTCGAATTTGAAATTTGAAGTGCAAGAGATGGTGTGCGAGAAGGACAAAGTGGTGGCGTCGTGGATGATTTCGGGGGTGCATTCTGGCGAATACAACGGGATGGCGCCGACGAACAAGAAACTTAGTGTGGAGGGAATTTCGATTCATCAGATTGCAGATGGAAAGATTATGGATACGTATAGCGTGTGGGACACGCTGGGGTTGATGAAGAAGGTGGGAGCGGTTGTGACGGTGGGGAAGGTTGCGGTGGCGGCGAAGATGAAAGGGAATTGAGGTACTTTGGTTTCATGAACGACTAAATTTATGAATAGTATTTTGGGAAATTCCTCGCTCTTGATACGCCGTGGACATTTTGCAACGACTTTGGCAATGGGATTGGTGAACTTTACTTGTTTCGTCAATCTGAATTGGTCCCATCGTACAACCGCTGTGCTCGTGATTCTAATTTTCTTGGTGTCGTACCCATTCCTGTGGTTCTACTGGAAAGGCCGAAATTGGGCGAGACTTCTTGTGCTCTTCGTTTCGGCCGTGGCGGTCTTGAACCTAGGCTTTCTCATTTACCCTCTCGGAAACGGAACTCTTCACGTCCTCAGCCTAATTGCAAACGCCTCGCTAGGGATTTTCCTCCTATACTGGCTCAACCGTAAAGACGTTAAGGAATGGTTTAAGAGCAAAAAAGCCACGGCGGGCTCCGCAAACAACTGAGTTTCGATCCCATCGTTCTATCTGTCGACTGCGTACGCGCGTGGTGCGGCGAAATACCTTATGATTGAGAGTGGGAGTGTTTGGGAGAAAGTGTTGCGCGTTCCAATGGTTTTTGGTGGCGGTGAAATGAAGCCAAGGTCCCTCCGCTGCGTTCCGACGAAGGACGTCGGAACTCCGGTCGGGATGACAAGAAGAGTGGTATGAGGAGAGCGAGTTGATTTCACGGTATACGCGGGAAGAGATGGGGCGGGTCTGGAGCGACGCGAACAAGTATTCCAAGTGGCTGGACGTGGAGCTGGCGGCGACGGAAACGCTGGCTGAAGCCGGTGATGTGCCGCGCGAGGCAGCGGCTGCGATCCGCGCGAAAGCGAAAGTGGATGCGGCGCGGGTGAATGAGATTGAAGCGCGCGTGAAGCATGACGTGATTGCGTTCACGATGGCAGTGGGCGAATCGATTGGCGATCCGGAGACGGCGCGGTGGCTGCATTACGGAATGACGTCGAACGACGTGGTGGATACGGCGCAATCCTTGCTGGTGCGGGACGCTTCGCGGTTGATTGAAGCGGCGCTGGTGAAATTGTCGGACGTGCTGGAGAAAAGGGCGCAGGAGTTCCGGCATGTGCCGCAAATTGGGCGGACGCATGGAGTGCACGCGGAGCCGATTACGTTTGGGCTGAAGTTGGCGAACTGGTACGCGGAGAATCAGCGGAATATAGAAAGATTTGAAGATGCAGCGGCGCAGATGCGCGTCGGGAAAATTTCCGGGGCGGTGGGGAATGCGTCGCACCTGGGGCCGGACATAGAAGAGCGGATTTGCCAGCGGCTGGGATTGGATGTGGCGCCGGTGGCTTCGCAAGTGATTCAGCGAGACCGGCATGCGCATTACGTGAGCACGCTGGCGTTGATTGCGGCGACGCTGGAAAAAATTGCGCTGGAGATACGGCATTTGCAGCGGACCGAAGTGCGAGAAGCGGAAGAGCCGTTCGGCGGAGAACAGCGCGGGAGTTCGGCGATGCCGCACAAGCGGAATCCGGTGACGTGCGAGCAGATTTGCGGATTGGCGCGGCTGGTGCGGTCAAATACGATTGCGGCGTTTGAGAATATTGCGTTGTGGCACGAGCGGGATATTTCGCACAGCTCGGTGGAGCGCGTGATTTTGCCGGACTCGACGATTCTGGTGGACTATATGCTGGCGAAGATGACTGCGATTGTGGCGGATATGCGGGTGTTTCCGGAGCGGATGAAGAAGAATCTGGACGCGACGCAAGGATTGGTGTTTTCGGGACAGTTGCTGCAGGACGTGGTGGAAAAGGGAATGCCGCGGGACGAGGCGTACAAGACGGTGCAGGAAAATGCGATGGCGGCGTGGGAGACGGATACGAGTTTTCGCGAGCGGGTTGGGAAGGATGCGCGGATTACGAAATATCTGGATGAGAAGGCGTTGGAGCGTACGTTCGATTTGAAGCGGCAGCTGCGGTATGTGGATGCGATCTTTGCGCGGGTGTTTGGGGAGAAGAGAGTGGCGAAGAAAGCGTGAGGAAGAAGAAAGAGGATTAGCCACAGAGTCACAGAGGACACAGAGAAAAGGAAAGATAGAAGAAGGAAGAGACAAGAAGAGAAAAGAAGAGAAAAGAAGAAGCGGAAAGAAGAGGAAAGAGAATTAACCACAGAGGCACAGAGGACACAGAGAAAAAGCAAGATAGAAGAAAGAAGAGAAACGAAGAAGGAAGAGAAAGAAGAGAGAGAAGAAAGACGAAGAGAGAAAGCGGGATTGAGAAACAAGAAGCGCTCCGGAAGACCGGAGCGCTTTTGTTTTCACCTCTTCTGAATTCGGCTGGGCCTGAATTCAGCTGCGGAGGCGGAAAGAGAAAGTTTTAAGTTTTAAGTTTTAAGTAAAAGCAAAACCTACGAACAGCTCCTTTTCGAAATCACGGTTCCGTTTGACACCGCGCGGGCCGCTTCAGAAAGCGGCCCCTACAAAAAACTGCCAAAACGGAAATAGAAAGTTTTAAGTTGCAGGTTTTAAGTTTTAAGTAAAAGCAAAAAGCTACGGACAGCTCCTTTTTGAAACCGCGGTTGCGTTTGACGCCGGGCGGCCCGCTTCAGAAAGCGGGCCCTACGACTGCAATAAGCGAACCCAAGAGCTCGTGTCTGAAGACCCACCGCTACATGGCGTCGACGCGCTGGACGTAGCGGGCTTCGGATGTGTCGACGCGAATCTTATCACCTTCGTTGACGAAAGGGGGAACGTTGACGACGAGGCCTGTTTCCAAAGTGGCAGGTTTCATGACGGCGCTGGCGGTGGCTTTCTGAAGCGTCGGCTCAGTCTGGACGACTTTGAGATCCATGGTGTCGGGAAGGTCGACGCCGATGGCTTTTTCTTCGAAGAACTCAATTTTGACAACGGTGTTGGGAATCAGATAGTAGACCGTTTCACCGAGTTCGTCCTTGGTCATCTGCATTTGTTCGTAAGTTTCGGTGTTCATGAAGTGATAGTCGTCGCCCTCGTGATAGAGGTATTCGAATTCGATTTCGTCGAGGATGGCGCGTTCGACAAATTCTTCGGCGCGGAAGCGATAGTCGATCATGGTGCCGGTGCGAAGGCTTTTGAGGCGCGTCTGCATGGAGCCGCGTTTGTTGCCCGGAGTGCGATGGTCGGTGCTGAAAACGGTGTAGAGCTCTTTTTCGTGATTGATGACCATACCGGGGCGTAGTTGTGTGGCTTTGAGGTTGCTCATATTCGCGTAATTGCTTTCTGGTTGATTTCGAAAATTCCGGCAGCTGCGGCAGGCGCGGAATCACTCGAGGCGCACGGGAGCGAAAAACGGATCCAGTGCGAATAAACAGTATAAAGGCGCGAGATTGCGCCGGTCAATTGCGGCTATTTTAAAGGCCTTCGCGCACAACAGTGGCCGGCATTCCGGAATAGTGGACGTGAGCAAGACGCCAGGAACCATCGCGTTTGAAGTAGACCTGAGTTTCGCGGCCGTGGGTGGTGATTTGCGAGCCATCTTTACGGAATTTCCCAGCGAAGTCCCAGTAGAATTCGGCAACTGCCGAATCGCCGGAGACATCGACGGTGATGTCGCGGGCGGTCAGCTTGCGTTCCGAGAACATTTGGCCGAAGAGTTTTTCGTAGATGTCCTGTTTGATTTGTGTGAAACCGTGCTCGTGGCCAAGGGGATGAATAAAGGATGCAGACGGGGAATCGAGCCACACTTCGGCGGCAAGCGAGGTGTCACATGTGTCGATGGAATGAGCGTACTTGGCGATGAGCGATTTGATCTGGTCGGATTCGGAAGCGGCAGCGGACCCAGCCATGATTTTTTCGATGGCGTCGGGATCGCGGGGAAGCTTTTCGCTGAGTAAGCGCGCGCCGGATTCGGTGACGAGGAAATCGTCTTCGATGCGGACGCCGAGATTTTCTTCGGGGATGTAGATGCCGGGCTCGATGGTGATGACCATGCCGGGCTGGAACGGTTTGCAGTTTTCGGTGGGATCGTGGACGTCGAGGCCGATGCCGTGACCGAGGCCGTGAATGAAATACTGGCCGAGCGGTTTGCCGTGAAGATCCTTGCCGTGCGTGTTGATGTAGTCGTAGGCGATTTTGAAGAGAGATTCCTTGTCGTTGCGGCAGAAATTCATGCCGGGCTTGAGAGCAGCGATGGCGGCATTTTGCGCGCCGAGAACGATGTCGTAGATTTCGCGCTGGCGAGGGGTGAATTTGCCGTTGGCGGGAAGAGTGCGCGTGATGTCGGCGGAGTAGCCGGAGTATTGCGCGCCGACGTCGAGGACGACGATGTCGCCATCCTGAATTTTGCGGTCGAGACGATCATAGTGAAGCGCGGTGGAATTCGGGCCGGCGCCGACGATGGGCGCGTAGCCTTCGGCTTCGGAGCCGCCCATGGCGTGCACTTCGACCATTTTAGCAGCGACCTGATATTCGAGGAGGCCCGGACGCATCATCTTCATGGCGGCGAGATGGGAATCGACGGAGAGGTCGACGGCTTTTTGGAGGAAGGCGACTTCGCCGGGAGATTTGAATTCGCGTTGCGATTCGATGTCTGCGCGGATGTCTTTCAGTTTTATTTGGGGAACGGCGAGGGCGATCCAATCGGCGAGGGCCTTTTCGTGCGGGAAGCCACCGAGTTCCTTGCGATAGGGAAGGATGGTGCAGAAAGTCGGGTAGGTTTTCGCGAGCGACTCGACGACACTGCGCATTTCCGAAAAGGGCTTGACGCTGGGAAAGCCGGTGGTCGATTCAATGTTCGGATCGGTGGGAGACATGCGGACACCGTTCCACTTTTCTTCGTCGGGATTTTTCGGGGGCAGGAAGAGAATTTCGCGCGGGCCTTCCGCGGGATTGGGATTTTTTTTCGGCGGAAGGAGGATGATGCCGGCGCCTTCTTCATTGTGGCCGGTGAGATAGTAGAAATTGTCTTCCTGAGAAAAGATGTAGGTCTGGGCGACTTCTTCGCGGCCGGTGAAGCCCCAAAGAACGACAGGGCCTTCGCAATGGGAAGCGAGAGCGGCGCGGCGATAAGAATAGACCGAGTTTGGTTCGCGCTCGCGGCGCTGCTGAGCGGGAGCGAGTTGTGCAATCGCAAAAAACAGAAGAAGCGCGGCGGATGCGCGCGCGAGGCGTGAACCGTTCATCAAGTATCTCCAAAGTTGGTAGATGCCACCAGCACAGGGAACGCTGGATTGTACTTGAAATTGGGGGAGAGCCGAAGCCGGCGCATGAAAACGTTGACCAAAAAGTGCGGTGGAGCTAGGCTCGAATCCTCTCCCGGAAAACCAGGACGCGCGAGGCGAATCTATGTACGGACGAATTGCGACGTTGAGTTTGTTGTTGTGCTGTGGGCACCCGACGCTGGCGCAGCAAGAACACCATCACGCGTTGAGCGAAGAAGAAGTTGGGTCGGTGCATTTTGTGACGACGTGCGGTGATGGGCTGAGCGCGCCGGAAAAGGCGGAATTTGACACGAGCTTCAACAAGGCGATGGCGCTGCTGCATTCATTTCAATACGAGGATACGCGTGCGGCGTTTGATGCGATTGCGAAGAAAAATCCGAATTGTGCGATGGCGCAGTGGGGCATCGCGATGTCTCATTACCACGGCTTGTGGAGGAGTGGAGATGCTGCGGCGGGGCGAGCAGCGATAGAGAAGGCGCGTGAGATTGCGAAGACGAATGCCGGGACTTCGGAACGCGAGAAAGGCTACATCGAAGCTCTGGCGGCGGCATACGCGGATGAGAAGGCAGATTACGGGGCGCGAGGCGCGGCGTTTGAGAAGAAGATGGGAGAAGTTGCGGCGGCGTATCCGACGGACACGGAGGCGCAGATTTTTCATGCGCTGTCGTTAAAGCTGGCGGCGTCGCCGCTGGACAAGACGTTTTCGAATGAGAAGAAGTGCGGTGAGATATTGGAGCCGATTTTCAAGCAGCAGCCGCATCATCCGGGAATCGCGCACTACATTATTCATTGTTACGACAATCCAGTGCTGGCGCAGCAAGGACTGGGAGCGGCGAGGATGTACGCGACGATTGCGCCGGTTTCGGCCCATGCGAACCACATGCCGTCGCATATTTTTACGAGAGTGGGTTCATGGGATGAGTCGATTGCGTCAAACATCAAGTCGGCGCAGATCGCAGCTTCTCAAGAGAAAGATTCCAAGAACGGTGAAGCGCGGGACCAGAGATTGCATGCGATGGATTATCTGGAGTACGCGTACCTGCAATCGGGGCAGGTGGCAAAGGCGAAAGCGATTTTGGATGAGTTTCAGAGTTTCCAGGAAGTGCCCGGACTGACGCTTACAGGGAATTACGCGATGGGAGCGATTCCTGCGCGTTATGCGATTGAGCTGAGGAATTGGAAGGCGGCGAGCGAGTTGACACCGCTTACGACAGGCGTTCCTTGGGGGAGGGCACTCACGTGGGAAGCGATCGGAGAAGGAAGCGCGAGGACCGGGAAGCTCGAACGTGCGGAAGAGGCAGAGAAGAAATTGGCGGAGCTGCGCGAAGAAGCATTAAAGAAGAGTGAATACTGGTCGAAGCAGATTGAAGTGCAACGCCGAGAAGTAAACGCATTGATTCTGGAGCGGCGTGGAAAGAAGGAGGAATCGCTCGCAGCGATGCGGTCGGCAGTAGAAATGGAAGAGAGCATGGATAAGGATGCCGTGACGCCGGGGCCGGTGACGCCGGCGCGTGAGATGCTGGCTGGAATGCTCTCAGCGCAGAATCGGCAGGCGGAGGCTTTCGCGGAATACCAGGTTGTACTAAAAGTCGCACCGAAGCGGTTCAACGCTCTTTATGATGCAGCAGTAGCGGCGGATCGTTCGGGGAATGAAGCGGCAGCGAAACGATACTTTCGAGAATTGACGGAGATAGCGGCGAGCGATGAGCGCGGAGAGGTAAGAGCCGCAAAAGCACAGTTGCAGGGGAGGGAGCGGGCCGCGAAATAAACGACTCCGGACCCTGTGCATGTGAAACGAAATACGAAGAGCCTAAAGGCTAAAATCCGGGGGCGCCGGAGGCGGCGGGGCGCATTTCGGGGGCGTTGACGCCAAAGCGGAGATGGGCGAAGTAAGTTTGGCCGAGGGACATGCAGCCGGTGTAGAGATAGCCCCATACGAAGAGAAGAAGAAATGGAATGGTGGCGTAGTTTTCGTTGGTGATGGCGTAGACGACGGTCGCTGCGAAATAAATTCCGAGAAAAACTTCGGCGTAGGGAATCCAGCCGGCTTTGTTTTTGTACGTTTTGGCGACGAACGTGCCTTTCTTGCCTTCGATCTTGAATTTTGGGGTGCGGGCAAATTCGGTTTTCTTTCCAACGATGGCTTCCAGGACCGCTTGCGCATTTCGTATGGAGATACCGATGCCGACGGCCATGACGAACGGCATGTAGAGGAAAGTGCGCATCCAGGTTTTGGGGCGAATTTCTTTTTGTGCGACGAGATAAAAGCTCGAGATCGAGCAAGTAGACGCGAGAAAGAGCGGCAGGTCGATGACGAGCATCTGGAACCAGCCCTGATAGAAGCGGACGATCATTACAGGAAGCAGCGTGACGGAGAAGACGACCATCAGCGGGTAGCTGATATTGGCGGTCAGATGGAAGAAGGCTTCGGCTTTGACGTGCCAGGGCGCGTTGGATTTGAATACCTTCGGCAGAATTTTTTTTGCGGTCTGCATCAGGCCCTTGGCCCAGCGCGCTTGCTGGGCTTTGAAGCCATTCATGTCTACGGGAAGCTCGGACGCGCATTCGATATCGGGTAAGTAGAGAAACTTCCAGCCTTTAAGTTGGGCGCGATAAGAGAGGTCGGTGTCTTCAGTGAGCGTATCGTGCTCCCAGCCGCCGGCGGCTTCGATAGCGGCGCGGCGCCAGACTCCGGCGGTGCCGTTGAAATTGAAAAAAGTGCCGCGACGAGAGCGAGCGCCGTGCTCGACAACAAAGTGGCCGTCGAGAAGAATCGTTTCGACTTGCGTGAGAAGCGAGTAGTCGCGGTTGAGATAGGTCCAACGAGTCTGGACCATGCCAATGTTTTTGCCTGTTTCGCCGTCCATGAAGTAGGGAATCGTGCGGCGAAGGAAGTCGGGTTCAGGGATGAAGTCGGCGTCGAAGATGGCGACGAATTCGCCTCGAGAAGTTTTCAATCCGTTCTCGAGGGCGCCGGCTTTGTAGCCCTCGCGGTTGGTCCGGTGGATGTACGTAATGGGCATTCCGGCTGCGGCATGGCGATCGACGCAGGCTTTGGCGACTTCCCGCGTTTCGTCGGTGGAGTCGTCAAGAACCTGGACATCGAGGAGTTCGGCTGGGTAGTCGAAACGCGAGACGGCTTCGACGAGGCGCTCGATGACGTAGCGTTCGTTGAAGATGGGAAGTTGAATCGTGACGCGGGGCCATTCTTTGACTGGCGGCGGCGGGCCGGGGACATTCTTGCGATATTTGTAGTAATCGTAGACGAGCCAATAGCGATGGAGGCCGTAGCCGGCGAGGATGACGAGAATGATGAAATAGGGAATCATCATCGCGAGGTCGAAGGCGTTGGCGTGGTAGACGCCCGTGAAGGTGCGGTCGGTGAGCTTGTGCCAGTACCGGCTCACACCGCTTTGCGAAAAGAAGACAAAGGTAGCTAGAAGGACCATGGGCGCCACAGGGAATTCTGATTATATGCGGAGAGCGGCCAGCGACAAAATTAACAATAGGCGGCGATCCGGGATGAGACAAACCGATTTGCAACAACGATATTGATGCATAATTCCGATTCGCACATGGCAGAGCCAACTCCTGAGCATTCCGAGAAAACAGGGCGATTGAAGGAAATCGCGGCGGCGTTTTTGCGGCTGGGCTTCACCGGATTCGGAGGCGCCGCGGCGCACATCGCGATGATGGAACAGGAGTTTGTGCAGCGGCGGAAGTGGCTTTCGCGCGAGGATTTTGTGGATCGCGTGGGAGCGGTGAGTCTGCTGCCGGGACCGAGTTCCACGGAGTTGGCGATTTATTTGGGCGAATTGCGGGGAGGAATCGCGGGTCTGCTGATCGCGGGAAGTTCGTTCATTTTGCCTTCCGCGGTGATGGTCGGAGCGCTGGCGTGGGCTTATCAGCGGTATGGAACCACGCCGCAGCTGGGCGCGATTTTGTTTGGAGTAAAGCCGGTCGTGGTGGCGTTGATTGTGCAGGCGGTATGGTCGCTGGCGCGAGTGGCGGTGAAGTCAGTGGAGTTGGCAGTGTTGGCGGCGGTGGTGCTGGGATTGGCGGCGGTACATGTTTCGGCGGTGGCACTCCTGATTGGGACGGGCATCGCTTGGATTGTTGCGGAACGATTTGCGGGAAAGAGAAGCGGCGCAAACGCAGCCGGTGGAATTTTGGCGCAACTGGGAGCGGCGGCGGGTGGTGTTTCCCTGCCGAGTGTCGCGGGAGTATTTTTGTATTTTCTGAAAGTTGGTGCGGTGCTTTTTGGGAGCGGTTACGTTCTGCTGGCGGTGTTGCGCGCGGATTTGGTGGAGCGGCTGCACTGGCTGACGGAGAATCAGTTGCTCGATGCGATTGCGGTCAGCCAGGGAACGCCGGGACCGTTTTTTACGGTCGCGACGTTTGTGGGCTACGTGATTGCGGGATGGAAAGGCGCGACGTTGGCAACGGTCGGAATGTTTTTGCCGGCATTTGTGTTTGTCGCGATAACAGCGAAATACCTCGCGAGATTGCGAAAGTCGCCGATGGCGAGCGCATTTTTGGATGGAGTGAATGCGGCAGCAGTAGCGTTGATGGCGTTTGTGGGATGGCAATTTGCGCGGGAGACATTGTTGAGCGCGACGCCCATCGGAATGGCGGCGGTCGCAGCGGTTTTGCTGATTCGATTTCGAGTTAATTCAGCGTGGTTGATTTTGGGCGGCGCTTTGGCGGGATTAGCGATCCGCTTCGCGCACATGAGCTAGTAGATCAAAACCAGCCACTTCATCGATCAAGGAATCAGAGCGATTTTGCCGTGGGCGCCGGGCGCGAGAATGTCGATGTGCGCCTGCGCGGCGTCTTTGAGCGGTAGTTCCTTACCGACGACGGGGCGAAGCGTGCCGTTTTCAAAACCTGCATTCAAGCCGGCGAAGATGTCCGCCGCTTCCGCATCGGTAACGACCCACAGTGTGAACGCGCGAATCGAGCCGCGCTTGACCATGATGTCGCGCGCGTTGATGGTGATTTCGCCGCGATTGCCGATGACGATGACACGGCCGTTCATGGCGAGGAGCTTCATGTCGGCGGCAAGGTTCACGTTGGCGAGCATTTCGAGGACGATGTCCACGCCGCGGCCGCCCGTGGCTTTCATGATGTCGTCAGTGTAGCCGGGCTTCCTGTGATCGAAAGCCTGATGCGCGCCTTCTTTCTTGATGAGATCGAGGCCCTTCGGCGTGCCAGCAGTGCCGAAAACAGTTAGACCCATGGAGCGGGCCACCTGAATCGCTGCCGTGCCCACTCCGCCGCTGGCACCGTGAATCAACACGGTTTCAGAAGCGTGAGCCGCGGCGGAAAAATGCAAAGCGTAATAAGCGGTGCCGTACGGAACATAGATTCCACTGCCTTGTGAGAAAGAGATGTTTGCGGGCAACGGCTGGACTTGAGATTCCAGGGCAAGCGTGTATTCGGCGTACGCCCCTGTGACGGTCTTTGCGGTGTAAACGCGGTCGCCGGGTTTTACCTTTGTGACGCCATCGCCGACGGACTCGATTACGCCAGCCGCGTCCGAACCCGGTGTGTAGGGCAGCGCGGGTTTGACCGGATAAGTTCCGGCTCGCATGTAGGTGTCATAGGGATTGACGCCGGAGGCGTGAACCTTAACGAGAACTTGTCCGGCAGCAGGCTTTGGTGTTGGGATTTCGTCGAGCTTGAGCTGCTCGGGACCGCCGAATTCGTGAACGCGAATCGCTTTCATTGCAGGCTCCTCAGGTTTGAAATCATGCCATAAAGATTCGATGCCGCGGCGCGCCGCCACAAAATCTTGATTCGTGTTCCTGACAAATTGGACCGATCAGGATCAACGCAAATCAAAAATGATCGTCGCCGGTGACGGCGTGGTCCTTTTCTGCCATGCCTGCCGCTTGGCCCCAGGCAGTTGTCTGCCAATTGTCCTTTTTTCCTTTTGCTTGAGGGATCCAGGGCGGAAGCGGCTGCATTAGGTAAGTCGCAAGCGCGAAGATGTATGGCTCGTACATGCGGCGAAGTTCGGTGAGCCGGCGATCGGCTGCTTCGCCGTCGTGCAGCTTCAAGCCGTGCTGCGCGAGGGTGTCGCGAATGCGGCGAAGGTCGGCGGCGGGAAGACGGTCTTGCGGCAACTCACGCGGTGGCGTTCCGAACACTTGCGAGAGATCCACGACGGCGTGGCGCGCGATGGCGAACGTAAGCTCGGCCTGGCGCTCGCACGCTCCTTCAACACCGACAAGAACGAGGGCGCAAGTATCGAGAATTGCGGCGAGGGAAGCGATCCAGGACTGGTTGTCGTGCTGCGAACGGAAATAGGCGAGCACGGGATAAGAGAGATGGCTCTCCATCAGCTCGGCCGACCAACGTTCCCAGTCTTTCAATAGGTCGTGCAGGGCGTCCTGGCCGCTCTTGTAACTATGGCGGCGCAGCAGTTCACCGGCGGTTGGCGGAGTGCCGGCGCGGGAGTCGAGGAGAGAGATGTCCACTTCTCGTTTGGAAAAGGAACCGTAGATGAAGGGCAGGTAGCCAATGACCGCAGCGAGAAAGCCAAAACCGAAACCTGCTTCACTGACGACGAGCGCGCGAGCGAGGCTGGTGCGCGGAATGACGTCCCCGAGGCCGAGCGTGAAGAAGGTCGTGCCGCTGAGATAGATGTCCGTGGCAAAGCTCGGATGGCCACCGGCGACATTGACCGCAGAACCGGCGCCGTACTGCATGAGGCCGAAGCCGAAGACGAGACCGACGGCCCAGACCGCGACGAGCAAAAGAAGCGAGAGAGGACCGAAAAAGCCGAGCAGGGCTTCGCGCGTCTTGCGCGCCGGAATCATGCAGATTATCGTGCGCCACGTGCCCCACGTGGTTTTGAAAAACAGACGCGTGAGGCGAAATTTGCGCGTGACGCGGCGCGGCAGGATGATGGCTTCGAACGCATCCCACAGGACGATGAGAAAAATTACGAAGCCCGCCACGAAGGCACCGGGAGCAGGAATCATGTGCGCATTGTACCTGTTCCTTCGAGCGAGACGGACACGTGCTTAGGAGACGAGTTTGGCGGAAACGGAGATCTCCGCTTTGAAGAGTTTGGATACGGGGCAGCCGGTTTCGGCGGCTTTAACGGCGGCGTCAAATTTGGCTTGGTCGGCGCCGGGGATTTTGGCGGTGAGATCGAGATGGCTTTTGGTGACGGAAAAACCATCGCCGACTTTTTCGAGAGAAATGGTGGCGGTGGTTTCAAGCTTTTCAGCGGTGAGGCCGGCGCCGCCGAGTTGCGCGGAGAGAGCCATGGTGAAACATCCCGCGTGAGCAGCAGCGAGGAGTTCTTCGGGATTTGTGCCGACGCCGTTTTCGAATCGCGTGCTGAAGGAATATTGCGTTTGTTTAAGGACGCCACTGTCCGTGGAAATCGAACCTTTGCCCGATTTCAAATCACCCGACCAGACTGCGGAAGCTTTGCGTTGCATGAGAACTCTCCTGACTATAAATGTGCAGATGTAGTCTTTGCATTCGATTCGAACGCAACCCGAATGGGTACATGAAATTCTAGGTAAGCCTCACCACTTATGGAAGACAAAAAAGACCGCAAGGCAGATGCAGGCAAAGCCGGCTGCGTAATTCCAGCGAAGTTTTTCGCCCAGATAGGTCATCGAGAAGACGGCGAAAACCGTGAGGGTTATGACTTCCTGAATGGTTTTGAGCTGAGCTGCGGAGAATTCGTATGACCCGATGCGGTTTGCGGGAACCTGAAAGCAATATTCAAAGAAAGCGATGCCCCAACTGGCGAGAATCACTTTCCAGAGCGCTTCGCCGCGATATTTCAAGTGGCCGTACCAGGCGAAGGTCATGAAGATGTTGGAAATAGTGAGAAGCAGAATGGTGCGCACGAAGTGGTCGCTCCTGAAGTTCTAAGTTTGGACGCGAAAATATTCTAAAGGGTTCCACTCAGTCTCGAGGAAATGACGATGTCAATCGACGATTACCGAACAAATTTGCACGCTGGACAATAGAAGATTCCGCACAAGCCATGACGTTTTCGCTCTGGATGCGGCGCATTTCCGGTAGTCTTTCCGAAACGTGGAGAGAACGAAGTCTGTTTGTTTGCCGAGAAGGAGCTCATCCGTGGGTGTGCTTAGCAAGAGCGCTTTTCGACTGGCCGGCGTCTGCGCGCTTAGTCTGTCGTTGCTGCATTCTGGAATCAGCGTCGGGCAAGACACGATTACGCTGGTGGCGACGGGCTCCAGCATGCCCGAACCGTTGTACGCGGCTTGGATCGAAGAGTTCCACAAGGCCGAGCCCAAAGTGCAGCTTCGATACCTGGCGGAGGGAACGGCCGAGAGCGCCGCGCGCATCCTTGCGGGAACCGGCGATTTCGGCGGTGGCGATGCGCCGATACCGGAGAAGGAACTGTTCGCCGCAAAACAGCGCATCGTCGAATTGCCAACTGTGCTGATTGGGATCGCCGTAGTCTATAACGTGCCGGGTGTTCACGAGACGCTACGACTCACGGGACCTGTCGTCGCGAATATCTATCTCGGAAAGATCACGTCGTGGCACGATTCCGAGATCGCAAAACTGAATTCGGGCGTGACGTTGCCGGACCTTGCGATCAAAGTTCTTCACCGTTCGGAAGGAAAAGGATCGAACTATATTTTTTCGGATTATCTGGCGAGGGTCAGTCCCGAATTTCAGGCAAAAGTGGGAAGGGGCGTTTCTCCAAAGTGGCCCGTCGGCGCGAGCTTCGTTCGAACGCAGGAGATGCTCGATCAGCTGAAGGCGACAGCGGGCGCGATTGCCTACACTGAATCGAATTGGGTGGACAAGAGCGCGTCTTCGGCGGCGGCAATCAAGAATTCCGCGGGCGAATTCGTGAAGCCCAGTGCGAAGAGCATCGGCGAAGCAGCGTCTGCGATGGAAAGCAAGATGACGCAAGGATTCCGGATTTCGCTGACGAATCCGCCGGGCAAGGAGAGTTATCCGATCGCGAGCTTCACGTGGCTTTACGTTCCGGAGCACGCCACGGATCCGGCGAGAGGCCGCGCCGTGAATGAGTTCATCACGTGGGCTTACGACAAGGGGCAGGAAGTTGCGCGAGACCGAGGTTATGCGCCGCTGCCGGCTTCAGTTCTTGCTCGTGTAAAAGAAAAAGCGGCAACTCTCCGATAAGCCGGCGGAAGAATTTCTCTAAACGTTCAGCGACAGTGAGACCAGGCCCGGTGGTGTGGGCGCTGGAAGTGGCGGAAGCTTGGAGCGATCGATTTTGTTGTAGAGGGTGTCGCGTTCGACGGGAACACGGCCGGCGGCGCGAATGAGTCGCTCGAGTTCATTGCGCGGCGTGAACTCAGAAGTTTTTGCTCCCGCGTCGTGATAAATCTTTTCCTCCACAACCGTTCCATCGAGATCGTTTGCGCCGAAGCGGAGTGCGATTTGCGCGATGCTCGGCGTCAGCATGATCCAGTACGCCTTGATATGCTCGAAATTGTCGAGCAGCAGGCGCGAGACCGCAATGTTGCGAAGATCGTCGTATCCGGTTGGCTTGGGAATGTGCGAAAGCGCGGTGTTATCCGGATGAAATGCGAGCGGAATAAACGCGACGAACCCGTGCGTAATGTCCTGGAGTTCGCGAAGTTTCACGAGATGATCTACGCGTTCCTCTTCTGTTTCGACGTGGCCGTAAAGCATCGTGGCGTTTGAGCGCAAGCCCGCTTCGTGTGTCTTCCGCGCGAGCGTGAGCCACATCTGGCCGCTCACTTTGTGGTCGCAGATGATGCGCCGAACTCTCGGATGGAAAATCTCGGCGCCGCCCCCCGGGCAGGAGTCAACGCCCGCGGCTTTCATTTTTTGCAGCGTTTCTTCGATGGATAGTTTCGCGATGCGCGCAAAGTAATGGACTTCGACCATCGTAAATGCTTTGAGATGTACATGCGGATGGCGCTTCTTGAGGCCGCTGATTAGCTCGAGAAAATATTCGAAGGGAAGGTCGGGGTGAAGGCCGCCGACGATGTGAAACTCCGTGGCGCCTTCGCGGACGCCTTGATCTGCCCGCTGATAAATTTCGTCCAATGCGTACGTGTACGCCCCTGGCGAATTCGGGTCGCGGCCAAAGGCGCAGAGTTTGCAATGCGCAACGCAGACGTTTGTGGGATTGATGTGGCGGTTGACGTTGAAATATGTGACGTTGCCGTGCTTCTTCTCGCGAATGTAATTGGCCAGCCAGCCGACGGCCAGGAGATCCGGCGAGCGGTAGAGTTGCACGCCTTCGTCGAAGGAAAGGTGTTCGCCGGCGCGGACTTTGTCCGCAATCGGCTTTAAAGATCGGTCGGTTAGCAGCAGTTCACTCATTTCAAATCCGTCGAAACTTTCCCGCGTTTCAAACGCGCCAGAGCGCGGCAGCGGCGCCCCAGAACAAAAAGAACGAAATACTAATATAACCGTTCATCGTGAAAAACGCAGCGTCCAGCTTGCTCAAATCGTCTGCTTTCACGAGGGAATGTTCGTACGCGAGAAGCACGGTGACTACCGCGATTCCCGCCCACGCGGGCCAGGGAAGCGCGAAACTTGCCGCGAGCCACGCGAGAAGTACGACGACTCCGACGTGCATGATGCGCGAAATCCATAATGCGGCAGCGATGCCAAACCGCTTTGGAATCGAAAAGAGACCCGCTTCGCGATCGAAGTCCACATCTTGGCAAGCGTAGAGAACATCGAACCCGCCGACCCAAAGCGTGACTGCCGCGCAAAGGATAAGCATGCGCAGGTCCAGATGGCCGGTAACGGCGATCCATGCAGCCGCCGGAGAAATTCCGAGCGCAAAGCCGAGAAAGAGATGCGAAAAGTTCGTGAAACGCTTGGTAAAAGAATAGAAAAAGAGAATTGCCAGCGCGACTGGCGAAAGCTTCAGCGCCAACGGATTGAGCTGCCACGCCGCCGCAACGAATACGCCAATGGCCACAAGCGTGAAAATCCAGGCGAATGTGACGCTGAGCGCGCCAGTGGCAAGCGCGCGCATTTTGGTGCGGGGATTTTCCTTGTCGTAGCGCACGTCGGCGATGCGGTTGATGGTCATAGCAGCCGAGCGAGCCGAGACCATTGCAACGACGATCCAGAGAATTTGCGGGAGTGTTGGCCAGCCGTGCGACGTGAAGCGCGCTGCAAGAAGCGCGCCCGTAAGCGCGAAAGGCAGCGCGAAGATCGAGTGCTCGAATTTGATCATTTCAAGAATCGTGCGAATGCGGCCTGCCATGATCGCCTCAGGCCTCCGCTTTCTTTGCGGCAGGCTGAGAGCCGGTCCAGCGAAACATTTGGTCTTGCGGGAGGCCAATTTGCGCAAGTACGCGGCACACGTATTGCGTGACCAGGTCGTCGATGGTTTTCGGCTGGTGATAGAAAGATGGCACCGCGGGCATGATCACCGCGCCGGCGGCTTGCGCGCGGAGCATGTTCTCCAGATGAATGCGGTTGAATGGCGTATCGCGAATGCAGAGCACGAGTTTGCGGCCCTCTTTCAACATGACATCCGCGGAGCGCGAGACAAGATCGTCGCACGAACCGTTTGCAATCGCCGAGAGACAGCCCATCGAACAGGGAATGACGAC
>DATGIS010000134.1:0-5665 GCA_035295625.1 Candidatus Acidiferrum sp. | reverse complement strand
GTCAAGGAGAACCGTTTCATTGGCATTCGCAGCGAGCAAAAGGGGGCGAGGGGAGTGCGTTCTTAGATTCAGAGAGAGGCGTGTAAGCAGAAGATGCCGGCTAGAAGCCGGCGCTACGAAATGGGGACGATCCCTCGGCTTCGCTCCGGACAAGTTGTTCCGGGTGCAGCCCTGAGTCTTCGACATCATGTCCTTGCAGAATCGTGACGACGCGACGGACTTCTAGCTGTTCGCTGCTTTGGATAATATTTCCCGAAGGCGTTGACCGACGATCAAGTCTTCGCCAGGTTCGAGCATCCAGACTCCTACGACAATTTTGTTGGGATCGTTAGGAATTCCGGCGCTGCCCTCCGACGAACCCGTTGCCGGATTCAATTCGATACTCGGATTGCCTTCGCGCATTTGCTTTGCGACTTCGCGAGGCGAGATTTTGACGCGTGCCTGGTCGTAGCGCATCAGCAAGTGCGGAACGTGGTTTGCGATCGGGGGGACAAATGTTTCGGATTTTAGAGTTGGAATGTCTTTCAGGGCTGCGGTAATCCGATCGATGCGCCGGCGATATTCAGCCTCGAAGTCTTCGTCGGATTGGCTGAGGAACCAATCGATCGCCGCCACCATTCCGACGATCTGCTCCTTGGCAACTTTCATGCCGCGGCCCACCACGTCATCGTTCGGGCTGTTGTTCATGGCAGCGGCGGCGATGAGATCTTTCCTGCCGAGGAGCAAGCCGGTATTTTGGGGACCTCGCATTCCTTTACCGCCGGAGAAGGCGACCAGGTCGAATCCCATTTGCGTGTAGTTCCAGAGATTGGAGATGGGGGGAACGTCGGCAGCGGCGTCATTGAGACAGGGAACTCCCTTCGCGTGCGCGACACGTACCCAGTCTTCCCGGCTGATATTTCCGTAGTCGGCGGCATTGTAGAAAAAACACAGAGCCGTTTTTTTGTTTATGGCCGACTCATACTGCTGCAACGTTTCCACATCGACGAACTTGATGCCGCAATTCCGCAGCGCGTGATCGTAATCGTAGTGGTGGGCTTTTTGGATGACGACTTCGTTCTTGAGGCCCGACATGTCGATGGGGATCGAATGGGCAGCAGCCTCGTTGCCAAGCGTGACACACGCAGCGGTGCCGAGAGTTACGGCGGAAGCAGCGCCTGCGGTAACGATTGCCGCTTCGCAGCGCAAACGTCGCGCGAGATATTCGCCGGCGGCTTTCTGCAACTGGGCGAGACGCACGGGGTGTTTGGCAGCGCGTGCTACGGCCGCTTGCACGGAAGGAGGCATCGTAGAAGCGGTGAGATGCGTGTAAGTGCCTGCTGCGTTGATTATTTTGGTTACGCGCAGTTTTTCGAAATAGTCCTCGCCTTCGACGGGTGAGTCGGTGGTTCCGCCATTTGCGGGAGTGGGCAAAGCGTTGCCAATCGTCAACGCGGCCATCGCCCGAGTGATGTTTGCAAAGAAACCGCGTCGTGACTTTAAGCTGCGCATGCGGACACCTCGTTTTCTGAGTAGAAATATAATCACAAACCGCTGCGGCCGGGATGACAGAAATAAAAGAAGGAAAAAACGGGCACGATGTATAGTGCTGCAACGTTCGATACTGCCGCGCGTTTTGTGCCATCAATGATGGCGCACACAAACTTGACGTTGTTAGATGAAGGAGAATATTTCATGAAGGAAAAAGACCTGTTAACCGGCGCGTCTTTGCTCTCGATTCTCCTTGTGACGCTTCACCTGACGAGCGATACGGTCCACGCCCGGGTGGGGACGGGCGAGGCAGGAGGCTTAACCCTCGTTGCGGTGCCGATCCTGGTCGGCTGGTTGTACGGAACGTTGCTGCTCGGCGAACGGCTGTCGGGGTACATCATCATGCTGGTCGGGTCGATGGTTGCGTTGCTAATGCCCATCACCCACGTGATAGGAGGGGGAGGCGTTTTTCAAGGCCAGCTCGCGAGGCACAGCCCAGCGTTTTTGTTTGTGTGGACGCTTCACGCGCTCGGCGTGACGGGGATGTTCTCGCTGATCCTCGCAGTGCGCGGACTGTGGATGCGGCCATGGAGCCATGCGCGGTAGTTCGAATAATCCGAATATAAAAAGGCGAAGCGACGATGAAAGAGGAATTCCTGCGATTTAATGGCGCGGTGGAGCGGGACCCCGGCATCGATGCGTGGATGAAAAAGCATAAAGGGGAATTGGGAGCGATGGCGCGGCTGTGGTTTGACGTGATGCGAAAGTGCGGAGACGAAGTCCGCGAACTTTTGCATGACGGTTGTCCGACGGCGTGTTTGGGAGATGCGGCGTTCGGCTATGTGAATGTGTTCGCCACACACGTAAACGTTGGGTTCTTTCACGGCGCAGCGCTGAAGGATCCGGCTCGCTTGTTGCAGGGCACGGGCAAGTTCATGCGGCATGTGAAGCTGAGGCCGGGAACGGCCGTAAACGAGGCGGCGTTAAACGGGCTGATCGATGCGGCGTACTCGGATATAAAGGCGCGCGTCGAGCAGGGCTAGCTGGCTAAGAAAGCGCGAAGCAGGGATTTTTTAAAAAACAATAAGTGCGGCTCGCGGGGGATCTGTATATCAGAAAAACAACGGCGATTGCGCGAGACCGCTGGCTGTGCGGGCTTTGGTGCATACTGGCCATGTGAAGCTGCCTCCTAAAACTGTTCAGGCGTTGCGCCTCGCGGTCCTGTTGACGGGATTGATTTCGTTCGCGGGATGCGGACCGTTTTCGCAAGAAGGATTTCTGCAGAAGTTCGACAGAGAAATACGAAAAGCGAGCGCGGCGATTGAATCCGCGAAGAATGATGCGGAGAGGGCGGCGGCGTACGCGGACCGGGGCGATGCGTACGGCGAAAAGGCGCGCTATTCGCGGATACAAAAGCTGATCACAATCGAGGAATACAACAGGCTGTTTGAGCTGTCGATGGCGGATTTCAGCAAAGCGATTGCGCTGGACTCCGGAAATACGGACATTTACTACCGCCGCGGACACGTTTACTACGGCCGGGCCGGGGCGGAAATGATTTATGACAGGACGCCGTCGCCGGCTTTGACGCCGGCGCGAGCGGATTTTGCGGTGGTAGTGGCGCGCAATCCGAAACATGCCGGAGCGTGGGACATGCTGGGACTGACGGACGCTTCGATGGGGCACTGGACGGAAGCGATCGAAGATTTTACGCAAGAGGCAGCGCTGGACTCGAGAGCCGGCTATCGCGTGGGCGACGCCTATTGCAATCGCGGAATGCAGTATTCCGGCGAGAAGAAAACTGATTTAGCGGAAGCGGATTTCAAACGAGCGATTGAAATGGGAGCGCATCGCGATCCCTGCGAGTGCGATCCGTACAATTCGCTGCTGGCGATGTATACGACGCAGACGCACGAGCTCGACAAGGCCAGGGCGTTGCTGGCGAAAGCGAAGGCGAATGGGAAGTGGATCTCGCCGGAGTATCCGGAGATGTTGAAGGACCAAAAAGGGAATTGAGAACGGTTGTAATTGGCTCGGAAAGTCTGCGGCTGAAGTCCTGAATATCTGTCCGGTAGCGTGACCTTGTTCCTTGTCCGCGCATCGAATCGGACAGTCCGCCTGGTCTGGGCGGACGAACTCATCCCGAGGTGTAATCATGAGCGTTTATGGTGGCAAGGAAATGGCGGCCGCGTTCCGCACGGTCCGCAAAAACACGATTCAGATTGCCGAAGACATTCCGGAGGACAAGTACGACTTTGTGCCTGCGCCAGGAGTGAGACCGGTGGGAAAAACGCTGGTTCACGTGGCGATTTCGCCGGGACTGTGGCCGGAGCTGGCGAAAGTCACGACGTTTGTGGGATTCGATTTCATGAGCATTCGGGAGCGTTTTGCGGCGGAAGAGGCGAAGACGCGGTCGAAGGCGGAGATTGTGGAGTTGCTGCGAAGCGAAGGGGAAAAGTTCGCGACGTGGCTGGAATCGTTGAGCGAAGAATTTTTGGCGGTCGGCGTGATTGACGGCGATGGAAAAACGGTGAAGACGCGCTTCGAAAGAATCCTAGGCGGTAAAGAACACGAAATGCATCATCGCGGCCAGTTGATGCTGGTGGAGCGGCAGCTGGGAATTACGCCGCATCTGACGCGTCAAGCCGAGGAGCGGATGAAGCAGTTGCGCGCGGCGAAGGCGTAACGACGGCGGTTGCACGGGAACGGCGAGCGCACGTCGGATCGTTGCGCAGAAAATCCAAAAGAGTCGAAGAGAGGGCACGAGGAATCGTGCCCTCTCCTTTTTTGCAAACGCGACTTAACGATTCGCCGAAAAATTCCTTTTCTTCCGGAATAAATCAATCGCGGGACTGGTCTGCTCATCTGCGCAGGGGAAGCGGGCGGAAATTGCCTGAGTGGATTTTCGTTTTGGAAAATGGAAAAACGGATGAATGAATTTTCATCGTTTGTTTTTTCGCGCTCGGGCAACTGCGAAGTACGCGCGTCCATCGAAGCGGGAATCGAGCACACGGCTGTTTGCGATGCCGAGGACAAAACGCAGCCAATCTCCGGATTTTTTTCTAAAGATCCGGAATCCAGGTCAAAAACATACATAAAAAGGGAGACCGGACATGAAGGAGATCGGCATGAATATGAAAAAGAGCAACCGTCGTACATTTTTGCAGAGAGGAGTGACCGCAACTGCGGCGGCAACGGCAGCGGGAATGGTGATTCCTGGCCAGCTGTTCGCCAAAGGTGACTTCGACGAGCGCGACGGCGGCAACCTGACGCGCGGCGATATCGCGATTTTGCGATTTCTCTCCGCGGCGGAACAGGTGGAAAACGATTTATGGCAGCAGTATTCGGAACTTGGCGGCACACAGGACGACGAAGTGAGCGGCGTGAATGGAGGCAATCCGATTTATGCGGGCGCGCTGCAATTGCTGGACGGCGATATGTCGCAGTACGTGCATGACAATACCGATGACGAATTCACGCATCACCGGTTCCTGAACAACTACCTGGAGTCGAAAGGCGCGAAAGCGGTCGACCTTACGCCATTTTCCGCGGGCTTGCCGAGCAGCAAGGCGACCGGCGCAAAACAGATTCCGCGGATGACGAACCTGACGCAGCTGACGGTCGATACTTCCTGGTGGCGGCGCTACCGCAGCACGACAAATGCGGATTTGGGCGCGTCGTTTGCGAATGCCGTTCCGAGCCTCGCGCAGGGAAAATTTACCGCAATTCCGCGGAGCGACGACGATCTGGGAAACAGTACCTTGACGGACGACAACGCACAGTCGATCGACAACCGGCTCAAAGCGATTGCATTTACGGCGGGCTTTCACTTTGCGTTCATCGAGCAGGGAGGCACGAGCCTTTATGCAACGGTCGCGCAGAAAGCGACGAGCCTCGAAGTGCTTCGCATTTTGCTGAGCATTGGCGGCTCCGAAATCATGCACTTTCAGACGTGGCAGGACAAAGCCGGCAACGCAACGCCGCTGACGTTCACTGATCCAGTGAATAAATCCACGGTGACCTTCGACGATTTGACGACCAATCAGCCGGAAGATCTGCAGGCGAATTTGATCATGCCCGAGCCGTGCGATTTCCTGCACACGAGCCTGGAGCCAGTCGCAATTATCCGGCCGACTTCGAGCAAACTGGGCGGCGCGATTGCGGCGGCGAAGAGTTTTCTCGATGATGGGCTCTT
>DATGIS010000133.1:0-30447 GCA_035295625.1 Candidatus Acidiferrum sp. | reverse complement strand
AGGAATGCCGCGTTTGGCATGCGAAATTATACGCGCGTCGCCAAGAGCGACCCTTTCGAAAATTCAATTAGCAGCATCTATTTTTCTGATGCGAAGAAAGGCGCGACTTCCGAACTTATAAATTCCTTATGAGTTTGCGTTTGACCTCGCTTACATAGTGATCCGCCGCGCGAGTCGGCCGCGGGATTCGCACGCCGTCGCTCACCAGGAGCGTCCAGCGGATCGCGCTTTCGAGCGATATTCGGTGGCCCTGGGAAACATAGACTGGCTTCACGTCATCGCGCGTCCGCACAGCTGCGCCGATCCGCTCGCCGCCTTCGTCCGTGAGGGCCGTCCAGCTTCCCGCCGTTCGCGCGAGCTCTCCGTGATTGCCGATCAAAATGCTTTTGGCGCAGCCGAGGGTGGGCCGGTCAAGCAGAATGCCCAGATGAGTCGCTAGCCCCATGCGGCGGGGATGTGCGTATCCCTGGCCGTCGCAGAAGAGCAAGTCTGGCGAATGTTTCAGTTTCTTCAATGCTGCCAGTAGGGCCGGAATCTCGCGAAAGCTCAGAAATCCCGGTACGTAGGGGAATCGCAACGGCACAACCGCGTGGGCGCGCTCAAGCTCCACCATTTCCGGGTAACGAAAAAGAATCACGCCGCCGATGGCACGATTTGCGTCGCGAAGTGCCTTCCATCGTGAATGTTTCTTGAAGGCCTGCGATCCGGTCAGTACAAATGCCGCGTCCAGTCCCGCGATCGTTTGAATTCGGGGGAGCCTGTCCTGGCCCTCCCACTTCGCGCGCAGTTTTTCCTGTATTGCGCGCGCCTCTCCGGGTGCGACGTTCCACTCATGCAACTTCGCCCATCTCATTTGCGTGATTCCCTGCCGCCTCATCGTATAATGCCTTTCGGCGTGGAGGCCGTTCGAACCTGCGCCGTAAACTGCCATGACTTTTTACGCTCCTATCGAAATCAATGTGCGCGAAGACGCCGGCGTGCAGGTGTTCGACGTGCACGGACGTCTCACCATTGGAGATTCCAGCGAACAGCTCACGATGGCGCTGCAGTCTGTGCTGAAGGCGGGCGCTCGCAAAGTCATCGTCATGCTCGATGGCGTTCCGCAAATTGACAGCTCCGGCATTTCGTCGCTGGTGCGCATCTCGATTGCGCTGGGGCGCGAAGGCGGGGTTTTGCGGCTCGTCTGCAAGCCCGGGCGCGTTCGCGACGCGCTCACTGTCACGCGACTGGTCGAAGCGATTCCCACTTACAATTCCGAAGCCGAAGCGCTGCAAGCGTTCGCCTAGCTGCAAGATTCCTCTCGCGCCACGTTCTATGTATGATGGCATCCAAGCCAATGGAGAATTGCGATGCTACCCGGCCTTAGCTGCCGCGCCCGATTCGGTATCGCGGCGCTGACGATCGCCTTGGCTGCGACTTTTGCGGACGCTCAATCCGCGCTGAATCTCTCCAGAGCGCAAGAAAGCCAGCTTTACGATCTCGCTTCCCGCATTCTGAAACACGCCGATGCTGCGGGCTGCAAGAAGAATTCCTGCACGATCCTTGTCAATAATTTCGCCGGCCCGTCGGGAGCGACAACTCCTTTGGGAATGCAGCTGGCCGATGCGCTTTCCCTGCAGTTGGCGTCGCAGGGCAACGAGTTTCATGTTGTCGATCGCGCGAAATTTCGCGAATTTCTCGGGCGGGAACGAATCGAATCCAAACTCCTCGAAGACGACAATGCCGCACGCTGGCTGGCAAAAGAAAATGGAGCCAACGTCGTGCTCGTCGGTTACTTGCGCGGCGACTCCGCTCAGAAGAACCTTCACGTCCAGCTGCTCGATACACGCGACTTCGCAAAAAAGAGTCCGAAGGCCACAGGCCACGCGGAAGAGGCGGCCTTCAGCGATCTGGGATTTGCGGGAGATCTGGATCCGGCCGAGCCGTTTGGCAAGCCGCCCGATTTGCCGGGCTCGGACACGGCATTCAAGTTCGGAAAAGGCGCCATGGGGAAGGCGGTCACGCCTCCGCGGTGTACCTACATGCCGAATCCGTCTTACTCCGATCCGGCACGCGCGGTAAAACTGCAGGGAGTGCTCGTGGTGCAAGTCTTGATTTCCGAAAGTGGCGCAATTACTGACGAACAGGTAGTGAAGGGGCTTCCCTTTGGGTTGAACGCGCAAGCCCTGGAAACCGTGAAGAATTGGCGCTGCGATCCGGTGACGGTGAATGGCCAACCGAAAGCCGTGGTTGTGCCGATCGAAGTCTCGTTCCGTCTTTACTAGAAGGATTTGACAAAGTGTTTGCGCAACTCAAGTATGGAACAAATCTGCCACGACTGATGCTTTATGGTGAAGACATGGTGCGCATTTCTCTAAGAGTTTCCAGCTTCGTACTCGTGATGTTTATTGGATTGACTGCCTCTCCTGCCGCAAAGCTACAGGCACAAAGCTCACCCCCTGCTTCAGCGCCGGCTCCGGACTCCCCGCTGAGAGCTTCTCCTGACCATCTGCCCACTTGCAAATACGCGCCGCCGCCTCCGTATACGAAAGAAGCCAGAAAAGCTAAATATGAGGGAATCGTTGTCGTGGAGGCGATCATCGAGCTGGACGGTAAACTTTCGAATATGCGCGTGATTAAATCGCCCGGGCTCGGCTTGGATCATTCCGCCCTCGAAACGTTGAAGAAGTGGAAGTGCACTCCTGCGACCGGACCCAACGGAAAACCAGTACGCACAAGTGTTCCGATTGAAATAAGCTTTCGCCTTGGCCCAGGAGCTTAGCCGCCTTTTTTCAACTCGGCGAGAACGAGCTTGGCGACTTCTTTGAGGGTTTCAAACACTCCGATTCCTTGAATGGCGACCCCTTCAAGAACCGGCTCGCCCTTTTTCTGCAACTGCTTCGTCAGCGCTTCCACACTCATCGCGTTCGGCAAATCGCGTTTGTTCAACTGCAGCACATACGGAATCGTGTCGAAATTGAGATTGTGTTCTTTCAGATGCTCCTGCAGGTTTTCCATCGTTTCAAAATTCGCGTCGAGCCGCTCTTCCTGCGAATCCGCTACGAACACCACGCCGTCCGCGCCCTTCAAAATCAATTTGCGGCTCGCCTCGTAAAAAACCTGGCCGGGGACCGTATACAAGTGAAAGCGCGTTTTGAATCCGCGCACAGTTCCCAGGTCCAGCGGGAGAAAGTCGAAGAACAGCGTACGGTCGGTTTCCGTCGCCAACGAAACCATTTTTCCTTTTTGATTTTGACCGGTGTGGTCGTACACCCACTGCAGGTTGGCGGTCTTGCCGCCCAGACCCGGCCCGTAGTAAACGAGCTTGCAGTTAATTTCGCGCGCTGGAAAATTGATGAAAGGCACTTGTCCTCAACCCTAACCAAAGACCAAAACTTATAGCACAGCCCGGACAACCCGGCCAAATACGTCACAGCACGCTACACTGGGGCCTAAAGATACTGGGATTTCACGCCGAAGGCTTGCACCGGTGTTCATCCGCCATCCGACATGCTTTCGGCTCACCCTAGTTTCCGCGACTTCGCGTTTTGTCGCACGTTAAATTTCCCGCGGTGCTCCCTTCCGGTAACACCCCTGCCACATTCGTCGGGGCGCTCCAGGACTCGACACTGGGACTCGCGATTTTTGGGATTTTTGCCTACGTTGACGCGGCTATGCGCCTCTGCTAGCATGCGCGCCATGGCTAAAGTGAAAAAGTCCACACCACGCGCCGCTTCTTCCGCGAAGTCTGCCAAGGCAAAGAAAAGAAAGGCTTTAGCTGCTCCGCCTCCCGTTCAGCGCGGCGGCGTCGAGCTCGTCAACCCGCTCGTCCAGGCACAAATGAAGATGTATGACGCGGCATTGGCGCTTTTTCATCAACAAAAATATGCGAAAGCGAAGCAGGAGCTCGAAAGAGTCCTGGAAGGTCCGAGCAAGGAACTCGCCGACCGCGCCCGCATGCACATCAAGATTGCCGAGCAACGCATGAAGCCGACCGCCGAGCAAAATCCGCGCACCGCGGAAGAACATTATCAACGTGGCGTTGCCATGATGAATTTGGGACGTTGGGATGAAGCGCGCGAGAGTCTCGACAAAGCGCGCAAGCTCGCGCCGAAGGCGGATCACATTGTGTACGCCGTTGCCGCGCTCGATTGCCTGACGGGAGAAGCGGATGCCGCGCTCGCGAATTTGAAAATCGCAATCGAATTGCGTTCCGCGAATCGCTATCATGCGCGCAACGACGAAGATTTTGCTTTCTTGCAGGAAGATCCGCGCTTCACGGAATTGCTCTATCCGGAAAAAGACGGTCCTGGACTCTGACCCGAACAAAAACTTCGTCTCGGCGCTGGCCAGGTTTGCTTCGCTTCCGCTACACTGAACTGCCCGCCAATTCACAGGAACTTTCGTGAGTCCGCTCTCAGCAAAAAAGAAACAGCATCGCGGTCTTCGCGTTGTCGCCCTCGGTGGCGGCACTGGCCTTTCCGCGCTCCTGCGTGGCTTGAAGCATCATGTTGTTCCGCGCAACGATCCCACCCCGACGGCGAAACGTCCGATCACCGACCTCGCCGCCATCGTGACGGTCACGGATGATGGAGGCAGTTCCGGTAGATTGCGGCGCGAAAATCGAATACTTCCGCCGGGTGACATTCGCAACTGCATGGTGGCGCTCGCGAGTGATGAAGCGCTGCTGAGCAGGCTGTTTCAATACCGTTTTCACGCCGGGCGCGGACTTGTCGGCCACAATTTCGGAAACTTATTTTTGGCGGCCTTGACGCATGTCACCGGAGATTTCACCGAAGCGGTGAGAGTCTCCAGCAAGGTCCTCGCAATTCGCGGCCGTATCTTTCCTTCGACGGTTGCCAACGTGACTCTGGAAGCTGTGCTCGAAAATGGAAAACGCGTGCACGGCGAGACCAGCATCACGGCGAGCAGTATTCCCATTCGCCGTTTGTATCTGAATCCGCGGCGAGTGCGTCCCGTCCCGGAGGCCATCGAAGCAATTCGCCACGCGGATTTGATTTTGATCGGCCCCGGCTCTCTCTACACAAGCATTTTGCCGAATTTGCTGATCCCGGAAATCGCGCATGCCATCGAACGGTCCAGAGCTCCGCGCGTATACATCGCGAATTTGATGACGCAGCCCGGCGAAACGACCGGCTATGCCCTCTCGGAACACTTGAACGCGATTCAGCGCCATGTGGGCGGCCGCGTAATCGATTTTGTGGTCGCGAACCGAAAAAACATTTCGCCCGACGTCGCCCGGCGGTACCGCAAGGAAGGCGCCGAACGCGTAACCGTGGATTTGCCGATTCTACAGAACCACAAAGTGCGCGTGATTCTGGATTCGCTGCTGGAAGAGCACGGCGTGATTCGCCACGATTCGAAACGGCTCGCGAATCTGCTGCTCGAGGAATTTCTGACGTTGAACTGACACGGTCGTCGGCACCGCAACCCTCGTGTTATTCAGTAAGTCGCACGAAAGAAGCGGAAACACCCCCGTTACTTCACTCCATGCTATAAAACCACAAGGGAAGTCCCGCGAAGAACGCTTCTCCCCGGCCCCCAGAACGCGCTTCCCGAGGTGACGTAGTGACAGCAGAACGACGCCGCACGCCCCGTTATCCCTTCATCGCCGCCGCGGAATTGACTGACGCGCAGTCAGGCGCGAAGATGGAGATTCGCGTCGCCGAACTCAGCTTGAACGGCTGCTACTTCGATATGCTGAATCCTCTGCCCGACGGCACGCCGATTCATATCAAAATTTTCTTTGAAAACGAATTTTTCGAGGCCAAGGGAAAAGTAATCTACATGCAGCCGAACCTGGGAATGGGCGCGACGTTTGAAGAACTGCCCTCGTATTCCGTTCCGGTGTTGAAGAAATGGCTGCTGCGCGCGATGGTCGCTTCCAAACCCGGTTCACACTGACGGGATATCCCCGCGTCAGACTCCTGCTGCGTTCGATTTCGTGCCCCTATATTTCGCAATAATTTCCAGAACCTCCGTGCCGTACACCCCGGTTTTTTTCGGTCCGAATTTTGGCAGCGCTCTTAGCTCGTCCATCGTCGATGGCATTTTCTTGCACAACTCGTCCAGCCCGGAATTGAACAGAATCACGAATGCGCTCATTTTTTTCTCCCGCGCCTTTTCCAGGCGCCACGCGCGAAGCGCTTCCCAAAGTTCTGGATGCGAAGAACGCTCCGCGGATGGCGATGCTTCTCGCCGTTCGCGTCTTCCCGCCCGTTTTGAAGGTCGCTGCGGAGCAATTTTCGCCTCGCCCAGTTGCCGCGGGGCCTCTGGAACGCCCGCGCAGGCGTCGCACTTACCGCAAGAACTCCACTTTGGGCGTTCCCCAAAGTGGCGGCAAATCTCGAGCTGGCGGCAACCGTCGCTGTCCACAAATTCCAGGACTTGATGCAAACGCAGTTCCGCCCTCTCCCTTTCCTCCTCGCTTTCGATTTGTGAATGGAAATGTTCTATCAGCGCCGCATCGCGCTTTTGCCACAGCAAAATGCAATCCGCGGGAAGCCCGTCGCGCCCGCCCCGCCCTGCTTCCTGATAATACTGCTCAATGCTTTTCGGAAGCGCCAGGTGAATCACTTTGCGCACGTTCGGCTTGTTGATGCCGAGTCCGAACGCCATCGTTCCCACCGCAACGCGCACTTTGTCTCCCGACCACAGCCGCTGATTCTGGCGCCGCTCCTCGGAATCCATTTTGCCGTGATACCCGATCGCCGGAATCCCGTTCGAGTTCAGAAATTCCACGACGGACTCTACCCGGCGTATGGTCGAAGCATAAACGATCGCGCTGCCCGCCTCGATGGAACGCAGCGACTCGAGCAAAATCGCTTCTTGCTCATCCAGGCTGGATTCGCGCACCCGGTACCGGAGATTCGGCCGGTAGAAGCTCGCGATAAATTTATACGGCTCGCGCAATGCAAGCTGCTGGACGATGTCGTGTCGCACTCGCTGTGTCGCGCTTGCGGTGAACGCGGCGACCGGCAGCTCCGGAAATTCGCGGCGCAGCCGATTCAGCAGCCGGTACTCCGGTCGAAAATCGTGGCCCCATTCCGAAATGCAGTGCGCTTCGTCGATCACAAAAAAAGAAATCGCCAGCGACTTGAGCCAGCGAAGAATTCCGTCTTGCGCGATTGCTTCCGGCGAAAGATATACCAGCCGAAATCTGCCTCGCCGCGCTTCCTGGCGAACGCGGTCGCGTTGCGCCGTGGACAGCGAACTGTTCAAAACCGCGGCGGAAATCCCCATCTTATCCAGTTGCGCCACTTGATCCTGCATCAGCGCGATCAGCGGCGAAACCACGATCGCCGTCCGCTCTTCGGCCAGGGCTGCCGGCAATTGATAGCAAAGCGATTTTCCGCCGCCCGTCGGCATCACCACGCACGCGTCTTTCCCGTTCGCAATCGCCGCTGCAATCTCTTCCTGCCCGGGGCGAAAGGCGTCATAGCCCCAATAACGGGACAACGCGGCGCGAAGTTGGGAAGAGGAAAACACAGGCAACATTCCACATCCGGCTCGGGAAAATGCCGGGACAAAATGTTCGTCTTTTCTTCGCTCTGTGTCAAGGCCGTCGCGATTTCGCCCCGCCAAATTCGCACGCTATCCCAACCACCTTTTCTCATCCCCACTGGCTCCCGCGACGCCTTCCTGTTAACTTTCGAAGGCGGCAGAGCCCAACGATTCCTCTCAGGAGAACGCAATGTCCACGTTTGGATTGCTCGAATACCACGATGCCAGCCCGGAAGTACGCGCGATTTATGACGACATCATGGCCACGCGAAAGACCGACTGGATCAATAATTTCTGGAAGGCCATCGCCCACGATCCCGCCACGCTGAAGCGAACCTGGGAAAACCTCAAGCAGATCATGGGTCCCGGCGCGATCGATCCACTCACGAAAGAACTCATCTACATTGCTGTGAGCGTTACCAACAACTGCCACTACTGCATCGCCTCCCACACTGCTTCCGCGTTCAACAAGGGCATGGCGCCCGAAATGTTCAAGGAACTGCAAGCCGTCATCGGCATGGCCAACGAAACCAATAAACTGGTCACAGGCTATCAGGTCGAAATCGACGAACGTTTCAAGCCGCCGCTGAAATAGTCTTTCCCTTCGCAAGTCTCTCAAAAAAACACACCTGTCCTCGCGAACAGGTTTCCTCGTAGTACCCGTGTACTATCGCCCGCTTTCCCCTGCGAGCCGGAATATATAGATGTCCGCGAAGGCCCCGCGCGCGTGGCGGGCTTCTCCGGAACTTTCACCCAGCGAGTGAGTTTTTATGGCACCCATTGCTAAAGAGCCCGAAGCACAAAATTCCGCGGCGCCCGTTTCTCCGGCTGTCGCATCCCAGCCAAAAGTTCAGCCTGTAGCGCTGGAAATCGCCGTCACCGTGAACGGCGCTCGCACAGTGGAAGGCAGCGACAAGCGCGAGCCATTTTCTGAAACGACGCAGACGGTCCTGGTGTTTGGCAATGGCGCAGTGATACGCCTGAATTCCAGCGTCGCTCCCGGCCAATTGCTTTTCCTCACCAACGAAAAAACCAAGAAGGAAGTCGTCTGCCAGGTTGTGAAATCGAAAAACTACCGCAGCGTGAGCGGATACGTCGAACTGGAATTTACGGAATCCGCGATCGGTTTTTGGGGAATGCGTTTTCCCACCGACCGCGTCGGTACCGCTCCGGCGAACGCCACGCCCGTTCCTCCTGCGCCAGTGAAACCTGCCGCGCCGGCAGCGAGCTTGCCCGCAGTGAGCGCGCCCGTCATCGCTCCCGCTCCCAAGCAGGTCGTTCCTCCTGCGCCGATTACGGTAGCTCTCCCCGTCGCGCCTCCTCCCGCGCCGGTTAACGCGGCTCCAGCCGTTGCCGAAAAATCTGCGCCGCAAGTTGCTGCGCCCGCCGCCCCGGCGGACAACGCTTCCGACGATTTGCGCAAAGAGACCGCTCGCTTGCAGGCCCAACTGTCTTCGATGCTCTTCGAAGAAACGTCCGCGGCCAAGCCGGCTGCGGAAATTCCGAAAACCGAAACAGCTCCAATTGCTTCGGTCAGCGCCAAGGTTTTGGAAATTGTCAAAGCGGAGCCTGTCGTCAAAGCTGCTGCACCGGCCGAAGTTGCTCCCGCGCCGCCAAAGCAGAAGCCCGCGACTTCTTTGCACGACGAACAAGTGAAGATTCCCTCGTGGCTCGAGCCGCTTGCACGGAATGCCGCGACACCGGTTCCTCCATCGTCAACGCCTGCTCCGGTCGTCACGCCGCAAGCGCCTCCGGCTCTCGTCTCGCTCACCGATGCGCCCTCAGCGCCCGTTTCGGATGATGATGCGCAAGTTGTCGGCGAATCCTACGAATTCAGCAACAAGCCGGACCTTGCCGGACAGCAACAACCCGATGCCGACCAGAACGTGCCGAACTTCGGCTCGGATCTGTTTCAATCGGGCGACATCGCGGAACACACGGAATCCAGCCGCGGAAAAAAAGGTTTGTGGATTGGCGCGATCGCGGCCACCCTGCTTCTCGCGGCCGGTGGCGGCTGGTGGTACACGCAGAATTCCGGTGCGGCTTCGGCAAGCACCGTTGCGGCTTCCCGCCCCGCTGAAAATTTCGCACCAACGAACGCCGAGCCGCAGCAGCGCTATCTTGCTTCCACCTCCACGCCGCCCACCGCAAAAGCGTTTTCAACGCCAACCCCGGTGACAACGCAACCGGCAGTCACCGAAAAGCCTTTAGTGACCCCCGCAACGGAAGTTCAAAAAATTCCAAGCTCTCGCGATGTGGCCAAGCCCAACGTTGCTCCCGCATCCACGGCTGGCCGCGCGGCTGACCCCGTCGAAGAAACCAGAAAGGCAACCTTCTCGCAACTCCACCTGGCCGCCCCGAAAGTCAGCGGCGGCAAAGCTGCCGAAGCTCCGGGCGTAGGCGATCCCGGAATTGCCATGGAGAATGGTTCCGCGAACAGTCCCGGCGCTCTCAATTCGGCGCTCGGCGGCGCACGCAATAACACCCCGACGGCTCCGATTCCGGTCGGCGGCGAAGTCAAGAGCGTTCAGCTCATCTCTTCCGTCCCGCCGGTGTATCCGCAATTGGCGCGGACCCAGCGCATTTCCGGCGACGTCAAGATTGACGCCCTCATCGACGAATCCGGTCGCGTCACCGGAATGAAAGTCGTCAGCGGTCCCGTTCTGCTGCATCAGGCCGCGATGGACTCCCTGCGCCAGTGGAAATACAGGCCTGCAAGTCTCGATGGCAAGCCTGTCGCAATGCATTTGCTTGTAACCGTTCAGTTCCGGCTTCAGTAGCTTCAGCCGGTCCAACCGCCCGCAAAATTACATCGTCAACACAACGCGGAATTGCGCGTGGCCGCTGTTCATACGTTCGTACGCCTCGGCCACCTTTGCCATCGGATATTTTTCGATCATCGGTCGAATGCCCGTCAACGCAGCGAATCTCAGCGTGTCTTCCGAATCGGCCGCCGTCCCGGAAGACCATCCCTGCAATCGGCGCTTCCCCAGCAGCAGCGTGAATGGAGCCACTTCTATGTTTCCGCTGCCCGCTCCCACCACGACCATCGACCCGTTCCGGCCGAGCCCGGGGAAAAGATCGGACATGGACTTTGAGTTCGGCGCCGTAGCCAGGATCACCTTCGCTCCGCCTAGCTTTTGCAGTTCCGCTGCTGCGTCGCTGCTTTTGCTGTCGATATAAATGTGTGCGCCCAGCTTTTTCGCCAGATCCCCGTTCTCCGGTCCGCGTCCAACCGCCGCGACGCGATAGCCGAACTTATTCGCCCACTGCACGCCAAGATGGCCGAGTCCGCCAATCCCCTGTACCGCAACCAGATCGCCCGGTCCGGCTCCGCTGTGGCGCAAAGCGTTGAACGTTGTAATTCCGGCGCAGAGCAGCGGCCCCGCATCCGCGAAGTCGATCCCGTCCGGAATTGCGGCAAGTCCTTCCGCCGGCGCGAGCATGTATTCCTGGTAGCCGCCATCGAAATGAATGCCCGTAATTTTTTCGTTCGCGCAGGTGATGAAATCTCCTTCGCGGCACGCCGGGCACGTGAAGTCGTGGCCGCCATGCCATCCGATTCCCACGCGCTGGCCCTTTTTCCAGTTCGCCACGCCGGGCCCGGGTTCATCCACCACTCCCGCCACTTCATGCCCCGGAACCCGCGGATATTGAATGCCCGGGAAAATCCCGTCCTTCGTCAGGTGGTCGCTGTAACAGATGCCGCAGGCATGCACCTTGATGCGCACCTGCCCCGCCCCCGGCGTCGGAATCTCCCGCTCCACAATCTCCCAATCGCCGCCCGCTTTCGATACCTGCACTGCCTTCATCTTTGCCCCTCCCGCGTTTGCCATCGCAGCTTCGCCTTTCGGTGAGTTTGCTCCGCTCGTTGGATGCCGTGCCCCTTCGCGCCAGCTACAAACTTTCTTCGGCGAAGACGACCGCCTCCCCTCCCAAGATATTCCGCATTCTCAACTCACAACAACACGGAGGGTGGCGGCTGGCAGGGTGCCCCGTCCTCGGTTTTTGAGGGCGGGTCTTGGGTTGACTTTGACTTTGACTTGAATTTGACTTTGATTTTGATTTTGAATTTTCTTTCCAATCTGACCCGTCTATTAGGTGGGTGGCGGTGCTAAAAAATCCGAATTCTCTCGGCACAGCCCGCGACGGAAAGCCGTTCCCTCTTGATACCTTCACTCACAGTAAAGCAGAGGGTGCCCCGTCCTCGGTTTTTGAGGGCGGGTCTTAGGTTTGACGTTGAATTTGATTTTGAATTTGATTTCGAATCTTCTTTTTCCAATCCGACCCGTCTCAGTTTCCCCACGTATCAATCTCCACTAGCCCTCTCGCGCCCTTCGCATAGTGTCCCCAACTGCTCCACGGCCAATCCCTACAATCTAAAGCCCCACCCAAAGCAAGACCCGCCCTCACACTCCGAGGACGGGGCACCCTCCACACAACTCTACCTTCTCTAGTCTTGCGAAAGTGGTATCCTCTCATGGTTATGTCCAGGAAAAAATCTCCTGAAGGGGAGTTCGGGCCACCCGCCGTGGGTTTGGAGGGCATCGACCCCGACAACGACCTCTTGTAGGTGGGCAATCGGGCCAAGGGGGATAGACGGGACGTTTCCGATGGTGCGACTGATCTCACTCTTCCGGCGGGCGGGCGGGTGGCACACTCGATCCGAACTACCGAAAATGAATGAGCAACTCGGGTGGCCTACGCTTTCAGTTTTTCGAAAGCGTGGGTCCGCTCTTCGATTTCCATGTGAGCCGTCGCGGGTGGCGCCGGTGCCCTAGGAGAACCTAGGCCTTCAATCTGACTTTTCTCTTTATTCCGTTCCGCCGAATTTTCTGGCGTGCAAACTTCTCCTTGTCGTTCGAACGAGAATCACAAAAAGTACAGCCGTACAAAATCCATCACTCCGGCCAGTCGTTTTTCTTCACTCATTTCTCGTACGCTATTCCCAAGCTCAGCGCTCGCAAAACTCCGCGAACGCGCCTGCTATCGAAGTTGATATTGGGGCCTGATATTAAGACCCGATATCGAGCTCTGATATGGAAGAAGGATCAGCGCCGTGCCCGCCGTCGCCATCTCGATCCCCCGCCGTTGCCACGCAACGACCGCAAACTTGCGCCTGGGCCCAGTACCCACCCCCTAGCCTCCGCCTAACTCCTCCAGAATGAATACTTACGAAAATCAGGGGGCGGGGGGTACCGCCACTCGAACATTCCCACCTTCGCCCTTTCTTGCCCCGAGCGACTTCTGCGGGGGGTGCCGTTTCCTTCACTCTTTCTTGCCCCGAGCGATTTCTGCGAGGGGTGCCGTGCGCGGCAACTCATCTCCTTACTTCTCAATAGCTTCCGCACTTTTACCCCGAACCACCCGCGTGGGAGGGGCAATTACAAAAACACCCGGGGTGGGGGTACACCCCTTTTCCCTACCTCGTTACTTCCTCACCTCCTTTCGTCACTCTTTCCCGGCCCGCCGGTTCCGAAAACTCCACAAGTTCCATTCCCGCCTTGTGAAAAAAAGGAAACTCTGCCAAAGTCAAAGGAAACAAAACGAAACCTCACGCCCTGGGAGTCTTTCGATGCTTAGCGAGGAACGCCGCCGCGAAATCCTGGAACTTCTCCGTAATGACGGCCGCGTCCTCGTCCGCGATCTCGCGAAACGTTTCGACACGTCGCTCATCACCATTCGCAAGGATCTCGAATCGCTCCATCATCAAGGGCTGCTCGAGCGCACTCATGGCGGTGCGCTCCCCATTCGCACCGGCGCGCTGCAGGACCAAACGCTCCAGGAAAAAGAGCGGCTTCACAAACAGGAAAAGCTTCGCATCGCCGCAGCTGCCGTCCGCATGATTCGCCCCGGCCAGGTAATCATTCTCGATTCTGGCACCACGACCACCGCCATCGCGCGCGGTTGCCGCCAGATTCGCGGCTTGACCATCATCACCAACGCCACAAATATCGCGGCAGAGCTGGAAGGCAGCAATACCGAGGTGATACTCACCGGCGGCACGCTTCGCAAAAATTCCTTTTCGCTCGTCGGCCCTCTCGCGGAAGAATCGCTTCGCAAGTTGAGCGCCGACATGCTTTTTCTCGCGGTTGACGGGTTCGACGTCGGCTATGGTCTCACTACGCCAAATCAACTTGAAGCCCGCGTGAATCGCGCGATGTCCGAAGCCGCGCGCCGCACCATCGTCGTTTGCGACTCTTCCAAGTTCGGCCGCCGCAGTCTTTCCCTGATCATGCCCGTCTCTTCGGTCCACGAAACCATCACCGATCGCGGAATCTCGCGCCACGACCTCAAGTCGCTGCGCGACGCCGAAATCGAAGTCACTCTGGTCTAGTTTTTCCCTCACCATCGCCGTCTTCGGGCCGAAATCTCTTCGCTTGACTTGGAAACAAATAGTAAGTAAAAGAAGTAAAGCGTAAGTCGCTTGTTTTTGTCCGGCAAAGTGTCCTTGGAGGTCCTATGTCATTTTTTCTCCGTTCCGCCCTCGCACTTCTCGCGCTCCTGAGCGCTCCGCTCCTGCTGCGCGCGCAAGCCACCTATACCGCGCAACTCACCGGCACCGTCACGGATTCTTCCGGCGGAGTAGTCGTCGGCGCGAAAGTTGTCCTCACAGACGAGGCAACTAACATCGCCTCCGCAACGGCAACCGACGATCGCGGCGTCTACGCCTTCACGGGGCTGCGCCCCACTTCGTACTCACTTCGCGTGGAAGCGCTCAATTTTGCCGCCGTCGAACGCAAGGGTGTGGCTCTCGCCGTCAGCCAGCGCGCCACATTGGATTTCACACTCGTTCCCGGTACAGTTTCGGCGAGCGTCACCGTCACAACGCAAGCGCCGCTTCTTGACACCGCCGACGCTTCACTCGGCACAGACGTCACGAACGAATACGTACGCGACATTCCGCTGGCTAATCGCAGTTTTTTCGGGCTCGTGTTTCTCGCGGGAGGCGTAACGGAAACTGCCGGCCAGGGTACGCAGGACTCTTATCCAGCAGGAACAAACTTCGTTTCGAACGGCCAGAGAAACGCGACGGCCGAAATTCGGCTCGATGGCGCACTGACCAGCGCGCCGGAGCAGGGCGAAGGAGCGACGACCAACGTCTACTACCAGCCGTCCGTCGAAATCGTTCAGGAATTCAAAGTCGAAAACAACAGCTTCTCCTCCGAATTCGGCAACAACGGCGGCACCGTTGTGAACATTGTTTTGAAAGAAGGCGGCAATAAATTTCACGGAAGCGGTTGGTGGTTTGGCCAGCGTTCGGCGCTCGATGCCAACGAATTCTTCAACAATGCGCAGGGCATTGCGAAGCCGGATCATGCGCGCGATCAATACGGCCTGTCGTTTAGCGGCCCAATCAAAAAAGAGAAGACGTTTTTCTTTTTTGACTACGAACAACTCCGCGAAGATGATCCGGTTCACATTGACGCGTTTGTTCCGACACTCGCGGAACGCGGCGGCGATTTCCGCAACACGCAAGTACTCGACAATAATGGCAATCCCGTTCAGCAGCACATCTTCAATCCGTTCAACGTCGATATGAACGGGAATCGCGCCGATTTCACCGTTCCCAATTTGATCGACTCCAACCTGATCGATCCCATTGGGCAAGCCATCATCAATTTATATCCGATGCCCACCGTGCAAAACGCCGGCGCAGGCGTACCGAACTATCACCAGGCGATTCTTTCCAAAACAACCGGCCACCAGTTCGATATCAAGGTCGATCATCATTTCTCTGACAGACACCGGCTCTCCGCGCGCTACAGCAATCTTCACAACGTCAATGCGGTTCCAACCATCTTCGGCGACGGCGACTTCAACGACGGACTCAACAGCACCACCGATGTCCACAACGCTTCGCTCGAAGACAACTGGAGTCTTACGCCCACGATCGTCTGGACGAATCGCGCAGCGTTGGATCGCGCGGTCTCTCCGGTTACGGAAAACTATCCAAAGGTTTCCACAGTCTTCAATCAGCCTGGCGATCAGATCCTGGCCCAGGCCAACGGCGCCACGCGCTTTCCCACGATTCAGATGGACAACAACGCAACTTCTCTTTTCAACCAGTGCTGCACCGATACGGGTTTCGCGCACACGCTCGGTTCTTACAGTTCCTCGATCGCATGGGTAAAAGGCCGCCAAGTATGGAAGTTCGGCTTCGAGCAGCGGCTCTTCTACAACAATTTTTCGCAGCCGCAAAATCCCAGCGGCTTTTTTCATTTCACGCAGGGCGTTACCGAACAGGTCGTCGGTGCAGGCAATGCGCTCCAAGGAAACTCGTTTGCGAGCCTCTTGCTCGGTTACCCCGATCTTGATTCCCATCTGACCGTTGCGCCGTCCGTCGCCAACAAGTCCAAGGAAACCGCTTTCTATTTTCAGGACGATTGGAAAATCAATACGAAGCTGACTGTGAATCTCGGTCTGCGCTACGAATGGAGCACTCCGTACAACGAGCGCCACGACAAGATTCAGTTCAGCAATTTCACCGGTGACAGCGGCATTTCTCTGCCGTACACCGTTGCGTCGCCTTACTCCGGAATGCAGGATTTGCTGACGCGCACCGGCAATCTGATTGGCACCACGGTTTTTGCAGGTTCCGGAAACCGCAATGTTCCTGTCGACCGCAATAACGTCGCTCCACGCCTCGGCTTCGCCTATGCCGTGAATCCGCAGACGGTAATTCGCGGAGGCGCCGGTATTTATTACGGTCTGAACGTCGCCACGAATTTCCAATTTGTCGGCACTGCTTTTGGCAACACGAACAACATAGTTGTGACGACGGACAATTTTCAGACGCGGCTGGCCACGCTGGCCAATCCGTTTCCCAACGGCTTTTCTTTCCCGCAGGGGAAAGCGTCCGGCCCCCTCGCACTTTATGGTGAACCGAACAACAACAGCCTGGACACAGGGGCTGCTCGCAACGCGGAAATCTATCAGTGGAATCTCGGCGTGCAGCACTTGTTTCCCGGGCAAATCGTGATTGGCGTCGACTACTCCGCCAGCCGCAGCACGCATCTGCCGTTCAGTTCATTCTCCGGAACGGCGAATCGCAACTTCTTGCCTTCGTCTATCCGGCAAGAAATCGTCGATCAATACAACGCCTGCCTCGCCGCTCCGCCTGTGGGTGGTTGCCTCACTCCGACAAACGCCTTGAACAATCCGACCAACAATCCCTTTCAGAATCTTTTTGCCACTCAGATCAACGATCCATCTTCGATTTATAACAATGCGCAGATTCCGCTCATCAACCTCTTGCGCCCCTTCCCGCAATTTAACGGTCCCTTCAGCGGTCTCACGCGGCTCAGCGCCAGCGCCATCTACCACTCGATGCAAGTCCGCTTTCAGAAGCGTCAGGGCCATTACCTCAGCTTCGAAGGCAACTACACTTTTTCAAAAGCGATCGACAATTCGTCGGCCGGCGCCAATTCGTTCATCACGTCTAGCCTCAGCTCCGGGATTCCGCAGGTGTATGACAACCTCAAAGCGGAGCGCTCGATCAGCGCCAACGACGCGACTCACCGCATGGTGCTCGCAACCATCGTTGATTTTCCACTGGGCCGCAATCGATGGATTGGCCGCAATATGAATCGCGTTCTCGACGCCGTTGTTGGCGGCTGGTCCGCATCGACCATCCTCACTTTCCAAACGGGCACGCCGATCGCGATCGTGATGGACGGGAATTCCGCCCTGCTCGCGGACGGCAACCAGCGTCCGGACGTGGCTTGTTCACAGCTCTCTACGGGCATCAGCTATCACCAAGCCGCCGCCACCGGCAATCCGGTCTTTAACACAAACTGCTTCGCGTTCCCGGGCGATCAGATTCCCGGCAATGCTCCGCGTTATTTTTCGAATCTCCGCAGCGACGGCGTCCACAACACCGATCTTTCCTTCAGCAAGGAGTTCAGCATTCGCGAGGGAATGAAGCTGCAGCTGCGCGGCGAATTCTTCAATTTCACGAATACGCCGCGGTTCAACGTTCCGAACACAAGCTTTGGCAGCACTCAGTTCGGCCAGGTTACCAGCACGCTCGGCTCGCCGCGCCACACGCAAATCGGCGTTCGCTTCGAATTCTAGGACGCTCGATGAACTTGCGAACCAAAGTTTGGCTCAACATCGCGGCAGTGTCCGCAATCTGTCTTGCCGTGCCTCTACGTGCCGACGATCCTCCGCAAAATTGGACGAACTTCGTTCGCATCGGTGCGTATGGTCTTTCGCCGCGCAATTCGGAAGCGATCGTCCGCGACGCTCAAGCTACACACGTTTTCGGCATCGAGGTCGACAACGACATTCCCGGCCGATATGAGAGTTTTCTCGATCCCGCAGAAAAACTTGCGGCGATCAAATCCGTCGCGGGAAAAGCGCATGAGGCCGGCAACAAAGCCTTCGTCTACATCGCCGGCACCGAATGCATCACGGCGAACGCTGACAAGGCAGCCCACTCCGTAGTCAAGGATCATCCCGATTGGCTTCAACGCAAACTCAATGGAGAACCAGCCGTCTTCACCGGCGGCGCCGCATTCTGGATTCGCAAAGGAGATGAAGACGTCTGGATCAGCCCCTATGCAACGCCGTGGCGAAAAACGTATATGGAGCGCGTCCGCCAAATTGCCGCAACGGGCATTGACGGCATCTACGTGGACATTCCTTATTGGATGACCCATTTCGACGGCTGGGAAGACACCTGGGCAAGCTTTGACGATTTCACCGTCTCCGCCTTCAAGCAGCAAACCAATCTCGACGCGCGCAAAGATATCAAGCTGGGCGATTTCTCCGATGCGAATTTTCGCAAATGGGTCGACTTCCGCATCACAACCTTCACCGACTTCCTGCGCGAAATTCGCGACAACGCCCGCAGCGTCAATCCCACGATCATGGTCATTCCGGAAATATATCCGGGCATCGAGCAGGAGTCTGTCCGCGTCGGCGCCGACGTTTACGAACTTTATGGGGTCGTCGACGCCATCGCTCACGAATACGAATTCGGCAGTGGCGACCACATGGCCGCGTCCCGCTCGCAACTCGATTGGTTGCTCTACCAAGTTGGGATGCTTTCCTTCCGTGGCTTTGCGGAAGGCAAACCTACCTGGCTTCTCAACTATTCCTGGGACGGCGACAAAAATGTTGACGCGCGCGAAGCCATGAAGACGCTTGCCTCTTCCGAAGTGATGGCTGGCGTCAATTTTTGGGACGCGCCCGGCCATTCGATGGGCGGTTCGAACAATCCCGCTACGCGCACGGAGATCTTCCGCTGGATCGAACAAAACGAAAAAACGCTGTATCGTCCGCGTCTTCCCGTACGTCCCACGGGCGTCTATTTTTCACCGGGAACTCGCAATCATGATCCCGCTCGATTTTTGCCGGCGTTTCGCGGCACGGTGCTTCTCCTCCTTCAGTCGCACCGCGAGACGCAGGTTGTTACTCCGCGGACGCTCGGACGATTCGACGGCCCGGCCCTTATCCTGCCCGACGTTTCCGAACTGTCTGCCGCGGAGCGTTCAGACCTTGCAAAATACGCCGCTCGCGGCGGACGAATCTTCGTTACCGGTGCGGACGTTACGAATCTGCTTGCCGGCCCGAACATTTTTCGTTCTGCTTCGTCGCCTGGCGCCGAGCACCTCGCACGGCTTGAAAAAGACCTTATGAAAACCTCGCAATCGCTCAATCTGGGGCTGCTCGAATCGCTGCCCGAAGATCCGCAGCTCAAAGTGGAAGCATCGCCGCTCGTTGTTTCCTACGCATCGAATGTCGACGGCAAGCTCCACATCTTTCTTTCCAATTTCTCCGGAATCATTCCGCACCAAAAAGTGTCGCCGACACCGGAAAGCTCGGCGCGGATCATCGTCGCAGCGGAGCCTGGCGCCACGTTGTCGTTTCTCCCGTTTTTAGGCGCGACCCAGACGCTCGCTGGGGAGCGCTCCGGCGGCAAACTGATTTTTCATCTGCCGCCCTTTGACCGGGGCGCGATAGTCTGGCTGAATGATGCTAAGTGAATTTGTTCCTGTGGCTGGCGCAAACTCTCGGAGTTCGAATTGAACCTTTCTCCCGGCAAGCAGAAGGGGCTTACTGCGCTCGCGAATGAGCGCGGAATCATTGCAGCTCTTGCGATCGATCAGCGCAGCGCCTTGCGAAAATTGTTCGCGGCTGCAGCCGACCTGCCAGCGGAAGAGGTCTCCGCTGAACTTCTCGCCAATTTTAAATCGCACGTCAGCGCCAGGCTGACGCCGCACGCCAGCGCTATTCTTCTGGATCCTGAATACGGCCTTGAAGCCGCGGCGCGCCGTGACGCGCGTGCCGGGCTGCTTCTCGCCTATGAGAAAACCGGCTATGACAAATCCATCCCCGGTCGTCTGCCCGCGACGTTGGACGGTTATTCCGTAGCCCGGCTTCAAGAGGCCGGCGCCGATGCGATCAAGGTTTTGCTCTACTATTCGCCCTTCAGTTCCGAGGAAATCAACGCCAGAAAATATTCCTGGGTGGAGCGCGTCAGCGCCGAATGTCTCGCTGCCGACATTCCTTTTTTTCTCGAGATCGTCTGCTATCACGACGAAATGGACGAAAAAGGCGCCGAGTTCGCACGCATCAAGCCGGATGTCGTCACTCGTGCCGTCGAGGAATTTTGCAAGCCGCACTATGGCGTCGATGTCATCAAAATCGGTGTGCCTGTGAATATGAAGTTCGTCCAGTCAGCACAGGTTCCTTGCGAGCGAGCGCTTTATAGTCGAGAGGAAGCCGTTGCGCATTTTCGCCGAGCCTCGGACGCCTGTTCGCTTCCGTTTATCTATTTGTCCGAAGGCGTTTCGACCGAACTCTTCGCCGATGCGCTCGACCTCGCTGTTGCATCCGACTCCGCGTTTTCGGGAGTTCTCTGCGGCCGAGCCACCTGGCAGGACGGTGTCGGCATACTTGTTAAAGAGGGCGGCGCGGCGCTCGACGGCTGGCTGGAAAACCAGGGCGTCAAAAACATTCAAAACGTAAACGCGCGTCTCGGTTCGGCCCGTTCATGGCAGGAAAGAATCCGCTCTTCGCGGGGAAAGGTGGCGTAGTCTCTTCCGCCATGTTCCTTTGCGTCAGCGCGAATCCGGCAATCGACAAGCGAATTGTGCTGCCGTCGCTCGTTCCGGGAGAAATACACCGCGCGCGTACCGTCGAAAACTTTCCAGGTGGAAAATCGACTCACGTCGCCATGGTATTGAAAGCGCTGGGCGAGCAACCGCATTGGATAGGAATGTGCGGCGGAGCGGCGGGGGAGCAGGTTTTGTCGGGACTGCGTTCACTCGGCATCGAGCCGCACGGTGTTCGCGTGAAAAGCGAGACGCGCACCAATCTCGAAATCATAGCCGACTCCGGCGCGGTCACCGAGATTCGCGAACCGGGCGGGTTTGTGACACCTGACGAAGTCGGCGCATTTGAACGTGAATGCAAAAACTTGTTCGAGCAGGGAGCAAAATCCGCGACGATAATTTTCTCAGGCAGCCTGCCACCCGGTGCTCCCACCGATCTCTATGCGCGGCTCATCGCGGTTGCGCGGTCTTGCGGCTGCCGAACGATGCTCGATGCCAGCGGAGAAGCGCTGCGCGTCGCGCTGCACGCGCAACCTGATTTCGTGAAACCAAACAGGGAAGAGGCCGCAGGCGTTCTTAAACGCGCGATCGATTGCAAAGACGCTGCGGGCAGAGCCGTCAAGGATCTTATCTCGTTGGGAGCTCGCAGCGCGGCGGTGAGCCTCGGCTCCGAAGGCATGCTCTACGCGCCGACTGCAAATAGTTCAGCGCTTTTCGCGCCGGGCGTTCCACTGAAACCGCGATCGACAGTTGGTTGCGGAGACGCGGCCCTCGCCGGATTCGCTCATTCGATCGCCGCGGGCTTGTCTTCCGAGGAAACGCTTCGAATGGCTACTGCCTGCGCTGCCGCGAATTGCCTAGCCGACTCGCCCGGCGCAGTGCGAGCCGAAGCGATCCGTGAATTCCGAGCCCAGATTTGCGTTGAGACGCTTCGCGCAGGTCCGTAGATGCCGTTGTCACAAAAACTTGGCTATTTCGCGATAATAGAGCGAAAGAGTGTCGGATGAAACGCGGTCACCCGGTTTTCAGAATTGAATTTATCTTGTCGAGGACGGTCAATGCCCACTTCCGGTTCGCAAGTTCGCAGCACGCACACGCTTCCTGAAATTCTTTCGCAGCCGCAAACGTGGCTCGCTTCGCAGTGCGAAGTCGCAGGCGATCCTGCATTTCAGGCCGCGCAGAATCGTCTCTCCGCCGCGCCAGAAATTCTTTTCGTCGGGTGCGGTTCCAGTTTTTATTTGGCCGAAGCGGCCGCCGCGGGTTGCCGGTTGCTTTCCGGAAAGACCACACGCGCCCTTCCCGCTTCCGAATTGCTTCTCTTTCCGAATCTTTGTGCGCTCGACGTTCCTGGCCTGAAGATCGTCGTCATTTCGCGCTCCGGCCGCACCTCGGAAGCAATTCGCGCGGCGGAAATGCTGACAAAGAATCACCGGATCGAGACCGTTGGAATCACCTGCGCACTTGATTCCGAGTTGGCTAAAGTGTGTGACGTGACGATCGCGGTTCCATCGGCGGACGAGCACAGCATGGTGATGACTCGCTCGTTCACGTCCATGCTGCTCGCGCTGTTGCGTCTCGCAACGCCGACTGCGAGTGCGCAGTTTCCCAACGGCGCGATCGAATCGGTGGCCGCGGCCCTTTCCGCAAAACTTCCATCGTTAAATGATCGCGCCGAAGCGTTTGTCTCCGTTCATAACTTCGCGGACTACATCTATCTTGCGCAGGGGCCGTTTTTCGCGGTCGCACGGGAAGCAGGTCTCAAAATGACGGAGATGTCGTGTTCGTATGCGCAGACGTATCACACGCTCGAGTTTCGTCACGGACCAAAATCGATTGTCGCTCCGCAAACGTGCATCACTTTTTTGTTGAGTGAAGCCGGCATGCAAGCGGAGAGCGAAGTGCTTGTCGAAATGAAGGAACTGGGCGGCACGATTGTCGCGATTTGCAATCGAGCGCCCGAGTCTGTCCGCAGGGCGGGCGACTTTCTTTTCGAACTCGAGGCGGATGTTTCCGAACTTTCGCTCCTCGCGCCGTTCCTGGTGCTGCCGCAGTTGCTTGGTTTTCACACCGGCGTGAAAAAGGGCTTCAATCCCGACGAGCCAAAAAATCTCAGCCGCGTCGTCATACTCGATTGAAGATGGCCGCTGCCTCCAGATTCGACTTCAGCGTCGTCGGCGAACTAAATCTCGATCTTGTGCTCTACGGACTTCCGCCGGAGTTCGAGCTTGATCGCGAGCATCTTGCTTCCGACATGCGCATCACGCTCGGAAGTTCTTCCGCAATCTTTGCGCACAACCTCGCGTTGCTCGGAAATCGCGTCGGATTCAATTCCGCCATCGGCGAAGATCCGCTCGGTGAGCTGTGTCTCAAGCGTTTGCAGGAAAGCGGCACCGACGTTTCGGCCGTAAAGAAAATGTCTTCGCAGCAAACGGGGCTCACCGTGATTTTGCCGCGGCCGCGGAAGCGTTACATTCTCACCTATCCGGGCGCGATGGCGGAAATGCGGTTCGAGGATCTGGATCTCGATCATGTTTTTTCCGCGAGACATCTGCACATTTCTTCGTTTTTCTTGCAACGCGCGTTGCGGCCGAAAATTGCGGAACTCTTTCGCCTCGCGAAACAAGCAGGCCTGACGACTTCGCTCGACACGAACGACGATCCCGGAAATAGCTGGGATCTGGATCTCGGCAGCGTCCTGAGATCGGTCGATGTGCTCCTGCCGAACGAAAGCGAAGCGTGCAAGCTGGCGCGCCTCGACGATCCGGAATCTGCGCTGGGCGCGCTCGCGGGCTTTGTGTCGCTTGTTGTGATGAAGCGCGGCGAACATGGCGCTGTTGCGCAACGCGGCACCGAGCGAGTGTCTTCAGTGCCGGTAAAGACCGAGCCGGTGGATACGATCGGTGCGGGAGACAGTTTTGATGCCGGCTTTCTGCACAACTACATTCGGGGCGCTTCGCTCGAAGCGTGTTTGCGCTTCGGCAATTTGACCGGCGCGCTTTCCACCACTCGACAGGGCGGTACCGAGGCGTTTCGTGATACTCCCCATCGCCTTGCTTTTCTAAATCGATAGCTTTTTTCAGCCCAAGATTATTGCCCGGCCGTTGCCTCGAGCAGTAAGCTTCCTTGGAAATCGGCCGAAAGTTTTGCCGTCGGCCCCTGCACGCTGCCAAAGTCTTTTCCGTTTACGTAGTCAACTACGTGATAAGACTTTGCTTCGAGGCCGCGCAGTTCAATCTCGCCGCGATACGTTCCGGATTTTCCGCCTGTTTTTCCGGCAGGCTCCGGCGCGTAGAACGCGTAGTACATTTTTCCGTTCTTCGCGATCGCATAGGCTTCCGGAGAATCGTAGCCGTAGACATACAAATCCAGAAACTCGCCCTTCGAGAGCATTTTTTCGTTGTAGAGCGAAATCCATTTTTTCCATTCCGGCTCTTTTTCGGCGTTCAAGTACACGTTGGAAAGCTTCTTGCCGTAATCCGGCCAGGTGAATTTTGTTCCCAGAACCCCGCCTGTGCCGAGGGTTGAAGCAAAATCGCTGCCGGTATCCTGCTCGTCGGCCCCGCTCGGCTGGGTAATCTGCGTGAGCTCCACGTGATCGCCGTAGATGGCGGCGGCCGGACCGAGCAGCGCCTTATACATTTTCATGCGGCGTCGTACTTGCACGGAGCCTACTGGGTCGGCGGTTACGGCCTGATCCATGTAGCGGAACCAGGCCAGGCTTGGCGGTGTGCCGCAGGGGCAGCTTTGCGTGACGCTATCGGGTTTCAACGCGCGCGTCGTTTCGAAAATTGTTTTGTACACGTCGCCCATCGCGTTCACGGAATCGGATGGCGACCTATGATGGTGCTTCGGGTTGTAGCATTTCGGCGTCGAGTAAATGTTGTCGAGTTTGTGCCCATCAAAATCCCAGGTGCGGATGAATTTCTCAGTGAGCTGCTTGTAGTATTCGCGGACTTCGGGAACGGCGGGGCAGAGCGTGGCGAGATTTCTCGTCATGCGTGCCGGTTTGCCGTGCTCGTCGAGCACAAGCCAGTCCGGGTGCTTTTTCAAAACTTCCGAAGTGACAAATTTGTGGCCGCCGTAGCCGTGAGAGCCATCTTCGACCGCAAGTGGCAGCCACCAGAGCTGCATTTTGATTCCCTGCGAATGAAAGTCTTTGACAAGTTTCTGAATTGCATCGCCGCCGAACGTGTCGGTTCGCGGCTGCCAATCGCCGTAATTGTCGAACCAGCGGTCGTCGAGCGTGGCCCAATGAATTCCCAGCTCTTTCAGCTTGGGAATCGTGTCTACCATTTGTTTGGGCGTGACGTCTGATTCGTAGCCCCAGCCACACCAACTCACCGCGTAGTTTTCGTCGTTGTTCTTGGGACGGGTAAGGCCTTCACGTTCGACGGCCTCAGACCAGGTATGGAGTGGTTCGTAATAATCGCCGCGGTAGACATTGACGAAGATGCGCGGGGTTGAAAAAGTTTCGCCGGATTTCAATGCGATTTTCGCCGGAATTTCTACACTGGCCTCGACTCTTCCGTCCGGCGCGGTTTTCACGGGAATGGAAACGGGCAGAGGCAGTGTCTCGATGTGGCCGATTGCAACGCCGGTGGTGCGACCCCAGAATGCGACAACAGGAATTCCGCCGCCGACTCGGCCGAGGTCGTCTTTTGTTTCGACTGGCTCTCCGAAAGGATTTTCTTGGCTGAATTTGGCTGGAATCGCCACGACATCATCCTTGCCCCACTTCAGGCTTGAACCAAAGAACGCATACACTTCATTCGGTTTGGCTTTCGGATCAGCCGTGCTTGCGTTTAGCCGTTGGCCTCCAAGAGAGACACTGGTAAGAGTGACCGGCTGTCCGCCGCTGTTCTTGTAGCTGGTCGAGATCAGTGCGAGAGAAGGAAAGTCGTCGTAAATTTCTAAGGTGAGCGATTCTTCGAGGCCTGTGCTGGCGCTCTTGCCTTTCACCGTGACTCGTTTGCCCAAGGTTCCGAGTTTACCCGTCGCGTCTTCGATCTGCGCATGTCCGAGGTCACGAGTAACGTCGGAGAGAGGGCCAGCCGCAGTCTTGATTGAAATGCCGGGGCCATTTTCCGCGAGCGTCAAAGCTGAGGAACCATCTCGAAAAGAACCTTGCAGATTTCCCGCGGGCGAGAGCTGAAATTCCGCGGTCTTTGTGACAATCCGGATGGCGCTGTCATTTGCCTGCACGGAGATGCTGGAAGCGACAGGTTCTTTGATGGCTGGCTCTGCTTGCTTCTTACAGCCAGTAAACGAGAGTAAGAGGCAGAAGCAAACAAACCCAATAAAGACGTGAATTCTGGATTTCATGGACGGCCTCCGCGAAATTGCGCAAAGATTTTTTCGGCGTTCTCGTGATAGACCTTCTTCAAAATGTGATCCGGCAACGCAAGGCCGTAAATTTCCCACCGTCCCTGATCGGGATACGACCAGTAGGGGAAATATTCGTCGTCGGTCTCAAGCCAGCGGAAGTAATTCCGGTACATTTCCGGAATAGGCTCGGCATCGGTGCCAAATAGAACGCGGTCTTGAAATTCCGAGAAGAACTTGAAGGCTCGGCGCGGTTGGCGCCCGAGTTCCGCTTCCCGTGCTCCGAATTCGACATACATATTGGGATATTTCTTCAACCATTCGGACACGGCGTCGAGATTTTCCGGCCAGTTGGCAACGTGCAGCGCAATAAAGGTCGTGCGCGGATGTTTCGCGATGATGTGGTTACGTTGTTCCAGGAGTTCAAACTTGCCGGGAAACTTTGGCCCATAAAAACTCCAACTGGGATTGTGCATCAACTCTTCATAGCGCTCGTTCTTTGCATCTGTCGGAGTGAAAAAGGCTTCCGGGTCGGTGGAATGAATTGCGACGGGAATTCCCAACCGCCCACATTCTTCCCAAACGGGATCCATCCGCGGATCGTCGATCGATACGAACTTGCCGCTCTTATCGCGGACGCCCAGTCCCCAGTCCTTCAAAATTTTCAGGCCGCGCGCGCCGCGCTTCACGGCGTCATCGAGTTGCGCGACCATCAACTGGCTGAAATTGGGATCGTCGATTTTGCTCCAATCCATTTGGGCAAAAACCACGAACCGATCGGGATAAGGCTTTACCATTTTATCCAGAACGCCTTGCAGCTTATCGCCCCACAGTCCGGTGAGGATGACAATTCTTTTTACGTTGACCGCGTCCATGGCTTTGATGACGTCGGCGGGCGGAACATCTTCGCCGTGCACGCCGCCGGGATCGTTGACGTGATTGTGGACGTCGATAACGTAAAACTTCGCGCGGTCAATTTCGTGCTTTGCGAGATGAACCATGGGAACGGGCGCCCAGTCTTTCAAAAGAAGCGTCATGTTTTTGTCCGCGTTGGGATCCTGGGCGTACTGAATATCTTGCGCGGCAACGACTCCGGGGAGCGCGGAAATCGCCAGAAAAGACGCAGCGGTGCGGAGAAACTTGACGCGAAGGGGAAAGTTCATTGGCCGTGCTCCTGGAGTCGGGTGTGATTGCGGCGACGGGAAAAGCCTACTCCGAAACGATAAGAAAAGAAACAAAAAGAAGATAAACGAAACGTGCCGGGCAGGGCGCGAAATCCGATATTTGAATGGTGCGCATGCCAAGAATGCGACCGAATTTGCGCATAATCCTCGGAAGATTGCCCGCAGGAGAGAATTGGGCAATTGCGGCGGCGGAGTGCGAGTGCTTTTCAGTAGGGTCAGCGATATAGTATCGGGACAGCATCGCCCAGGAGGGTGGTGTGTCCACGGCCCCCAAGCAGGAAGCGAACCCCGAGCTCGTCGCACGATTCCCGGAACTTCATCCGCCGCTCACTCAGGTCTCCGCGCTAACAGAAGCGAATCGATGCTTGTATTGCTTCGACGCGCCGTGTACCGCGGCGTGTCCGACGCACATTGACGTTCCGCGATTCATCAAGAAAATCGCGCAAGGAAATTTGCGCGGCTCGGCGCTAACCATATTAGACGCAAACATTTTGGGTGCGAGCTGCGCGAGAGTGTGCCCGGTGGACGTGCTTTGCGAAGGCGCGTGCGTGATGCACCGCTACAATAAGCAGCCGATTGAGATTGGGCTTCTGCAGCGGCACGCGATGGACGCGTTTCTGGCGAATGGCGCGACGATCGAATTGGAGTCAACAGAGACTAGACAAGGCCGTGTGGCTTGTATCGGAGCTGGGCCTGCGTCGCTGGCCTTCGCGGCGGAACTTCGGCGGCGCGGATACGGCGTGACTATTTTTGACAGCCGGCCGCTGCCCGGTGGGTTAAACACGTACGGTGTGGCGGAATACAAGCTGCGGGCGAGCGACAGTCTGCGCGAAATCGAGATGATTCGCGGGATGGGCGTGGAGTTTCAGTTCGGCGAGCGAATTGAAGGTGAAGAGCAGCTTAACCGGCTGGAAAAAGAGTTCGACTACGTATTTCTTGGAATAGGTCTCGGCGCGATGCGGGAGCTGCAAATCCCGGGATGCGAGCAGGCTGGAGTTGTGGATGCGCTTAAATTCATCGCGGACTACAAAACGGGCGGACGCCTGTCAGTGGGAAAGCGAGTGATCGTAGTGGGAGCCGGGAACACGGCGATTGATGCGGCGCGTGCGGCATTGCGGCTCGGTGCAGAAGAAGTGCAGATGGTTTACCGGCGTGATGAAGCGAGCATTTCCGCGTTTCAGTTTGAATATGAATATGCGAAGGCGGAGGGCGTGAAATTTCACTGGTGGACGCAGCCGGTCGCAGTGCTTGCGTCCGAAGATGGAAGGAAGATTCGCGGAATTCGTTGCGTCCGAGTGGAGAGCGCGGCGAATGGCGAACTGCGAAACGTCGCCGGCAGCGAATGGGAGACGGCCTGTGACATGGTGATTCCCGCGATCGGGCAGTCACCGCTCCTGGAGTTTTTGCAGGCGTGCCGGGGAGTGAAACTGGAAAACGGGCGGGTGGCGGTGGATCGGGCGACCGGGCAAACGTCAAATGCGAAATATTTTGCCGGGGGCGATTGCGTGAATGGCGGCAGGGAAGTGGTGGACGCGGTAGCGGACGGAAAGCGGACGGCGGTTTCGGTTGTCCGGTTTTTGGAGAAGAAGCATGGTTGAGAAAAAAACTTCTCCAGACATTTCGGTTTTGTTTGCGGGAAAGATTCATTCGCCGAACCCGTTTTGGCTGGCGTCGGCGCCGCCGACGAATTGCGGCGAACAGGTGATGCGCGCGTTCGACGCAGGCTGGGGCGGAGCAGTGTGGAAGACGCTCGGCGAGCCAATCACGAACGTATCGTCACGCTATTCGTCGATTGATTGGAACGGCCAGCGCATGATGGGGCTGAACAACATTGAGTTGATTACGGACCGGCCGCTTGCTGTGAATTTGCGCGAGATTTCGGAAGTAAAGAAGCGCTATCCGCGAAATACTTTGATCGCGTCGTTGATGGTTGAGTCGAAACGAGAAGCCTGGCACACGATCGTGCAGCAGGCTGAAGACGCAGGCGCGGATGGACTCGAACTGAACTTTGGCTGCCCGCATGGAATGAGCGAACGCGGCATGGGCAGCGCGGTCGGGCAAGTGCCGGAATATACGGAGATGATTACGGCGTGGGTGAAAGAGAAAGCGCGAACGCCGGTGCTCGTGAAGTTGACGCCGAATATTTCGGATATTCGCGTGGTGGCGCGGGCTGCAAAGCGCGGCGGCGCGGACGGGCTGTCTGCGATCAATACGATTAATTCGATCACGGGAATCGATTTGGACACGTTCGTACCGCGGCCGAATGTCGATGGAAGGTCGTCGCACGGCGGCTATTGCGGACCGGCGGTGAAGCCGATCGCGTTAAACCTGGTGCAGCAAGTGCAGGGCGACGCGGACGCGAATCTGCCGCTGAGTGGGATTGGCGGAATTTCCGATTGGCGGGACGCGGTGGAGTTTTTGTTGCTGGGATGCAGCAATGTGCAGGTGTGCACTGCGGTGATGCACTACGGCTACCGGATTGTGGATGACATGTGCGATGGGCTTGCGAACTGGATGCGAGAAAAGGGGTTTGGGAAGATTTCTGATTTTCAAGGGAAGAGCCTCGAACGCGTGCAGGAATGGAAGCACCTGAATTTAAACTACAAGATCGTGGCACGGATTCATGAAGAGACGTGCATCGGTTGCGAGCTGTGCTATGCGGCGTGCTGGGACGGCGCGCATCAATGTATTCATCTCGATCGCGTTGGCGAGGGGCACTCCGGTAACGGCAGGCACGCAACGCCTGCGGAGCGGGAAAATGTGAGTCGGCAGCGAATTGCGATGACGCCGATTCCGAAGCTGGACCATCCCTTGTTGAGAAACGGCGATGCAGAGCCTTATGCGACGCCACTCTCGCGAATTCCCCGCGTCGATGAAGACGAATGTGTCGGCTGCAATTTATGTTCGCTGGTGTGTCCGGTGGATGGGTGCATCACGATGGAGCGAGTGGACAAGAATGTTGCGGCGGAATCCTGGGAGCAACGAGTGGCGAATTCTGCAAATCCAGCGAGGAAGTGCGACTGATGGGACTGCTCATTCGAAACGGAACGGTGGTCACGGCCGAAAAAACGTTCGCCGCGGATATTTTGGTCGAGGGAGAAACGATTCGGGAAGTGCGCACGGGGATCGCGGCGGCGCCAGCGCACACGGTCATCGACGCGACGGGAATGTTGCTGCTGCCCGGTGGAATTGACGCGCATACGCATCTGGACATGCCGTTCGGCGGAACGACGTCCAGCGACGATTTTGAAACCGGAACGCGCGCGGCGGCGATTGGCGGGACGACTTCGATTGTGGATTTCGCGATTCAAGCTCGCGGGACGAAGATGCGCGACGCGCTCGATACGTGGTGGAAAAAAGCGGAAAAGAAGGCA
>DATGIS010000132.1:0-84151 GCA_035295625.1 Candidatus Acidiferrum sp. | reverse complement strand
TCGCCAGCCGCTGCTTCATGCCCCGCGAGAATGTCCGCACGAGCGAACTCGCGCGGTTCGCCAGATTCGTGGCTTCGAGTAACGTCGCGATACGTTTTTCCGGTTCGGCGATTCCAAGAAGCCGGGCAAATAGCCATAAGTTTTCGGCCGCAGTCAGTTCTTCGTACAGCATGATGGCGTGGGAAACGTAGCCGATTGCGGGAATTTCGCCGGTGCTCAAACCGGGAAACGTCAGGTCGCCGCGCGTGGGCCGCGTCAACTGCGAAGCCACGCGCAGAAGCGTCGTCTTGCCGGAGCCGTTGCGGCCAGTCAACGCAACGCACTCGCCGGGCGCAATTTCAAAATCCAGGCGCCGCAGCGCGTACAACGCTCCAAATCGCTTGTCGATTTTCGTGAACTTCAATCCGGCAGGGCGACCGATGCGCTCGCTCACCGCGTCAGCCTCGCACCAGATCGCGCAGGATTTTTTCCGCCCGCGCACGTTCGGCCGCGTAGTCTTCTTCGCTGATCGTGCCGGCCTGCCTGCGCAGTTCAAGCTTGAAGATCAGTTCCTTCAGACCATCTAGACTCGTCGCGGCCTGTTGATCCAAAGCAGCCAACGTTGGCGCCTGCGCGGGAGGAGCAACGGGTGCCGTAGTCGCTGTCTCCACTTTCGACTTCGCCGACTTCCCTGCCGGAGCGCCTGTCGCCGCGACAGTGCCATCCGTCGCCGCAACAACGACCGACTTTTTCGACAAAAGATAACCGCCGAAGCCGAATCCCGCCAGCAGAATTGCCACCACCGGCCACTTCAAAGAATCCAGTCGGCCGGGAACAACCTGAATCGGAATTCCGCCCCCGCTGCTGCCATTTTCGTCGCCGCCCTGCCTGCTGTTCGTACCTTGCGCTTCGTTTCCTGCGGCCGCTTCCTGCGGCGCTGGCGCTGTTCCGGACAGCTTTACCGTGAACGAGGGAGTACCCGCAGCAATCGTGTGCTCGAACAGATTCATTCCCTGCTCTTGCCCTGCCGAATTGAGTTGATCGCCGGCAAGAGTAACGCTCGGCGGCACGACCAGGATCACGCGCTGTTCGCCATGAGACGCCGTCAACTTGATCGTCGCGGTATCTCCCGCATAGGGAAGTTCGTACGCGAGCCGCACTTCGTTGTCTCCGGGCCGAAACGCGAACGCGAATGCGTACTTGCTCTTACCCAACTCGATCGGAGTCTGCGTTACGGGCATGCCGGCGGGGCCGGCCGCGGCAATCTGTTTCAGTTCCGCTTTTTCTGGGAGCGTGAACTGGAAGTTTCCATCGGTCCGGAAGAAGGCGACCGGCGGTTTCGATTCGTTGCGGACAAGCAACTGTTCCGCGACGGTCAAAGTCGCGCCATTCGGCTGAAAAATAATCAGGTGAGAAGGCACGCTCACGGTCTTGGCGTCCGTAGAAAGATCGTAGACGTTCACTTCGACCGAATCTCTGCCTGGAGGCAATGCTTGGTGAAAATTCACGCCTTTGTACACGGCGCGAACCAGCATGGGCTGCGCGCCTACTCCGGGATTGTCGAACGTGAATTGTCCCTGCGCATCAGTCTTGGTGGTTGCTACCGGCTGCATGCCGCCCTGCAGTTGGATGAGGATCACTTCCACCGACGCGGCGGGCTTGCCTGTCGTGGCGTTGGTGACCTTGCCCTGCAGCGTGGCAGGGTGCGCAGCACCGGCCAGCAGCGTGCTAAAAGCAGCGAGAACCAGAATCCTCCGGAGCACCGAGGTCATCGTTTGCCCTCGGCTGCCGCCGCTTTCGGGCCGCGTGGCCGCTTCGTCTGTGCTTCCGTCACCTGATCGATTTCCACCAGCACTTGCGCGGCTTCCAACTCCAGTGAGTTTTTCATTTCCTCGTAGTCGCCTTCGGAATATTTTCCAGCCCGGTATTCAAATCGGAGGTCCCGCAAATTGTCGTAAATCGTGTCACGGCGTTCCAGAAGCTGGTCGAGCTTCGAGCGATGCGGCGCCAAATCCGACGCATCGGGCTGGATAAAAAAGATGAAGAGCATCGCTGCCACCAGGAGCGCGAAACAAGCGCCGAGAATCGGCCACGAACCCGCTCCCGCGTCCATAGCGGCAAACATTGCAAGCATGAGCGTCATTCTTCCATCGCCTTTTGCGCCAACGCTTTTGCGCGCGCCAGCACTTCCGGCGAAACAGGACTCTGCTTCGCGATTACAGCTTCCGACGCGACTCCACGCTTTCGCCACCGGCTAATCACAAAAAGCACCAGCCCTGCTCCAGCCAACAAGTAAACGCCCGGCATCAGCCATGCGACCAGGCCAAATCCTTCTTTCGGCGGCTCCACGTATGCCGCCGTTCCGTATTCCTTGATCATCGCCTGAATGACTTGATCGTCGGTGAGCCCTTTGTCCAGATGACCCTGAATTTCCTTGATCATCGTCTTAGCCATTTCGCAAGGCCCGGAAAACGCTCCGCCGACGTGATAGCAAGTGCCGGCGGACTGTTCGCATCCGCCGCAGGAGCATCTCACCTGTTTCCCGAGCTCATGAGCGTGGTCCAATTCAGCGCGCACATTCAGCGTTGCAATCGGCGCCAACCCGAGCGAAGCCACAAAGAGATACGTCAGAATCTTTTTTGTCTTAGTCATGGCCTTCTCGCAAAGTCACCGAGCTCGGCACGGCTCCGGCGAATGCCGGCGCCGGTTCCTGCGCTTTCGACCCCGAAAGCACCAGCACCGCATGGCGCGGCGCCACCAGCGCGACAATCGTTCCCATCACCACGACGATGCCGCCATACCAAACCCATTTGACGAGCGGATTCAGAAAAACGTGAATCGTCGGCACATCGCTTCCCTGATTTACGCCCGCATACACGACGTACAAATCTTCGCGAAGCGTCGAATAAATCGCGACCATGGTTCCCGATTCCTGATTCGTCGGGAAATTTCGCCGCTCTGGAAACAGAATCATCACCGGCTTGTGATCCTTCATCACTTCCACGATCATCCGCTCGGCCATGTAGTTCTTCTCCTGCTTCTGGTCGAGCGCCTGCAGCAGCAGTTCATAAGGCCCGATTTTCACCGTGCCGCCGATGCCGATCTCTTTTTGCACTTCTTTGTTAAACGCCTGTCCGGCCAGGCCCACAAAAATCATCACCATGCCAAAGTGAACGATATAGCCGCCATACCGCCGCGTATTCCGGAGCGTCAACTCCACGGCGGACGACAGCCAGTTCAATCCGCTGCGCATCCTTATAACCTTTGCGCCGCGATAATATTCCAGCGCGATCGTGGCCGCCACGAACGTGCTCAATAGGAAGCAAACAATCGCGTAAAAATCCCGCGCGCCAAGAGCAATCGCAATCCCCGCTCCTACAAAACCTGCAATCGTCGGCCAAAGAAAATTCCGTTTCAGGCTCTCCGCGGAAGTCTTTCGCCAAGCCAGCAAAGGGCCCACTCCGGTGAGAAAAAGTAGCAGCAAGCCCAGCGGAATATTGACTTTGTTGAAAAATGGCGCGCCCACGCTGATTCGATTCCCCGTAAACCACTCGGAAAAAACGGGAAACAGCGTGCCAGAAAGAATGGCGATGCACGCCACCAGTAGGACCAAATTATTGAAGAGAAAGCTTGATTCACGCGACACCATCGAGTCGAGCTGATTTTCGCTTTTCAAATAGTCGCGGTTCTTGAAGTACGCAAAAAGGCACGTCGCAATCACAATCAGCAAAAATCCGACAAACCAATTCCCAATATTCGATTGCGCGAACGCATGCACGGAACTCACCACGCCGCTTCGCGTGAGCAGTGTCCCCAGGATGCACAGCATGAACGTGATGAATACCAGCCACACGTTCCACACCTTCATCATGCCGCGCTTTTCCTGCATCATCACCGAGTGCAGAAACGCCGTGCCCGTAAGCCACGGCAAAAACGACGCATTCTCAACCGGGTCCCAGCCCCAGTAGCCGCCCCAACCGAGTACGGCATACGCCCAGTGCGCGCCGAGCAAAATGCCCACGGTCTGGAAGCACCACGCGATCATCGTCCACTTGCGCGTCAGGTGAATCCATTTTTCGCCCGGGTAACGCCCCAGCAAAGCCGCCAGCGCAAACGCAAACGGAATCGTAAATCCCGTGTAGCCCGAATAAAGATTGGGCGGGTGAATAATCATTTCGGGATATTGCAGAACCGGATTCAGACCGTTGCCGTCGCCGCGCATGTAGTAATCGAGGCCGCCACTCGCGTTCGCGATCGCAAGAGCCTTGAACGGGCTCGCGACGAAATTGCTGATGGTCAGAAAGAAAAGCTGCACGCCGGCAAGAATCGTACCGACGTAGGGCATCAATTCGCCGTGCTTGTTCCGGTAGGCAACGAGTACCGAGAAAATGTAAATGGACAGCAGGAAGCACCAGAACAGCAGCGATCCTTCCTGCCCGGACCACAACGCGACCACCTTAAAGAACGTGGCCAGGTCGCGGTTGCTGTGCGAAACCACGTACGCCATCGAAAAATTGTCGGTGACGAACAGGTAGACGACGCTTAGCGTCGCCATAAAAATCAAAACGCATGCCGCAATACCGGATTGCCGGGCGCTTTTGATCAGCAGAGGATGTCTGGTAAGGATCGCAGCGATTCCGCCGACAAGGGCATACAGCGCGCAAACAAACGCGAGCAATAGTGCAAACGAACCGAATACGTCCACACAGCCTCCGTTTACAACTCTGAGCGCGCTGGGTTACTAAACTTTTTGCGAACGGCTTAGGACCGGCCCGTCGGTACCGCCGAACGGGGCGCTTCGCCTGGCGCCGCTTCATACTTGGAAGCGCATTTCGCCTGAACATGCTCGGCAACAAATTTTCCGTCCGAGCCCATCCGGCCCTCGATCAAGGCCTGCGAATTGTCAATGAACGAGTCCGGCAGCGGGTCGTTTCCCGTGTAGCTCACGTTCAGGGACTTTCCCTCGCCCAAAAGCACAAAATCCGTCCGCCCGGTTACGTGATGAATGCTTCCCGGTTGCACCGTACCGCCCACTCTCATTCTGTGGGCCGCGGCTGAACCGTGCAAGGACTCGATTTCCGCAATCGTGTGGTAGTAGGTCTTGCTTTCGCCGTAGCCAAGCCAAGCCAGGCAGGCCATGGATATGACGATGACGCCGATACCGATGCCAAATTTCGCCTGTTTTTTCATCGCTGCCGCCTCAACCGCCAAATTTTCAACAAGCTTATCACAAGCCCCCGAGCGCTGATGTGAGCCGGCTCACACTCCCGTTGTCATTCAGGGCAAACGGCTTTTCCCCGTCCAGCACCAATTCGCCGCCACATTCGGCGCGCTTTAGATCGTCCAAAATCGGCTCGAGTGCCGCCGAAAGGAGGACAATGCGCTTCGGCCTGAGCGACCCGCGCAATCTTCGAATCACACTCGGGAGGCGTTGCTTTAGCGCCTCGGAAAGACTGGCTTGGTCGAGCACGCCCTCTGGCGCGCACTCCAAAACATGCGTCAGAAAAAATCCCTTTCGCTGAAAATCGGCGAGCACCGCTTCCCTGTCGCGGCCCACAGTTTCAATCTTCAGCGCGCTGAGCAAGGCGGCAGCTTCGCCGCGAAAATCGCCATCCGCAGCGTACAAGAAGTCCTGTTCGTGCACAGGAGATTGGGCGTTCAGGAACACAGCTTGTATGTGGATGGGCCGGTAGCGAGTCGCCAGTTCCAGGCGGCGCAGTCGCCGCGCGATGTGCTCAGGCGAGGTTCCCTGCCCGCACCCATCGCAGACAATTTTCCCCGCTACGGCTGTTGCGCCCGGAGTCATCGCTTCCATCGTAGTGCAGCAATTCGCGCAGCGCAAACAGAGCTAAATCGAGCACTGTTCCGCGGGGCGAATCGCTTCCATTATTTTTGGGGGCTGGGTGGAGACTCAAACTTCCTGGGAATGCGTTACGGTCGCATCCTGCGGCAATTTTGCGCGCAAGCACCACTTCAATTCCTGGCTCAACTCGGAAACTTCCATTCCCGGCATCACGATGAACTTGCATGCAAGCATCTCGCGCGGCTCATCATCATCGGGCAACTGGCAAGTTACACGGCAATACTGACAATCCTGATTCCAGCAAAATCGCCCGTACGGAATCGTTTCCGGACTGATGAATTGAAAGCACCGCAACAAGGAATTCCGCTCGGGCACATTGAATTTCTTGCCCAGAACAGTGATTTCCACCAGTTTTTCGTACGGACGGAAGGGATCGGACATAACGGTTTCCATTTTCCGCGAACCGGCCGCCGGCAAGCCGGCCCCCAGAACCAATTCGCTCTCCGAAGACACTTTCAGACTAGCTCCGGATGGACACCGAGCCCACACATTCCTGAATGCTAAGTTTCCTATCTGCTACGGGGGAAAAATCAGTCGGCGCTAAGAGCGCTGCGATTTCCAAAACGCGATGGCTCCCACTGCGAGCATCGCGGCAAGCAGCAGCGCGAGCGTGGAAGGCTCCGGCGTTGCGACCTGCGAAGCTTGCACCGTGGCGCTGCCAAGATTCACAAATTCATTGTCGTCCAATTCGAAATAGCCGGCATTCGTCAGGTTAAAAGGACCTCCAGTGAGCAGCGTGGGATCGCTCACTGATCCGCTAAACAGGGTCGGTCCCCCAAACTGGAAAAAATAATCGTGACCGCCCGTCAAGAGTTCGACCACGAACATGCCGCCGAGGCTCGGCCCGGCGAAATCAACGTCGAGCGCCGTTCCACTGAAAGTCGTCGCAGAAGAACAGCTTTGGCATTGAAACGAATACGAGATTGGCACATTCGAAATCGCAAAATCGCCCGCGGTTGTATCGAAGAAGTCGGGCGACGGATCTTGCGGCAACGAGAAAGACATCGAATAGGTGCCGTTCGCGCCACTCAAAGGTGCGGAGTTCACATCCGCGCTGAACGCGCCATTAACCGTGTATTGAATCTGCACGGAATCCGCAAAAACCGGCGAGCTCGCCACACAAGCTAACGCCAAAAATCCCAACCCAAGCAAAATGCGACGCATAGACCCATCCTAGGCAGCTACGGTTGCCGGCTTCTTACGCTGGGACGGGCGGAAGCGCAGGCTCAGACCGATAGCAGCAATCCTAGTACCATATTTATGTTATTGAATTAAATGGACTTACGAAAACATGCCCATCTTGGGACAGGCACTGTGGAGGAGTTATGTCCAACAATTTTCCCTCAGCGGAGGCGCCACGATACCTTCAAAATCTAAGCATGAATGTCGAAAAACTGGCCCATTTTCCGGAATTTCTCGTAGCGCCCTGCCACCAGGATGTCCGGAGGGGTCAGCGTCAATTCGGCAAGCTGGCGATCGAGCACGTCGCCCAAAAACCGCGCAGCAGCCTCGTGGTCGGTGTGTGCTCCGCCTTCCGGTTCCTTCACGATTTCGTCGACGATTCCGAAGTCTTTCAAATCCTTTGCGGTAATCTTCATTGCCTCCGCAGCCGCTTCGGCTTTTGTCGAATCGCGCCACATAATCGCCGCGCAACCTTCCGGTGAAATCACGGAATAAAAACTGTTCTCCAGAATGTTGACGCGATCTCCAACCGCAACGGCCAGCGCGCCGCCCGAGCCGCCTTCGCCCGTCACTGTGACAAGGATTGGCACGGGAAGCCGAGCCATCTCTCGCAGATTCCGCGCAATCGCCTCGCCTTGCCCGCGTTCTTCGGCGTCAATTCCGGGATAAGCGCCGGGTGTATCAATGAACGTCAGAATCGGCCGGCTGTATTTCGCGGCCAGTTGCATCACGCGCAACGCCTTGCGGTAGCCTTCCGGCTTTGGCTGGCCAAAATTCCGAAGCACGCGTTGCTTTGTATCGCGCCCTTTTTGATGGCCAATCACGGCGACGGGTCGCCCGTGAAACTTGGCGAGTCCGGCGATGATCGCTTTGTCGTCTCCGAAGGCGCGGTCGCCGTGCAATTCGATGAAATCTGTAAACAGATATTGGACGAAATCGAGCAGATAGGGCCGCTGCTGGTGCCGCGCGATTTGTGCCCGCTGCCACGGCCCCAGGTGTGCGTAAAATTCCCGCCGGAGCTCCGCCACTTGCTGCCGCACTCGCTCCAGCTCCGCGTCGGCGTCTTCGTTTCCTGCTAGTCGCTTCAAATCTTCCACATCCTTTTCGAGACGCTCGATTTCCTGTTGACGCTGCGCGCTCACTTCGGCGCTATGTTCTTTCGCGCTCATTCGTTTTCCTAAGCAGCTGCTTGTTCCCCTTTTAGTTTCCGCACTGCCTCGACCAATTCCGGCGTCACCTTCACGCGTTGTTGCGAAGCCATCGTCGCCACCGAACCATCCTGCGAAACCAGTTCAAAGACAACCTGGCTCATCCCGGGCGCAGACTCAAACAACTTCTCGAGCCGATCCAGCGTCGCTTCGTTCAACGACTGAACATCGAGTCGCACCCGGAGCTCCTGATTCGCAACCTTCTCCACTATATCTTCAATTCGGCGCGCTTCCTGCAGAGAAAGCCGTGTCCCCGCTTCTTCCACCTGCACGCGAACTTTCAGCAGCAGCGGCGCGCCAGGCTTCAGAATTGTCTCAAAACGCGCAAAGCTTTCCGGGAACGCCAGCAACTCTTGAATTCCAGTCATATCCTGAATCGTAAAAATCGCCCACCGCGCGCCTTTCTTGGACCGCATCGGCCGGCTGCCCACGATCAGCACAGCGACCGGAAGCTCTTTCCCGTTTCGCTCGCCCTCGACCTGTCCGAGGCTTACAACCTTCCATTCCGCTAATTTCGAGCCGTATTTTTCCAGCGGGTGCCCTGAGACGTAAAATCCAAGCATCGCGTACTCGCTCGCGAGCCGCTCTTCCTCGCTCCACGGAGCCGCGTCGCGGAGTTCGAACGGAGTTGCAACCGGTGTCGAGCCTCCGCCAAACAAACCGTGCTGCCCCGATTCCCTGTTTCGCGACGCGCGCTGCAACGATGTCAGCGCATCGTCCACACTGGCGAGCATGGCCTCGCGCGGGCCGACGGAGTCCATTGCGCCGGATCGGATCAAGCTCTCAAACACGCGTTTGTTCAAGAATCGCGATTCGATGCGCTCGCAAAAATCGTAAAGCGATTGAAATGGTCCCTGCCCGGTTCGCGATTCGCGGATCGCCTTCGCCGTGTTCTCGCCCACGTTCTTAATCGCAGCGAGGCCAAAGCGGATCGATTCGCCGACCGGCGTGAAATATAAATCGGATTCGTTCACGTCCGGCGGCAAAATCGAAATGCTCATGCCGCGCGCTTCGTTGATGTACTTCACCGCCTTGTCGGCATTCCCCGTTTCCGACGTGAGCAACGCTGCAATGAATTCCACGGGGAAATGAGCTTTCATGTACGCGGTTTGATACGCGAGCAGGGCGTAGGCGCAGGAGTGAGACTTATTGAACCCGTATCCCGCAAACTCTTCCATCAAATTGAAAATCTTCTCGGCCTTCTTCTCGGGGATCTTGTTCTTCGCGCATCCATCCAGAAATTTGGCCCGCTGCGCCGCCATCTCTTCTTTCTTTTTCTTGCCCATGGCGCGGCGCAGAATGTCCGCTTCGCCGAGTGAAAAACTCGCCAGGCGGTTCGCAATCTGCATCACTTGTTCCTGATACAGGATGACGCCGTACGTTTCTTCCAGAATGTCCTGCAGCTGCGGAAGTTCGTAAGTGACTTTCGTTTTTCCATGCTTCCGGTTGATGAAGTCGTCGACCATGCCGCCCTGAATCGGCCCCGGGCGGTACAGCGCGTTCAGTGCCGTCAAATCTTCGATGCGCGTCGGCTGGTAGCGCCGCAAGATGTCCCGCATGCCGTGCGATTCAAACTGGAAAATCGCTGTCGTATCGCCGCGGGAAAATAGTTTGTAGGTCGGCTCGTCATCCAGAGCCAGATTTTCGAGGTCAACGGAAATCCCGCGGTTTTGCTCCACCATCTTCACCGCGTCTTTAAGAACGGTCAGCGTCGTCAGGCCCAGGAAATCCATCTTGAGCAAGCCGATTCGCTCAAGAGCGTTCATGTCAAATTGCGTCGTGACTTCGTCGCGGTTCGTTTTGTAAACCGGAACCAGGTCGGTGAGCGGCGCGGGAGAAATTACAACTCCCGCCGCGTGCGTCGAAGCGTGCCGCGAAAGCCCTTCCAGCCGCTGCGCGACGGCCATAAGTTCTTTCAATTTCTCATCGGCATTGATCGCCGACTTCAGCTGTGGCGCCTCATCCAATGCCTGATCCAGTGTGATGCCAATCGTTGCCGGCACCATCTTCGCGATGCGATCCACTTCGCCGTAGGGGATATCCATCGCCCGGCCCACGTCTTTGATCGCAGCTTTCGCCGCCATCGTTCCAAACGTAATAATCTGGGCCACGTTGTCCCGGCCGTATTTTTGCGTGACGTATTCAATCAACTCACCGCGCCGTCGCATGCAGAAATCGATGTCGATATCCGGCATCGAAACGCGTTCCGGATTCAGGAAGCGCTCGAACAGCAGGTTGTATTGCAGCGGGTCCACATCCGTAATCCGCAGCGCATAACTCACCAGGCTTCCCGCCGCGGAACCTCGTCCGGGTCCGACCGGAACTCCCTGGCTTCGCGCGTAATGAATGAAATCCCAAACGATCAGAAAATATCCTTCATAACGCATCTTCTGAATCATCTGGATTTCGCTGGTCAGTCGCCGTTCATACTCCGAAAGCGGATTGGCGAGCGCGCCTGCCTTCGCCAACCGCTCCAGTTGCGGCACGCGTGTGGCAAATCCTTCGCGCACCACGCGTTCAAAATAGCTACCCGCCGTAAAGCCTTCCGGTACTTTGAATTCCGGGAACGGATTCGGAATGCGCTCGATCTTCACGTTGCAGCGCGCCGCGATGTCCACCGTACGCTGCAACGAATCCGGAATCTCTTTGAATATCTGGAACATCTCGTCGGCGGTCTTGAAATAGAACTGGTCGGTGGGAAACTTCATTCGGCGCTCATCGCTCATCGTTTTGCCGGTTTGAATGCAAAGCAGCACTTCCTGCGCGTGAGCATCTTCGTGATGCAGATAGTGGCAATCGTTCGTCGCGACGAGCGGAATCCCCGTCTCTTTCGAAAGCCGCACGAGGTGCGGGTTCACGCCTTTTTCGATCTCCAGGCCCTGGTCCTGAATCTCCAAAAAGAAATTCTGTTTTCCGAAAATGTCCCGCAGTCGGTAAGCGTTTTCCCTCGCGCGGTCGAATTTTTCTTCGACGACCGCTTCCGTCACAGCGCCCTGCAAACACGCGGACAGCGCGATCAACCCTTTGCTGTGTTTTGCGAGCAGGTCGTAATCAATGCGCGGCTTGTAATAAAATCCTTCGAGGAATCCCGCGGAGACCAATTTAAGAAGGTTGTGATAGCCCTCAAGGTTTTCGCAAAGCAGCACCAGATGATTGTTGCCGCGCTGCCCGGGTTCCATGTCGTCGCGCTCGAGTGCGGCTGCGGGCGATTTCTCGCCGCGATCGTGCCTGCTTCCCTTCGCGACATACACTTCGCAACCAATAATCGCTTTTACGTCGCGCTTGCTCGCTTCATTAAAAAAATTCGCCGCCGCGAAAAGATTCCCGTGGTCCGTGATCGCCACGGCCGGCATCTTCTGGCGGGACGCTTCGTCCAGAAGCTCCGAAGTCTCGCAAGCCCCATCCAGCAAACTGTAGTCGGTATGAACGTGAAGGTGAACGAATTCAGGGCGTCCCATGAATTTCGATTCTAAATCCCTTGACGAAGAATTGCGACCTGCAATCTCGCGTTTTCAACAGCCCCAAAAATGCGACGCGTCTATTTCTTCTTTTTCTTTTCCGGCTTCTTCGCGCCGGCCGCAGGTTTCGCCGCCGCTTTCGCTGCCGGCGGATGTGCCGTCGCAGACTTCGCGGCCGCTGCCGGAGCCGGTTTCCCTGTCGTCGGCGAAGGTGCCCTCCCAACTATTTTCCCCGCGTGCTTTTTCTCTTTGCCCTTCGGTTCCTTCGGCTTGGGCTGTTCCTTAATTCCAGAAAGCTTGCGCAAAATCTTTTCGCGCTCTTCCGGAGTCTTTCCCCGCCCGGTCATCTGCATCGCAAACACTTGATCCACCACCGCGTCGAACTTCGGTCCCGCGGGCATCCCTATGGCCGTCAATTCATTGACGATCGCCGGAATTCCCTGTCGGAGCGGCCGCCACTTGTTCAGATAAGCGCGGATCTTCGACACGGCGCCGGAGTTCGAAGAGAACGCCAGCAAATATGCCAATGTATCCGTCGGCATTCTTTCCAGGAAACGGTACGCGTCAATCGGTGCCGCCAACTTTTTCCCCGCAAGCTCCTTCGCCGTCGCCTGTGCCTGGTCTTCGAATTCCAGGATGTGCTCCACTTCGGCCGACCGGAATCCCAGTTTGTGCAGCAGGTTTCCTTCTTCGCGATCCTTCAGCCGCCCGAGGATGGCCAGCATCATCGGCGTTGCCAGCCGCGGCCGCAATCCCGCCATGAACAGGTCGTCGCGCACTTTGCTCAGCCGGTTGACGGAATCGTAGTCCGGGTGTTTTTTCGCCAGCACCGGATGCACCGTCTCCAGCAAATCGTGCTCTTCCCACGCCTTCAGAATTGCGGTTGGGCTCTCTTCCCGTGCAAGAGCGCGCAACTCCCCTCCGGCATCTTCCGGTTCAATTGTGTGATGCAAATCGCGCTCAATCGCCAGGTCAAACCATTCCTGAGTGCGCTGCTCCAATTTGAATCCCATGCGCGCCGCAAAGCGCAACACGCGCAGCAAACGTACCGGCTGATTCGTAAAGCTGTGAATAATCAGCGCGCGCACTTCCGCGCGCTCGATGTCGGAAAGCCCGTTCGTCGGGTCCAGCAGCAACCCGCGCGAAGCGGGATTTAACGAAATCGCAATCGCGTTCAGCGAAAAATCCCGCCGCCGCAAATCCTCCATAATCGTCGACCAGCGAATCTCCGGCCGCGTTCCCGGCCGCACATAGTGATCGTCACGCGCCGCCGCGATGCTCCCTTCGCAATCGCCCGCAAACAAAATCTCCACATGCCTCAGCTTCTCGTCTTCATGCAGTACCTTCGCGCCGCCCTTTTCGAGTTCGCGCGCAATCTTCGACGGGTTTCCTTCCACCGTGAAATCAAGATCCCGGAGAGACGCGCCCGTAATCAGGTCGCGCACCGTCCCGCCCGTCAAATAAATGTTGAAGCCCATCGCTGCGGAAAGTTCCTGCACGCGCAACATTGCCGCTCTCTGCTCCGGCAACAGCCGGCTCTCCAGCAAAAACATATAATCAGGCATTGCACTCCTTCACCGTAAGGATGCGGCCGCGACTTTCCGGCCTGCACCCGCAATTACTTCGGGCCCCCACGCTATGCGCGTGGATGATGCGCTTTGTACACCTGCTTCAATCGCTCTTCCACTACATGGGTATAAATCTGCGTCGTCGAAATGTCGGCATGGCCGAGCATCAACTGCACCGATCGCAGATCCGCACCACGCTCGAGCAAGTGCGTGGCAAAACTGTGTCGCAGCATGTGCGGCGTCAGCGATAGTCGCAACCCCGCCTGCCTTCCGTAATTCGAGAGAATTTTCCACACGCCGACCCGGCTGATCTTTGCGCCGCTCCGATTCACAAACAGAAACGGACTGACCAATCCGTTCCGCGCGCCGCGCAACAACTCTGGTCGCCCTTCGCGCAAATACTTCTCCACAATTCCCAGAGCCTTCCGCCCCACCGGCACCACTCGCTCTTTATCACCTTTGCCGATGCAGCGCACGCATCCAACCTTCACGTCCAGGTCGCTCACCTTCAGTCCCGTCAATTCGGAAACCCGCAGCCCCGTCGAGTACAACACTTCCAGCATCGCGCGATCCCGCAACCCCTGCGGCGTACTTCCATCGGGCTGCTGCAAAAGCCGCTCCACTTCTTCTAGACGCAGATATCCCGGCAAACTCTTTCGAATCTTCGGTGATTCGAGATTCGCCGCCGGATCATCCGCAATCGCATCATGAACCTGCGCGTGCCGGAAAAAATTCCGCAGCGACACCAAATGCCGCGCCACCGTCTTGCTTTCCAACTTTTGCCGGTAGAGCCCCGCCAGAAAATCGACCAGGTCGTCCTGAGTAATTTTCTCGAGCACCAGCTTGCGCTTCTTCGCAAAGTCTTCGAACTTCGCCAGGTCCCGCTTGTACGCAGCGTGTGTATTCACCGCGAGGCCCTTTTCGACCTGCACGTGTGTCAAAAATGACGAGATTGCGCTAGAAAGTTCCATCAGCCTTCCACGTATGCTTCGCCGCCGCGCTTCCGCCGCGTCGCGATTCCGTAAATCTCTTCAATTTCATGGCAGCGGAACACCCACGCCAATCCCAAATAGAGCGCCGTCGCTCCGCCAATCAATCCCGTAAACACCAGCAGCTGCAGGATGAACCGCGAATGCGTCGTAAACGCGGTGTAGTGCCCCCCGGCGTAACACGCCACTCCCATGATTCCCGCGCACAGCGACACCTTCGCAAACGACTTTAGAATTTCTTTCGTTCCCAGCGCTCCATATCGCAGCCGGAAAATAATGAACAGCGCGAAGAAATCGAAATAGCACGCCAGCCCCGTCGCCAGCGCCGGGCCGCCGTTCTGTACCCTGTGAAACAGCCACGTGTTGTTCAAAAACAAAATGTTCAGCCCCAGATTGATGAACAATGAAATCCCCGCCACAATCACCGGCGTCTTCGTGTCTTTCGTCGAATAAAACGCCGGCACAATCAGCTTGACCGTCGCCAGCGCCGGCAAACCCACCGCGTAATAAAGCAGCGCCCGCGCCGTCAATTTCGTCGATTCCGCCATGAACAAACCGTGCTGGAACAGCACTCGAATAATCGGCTCGCGCAAAATCATCAATCCCAGTGCCGCGGGAATCGTAATAAACGCCACGATCCGCACCGCGAATGTCAGCGTCTTCTTCAATCCCGAATAATCGTTCGCCGCCGCCTGGTGCGACATCATTGGCAGAATCGCCGTCGCCACCGCGATCGCATATCCGCCCAGTACCAGCTCCATCACTCGGTCCGCCACGTACAGCGCCGTCAAACTTCCGCGCGGCATCAGCGCCGCATTCGCGAAGTACGTATCCACAAAAAAATTGATCTGCCCGATGCCAATTCCAAAAAATCGCGGCACCATCAGCCGCGCCACGCTTCGAATCCCCGGGTGCGAAAACGAAAGCCCGAAATCGAACTTCATTCCCTTCTGCACCAGCATCGGAACCTGCACCAAAAACTGCAGCGCCCCTCCCACCAGCACGCCCACAGCCAGCGACACCGCCGGGTCCTTGAAGTAATGCCAGACCAGCCCCACCGAAAATAAAATAATCGCCAGGTTCAGCAGCACAGGCGTCGCGGCCGGCAACCCAAAAATATGGAAGCAGTTCAGAATCCCCATCGCCAGCGCCGCCAGCGAAATGAAGAATATGTACGGAAAAATAATCCGGTTCAGCGCAACGGCCTCGCTCCAATTCGTTCCTCCCGAGCTGAACGTAAACGCCTTCACCACAAAGGGCGAAAACACAATCCCCAGCACCGTAATCGCCGCCGCAACCAGCGCCAGCGTCCAGAACAGCCGGTTCGCAAAATCCCATACGTCCTTCGTCGGCTTTTCCCGCATCCACGTCGTAAACACCGGTATGACCGATGCCGTCATGGACCCTTCGCCTACCAGCCGCCGGAACAGGTTCGGGATCCGGTACGCCAGCACAAACGAATCGGCCGCCAACGAAGTACCGAGCAAGAGCACAATGCGCTGGTCCCTTACATAGCCCAAAATCCGGCTTATGATGGTCACCAGGGTAATGATCGAAGCGGATTTTAGGATTTGCTTCTTGTCGGTCAACGGGTGGCCCTCCAAGGCCTAACCCCAATGAAAACAATAGGTTGACAGGAAAAACGCGCTTAACATAACATACGTTTTCCGAAAGCGCAAATTTTCGCTCTTCGACGCCTTTTGGAGCCCGATCGACGGCAACTTTTGCCAGTGGGTCAGTTTGAATTTTTTGGGCCGTGACACGAAAAATTCAAACGGCCGCGCTAGCCAGGGATTTGAGCCTTAGGGCAGTTTGAATTTTTACGGATCGTGACACAATAAGACAAATTCAAACGGACCGGTGTGCGCAACCAGCAGTTCCCTGGATGCAACTCCTCGGTTCAGTTTGAATTTCGCTGATCTTGCGCCAGAAACGGCTAACTTGAAGCTCCGTACCCCAGCCTCTACTCACAAGAAGGTCGTCGTCTCTCTCATGGACCGCAAGTCCTTGCAGGGATACCTCAACCCGTCACGCCTCGGCCAAATCGATCCGCTCGATCTCCTTACGCCTGACGGCTCCCACGAACAGATTCCCCTCGACCGCATCCGTTCTCTCTATTTCGTCCGCGAATTCAACGGCGACTTCGAGCCCGAACGCAAATCCTTCCTCTCGCGTCCCAAGCTCGACGGCCTCTGGATCCGTCTCCGTTACACCGACGGCGAATCCCTCGAAGGCGTCGTCCCCAACGACCTGCTCTCGCTCCTCGACAACGGTGTCCAGCTCACTCCGCCCGACCTCTCCTCCAACACCGACCGTATCTTCGTTCCCCGCTCCGCCATCTCTTCTCTCACCGTCCTCGGCGTCGTCGGTGTCGCCCGCCGCAAACCCGCCGCAGCCCCCTCTTCCGCCCAGCCCAAACTCTTTTCCGAGTAGGAGCACGATATATCGTGCCCTCTACTTGAATCGCGGCTGGCAACGCATCCTCACCGACCCTCACGTCAGCATCATTCCCCAATCCGACCTCGTCGCCACCAAACCCCGCTGGAACTTCACGCCTTAAACGCTGCGCCGCTCGTCTTCTATGGCACGAAACCACGGCTTTGACCGCGGCTGCTGCACTTACATTTGCAACTCCTGTGAACTATCGAGATTGCCGCTTCGAGGGAAACGCGCGATTAGAACGTAGCGCCAATGCGTCTACCAATTTCACGAGAACCCGGTTGCGCCCGCTCAGGGTCTTCAACGAATGTTCCCAAACGCGCAAAACTCGCCACCCTAGAGCACGCAACTCACGATTCCGTCGCCGGTCTCGGCGACGATTCATCATCACCTTTGCTTTCCAGTATGGTCTGTTATCGTCGGGTAGTCTGTAACACCGAGGGCATCCATGCCAAAAGCATCCATCGACGAACACCACTAGGTTTTGGCGTTTGAATACGAAATCCGGCTTTCCAGGAAGGGCTAAGTGCCTTCGCCAGCCACTCACTCGTGATTCGCGGAGAATTGTAAGGAACGCTCCCTCCGTTGTCGCATTTCCCTTCGATCGAATACTCGACATATTCCGGGAACGCTGTTTCCGAGTGAGCCAGTCGGGCACGTCAAACCCTAATTCCGCTTTGGCCTAATCTTGTCGAACTTCTTTTGCAACCAATCAATCAGATACATCTGATCATCAATCGTAGCCCGACGGACCTGTTTTAATAGCTCGATGCGATCCGGTTTCGGCGGGGAAGCGTTCTGCAATCCTTCGTTGCAATTTGTACAAACGGCTCGGAGGTTCTCCGGGGTATCTTTGCCACCTTTAGATTTGTCGATGATATGGCCCATTGTTAGCCGAATCTTCTGGCCCGGATGAAACAAATCGTCGTCCGCTGCAGCAGAACCACACATCTGGCAAGTGTACCCGTTCCGCTCTAAAACCCAGGCTCGCGTCTCCTTGGATATAGATCGCGGAAGTGCAGGAAGCCTCTTATCAGTCTCTAGCAGGTATTGGCCCGGCTTAAGTTCTCTCCTATCTTTGTGAGAGAGTATCTGATAACCGTGCTCATCGCGAAGTTCTCTAAGGCGCCTTGCCCACTCCGAAGCGTTCCCAGCGGCTTGCCGAATTTCATCCTTTCCAACAACCCGCCCAATGTTGCCAAGAAGGAATTCGAGAATTCGAATTCGCGACCCGCTCCGCTTCTTTTCTTTCTTGTCGCGCATCAGACGGCCACTTCAAAAAGCGGCAGCTGCTTGCGGCGTGAACGCGAAACCTTGCCATGAAGAGCTGCGCGGATCGCCTCACCGACGGCATGTGCAACCGGAGGAGGAAATGCATTCCCGACTTGACGGTAGGCCGCTGTTTTACCGCCGGTCAAAACCCAAGAGTCTGGGAAACCCTGCAGTCTTGCGGCCATTCTGACTGTTAGCCTAGGCTTGAAGTTGGCAGCGTGCTCGGGCCCAGGCGGCTCATCCGCGATTCCTAGTCCGTCGACGCCCAATTTTGCCCATTGGCGGCGAGCTCGAGTCGGCCCTAAATCTGGGCCGCCATGCTTTTTCGAGCCTCCCACTAAGGTCGGTGCAATGCCCATCGCCCGCTGCCGCCATTTCTCCGTACCCTTCCAATCTCTAGATCCCATCAAATCTTCCAACACATCCCCAACCGTTGGAGGAACGGCGCCATCGTATTCCGGCCATTCGAACGATTCAGGAAACTTTCCACGGAAGGCTACGAGTACAAAACGCGGCCGAAGCTGCGAGACACCAAACCAGGATGCATTAAGCACCCGCCAATCGGACTCGTATCCAACACGACGAAGCTTTTGAAGAAATCTGCCTCGGTAATCATCAAAACGGGCACTAGCGAATCCTGGGACGTTTTCAAGTTGGACGGCTGTGGGCTTGGACTCCGCAATCAAGCGGAGGGCCTCCGGGAACAAATCACGCTCATCGTCGTGCCCTAGTTGCTTTCCTGCGATAGAGAACGGCGGGCACGGAACCCCACCCGCGAGAAGGTCCACTCCTCGAAATTGCACGCCATCAACCTCTGCGATGGAAGTTTCCACAACATGCCAAGACGGACGGTTCCACCGCAAAGTATTGCAAGCATGAGAATCGATTTCTATAGCAGCAGCGAGCTCAAATCCGGCTGCCTCCAATCCAATGGCCTGCCCTCCTGCTCCAGCGCAAATCTCGAGTACGTTCAAGCTCATATTGTCTCGATTCCTACTCCATACACCCGCCCATCGAAGGCAATACTCTCGTTAACGACTCCATGTGTCAAGCCCAGACTCTTCGCTTTTTATTTGCTATTACCGTCTACGTCGGCCATCGTTTCGCTATCAACCGGAAACGATCGCTCGCGCTTCGAGAATTCGCGCTTGGTATAGAGGGTCTCGAACGATTCGCACGCAAGGAACCTCTCCGCCGCGTGCACGAATGTGTCTTCGGCGTCCTCGCTCTCGAATCCGAACCGGTTGACCCGCGCCTGTAGCCCATCCCTTTAGGGATGAGGCCTTTCTCTTTTTATCCAACGCAACAAACTCCCATCTCCGCAGAATGCGCTGCAACGCAACCGAAAAGTACACCTGACCGACACCCCGTCCCTCAGCACAACTTCCTTCGAATCTTTTTTCGTTCTAGCCTTCTGCATGACTTGCGAGATTTCCCCAACTCGGCGCCTCACGTGGACTTGCAGCCTGCAACATCTGCAGTCCCGTCGCTGCCGTGCAGCGTCCGCCTCCGCGCGCTTCTGTCTCGCCCCTCCCGCCATATCCACTTCCCCCGACACCCTGGTCCCGGTACCCACCCCCTACCCCTCGACTAACTCCTTTAGATTCCATACTTACGAAAAACAGGGGGAGGGGGGTGGGGTACAGGCGCACGATTCCCTCTTTCGCTCTCTTCTTCACTCTTTGCCAAGTGCGGCAACTCATCTCCTTATTTCTCAATCGCTTCCGCACTTTTACCCCGAACCACCCGGGTGGGAGGGGCGATTGCGAAAAACACCCGGGGTGTGGGGGTTATCCATCCCGAATGCTCCTGCGGGATACCCCAATGAGTCCCAATACGGAACTTCCCATGTGCACTCTCCAACCTTCAACGTTCGACCTTCGGCCAGTCTTCCCCCCACTTTCCCCCGTGTTATTCTCGCCTCGCACCAACAGAGGAGCCTCTTCCATGAAGCTGTCTGACCTTGCCCAAAAGCTCGATTGCCGCCTCGATTCGCCCTCCGAACTCGAAATCACCGCCGTGGCCGGCCTCGAAGAAGCCCAGCCCGGTCAAATCACTTTTCTCGCCAACAAACGCTACACTCCCCTGCTCAAAACCACCCGCGCCTCCGCCGTCTTCGTCGAAAACAATTTTTCCCTCACCCGCGATCTCGCAGCACCGCCGCTCGCCCTCGTTCGCAGCGACAATCCCTATCTTGCCTTCGCCCGCGCCCTCGAACTTTTTTACCAGCCGCCAAAGTACGCGCCGGGCGTGCATCCCACTGCGGTCATCGCCGCTTCCGCAAAAATCGGCGCCAACGCTCACATCGGCCCTCACTGTTTCGTTGATGAAAACGTCGTCATCGGCAAGAACGCCGTGCTCCACAGTTCCGTCTCCCTCTATCGCGGCGTCCGCATCGGCGACGATTTCTTCGCGCATTCGCACACCGTCGTCCGCGAATTTTGCCGCATCGGCGATCGCGTCATTCTCCAGAACGGCGCCGTCATCGGAGCCGACGGCCTCGGCTTCGCGAAACGCAAAGACGGCACCTGGCACAAAATTGTCCAGTCCGGCCCCGCCGTCCTCGAAGACGACGTGGAAATCCAGGCCAACTCCTGCGTCGACCGTGCCACTGTTGGCGAAACACGCATCGGCCACGGCACAAAAATCGACGACCTCGTTCTCATCGGCCACGCCTGCGATGTCGGCCCCGATTCCATGCTCTGTGGACAGACCGGCCTCGCCGGTTCAACGACCACCGGCCGCGGCGTCATCTTCGCCGGACAAGCCGCCAGCTCCGGCCATCTCCACGTCGGCGAAGGCACCATCGTCACCGCAAAAAGTGCTCTGCCGGGCGACACGCCGCCGCACTCCATTCAATCCGGCACGCCCGCCGTCGAAAATAAATTGTGGTTGAGAATTACCGCCGCAACGAATCGCCTGCCCGACTTGGTCAAACGCGTCCGCGAACTGGAAGAAGAACTCGCCGCCCTCAAATCCAAATGAAATCGCCAATACTCATGCCTGTCATTTCGAGCGGAGCAAGCCAATGCCTTCTCTTCCCGATTCGCTCCCGCGAATCGGTTGGCTTGCGGAGAGAGAAATCTCTCTTCGATCTATCAGCGGCGCGCGCACACCTGGTCACGACTCACGCCAACGGTTTCTGGTCATCCGGCAACGCTTCCGCCATTGCCCCGCGCACGCGCTTGTTCAAGTCATCGCGCTGCCCAAACGTATACGCCGACGCGTCAATCGGCTCCAGGAATTCCACCGTGATCACACCCGGCTTAATTACGAGCGACCGCTTCTCCATCACTTTGTGTGCGCCTGCGCAAACCATCGGCACAATCGGCACGCCGGCCTTGATCGCCATCACCACCGCGCCGCGCTTGAATTCGCCGAGCCGTCCGTCGTTGCTCCGCGTCCCCTCGGGATATATCAAAAACGATTGCCCCTCGCGCATTGCCTTCGTCGCTTTTTCAAGACTCGCAATCGCCGAATCGTGGTTGTTGCGCTCCACCGGAATAAAATGCGCCAGCGTGAATGCCTGTCCCACAATTGGATACGCGAAAAGAGATTTCTTCAGCAGGATCGCGATGCGCCGCGGAATCGCTCCGACGACGGCCGGAGCATCCGCCGAACTTGTGTGGTTCGCCGCAAACAAACAGGCGCCCTCTGGAATCCTCTCCAGCCCGGACACCTTTACTTTCACTCCGACGGCGCGCACGAAAAACATCACGCCCTTCACGCCGCCCCAATACAGCGCGTTCGGATTTCGCGAAATTACCGTCCAGAACAGAAGAGGAATCCCCACAACGATGATGTAGAGGCTGAGAAAAACCGCGATGAAAACCGTGCGCACCATGGGATTTGAAATCTACTCTGCCCCACTCTTGAACGAGCGGGCAAGGAACTTTTTCGCGAATTACTGCGTGGCGGCCGCAACTTTGTCCGTGGTGCCGGCCAGAATTCCCGCGCGAATCCGCTTTTGTTTTTCGCTCGCGGCTTCGTCTTCGGAAAGTTCAAAGAATGTTTGCGAACCCATTTGCGGCGCCGAACGAACAATGCGGCGAATCTTTAATCCCGCAAACGAAAAATATTCGTCGTACGGAAACGCCTTCGTTCCGCTCACGTACAAATCGAAGAACTCCTTGCACGAGCTCTTCGCCGTTTGCGAACAGACCGCTTCCAGATCTTCGCGGTCGCGATATGGCTTTCCGGTTTTCCCAAACTGTTCGTTCATCGCGCGCATCATGTCGTCGAGACTGCGCGTATTGTTCGTCTGTTCGCGAATCCAGAGATCGAGCAGCACTCCGATCACCGCGCCTTTCGTGTAATACGAAACGCTGTGATCCGGCTGGTTGTAAATTGGATATTTCTCGAACCATGTATCGAGACTCGATTGCTCCGCGCTCTGCCATTTGTTTGCGGGACTCGCTTCCAGCTCCGATATCTCTTTTCCGAGATCCGAATAAAAATACGCCTTCGGCCAAATTCCCGCTCTCAGCAGCGTGTACTTTTCGTATGTGCTCGTCACGCCTTCCGCAAACCACAGTGATTTGCTGTACTGCTCTTTCGTGTAGTCCACCGGCTCCAGCGACGCCGGCCGAATCCTCTTCACATTCCACAAATGGAAAAACTCATGCGCCGCAATCGTCAGCGCACCTTCCTCCGTGCGCGCCGCAATCGCCGTCCCATTCGCATGCTCCATCCCCCCTCCACCGACGTTGTCTCCAATGTGGAAAATGAATGTGTAGCGACCGAAGGGCGCCCCGCCCATCAGCGCGAGTTCGTAGTTACAGATCTCACGCAACTTAGCCTTGAAACTATCAAGGCGATCCAGCTTTCCGTGAACGGCCACTTCAACCCATCCGTACACGTGGTCGAGCTGAAACTGCGAGAATTTGCCAGCCTCAACGGGAGAATCCGCGAGCTCATCGTAATTTTTCGCACTGAGCCGGTACTCGCTGTCAAGTTCAATCGACGGGCCTGCCAGTTTCCAACCGTCGGCAATCTCCGAAATCTCCACACCAATATCTTCCGCGCGACGGGACGGAACATACATGAGGAGCATGGCGGGATTGATGAAAGCGTGCTCGGAGTTGAGCTGGGAGGCGAAAGGGCCGGGTTCGTCCCAGAAGGTGTCGTAGGAAATTGTGCTGGTGCCGGAACCGGTGACGCGCCACGTTTGTTTGTCGAGTTTTTCGATCGGCAGCGAGCCGGATTCGTTGGCAGCGGTGACTTGCGAAACGTGGCTGGCGAAATCGCGGATTTCGTAGAGAGCGTTCCAGGCCGGCATTTGGACGATGACGGACTCCTTCACGTCCGGAATCGTCATTTTGATGTGGAAGGTGTGTTGTTCCGGATGAGAGAGAGAGATTTCATACTGGATCGTGGCGCGAGCGGAGGAAGCAGAAAAGAGCAGAAAAAAGAATGCAAAAAAAGCAGAGATGAAAAGTCGTTGGCGGAATCTCACCGCGAGGAGGCTCCGGAAGAGGATTCAACTGCGGAAGAAAGTTTGTCGACCAGTTTTTGGCATAGGCCATCGAAGCTGCCGTTGGACATGATGAGGAAGAGGTCTCCGTTCTGTCCGTTGGACGCGAGATGTTCGGCAATGGCTTCCGCGCTGGCGAAAACTTTGGCGTCGATTCCGAGTTTGCGAACATCGGCGGCGACGGATTCAGGATCGAGGCGATTTTCATCGCCGAGCTGCTTCGCGTTGTGCACGCCGCTAAGAATCACCTTGTCGCCGGTGGCGAGGGCTTGCGGCAACGCTTCCTGGAAAACTTTGCGGCGCATGGAATTGGAACGCGGCTCAAGTATGGCCCACAAGCGGCGTCCCGGCCAACGGCCGCGCGCAGCGGCGATCGTGGCGCGAACGGCAGTGGGATGATGCGCAAAATCGTCGACGACGAGCATCCCGCCGAATTCACCCTTTACGTCGAGGCGGCGCTTTACGCTTTTGAACGTTTTTAGCGCTTCCTGGATTTTCGCGACGGAAATTCCGCGGCCGTGCGCGACGATGATCGCGGCGAGCGCATTCAAAACGTTGTGTTTTCCAGAAGCGGCAAGATGGAAATTGCCGAAGAATTTGCCCGCACGAAAAAGCTCGAAGTACATTCCGTCTTCGGACGCAACCGGTTCACTCGCGATCCATTCGTTTTCTTTCGAGAAACCGTACGTGTGGACGGGACAAAAAGCTTTTTCCGCAGCGGCGCGAAGCGCGGGACCGGAATCCTGCGTATCGCCCCAAATCACGACGCTGCCGTTGCGCGGAACAAGATTTACCAAACGCTTGAAAGCGAGTTGATACGTTTCAAAATCGCGATAAATATCAGCGTGATCGAATTCGAGCGAAGTGATGATGAGATCGTCGGGATGATAGTGAAAAAACTTCGGGCCACGATCCCAGAACGCTGTTTCGTATTCATCGCCTTCGAGAATCATTTCGCAACCGTCGCCAAGGCCATAACTTTTGCCGAAATTTTCCGCGACGCCGCCGACAAGAAACGTTGGCTGCTTTCCGGCGACGTGAAAAATCCACGCGAGCATGGCGGTCGTTGTCGTTTTTCCATGAGTGCCGCTGACGACGATGGAATGTTTTTCGGGAAGGAAGAATTCCTCAAGAGTCTCGGGCAACGAGCGATATGGAATTTTCTTTTCGAGGACTTCTTCGAGTTCCGGATTTCCGCGGGCGATGATATTCGCAACGATGGCCAAGTCTGGTTTCGGCTGCAGATGCGCTGCGTCGAAGCTGTGATTGTACGGAATCCCAAGTTTGTCGAGAAAAGTTGAGGCTGGCGGATAAACTCCCGAATCTGAACCGGTAATGCGATAGCCGCTCTCTTTCAACATTCCGGCGAGCGGCGACATGGCCGAGCCGGCGATTCCGATGATGTGGATGTGTTTGGTCATGGCTTTCGGATTATGGGGTAACCGCGGTCTCCAGAAATTCGAGAGTTCCACTTCCTTCGGCAGAAAGCCGCGCGCGAATGCCGAGCGGAATCGTCAGCATGGGTCGCGGCGTGTGGCCGACTGCGGCGCCATAAATAATTGGAACGCCGAGCGGTTTTAGGATTCGCTCACAGACTTCTCTTGCGGTCGGGCTTCCCGGAACGGGCGGGTCGCAATCAGGAAATTCGCCCAGGATGATGCCGACGACTCCGCGGAATTTTCCTGCCTGCATCAGATGCATGAGCGTGCGATCAATTTGCCAGGGCTTCATGCCGCGATCCTCGAGAAGGAGAATCGACCCTGTGGTGTCGAGGGCCCAGGGTGTGCCGAGCGTCGTTTCGATAAGATTCATGCAGCCACCGAGGACAATTCCTTCGGCGAAGCCGCCGAGAATCGGCTCACCCTGCAAATTCAATTTCCACGCAGATGCCGCGCCGGAAATCGCCGATTCGAACGAAGGCTTGTCATAGCCCTTTGGAGCGTTGGCACCGGCGTCGAGACCGGCGGCGACCATGGGGCCATAGACACTGGTCCAATGAAATTTCTGCCAGAGAAGAATCTGCAGCGAGGTAACGTCGCTGTAGCCGACGATGCATTTGGGAGGCAGCGTTCGTTCGAGCCATAGCTCGTCGAGCATGTAATTCGAACCGTAGCCGCCGCGGAGTGCAACGAGCGCAGAAATTTCGGTGTCGTGCAGAAGCGTTCGAAAATCGTCCAGGCGCGAGGCGGTCGAAGCGGAAAAGTAAGCCTGCGACTGCCTTGAGAATCGGTCCTGCGGATTTAAGCCAAGGCTGCGAATTTCCTCGAGACCGCGCTGGACGCGCGTTTCTTCCGCAGGGGACGCGGGAGCGAAAATGCCGACGCGCGAACCCTTTCTGACGGCAGCCGGTTTCACCGCTTGCGAAATGGTCCGGACTTCCGCGCGTGTAATGGAGGGAGCCATCAGGAGCTTTGCCTATCCGCGGGAAGCATTTCGTAGGCGAGGCCAAGTTCGCAGAGCTTGGCGGTGACCTTTTCCTGCTGGCGCTGGCTCAGGTCCGCTTCGAATTGAAGGATGTGTTTCCCTTCGTTGATCGACACGCCGAGATGATCGAGCGGAAGCTTCATCTCGCCAAAGAGCTGATGGATTTCCGGCAAAAACGCGGAGGTATTCGTTGAAGAGATGCGGAACAAAACATAATTCGAACGCAGTTTGAAAAACTTTTCAATCTGGACGAGAACAACCAACCCGAACAGCATCATCACGCATACGAAGCCGGAAACTCTGTAGAGGCCAGCGCCCGCAGCCATGCCCATGGCGGCTTCGAGAAAAATCGTAGCGGCGGTGGTCATGCCGACGACGCTTCCCTTTTCGCGCAGGATGACGCCCGCGCCGAGGAAACCAATTCCCTGCACGATATTCGAAGCGATGCGCGCGGTGCCCGTGTCGCCCGTCATTTTGGCGAATTCCACGGAGACGATGGTGAATAGTGCGGCAGCCATGCAGACAAAGAGGCTGGTGCGCATGCCAGCGGGACGCTTGCTGCGGATGCGCTCGAGGCCGACGAGCGAGCCGAGAAGGGCCGCCCAAAGCAGCCGATAGACAATGGTCGAAAAAGGAAGCATTTTGAGTGCAGCGCGAAAGCCCCTTGCGCTACAGAAAAACTAACACGTCAGAGCTTTGGAGTGCACGGATTCAAGGCGCGACGTGCTGAAGAGTGCATATTGTGGGATCGAAGCGATTGTCTGCCGAGTTTGCGAATTGCAGCAGGGCTTTGCGGTGTAGCGGACGGATCGGGAATCGCAGCCAAGAGTGGCTACGCTACTGGAACGACTCGATGGCTCGACTGGAGCCAAGACTCGATGGTGTAGTGGGCCGATCGGGGGTCGCAGCCAGGAGTGGCTACGCTACTGGAGTTTGAACTGGCTGAGTTTCCAGATGTGGCGTGCCCGGGCGTGTATCTCTTTCGTTTTGAGGCGCACGAGACGGCGAGGGCCGAATTCTTCGACGGTGAAGCTGCCCATCACGGTGCCGTAGACCATGGCGCGGCGAAGCGCGGCGTCGGACTTCTGACCGCAGCCTGCGAGGTAGCCCATGAAACCTCCGGCAAAGGCGTCGCCCGCGCCGGTGGGATCGTGCGGCTCTTCGAGCGGAAATGCCGGAACGCAAAAGACGCCGCTCTTGTCGACGAGCAACGCGCCGTATTCGCCGCGCTTGATGACGATGGCGGACGGGCCCATTTTGAAGATGTGCTTTGCGGCGCGGAGAAGATTGTGCTCGTTCGAAAGCTGGCGAGTTTCGGAATCGTTGATGATGAGGATGTCGACGTGTTTGAGCGTTTCGCGGAGGTCGTCGGGCGTGCGTTCGATCCAGTAGTTCATGGTGTCGAGGGCGACGATTTTGGGACGCTTTTTGACTTGGTGGAGGACGCCGCTCTGGAGACTCGGCGCGATGTTCGCGAGAAAAACGTATTTCGAGTCAGCGTATTTGGGCGGAATCTTGGGGTTGAAGTCGGCGAAGACGTTGAGTTCCGTGGCGAGCGTAACGCGGTCATTGAGGTTTTCGGAGTAACGGCAGGCCCAGAAAAAGCATTTCCCGGCGGCCCGTTCGAGACCGGTGGTGTCAATGCGACGGCCATGGAAGATTTTTTCATCTTTGGCGGTGAAATCCTCGCCGACGACGCAGACGAGATTTACGTGGGTGAAATGGCTGGCAGCGAGAGAGAAATAGGTGGCGGCGCCGCCGATGATGCGATCCTCCTTTCCGTAGGGGCTTTCGATACCGTCATATGCGATGGAACCTACGACAAGCAAGGACACAGAGTTCTCCTCTTCCGAAGTTTACGAGATGTATTTGGCAATGATGGCCGAAAGATTTTTCTTTGTTGCTTTGGGGACGAGCTTTGGATCGGTGATGAGAGCGTGTGCGAGCGCGGAGCCGCATTTGCAGTCGGGGGCAACCGGCATGGCCTTGATGGCTTCGCGAAGAACTTTTTGCGCGTTGTCGGCGTTTTGCTGGAGCGTGGCGATGATTTGCGCGCCGGTGACGGATTCGTGGTCGGGATGCCAGCAATCGTAATCGGTGATCATGGCGATGGTGCCGTAGCAGAGTTCGGCTTCGCGGGCGAGCTTGGCTTCGGTTACGTTGGTCATGCCGATGACGTCGAACTCCATTTTGCGGTGCATGTGGGCTTCGGCGAGCGTGGAAAATTGCGGGCCCTCCATGCAGATGTACGTGCCTTTGCGATGGACGGGAACCGCGCAGTGGACGCTGGCATCGGCGAGGACGCGGGAAACATGCGGGCAGGTGGGCTTATCGAAGGTGACATGCGCGACGAGGCCGTTGCCGAAAAAGGTGGAGATGCGGCCCTTCGTGCGATCGACAAATTGATCGGCGACGAGAAATTCACCGGGGCGAAGATTCTCTTTGAGCGAGCCGACGGCGCTGACGGAAATGATGCGTTCGACGCCGAGGAGCTTCATGGCGTAGATGTTGGCGCGATAGTTGATTTCGCCCGGCAGGATGCGATGACCGCGTGCGTGGCGGGCGAGGAACGCGACCTGCTTCCCTTCCAGCGTGCCGACGACGATGGCGTCGGATGGATCACCGAAGGGCGTTTTGACGCGGATTTCACGGGCGTTGCTTAACCCCTGCATGGCATAAAGGCCGCTGCCACCGATGACGCCGATGGTGGCGCGAGGATTTGCGCTTGATTTCTTTTTGCTGCCGGACTTCTTTACCATTCGGTTTGCTCCAAACCAGGAATTAGGGCCATACCTGAAATGCCGGGCTAAAGCCCGGCGCTACATTAAAGAAATTGACTCATTTCGCAGTGCTCGCTGCAGAAAGGAGTTCGTTGACCGCAGTGAACGGATCTTTTTTGCGCTGCGAGACTTCGGCGGCGAGGTGTTCGAGTTTGCGTTCGCCTTCGGCGCCGTGAAGAACTTGTTCGAGGAGACGGGACTCGAGCAGGCCGAGGAGTCGATTTTTCCAATGCTCCTGATGTTTTTTCTCGCGCTGGCCGCTCGATTCGAAGTGGTTGCGGAATCTTTCGATGGCGGCGGCAAGTCCGTCGATTCCGGCGTTTTCCGTAGCGACGGTTCGAATCACGAGCGGATGCCAGCCGTCTCGCGGCATGACGAGCGAAAGCATGGCGTGAAGCTGCTCCCCGAGACGGTCGGCGCCCTCCCGGTCGGCTTTGTTGAGAACGAAGATGTCGGCGATTTCCATGAGGCCGGCTTTCATGGACTGGATGTCGTCGCCGAGACCGGGAACGAGGACGACGACGACACAATCGGCGAGGCGAACGATGTCGATTTCGTCCTGACCAACGCCGACGGTTTCGATGAGGATTTGTTTTTTACCGGCGGCGTCGAGGACGAGTGCGACTTCGGCCGTCGCTCGCGAAAGTCCGCCGAGAAAACCGCGCGTGGCCATCGAGCGGATAAAGATGCCGTTGTCGCCGGCGTGGCTTTGCATGCGGATGCGATCGCCGAGAATGGCTCCGCCCGTGTAAGGGCTTGTGGGATCGACCGCGATCACGCCGACGGGCTGCTGCGCTTTGCGGTAGTGAGCGGCGAGGCGATCGACAAGAGTGCTCTTGCCGGTGCCGGGAGCGCCGGTGATGCCGGAAAGATACGCTGCGCCGGTATGCGGGAAAAGATTCTTCAAGAGAGATTCGGAATCGGGCGCGTGGTTTTCGATGGCGGTGATGGCGCGAGAGACGGCGCGGACTTCGCCGGCGCGGACTTGTTGCGCCCAGGATTCAATTGGCGCGGACATGTTTTTTTGGAGGCACGCAGGCCAGCGAATGACGCATGCTTCTATTATGGAGAAGTTGAGGTAGAAATCCCAGTGAAGCGCAAGGGTCAAGAAACTGGCTGGAGAGGAATCCAGCCCACGAATTGATCGCGATGACGCCACAGCGGGCACAGCCAGGAGTGGCTGTGCTACTTCTTGCCGAGAAGCTGGCGCGCGATGACCAGTTTTTGAATTTCGCTGGTGCCTTCGCCGATGGTGCAGAGTTTTACGTCGCGGTAAAACTTTTCGGCGGGATAATCCTTGACGAAACCGTAGCCGCCGTGGATTTGCACACATTCGTTGGCGACGCGGACGGCCACTTCGCTGGCGAAGAGTTTGGCCATGCTGGACTCGCGCGTGAAGCGAGGCGTTTTCTGATCGGCGTGCCAGGCGGCTTGATAGACGAGGAGGCGCGCGGCTTCGACTTCGGTGGCCATGTCCGCGAGCTTGAATTGGATGGCCTGGAATTCGCTGATGGCTTTGCCGAATTGTTTGCGCTGCTTGGCGTAACTGGTGGCCGCGTCGAGCGCGCCCTGGGCCATTCCGAGCGCGAGTGCGGCGATGGAGATGCGGCCGCCGTCGAGGATTGCGAGGCTGCCTGTGAAGCCCTCGCCTTCGGGGCCGAGAAGATTCGCGGCGGGGACGCGACAATCGGTGAAGATGATTTCGGATGTATCGCTGGCGCGAAGGCCAAGCTTGTTTTCTTTTTTGCCGGGGCGGAAGCCGGCCATGCCTTTTTCAAGAATGAAGGCGCTAATGCCGTGAGACGCCTTGGATTTATCGGTGACGGCCATGGCGACGCAAGTGTCGGCGTAGTGGCCGTTGGTGGTGAACGTTTTTGCGCCGTTGAGGATGTAATGGTCGCCGTCGCGACGTGCGGTGGTGCGAGTGCCGCCCGCGTCGGAGCCGGCTTCGGGCTCGGTGAGCGACCAGGCGCCGATTTTTTTTCCCTGCGCGAGAGGGACGAGATATTTCTGCTTTTGCGACTCGGTGCCGAATTTATAGATGTGATTGCTGCAGAGCGAATTGTGCGCGGCAACAATGATGCCGATGGAGCCGTCGACGCGAGAAAGTTCCTCGATGGCGATGACGTATTCGATGTAGCCGAGGCCGGCGCCGCCGTACTGCTCAGGGAAAATGATGCCGAGAAGGCCCATTTCGGCGAGCGTGGGCATGATTTCGAGCGGGAAGTGAGAGACTTCGTCCCACTCCATGACGTGCGGAGCGATTTCGCCTTCGGCAAATTCGCGGATGCTTTTGCGGAGCTGCTGCTGCTCTTCGGTAAAGGAGAAATCCACGCTGCCCCCGGTAAGTAAGTTTTAGCTATAACGAACCAAAGAATATTTTATATCGAGGCACGCAGGAATTGCGAGGTGGTGTCGCGAAATGTGCTTACGCGCGAGCGGGCCGGGATTTTGCAACGACTTCGCGAAGGACTCCGATGGCGCGTTCGCAGCCGGCGCGGTCGACGTCGCAATGAGTAACGAAGCGGACGGAGTAGGGCGCGGTATCAAGCGCCCAGATGCCGAGGGGTTGGAGCGCTTCGCAGAGTTGGACGGCGTTGAGGCCGGTTGGCTCGCAATCGAAAATGACGATGTTGGTTTTGACGGAAGAGGGATCGATTTTCAAGCCGGGAATCTGCGCGATTTCGCGAGCGAGAAATTGCGCGTTGGCGTGGTCTTCGTGGAGGCGCTTGGGAGATTCTTCGAGCGCGATGAGGCCGGCCGCGGCGAGAACACCTGCCTGGCGCATGCCGCCGCCAAACATTTTGCGGTAGATGCGGGCTTTGTCGATGAGGGCTTGCGAACCAACGATCATGGAGCCGACGGGCGCGCCGAGACCTTTGGAAAGGCAGAACATGACGGAGTCGAGATTGCGCGTCATATGCGCGACGGAATCGCCGAGCGCGACGGATGCATTGAAGATGCGCGCGCCGTCGAGGTGGACTTTGAGATTGGCGGCGTGGGCGTGCGCGCAGATGTCGTCGACTTGTTTGGTGGGATATAAAGTGCCGCCAGCCATGTTGTGCGTGTTTTCGAGGCAAACGAGAGCGGTTTGCGAATCGTAGTAGATGCGCGGACGAATGACGGCTTCAATTTTTTGCCAGGTGAGGATGCCGTCGTCGCTGCGCGCGACGCGAGGCATGCAGCCGGCGATGGCGGACATGGAGGCAAGTTCGTAGAGATTGACGTGGCTGCGCTCTTCGCAGATGACTTCGTCGCCGTGATGCGTCCAAACTTTTATCGCGATGAGATTTCCCATGCAGCCGGTGGGAACAAAGAGCGCGGCTTCTTTGCCGAAAATTTCAGCGGCACGCTTTTCGAGGCGATTGATGGAGGGATCTTCGAGATAGACGTCGTCGCCAACTTCGGCTTCGGCCATGGCGCGGCGCATGGCGGGCGTCGGGCGCGTAACAGTATCGCTGCGAAGGTCAACAACGTTGGCGGATGGAGGAGTGGACATTCGTTCGTGGTCCCCGTGGCTTCGGAATTTCAGCCCAGCAATTCTACAAAGACTTCGTTGGAAATGCTGAGTTTGTTGGGAGCGAGGCGGACGATGGAGCCGTCGCGCTCGATGAGGCCGGCAGATTCGAGCGGGGCGAGTCTTTTATCGAGAGATCTCACGCGATCGGGGGAAAATTCGCGGAGATTGATGCCGGCGAGTTGACGCAGGCCGAGAAAGATTTCTTCTTCCCGCGCCTGGTCGGGAGTGACGGGTTCGATCTGCTCGGCGGGAAGTTTGCCTGACTGGATCGCGGCGACGTATTGCGCGGAATCGTGAGCGTTGGCCCATCGCGTTGAGCCGTTGAAGGAATGAGCGCCAGCGCCGAAGCCAAGATAAAGTTCGCGGCGCCAGTATTTCAGATTGTGGCGCGAGGCAAAGCCGGGCTTGGCCCAGTTGGAAATTTCGTAGTGCTCGTAGCCGGAAGCGGCAAGGAGTTCTCGCGCGAGGTCGTAGGAGTCTGCCATTTGCTCATCGCTGGGAACGGCGGGTGCGCTGTACTTCGTGCCGAGCGAGATGAGTTCCCTGCCGAGGCGGCTGCCTTCATCGACTTCGAGCAGATAGATGGAAACGTGCTCGGGATTGAGGGCGATGAGTTCGTCGAGCGAATTCCGCCATGATTCTGGTGTCTGATGCGGAAGGCCGGCGATTAAATCAAAACTGATATTTTGGACTCCTGCGGCGCGGAGGGCAGGAACGGCGCGGTAGATATCATCGCGACGGTGCATTCGACCAGAGGCTTTGAGCTCGACGTCGGAGAACGATTGCACTCCGAAGCTGACGCGATTGATTCCGGCGGCGGACCATGCTGCCGTTTTCTCGGGAGTGACAGTTTCGGGGTCGGCTTCGAGTGTAACCTCGCGCAGTTCGCAGCGGAACGAGTCGCGGACGGCGGCCAATACATTTTCGAGATGCTTTGCGTCGAGGAGGCTGGGCGTTCCACCGCCGAAGTAGATAGTGTCAACTGGGGCGCCGTCCAAGCTCTCAACAGGAATGGCCGTTGCAGAGTAAAATTCCCGATGATTTCGGATTTCGCATGTAACAGCTTCGGCGTACGGTGCGTACTTTTCCACGCTGACTACGCCGGTGTGGAAATTGCAGTAGGTGCACTTCGTCTGGCAAAACGGCACCTGAATGTAAATGCCGAGGCTCATGGTCGGAAGATGCAATTTTAGCACGCGCCGGAGGGGCCGCGATTCCGGCATCACGGAATTGGAACGAGAAAATGTTTGTTGAGATATTTTCCTGAGGAGTGCTTGCGGAGATCTTCGAGGGCTTCCGTGCCCCAACGCGACAGCAACGGCAGAAAATTCAATTCGCGCGATTGCAGCGCCTTGTTCGGATAGAGCAGATTGCTCAGAAACTCGGAGTGACTGGCGAGGACATTCGTTTTCTTATCCCGCGCCCAGCCGGCCTTTTGCCGGAGCTTTTCCGTCTGGTAGGCAATCTTGCGTTGTGCTTTTTCGAGCGTCGATTTCAGCGAGGGATCGATTTTGGCGATTGGGCCGCTCCACCCGTCGAGCAGCTTGCGAATTTGCTTCGTGTCTTTTTCAAGCTTCGCGTTGAGAGTTGCCGGAATGTTTTCAGCACCGAGCTTCTTGCGGACGGTTTGAGTTCCCGCCCAAACGTCTTCAACCGCAATCCCGTATTGTTCGAGGAGACGCTGCGCTTTGCTGTCCACCAGAGTGAAGCCCGCTCGTGACAAAAAGACCGGCTGGCGGTGCAGCAGTTTTTCGTAAAAAACGGTCGACTGCGCGAAATAGGCAATTTCGGATGGGCCACCTACGTAGGCGATCGTCGGCAGAAGAAAATCCTGCATCACCGGGCGAAGCAACGCATTGGGACTGAAGGCCTCGGGAGAACTGGAAATTGCTTGCGCGAGTTCTTGCGCGGACCAACTTTGCGAATCTGCCTGGAATTGCGAGCCGTTCGAATGAATAGATTCGCGACCGCCGTTGCCGAGATAGAACAGAGCTGTGCTGCGGCCAGTGACTTTCACTTGCGCCGCGAAGCCGGCACGGTCGAGTTCCTTGTTTCGCGCGAGCAAGGCGTCATTCAGCGCGCCCCGCTCTTCCGCTGCCTGCCGCAAGACCGGTTCGGCGACACGATGAAGCCTCGCGTCCAACGGATCGAGAAGAATCAGCCCGTATTGCGCGAAAAGCCCCGCGAACAGTTTGCCGAAGGACGTCGAATACGTCTCATCGGGCGAGTAGCTCGTGCGCAAAAGCGATGCAAGCTCGCCTGCGGCAGGGCCTCCAAACATGACCGTGGCGGCGCGCACCATTTCGGCGATCTGCGGACCGAATTTCTGAGGACCGACGGGACTCGGAGGACCAGGCCGCACAGGGAGTTCGAATTTGACAAGTTTACCGTCGCGGAAAAAGGTCGTATGGCGAACTTCGTCCAGGTCGTGATCTTCAGTTGCCATCCAAAAAATGGGCACCGCGTCGACACCGGATTTGGCAAGCAATCGAGCCGCTTCAATTGCCGAAAGCGCCTTATAAAAGGAATACGCCGGCCCGCCAAACAATCCCACTTGCTGGCCGGTAACAACGGCTGCGGCGCCGCGTTCCAGCCTCCCGATATTTTCAAGCGTAGCTGGGCCCGCTCTTAACGCCTCGTTTTGTTCGCGAAGGATTGCCGCGACAGCGGCCCGGCGTGATGGAGAAAAGTTCAGCGACGCAGCAAGCTTCGCTACGTTTTCGAGCGTTGGCTCGTGCGAATAGAACGAATTTACTTTGGAAAAATCGTCAAGGAATGCGAGATGGAGCGGAGGCTGGTGAGGAAGTTCGCGAAAGGCCAAGGCGCGACATTGCATGGATTCTTAGATGATACCCGCGGAGTTTGGTAACACCAAATAGACGGAAAGGCGGCCCGAAGGAGAGCCGAGACGTACCTAGCCACGGCCATATTGGCCCCGCTTGCCTAACTTCGGGCGCCGACCGCTGCAGGTTCCAGGCTCGCTGCCACCTTAGTGATGGCGGCTTTTGCGCTCTCCGAGAGCGGCAGCAAGGGAGCCCGGGGAACGCCCCCACGGTAGCCGCGCAAGTCCATTACAAACTTCACGCCGGCGATGCCGTTTTCAGAAACCACTTTCTTCGATGCCAACGCCAGCCTGCCCTGAAGTTCGCGCGCCTGGTCGTACATTTTCTGGCGCTGCAGCTGAAACAAGGCAACACATTTTTCAGGAAATGCGCTGGCCAGGGCGAGAATGGCTCCCACGGCTCCAGCGCCAAGTGCGGGCGCGACAACACTCGCCGATCCGGTCAGCATTTGGAATGAGCTTGGCGCGCTGGCAACGACTTCCACGATGCGTTGCACGACGCCTGAACTATCCTTCATACCGAGAATGTTCGAATGATCCGCAAGGGCGACGATTTCCGGCGTCTCCAGCGAAACTCCGGTAAATTGCGGAACGGAATAAAGCAGCACAGGGATTGGAGAAGCGTCGGCGACAGCACGATAGTGAGCAAGATAGACCTCGGGCTTGTAAACCGGCTTGTAGTAATACGGCGTCTTGACGAGTGCCGCGTGGTAGCCCAGATCGGCGGCGCGTTTTGTCCGCGCGATGGTCTCCGCGGTGGATTCGGCGCCGGTTCCCGCGAGGAGCCGCTTATCCGCGGCGGCCGCTTCTTTTGCCGTCGCAAGAATCGTTTCCGTTTCCTTTGCCGAGAGCAGAACCGACTCCCCGGTCGATCCAAGCACGACATAACCGGCCAAGTCCGTTTGATTGTAGCGATGCAGATTGTGCTTCAAATCCGCGGCGGAAAAATTACCGACCGAATCGTACGGCGTGGTGAGCGCGGGATAAATTCCGGAAAGGTCCACAGATCAATCTCCTGTTACGGCCGAACCAGATGCGGCGACCTGGCCCCGGTGCAAATCTTGCAACGCGGAGACTTCTGTTCCCTGCTCGAGCATGGCGCGGATTCCGCGGGCTGCTGCATTCGCGGCGGCAAGCGTCGTGATGCACGGAATGTTGTAACGGATCGCCGCGCGGCGAATCGATTTTTCGTCGTAGAACGATTCACGTCCTAGCGGCGTATTAATGACAAGGTCGATCTTGCCGGTTTTCACCAGGTCCACAATGTTCGGCCGGCCTTCGTTTACCTTAAATACCGCTTCGGCCTCGATGCCCGCGCCCAGCAAAGTTGCCGCCGTGCCACGCGTAGCTACGAGCTTGAATCCCAGCGACGCAAGCTCTTTTCCAAGTGACACGAGGTGGCGTTTGTCTCGGTCGTTCACGCTGAGAAACACAGTTCCCTTGCGCGGCAAACGCTGGCCGGCAGCTAGCTGTGCCTTGGCGAACGCCTGACCGTAAGAAGTCGAGATACCCATCACTTCGCCCGTGGAACGCATTTCGGGACCAAGAATCGTATCCACGCCGCGGAATTTGTTGAACGGAAAGACCGGCGACTTGACCGAGTAAAACTCGTGAACGGCAATCTCCGCAACTCCATTGTGATGGACGAGCGGCAACTTCATATCTTTCAATTTTTTGCCGACCATGAGCCGCGCCGCAACTTTTGCCAGCGGAACGCCCGTCGCCTTGCTGACGTACGGCACTGTGCGGGAGGCGCGCGGGTTCACTTCGAGGACGTACACAGTGTCGCGCTGGATCGCGTATTGCACGTTCATGAGGCCGACGACTTTCAACGCAAGCGCCAGCCGCCGCGTGTAGTCGCGAATGGTTTCAAGCACCGCCGGCGTCAAGCTCACAGGCGGCAGAACGCAGCTCGAATCGCCCGAGTGCACGCCCGCTTCTTCAATGTGCTCCATGATGCCGCCGATGACTACGTCGGTTCCGTCGGCGAGTGCGTCAACGTCCACTTCCGTAGCTTCTTCGAGGAACTGATCAATGAGCACCGGCTTTGCCGAACCCATGAGCGCTGCCTGCGCGACATACTCCTGCACCGTGTTCGCGTCGTACGCAATGACCATCGCGCGGCCGCCAAGCACGTAGCTCGGACGCACAAGAACCGGCAAGCCAATCTCCCCAGCGAGTCTCGCAGCTTCTTCCGGGATCAACGCGGTTCCGTTGCGCGGCTGCGGAATTTTCTGCTCTTCGAGGACGCGCCCGAATCGCCGGCGGTCTTCCGCAAGATCAATGGATTCTGGCGTGGTTCCCACGATGGGCACGCCGTTGCGCTTCAGCTCCATCGCAAGATTCAGCGGTGTCTGTCCGCCGAATTGCACGATAACGCCCTGCGGTTTTTCCTTTTCGACGATTGCCAGAACGTCTTCCAGCGTCAGCGGCTCAAAATAAAGCCGGTCAGAAGTGTCGTAGTCCGTCGAAACCGTCTCCGGATTACAATTCACCATGATCGTTTCGTAGCCGTCTTCGCGCAGCGCGAACGACGCGTGGCAGCAGCAATAATCAAACTCAATTCCCTGCCCGATGCGATTCGGCCCGCTGCCGAGAATCATTATCTTGGGCTTTTGGTGAACGTCCGACTCGTCCTCTTCCTCGTACGTCGAATACATGTATGGCGTAAACGATTCGAATTCCGCGGCGCACGTATCCACGCGCTTGAAGACAGGCGACACGCCGTAACGCGCGCGCTGCAACCGCACTGCGGCTGGAGTCGTCTTCCACATTTGCGCAAGCTGTTCGTCGCTCGTGCCGTGACGCTTTACTTCGCGCAACAGTTCCTTCGAAGCGGTTTCCACCGTCACTCCCGCTGCGCGTTTGTTCACGGCCATCAGCTCTTGAATCTGCTGGATGAACCACGGATCGATTTTCGTCAGGTCGCAGATTTCAACCGCGGGCAACCCGCGCTCCACGGCCGTCAATATCCAATGAATGCGGTCCGGCCGCGGCGTTGCCAGCTTTTCGCGCAACAGCGAATCCGGCGTCTCCGCCGGCGCTCGCCATGGTGTGTGCGGCTCAAGCGAACGAACCGCCTTCTGCAACGATTCCTTGAACGTGCGCCCGATGGCCATCACTTCGCCGACCGATTTCATCTGCGTGCCTAGCGTACTGTCCGCGCCGGGAAATTTTTCAAATTGCCACTTGGGAATCTTCGTGACCACGTAATCGATCGTCGGCTCGAAACTCGCCGGCGTTTTCTTCGTAATGTCGTTCGGAATTTCGTCGAGCGACATGCCAACCGCGAGTCGCGCTGCAATTTTTGCAATCGGGAAGCCTGTCGCTTTGCTGGCAAGTGCCGAGCTGCGCGAAACCCGCGGGTTCATTTCGATGACGGTCATCCGGCCGGTGTCCGGGTTCACGGCAAATTGCACGTTCGAACCGCCGGTCTCCACGCCAACTTCGCGCAAAATCGCCGCGGCGGCGTCCCGCATGCGCTGGTATTCTTTGTCGGTCAGCGTTTGCGCCGGCGCGACCGTAATCGAATCACCGGTGTGCACGCCCATTGGGTCGAAGTTTTCAATCGTACAAATCACCACGAAGTTGTCGCGGAAGTCCCGCATCACTTCGAGTTCGTACTCTTTCCATCCAAGCACGGATTCCTCGACGAGCGCTTCGTGGACCGGGCTCATATCCAGAGCGTGAGCAATCGAGTCCGCAAATTCCTCGCGGTTGTATGCAATTGCTCCACCAGTTCCGCCCAGCGTGAACGACGGCCGAATCACCAGCGGGAAACCCAGCTGTTCGCACAGGCGCATCGCATCCTGTGCATTATTGACGAGCGCCGAAGCGGGAACTTCGAGTCCGATCTTTCGGCATGCGTCTTTGAACCAGAGCCGGTCCTCAGCAACTTTGATCGCGCGCAGCGAAGCGCCAATCATTTCCACTTTGTGCTTTTCGAGAATGCCTTCTTCCGCCAGCGCGACCGCCAAATTCAGCGCCGTCTGTCCTCCGACCGTGGGCAACAATGCATCCGGCCGTTCCTTCGCGATAATTTCTTCCAGATATTCCTTCGTCAGCGGCTCGATGTACGTCCGATGCGCCAATTCCGGGTCTGTCATGATCGTCGCGGGATTCGAATTGACGAGAACGACTTCATATCCTTCCGCTCGCAGCGCCTTGCAAGCCTGCGCGCCCGAATAGTCAAATTCGCAAGCCTGGCCAATCACAATCGGCCCCGACCCGATAATCAGAATCTTCTTGATGTCTTTTCTTTTCGGCATTCCTTGGTTGCGGCTCCGTTTATTTTTGAGTCGTAACGCTGCTCACTTTACCGGCGCGAACTGCCCGGCTGCTGAAATTCTTTCATCATGTCCGTAAACTGCGTGAACAGATAGTGCGAGTCGTGCGGCCCCGGCGAAGCTTCCGGGTGATATTGCACGCTGAAGAGTGGCAACGATTTGTGCCGTATCCCCTCGTTCGTCTGGTCATTCAAATTGATGTGCGTCGCTTCCACTTCGCTCGATGGCAGCGATTCCGGATCCACACAAAATCCATGATTCTGCGCCGTGATTTCCACTTGATTCGTCAGCAGATTCTTTACCGGGTGATTCGAACCGTGATGCCCGAATTTCAGTTTGTACGTTTTTCCGCCGAGCGCCAGCCCGCACACCTGATGCCCCAGGCAAATTCCGAACACCGGCACCCGCCCAAGCAACTTGCGAATGTTTTCCACGGCGTAGTCCATCGGCTCAGGATCGCCCGGACCATTCGATAGGAACACGCCGTCCGGATGCATGCCAAGAACGTCTTCCGCGGCCGTCTTTGCCGGCACGACGCCGACTTCGCAGTGATGATCGAAGAGTAGCCGCAAGATGTTTTGCTTGATGCCGAAATCAAACGCGACCACGCGGAATTTTCGTTGTTCGCCGTGCGCTTCTGCTTCGCCCATTTGCTCGGTCCAGGGAGACGTCGCCAAATCAATCGAGCCTTTCGACCAATCATAGGGCTTCGTGCAGCTGACGCGGCTCGCAAGCTCCTGCCCCGCCATGCTCGGCAGCTGTTTCGCTTCGTGAATCAATTGATCCGCAGGCGTGCCGTCGGTGCAAACAAAACCGCGCAACGCGCCCACCTTGCGAATATGCCGCACGAGCGCCCGCGTATCGATGTCCCAGATGACCGGAATCTTGTGGCGGTTCAAATAAAGCTGCGCCGTTTCAGACGAACGCCAGTTCGAGGAAATCTGCGAAAACTCGCGAACGATCAACGACTCAATGTACGGCTGCGCCGCCTCTTCATCGTCTTCATTCGCCCCAACGTTTCCGATGTGCGGATACGTCAGGCACACAATCTGGCCCGCGTAACTTGGATCCGTGAAAACTTCCTGATATCCGGTAAGGCTGGTATTGAAAACGACTTCGCCGCCGCGGCGCGTGATCGCGCCCGCAGCTTTCCCGTTAAATACGCGCCCGTCTTCCAGCGCGAGGATTGCAGGTCGGTGTTGAACTTCCGTCAGTGGAGCCTCCGTGAATCATGGTTATTTTTCTTTAGCCTCGGCCGACGACGACAGCGAGCCGAAGTGATCGACCGGCCAGTACGCGAAAACGGCCCGGCCGTAAATGAACCGGCTGGGAACAGGGCCGAAGACGCGGGAATCGTTCGAGCTGATGCGATGATCGCCCATAACAAAATACATGTCACGCGGCACGCGCACCGGCCCGTAATCGCTCAAATCCTCGTATTGCGGAGGAACATACGGCTCCGCAAGCGACTGACCATCCACATACACGACGCCGTTGCGAATCTGCACGACTTCGTCCGGCAGCGCGATGATTCTCTTGATGAAAGATTTGCTGCGATCCAGCGGATACCAGAATACGACGACGTCGCCGCGCTTGATCGGCTCGAAGCGGTACACAAATTTGTTGATAAAGATTCGCTCCTGATCGGAAAGGAGCGGCGCCATGCTCGTGCCTTCGACCTTCACAGGCTGATACAAAAATACGATGATTACCAGCGCGAGGCCGATCGCGATGAGCAAATCGCGCGTCCAGACGCGAATTTCGCGTTTCAAGCTCTGGGAAGTTGCCGGTTTGGCATCGGAGGGAACTGCAGAATTGTCCGAGTTCGATGAAGGTGCCTCGGCGGCGGAGGGAAGCTCTGTCTCGTCCGGACTCAGCATTTTTCTCGCCTATCAGTTATAACACGCGAGCGCGCCGGTGCGCCAGAATGGAATTGCTCCGGCTGCGATTTTCGATGCGTCGCTAACTCCTCCGGTTGTAATCAGTAGCGCAGTCACTCTTGTTTACCCCGTAGGGGCCTGCGACCTATTGCATCCGATTGTACTCGGTAGCGTAGGCACTCCTGCCTGCGACCTATTGCATTCGATTGTAGTCGAAGAGATGAAAGTCCCTCGTCACGCCAAACACAAAGCCCGAGCGCGGATCGTATTTGTTGATGCCGCGAACTCCGGCCACATCCCAAGTGAATCCGCCGGCGTTAATCTGCAAACCGAACCGTGCCTGGCCCGTGCTCTGTGTTCCGATCAGCGCATTGTTAATCGTGCGGTCCGAATAGAGCCCGTTCACTTCGCCAACCACATTCACGCGCTTATGTATGGGATAGCTGAAGCCCGCGCCGTACATCAGCACGTCGTTTTGCGTAAACAGCGCGTTCGGCGCCTGCAAAATTTCCAGTCCCAGGTTGCCCATCAATTTCAGCTTTTGCAATTGCTCTTCGAGAGCAACCAACGCAAACACATTGGTCGTGTTTATCCCGATGCCGCGCGCCTGATTCGAGTTCGGCATGATGAACCCGAACCGGAATGCAAACCCGGGCTTCTTGCCCGATGGCTGGCGGAAACGAATCTTCGTCGAAAGCGCGAAATCCCCCGTGTCGTGCGTCGAATTCACGCCCGTCAGCTTCAAATTGGGCACGAACGATGCGCCCTGCGATTTCACATCCAGAAAATTCTGAATCGCCCCTTCCACTTCCACTTCGGCAATCTTGCTGATTCCCATCCGCACATTCAGCACTCCGATCGAAGTCTCGTCGCCGCGAAGTCCTGAAACCGGGAATCCCACATCTTGCAGAAAATCAAAACCAGCCTCCACGCGCACATCTCCGGCGGGAACTGTCTGTACATCAGTCGTTTTAAACGGGCGGTCTTGCGCAAAGGCAGGTATGCATCCGGCTGACGCGAGCGCCATGGCGAAAAGTATCTTGCGCATGTTTTGTAGCCTATCAGGTTACGGAAAAAGTCGGTAGCACAGCCACTCCTGTTCTCACGCGACGGACCCGCCCTAACCAAGCGCGTAATTGAGGTTCGAAAGCGCTGCGACCACAGCAGTCTCCGTCCGTAGGATCAGGCTTCCGAGCGAAGCCTGTTGAAATCCCGCAGCTTCGGCTCCGGCGAACTCTTCGTCCGTCCAGCCGCCTTCCGGTCCAATCGCCAGCACGGCCTGCGGTACGGCTCCCGCCTGAATCACTTCCCTCATCCGCCGCGCTTCCGGCCTCTCCGAAAGCATTACTTTAAATCCGGCGCTCGATTGGAATGCCACCGAAACTTTTTCAAGCGGCAACAATTCCGGAATTCGCACTCGCCTCGATTGCTGTGACGCTTCCAGTAGAATTTTCTTCCAACGCTCCGCACGCTTCTCCGCCGCGTGCAGCAGAGCCTTTTCGCTCCGCGCCGCCGCAAGCGGAACAATCTTTCGAACGCCCAGCTCCGTCGCTTTCTCAATCGCCCATTCGAAGGAATCGAATTTCACAACCGCGAGCAGCAGTGCCGTCTCTAATGCGGATTCCCTGCTCGCGATCGGCTCCACGAGCGCGAACTCCACGCGATCTCGCCGTACCGTCTCAATCCGCGCCAGCCAGGCTTTCTCGCCATCGCTGAGCTCATAGAGCTGTCCAGCTTCCGCGCGCAGCACGCGGCCCAGGTGATGCGCAGCATCACCCGTCATTACCGCCGAATCATTTTCGAATTGTTCGATGAAGAATCGCCTGCGCAAAGATCAACCCAGCCTCAAGTGGCTCAGCCAAAAATATCCTTCACCTTATCGAAGAACGTCGTCCCGCGTTCGGCCGGTTTATTGTCGACTTTCAGCGTCGCCCCGAGTTGTTCCATCAGCTTCCGCTGGTCGCGCGTCAACTTCGTTGGCGTCAATACTTGCACGTGATAATACAAATCGCCGCGTCCGCCGCCACGCGGGTCGGGCAAGCCCTTGCCCTTGATCCGAAACACGGCGCCGCTTTGCGTGCCTTCGCCGATCTTCAGTTTCTCTTCCCCATTCAATCCCGGCACCTGCAACTCCGTTCCCAGGGCCGCCTGGGTCACGCTGATCGGAATCGTGCAGTACAAATCCGAATTGCGCCGCTCAAAAAACGGATGCTCTTTCACGTCGAGCACAACGTACAAATCTCCCGGCGGCCCGCCGTTCACGCCGACTTCGCCTTCGCCCGCTACGCGCAAACGCGTCCCCGTGTCCACTCCCGGCGGAATGCGCAATTCAATCGTTCTTTCCCGTTCAACCCGTCCCTGCCCGCGGCAATCCACGCAGCGTTCCCGCACAATCTGTCCCGCTCCCTGGCAAGCCGGGCAAGTCCGCGTAATCGTGAAGAATCCCTGCTGGTACGCCAGTTGGCCGCGCCCGCCGCAGCTCTGGCAGGTCGTCGCTCCCGTGCCCGCTTTCGCGCCTGTCCCTTTGCAGGAACTGCAAAATTCCTGCCGCGGCACTTTGATCTTCGTCGCTACGCCCGTCGCGCCCTCTTCAAACGTCAGCGCCATGTCGTACCGCAAGTCGGCGCCGCGCTGGCTGCGCGTGCGCCCGCGCCGCCCGCCACCCATTACGTCTTCAAATCCAAAAAAATCGCCGAAAATATCGTGGAAGTCCTGAAAGATTGTTCCGTTGAAGTCCACGCCGCCGGCCGAGGAACTCAGGCCCGCATGCCCGTAGGTATCGTAAACCTGCCGCTTCTCTCCGTCGCTCAGCACGCTGTACGCTTCCGTGCACTCGCGAAAATTCGCTTCGGCGACTTCCTTATTCTCCGGATTCCGATCCGGATGCCATTTCAACGCAGCTTTCCGGTATGCGCCCTTGATCTCTTCGACCGATGCGGTCTTCGAGACGCCGAGCACTTCATAAAAATCCCGTTGTGTTCCCTTGGCCATGAATTCCCTTCTTTGGTTTCGTTAGCGCTCAGTTGACTGACGATTTCGATGCGGCTGCAGGGTGTACCGCTACACGGACCATCGCGGGCCGCAGCACCCGGCCGTTAAACAAATATCCCGCCTGAAAAACTTGCAGCACCGTTCCATCCGGAGCTTCGTTGGATTCGGCGCGATCCACCGCCTGATGTTGATGCGGATCGAATTGCTGCCCCGCCGGCTCAATCCGCTCCACGCCAAGTTTCGCCAGATTGTCGATCATCTGTTTGTAGATGAGCTCGAAGCCTTTGCGATAATTTTCATATTCCGCTTCGCGATGCGCCGCGAGCGCATGCTCGAAGCCGTCCACAATCGGAATCAGCGCTTCCACAACCCGCGCAGTCGCTCGCTTGCTGTCATCTACACGTTCCCGTTCAATCCGTTTCCGGTAATTGTCAAAATCCGCTTGCCGGCGCAGCAGCGTCTGCCGTAAATCGTCTAAATCCTGCGCAAGCTTTGCCACGTCGGCATCCGCGCGCGCGCTATCGGCGGATACCGCTTCGGCTTCCGCGGCCTCGCGCGCCGCTTCGTCTCGATTGTCCCGTTCCGCGTTCATACAATCCGTCCCTCTCCCTATTGTTCCGTTTTTCCAAGCGCTTCGCCGAACAGTTCGGCGACATACGCCACAGCGCTGATCGCGCGCTCATATTGCATGCGCGTCGGTCCAAGAATTCCCAGCGAACCTTGCGCCAAATCTCCGCGCGTGTACGGCGCGCTGATCATCGCCAAATTCTCCCCCGCCTGCGAAATCTCTTTGATTCCGATTTGCACCAGCACCGGCTCTGGCGCATCAATGCACGCGTTCAGCACGCTCACCAGCCGGTGTTTCTCTTCGATTGCTTCCAGCAATTGCCGCAATTGCGCCTGGCTCGAAAATTCCGTCGCTTCCACGATCTGCGCCGTCCCCTCAACGTAAACTTGGCGCGACGGACCCTCGTCCAGCGTAACCGGGTCGCACAACGTCAGCACGCTCTGCGCCAGTCCTTCATACCGCTCGCGCTCCGTCGCCAGTTTCAACAACAAATCTTCGCGAATCGCTTCGAGCGTCCAACCGGAATATTGCTGATTCAAAAATTCCGCGGTCGCGTCAAGCTCCCGCTGCGTGAACGTTCTATTCGGCCGCACAATTTTGTCTCGCGTATTTCCGCCCGGTATCGTCAGCACCACGACCACGCGCCCATCCGGAAGCAGCCACATCCGCGCGTGTTCCAGAATCGTGCGACGCATCGGCGGCGCCACAATAATTCCCAGGCCGTTCGACACTTCCGCCAGCACGTGTCCCGCCCGCTCCGTAATTTCTTCTGTTGTTTTCGCCGCCGACATCTCGCTGCGAATCCAGTCGCGGTCGTGCACGCTGAGCGTCGCTTGCGCCGCAATTTCATGCGCGAAAAAACGATACGCCGCCGCCGTCGGCACGCGACCTGCCGAAGTGTGCGGCTGATACAAAAATCCGCCGTCCTCCAGATCCGCCATCACATTTCGAATCGTCGCTGGACTCAGCGTCTCTTCAAATCGCTTGGAAATTGCGCGCGACGACACCGGCTCGCCCGTTTCAATATATGTCCGGACGACGTCCGCCAGAATCTGCCGATTGCGCCGTTCTTGGATCGCTGCATTTTGCATCGTTAGCACTCGCTGCCTGTTAGTGCTAACTACTATTGTAGGAACGCTGTCAAGCCCGGTCAACGAGATGCCGCTAAATCTTTGCCTCTGTTGCGGGTCTGTTGCGCATTCGAACGCCCAGCGCAGCGGAATCAGCGCTAGTTGTTGTCGATCTGCGCGCGCTGCAGCTTGTCCGAATAATCGATATAGACCGTCTTCCACTCGGTGTAAAAATCGATCGCCGCAATCGCCGCCTCGCGATGACCGTTCCCAGTCTGCTTCGTTCCGCCAAACGGCAAGTGCGTTTCCGCCCCGATTGTCGGTGCATTGACATAAACTATGCCCGTGAAGAGGTCGCGCATTGCTGCGAAGGCCTGATTTACGTTTTTCGTATAAATCGAAGCCGACAATCCGTACGGCACACCGTTCGCAATCGAAATCGCTTCGTCAAACCCTTCGAACGGAATCACGCTGACCACCGGCCCAAAAATTTCTTCCTGCGCGATTCGCATTTTCGAGTTCACGTCGCCAAACACGGTCGGCTCGTGGAACCAACCCTTCGAATGGGCGCCGCCCGACAGACGATTTCCGCCCGTCAGCAGTTTCGCGCCTTCCTTTTTCCCAATTTCCACGTAACTCATCACCGTGTTCAGCTGCTGCTCGTTGATGCAAGGCCCCATTTCCATTTTCGGATCGAGCCCATCGCCGACGCGCAACGTCTTCACGCGATCCACAAAACGCTTCACGAATTCGCCGTAAATTTTCTTGTCCACCGCAACGCGGCTCGCCGCCGTGCAACGTTGCCCTGTCGTGCCAAATCCGCCCCACACCGCTCCGTCGACGGCCAAATCCAAATTCGCGTCATCCATCACGATGATGATATTTTTGCCGCCCATTTCCAGGCTGACGTGTTTGAAATCCGGCGCGCACGCCGACGCAATAATTTTTCCCACCGCGCTCGATCCGGTAAAACTCATCACCGGCACGTCTTTATGTTTCGAAAGCGGCGCGCCTGCATCCGGTCCGTCGCCGCTCACAATGTTCACCACGCCCTTCGGTAATCCCGCTTCCACCAGCGCCTGCACGTAGTGATACGACGACAGCGGCGTATCTTCCGCCGGTTTCAGGACCACCGTGTTTCCGCTCACCAGCGCCGGCGCCATTTTCCACGACGGAATCGCCATCGGAAAATTCCACGGCGTAATCAAGCCGCACACGCCAATCGATTGGCGCACGCTCATTGCAAATTTGTTCGGCAATTCCGAAGGAGTCGTCTGCCCAAATAGCCGCCGCCCTTCTCCGGCCATGTAATACGTCATATCGATCGCTTCTTGCACGTCGCCGCGCGTTTCCGCCAGCACTTTCCCCATCTCGCGCGTCATGTCCTTTGAATATTCTTCTTTGCGCTGCACCAGAATTTCCGCCGCGCGATACAAAATCTCCGCGCGCTTCGGCGCCGGCACGAGCCGCCACGATTTGTATGCTTCGTTTGCCGCGTCCACCGCCGCGTTCACGTCCGCTTCATTCGAAGCGACAAAATGCCCGACCACCTCATCCGTATTCGCCGGGTTGCGGTTCTCATACGTCTTCCCGCTCTTCGATTCCACCCATTCGCCGCCAATAAAATTCTTGTAAACGCGCGTCGCCGCTGCCGTTGCCATACTTCCTCCTCAACTTGTACCCAATTCGATTTGCGCTTCAATCCGCAGGAAATGACGCAGGAGACTCTCTACCGGAGTCATTTGACTTTAGCATTCGCTTCGGAGAGCGGTCAAACCAGGCATATTTGCGGACGCACAGCGCGCTCACTTCCTACTCGATCTTGTCCCACCACGCACCCTGCCGCTCCGCGAAACGCTCAATGCGCTGCATCAGTTGCGTGGCCACGCCCTTCTCCTTGTCGCTGAAACCTTCCAACTTGACCGCTGCCGTCAAGCAGCGCATCAACACTGCCAGTTCACTCAGACGCAGCGGCATCGGCGGAATAATTCGTTTTCGAACGCTCACGGCCGGCCGCTGATGCGCACACGTCCGGGTTCTATGACGGTAAATGCATTATGCAGACGAGACCCCAGCTTCGCCACGGCTTCAAGCACGGTGGCTGGCTTCGCGCGACGCGCCCGGCCAGGAAACCTCACCAGAATCACTCCGGCTGATGACCGGCCGCGCGCATACACCAATTCGCCGAAGTCTCGATCTTCAGTGATAAGTACTCGCTTCTCATGCAGAGCGCGTTCCAGAATTTTCTCGTCTTCCGCGCCCACGGCGACTTCAGAAATCGCAACCACATCATGGCCAGATTCCCGCAAAGCCCGGATTACCGGACCAGCGCAGCTTTCGTCTGCTAGGAAGTTCATACTTTAGGATTTTTCGAGAATCGGCGCGTCGGGCAGCAACACCACTTCTTCGTGGGCGACGCTGGCTGCGCCGTAGGCCACTGCCGCGCGGATGTCCTCGGTCGTGAGGTGCGCGTAGTCTTCCATAAGTTCACCCTCGCTCGTGCCCTCAGCGAGCTTGCGCAGGATGAGTTCCACCGTAATTCGCGTCCCCCGAATGACGGGTTTCCCCATCATAATCGCGGGGTTGATCTCGATTCGGTCGGTCGTCATTACCGTCCTCTGGGCCCATCATATCGCCGCCACTCCAACCGCACAATCGCGACCTTTGCATCCTTGTTTCCTCGGAAATATCGCGACCAGCCAATGGACCTCGCCGATGCCGCCGCAGCCGCTCGCCATTTTGTACCGCCGGCTTCCAGCCGGCGTTCTTCGATTTGGCAGGCGTGCTAATCTACGAGCGTGAATTAGCAGCTGCTTTCGAGCCATCCACAACCACACGAAATCCCATGACCGATTGGCAAATGCGAGAAAAGCGGCCACTCCGGGGACCTCGGCCGGAGCCAGCGGGGCCGGCGCTCAAGAACTACATCACGCCCGCCGGGTTGCAGCGGCTGAAAGACGAGCATGTGTTCCTGTTGCGTCGCGAGCGGCCCGCGGTGGTGCAGGTCGTCGCCTGGGCTGCCAGTAACGGCGACCGCAGTGAAAACGCCGACTACCTCTACGGCAAGCGACGGTTAAATCAGATCGATTCGCGGATTCGCTTTCTCACAAAACGCATTGACGCGGCCGTGGTCGTCGATCCCGCCACTCCGCGACCTCGGTCATCCGCTACGCGCGTCTTCTTCGGCGCAACCGTCACCTACAACGATGCCGCTGGCCTCGAACACGTCGTCTCGATCGTCGGCATCGACGAGGTGGACCTCGACCGCGGCTACATCAGCTGGCGCTCGCCTCTGGCGAATGCGCTGATGAAGGCCAGCCCCGGCGACCGCGTGGAACTGCGCGCGCCATCGAAGACGGAGCATCTCGAAATCGTCGAGGTTGAGTACGCGCCGATTCCGATGGATCCTTTCCGCGAACCGCTGGGAGCCCAGTCGACGCCCAAGGTCGAACGTTCCTAAAGCTCGCAAGCTCGGAGACAGACGCGACGTTTCTACTCTTTGCTTCAGAAGACTCGTTTCTCTCACCATGACACCAGAGAGGGGGAAACTTCCCGTCTGTCCCCGTTTCCTGTCCCCGTTTCCTACTTCTCCTCTGGGGACCGATCTACGTGTGGTTTCCTCCCATGTTGCCTCCTGTTGGGAGGCCCTGATTCTACCCAGATGAGGTGTCCAGTTTTGGTGGGGAGCACTACAAACATGGGCCACGCGCCTATTTCTTGATTTTTGACAGAGCTTCCTTCCAGGACGCATGTGACTTGCGACAGTCCTCAATATATTTGGCGTCAATTTTTGCAACCGCAGGTTCAATCACTTCGCCGAGGTCAGCGCCGGAGAAATAGAAGAGCGCTTCGTATTTGCCGCTAGAGAAGGCCTGACTTTCATCGGAACCAAACCAGTCCCTGCATGGCTCCATAAGCGCGACAGCCAGGTTATAGCCAACCTTACGGTCGTTTGTGAGGCGGTCCTCAGCTCCTATCACGGAGAGGGTGAGGTCAGACTCCTTTTCCGCATAAACAATTTGGATATCGGGAATTGCACGCAATCGCTGACGCAATCCACTTAGAACCTCGCTATTGCCGGTTTCTCCTTCCGAAATGAATAGATTCACTTTGTTGGCAGCCGCCTGATCTTCAGCAGTGCGGCCACAATCATGGTGGAATTGAATAGATTTTTGTTTTTCCATCCCTTTTTGTTCGGCACTTGTCTCGCGCGTGGACGCCCAGAACACCATTTCGCCAGCTTCCTTCACAGTGAGCTTGGAGAGTCCCATGGCGGCAAACTTGTCGCGAGAGATCCCGAGGGACGTTTCCCATTCCGCGCTCCATTTTGCTAGTTCCAATTCAGGCCGAGTCGGTTTGACCCGCGCTGGAGGTTTCGCTACCTGGTTAGTCTGCGCCGAGCCCGAATACTCCAGTGCGCAACAGGCAGCTACGAGTAGGGTCGGAAAAATTAGGGCTTTGAGCATGGTCAACTCCCGAAGTGGCGGGGTTCCGACGGATATTTTCTGGCCCCGATTGTCTGGGGCGAGTATATCATTCGGGCACTAATCTTGAGAGGAAGCAAGAGTTGGAACGGCTGCGGCTCTTATGGATGGCGCGAGAACCCGGGAAACTCGAGAACTCGGGAACAGACAGGACGTTTCTACGATTTGTTTCAGAAGACTCGTTCGCTCATCATGACATCAGAGAGAGGAAAACTTTCGCCTGTCCCACGTGGATTACAACTCACGTCGCGCGTTTGCGCTTGTTGGGGCCGTTGCGCTTTGTGAAATGGAGCATGGCGTGGCGCAGGAGCCAGTTTGCTTTGGTCTGATAACCGCGTCCATCGGACTTGAGCCACTCGATGATGTCGGAATCCAAGCGCATGGTGACCGGCTTTTTTACAGGCCGGTAGAACTTGCCGATTTCGGCGCCGCTCCAGTCGACAACCGGGGGAGCATCGGAGAAATCAATGTCTCGGTCCCTTTTTGCGGCGATGGCTCGGATGTCGCGCTTCTGCTCCTTTGTGAGCTTCTTCATAGGCTCTCCTTTCGTGGGATTCCGCTGCGCGGGCCGAGATGATGCGAATGACTTCCTCGTTGCGGCTTTCATAAAACGTATGGACGACCAACAAGATCGATCCTGGTCCTATCGCGCCGACGGTTATCCAGCGCTCCTCATCGTCTGAGTTGTCGTCTCGTCGCGTAAGCGCGTAGGGGTCGTCGAAAACAAGAACGGCAGTCTCAAAGCGAACGTCGTGCTTGCGCAGGTTCTGGCGGTTCTTGTTCTCGTCCCACGTAAATCGCATGGCACGCGAGAGAATACAGGATAACGATTGAAATTAACGGTGTCAATACACAGTGTACGTACACGAGAACAGCCCGGCTGTTGGTCGCGTTTTAACCCCGAAAAAACGATTTTGGGTGGCCCATCCTTGCGGGTTTTGCGGAGCCCGGGAGCCCGGGAGCCCGGGGACAGACGGGACGTTTTCTGATGTTAGTCTACAGGACTCGCTTCGATCACAAAGGCCTCAGAGAGAGGGAAACTTCCCGTCTGCCCCCGTCCGTCCCGTTTTCGTCCCCCGTTTTTCTGGCGGCTTGCTGAGTTAGGTGTTCGAGCCTCCTACTTCGGAGGCGGTGCGGGCTGGCTTTCACTTGTCGGCGGCACGATCCCCTTCAGCCGCAGATAGGTCACCATGTTCCCATAGTGCTCATCGGTATGCGCCGTATTGATCGAGAACACCGTGAGCCGGGCCAAGTCAAAGTTAAAGAGTTTCACCAGCTGGCTGCCTTTTGCATCGGTCATGCTGTCGAATGCCTTATTGCAGTAGGCCACTCCGTCCTTGAGCGCAGCTACGAGGTCCGCCTTGGACGTCTTCGTTTTTTCGATGTCCTTTGCCGGGTTTGCTTCCCCGATGGCTTGCGAGCAGAACATGTACGAAGCGTCGGCCACGTGGCCAACGAGCTGACCGAAAGTGCGAGTTTCCGGTGTCGGCTTGAAGGAATAGTTTTCTTCCGGCATTTTCTGCGCCGCGCCGATGACCGCGCCACTTACAAACGAGTAAAAGCCTTTTTCGCTCGCGGTAATCGGGTTGGCGGGCGGAGCGGACTGCGCCGGTGGAGCGGACGCCGCCGGCGGTTTCTCCTGCCCGAGCAAAGCCAGGGGAACCGCCATCGGAAACCGGGGACAGACGGGACGTTTTCTGATGTTCGTTTTATACGACTCGCTTCGCTAACCATGACATCAGAGAGGCGGAACTTCCCGTCTGCCCCCCGTCCGTCCCGTTTTTCGTGCCCGTTTTTCTGGCGGTTTGCTGAGTTAGGTGTTCGAGCCTCTTACTTCGGTGGTGGTGCGGGCTGGCTTTCGCTTGTCGGCGGCACGATCCCCTTCAGCCGAAGATAGGTCACCATGTTCCCGTAGTGCTCATCGGTGTGCGCCGTATTGATCGAGAACACCGTGAGCCTGGCCAAGTCGAAGTTAAAGAGTTTCACCAGCTGACTGCCTTTTGCATCGGTCATGCTGTCGAATGCCTTGTTGCAGTAGGCCACTCCGTCCTTGAGCGCAGCCACGAGGTCCGCCTTGGACGTCTTCGTTTTTTCGATGTCCTTTGCCGGGTTTGCTTCGCCTATGGCTTGAGAGCAGAACATGTACGAAGCGTCGGCCACGTGGCCAACGAGCTGGCCAAAAGTGCGAGTTTCCGGTGTCGGCTTGAAGGAGTAGTTTTCTTCCGGCATTTTCTGCGCTGCGCCGATGACCGCGCCACCTACAAACGAGTAAAAACCCTTTTCGCTCGCGGTGATCGGGTTCGCGGGCGGAGCGGACTGCGCCGCTGGAGCGGACGCCGCCGGCGGTTTCTCCTGCCCGAGCAAAGCCAGGGGAACCGCCATCAATGCAACAAACACAAAACCGAGTCTTTTGGTCATGAAACTCCTTTCGGGGAATCGTGTCACTCTGCGGGTTGTAAAGGACTTCCTTCCGAGCACCCTCAATCTACTTATACGCACGAAGTGCCGAGTTGTTTCGCGCCGGACAGCTAAGTCCTGGCGAGCCGGGAAAGCGGAGGGGTTCCTCCCGATAGTCGCGTGGACAGTAAACGGCGCTTAGCAGGGTTGGCCTTGATATGCTCGCTGGCCTACGACGAGTTGGGCGGAGCAGGAAACCGGCATGACCAAGACAGCCGTCACAGAGCAAATCACTCATCGGTGGTACACACGTCCCGTGCTCTTTGTTGCCGACGTGAACCGCGCGCTGCGGTTCTACATCGACCTGCTCGGCTTCGAGAAGTGCTGGCATGAGGGCGACGGAGCGGGCGGAGTCTGCCAGGTGAATCGCGCGGGATGCGAGATCATCCTTTGCGAAGATGCCACGCGAAGCGGCAAGGCGCGCTTGTTCGTGGAACTGACCGCGGAGGGACTTGCGGAGATTCGGCGGGAAATCGCCGAGCGGGCGGTGGCGAGCGAGAAATCCTGGTGGGGTATGGACGTGATCAAGATTGTCGATCCCGATGGAAATGAGCTGTTGTTTCCCGCGGCCGAGTAGGCCAGGCAGCGAACGCGGCTTCCCCTCCCCTGTTACCGCTGAGGCTGGCTTCGAAGTGTTAGTCATTTCCGACCAGAGCATCCGTTACCAGCAGAATTTAAAAAATTACACGATCGCGGCCGGCGTCCCTGTGCGCTATCGACGAGCCAAACCGGTCGTAAGTACTTAGACACGCTAGCAGCGAACTAACCCAGGCGCGGCCAGCGATGACATATCATGGGAAAGAAGAAACAGGTGGAATCGCCTGCGATGCCTAAGATTTTCTTGCACTCTTCTTCCCTGGAGAACAGATGAGCAAATCAACTCGGACATGGATGTGCCTTTTCGCCGCTTGCCTGTCGTACTTCGTTTTGGGCGGCTGCGGAAAATCCAAACAGGAAACGGCGGACGGCTCGTCCAGCTCTGCGCCAGCGGCCTCCGCAGCCAAGATCTATTCCCTGGACGATGTCGGCAAAGAGCTAAACGAAGGCCAAGTGGTCCTGGGCGGCACGCATGACAATGTCCGCGCTTTCTACGCGTCCCATCCCAACTATCACGTTTGCAAAGACGATGAAGCCTTTACCGTAGCGGTGGTTTGGAATCACAAAGTCGACAAACATGCGGACGACCAGTATGTCGTTACGAATTACAATCGCGACGGCACCATTGGTGGCATGGAAACCGGGCCTCCACAATTCTCCGTGGGCAATCTAACTTCGTATTGCAAGTGAAAACGAATTCCGGCAAACGCTACGGCGCACTCGGCGAGACAGTTTGCTCCGGAACCGGCATCAGCGGCACAGGTTCGTAATTATACGTAGCGGTGTAATCGTCTCGCATCACCCGATACGGCAGGTCGTCGCTGGATCCCAGACACACTTTTGCCTCTTTCAAAACCTGGCTCGCAAATTTCACGTCGTATTCCAGGCATCTGTGGCCGTTCACTTTCTGCCGTCCCAGATATTCAATACGCCCTTCCTCCAGAATCGTGCCGTAGTTCACGTAGCCAAGACTCTTTCCAAGCGACGTTGCCTTGCATTCATCGCTCGGATCGCGCGACATGCTGAGTGGATGCCAGTCCGGATACGCGTCGCCGTTCTGGGCCGCGTTTTCCCAGCTGCTTGTATTCCTCCCGTACGTTTTTCCGCTTACGAACAGCGTTTCGCGTTCCTGATGGGCGCTCGGACGGCCCTGCGAAAGCGAGCCTCCCGTCGCGATTCCCTCTTCGGTGCGGTCCAGGACTTCGTGTTCATAAAAATAGCGAGCAGTGCAGTCCAGCACCTGAGTGCGTTCGATATGCATCATTTTCGCCGGCTCATCGAGCTCAACGGTGAACTGCTTCGTATGCATCGCTGCTTTTTGCGAAGCCTCGAAGGCCTTTCGCCCGTCATGAAAGAAACTGCAAGAACAAAGAACTGTCGCACTGGCCAGCAAGCAAGCCATGCCTGATCGGGCCGTCACAGTCGCTCTCATTTCGCACATCTCCCGCTCGATTTTTCGATTCAAGTCCCGGACTTTTCTACGACAATCGTCCCAGCTTTCATCACCCACTTCACTTTGTTGATCGCCACATTTACATCGGCCAGCGGATCGCCTTCCACGGCCACCAAGTCGGCAAAATAACCTGCGCCTACCGCGCCCAATTCCTCTTTCTTTCCGAGCAGATCCGCGGCGTTCGTCGTCGCCGTTTTGAGCGCTTCTTCCGGGGTCATTCCCGCTTTCACCAACCATGCCAGTTCGCGCGTGTTTTCGCCAAACATTGTGTAAATCGCGTCCGAGCCCATAGCAAACTTCACGCCGGCTTTGTGCGCTTTTCGCGCGGTTTCGAGATTGCGTTCGATGAACGCGCGCGTTTTTGCCTGAAAGCCGTCGGCGTAGCCGATCTTCTGCCAGTTGTCGAGGTAATATCGGTTGTGATCGATCGTCGGCACATAAAACGTCCCGCGCTTCGCCATCTCCGCAATCGTTGCGTCGTCCATGTCCGTCGCGTGCTCGAGCGAATCCGTTCCCGCGCGCACCGCGTCGCGCGCGCCGTCCGGTCCATACGAATGAATCGCAATCTTTTTTCCGAATTGATGCGCCGCATCCACCGCCGCTTTGATTTCGTCGTAGCTGTACGTTTCAAATCCCGTCGTGTCGTCGTCGGTGCCCGTCGAAGCGTAGAGCTTGATCACATCCGCTCCCGCGGCAATCTGCTGCCGCACCACGCGCAACACTTCCGGCACGCCATCCGCAATTCCGCCCGCCGGAGGATTCAGCCCCGGTTTGTACGGAGTGTTCGTAATGAAGAGGCCGTACCCGCACACAAACATCCGTGGACCGATCATTTCCCCGCGAGCGATCAGATCGCGCATCGCAATGTCTTCATACTGATCCGAGCCCAAATCGCGGACTGTGGTCACACCCGCTTCGAGCACACGCATCGCGCCCTTGCGCGCCAGAAACACCTGCATCGCCGCGGAATTGCTTGCAATTTGCTTCAGCATCGGCGTGCCTGGAGTTTCATCCGTGTATTGAGTCATGTGCGTGTGCACGTCGATAAGTCCCGGCAGCCCGTAAAGTTTCGAAAGGTCCACGATTTGCGCGCCCGCCGGAATTTTCTTTGCATCGGTCGTCACTTCGCGAACGCGCTCGCCTTCGACAATCACAATCGCGTTCGTCCAGACTTTCCCTTTGCCGTCCCACAATTTTCCAAACTTAACCGCTTTCACCGGCGCCGGTTTCGGCGCAGCTTCTTGCGCCATCGTGCGCGTCCCTGAAAACGCGCACACCGTCATTCCCATCCATAAACACACCGCCACCACGCTGCGAAAACGCATCACCGCACCTCATCGCTATTTTGGAAAACAAATGTAAACACTTGTCATTCCGAGCGAAGCGAGGAATCCGCTTCTTTCTTCAACTCAAGAATGTTCTATGCGAGGAAGGCCCTGCTTGTCACGCGGATTTCTTCGCGCGCGATTACCGCTGATTTTCTGACGAAGGTTCCGCGGAATTGAATTTCGAGGAAGTTAATCTGGAAACAGCGCCGGGCGGAGTTTGCGGTGGAGCAACGCCCGCAGTGGTCGAACCAAGTCCCAACTTTTGCAGCGTCGGCGCATCCAGCCGGCCCGTCGGATTCAAGCCGTGCGAGGCCTGATATTTTTTCATCGCGCTAACCGTCGAATCGTCCCACTTGCCATTCGGTTCGCCGGTGAACGAACCATTTTTCGCAAGCGCCATTTGAATTTCGTTGATTCGATCCGGCGTCGGCGCTTTCTGCCCGCGCTGCCGCGAATTCTTGCCGGATTTTTTTGTGCCGCGATGCGCCTTCGAACCGGAAGATTTCGACGTTCCCGCCGTCGCTTTCTTTTTTGTGGTCTGCGCTTTTGCAGCGCCAGCCGAAATACCCGACCCCGCCACTAAAGATAGCAGCAGGGCCGGGAGTACGATCTTTCGGCTGATCATGATGATTTCTCGCTTGCGTTACTGGACGTTATCGGCCGGTATCACTCCGGGTAAGAAAACTGTGAGGACACGGTCGCTGTCTTGTCTGCGCAAAACTTTGAAGACGACGTTTTGCCCAGCTTTCAATTTGCTGACGGCGGCCTTATATTCCGCCACGGAATTCACAGGCTGGCGATTCACTTCGGCGATTACGTCGCCGCGCGCAAATCCCAGGTCATCGGCAAAGCTGGCGGGTTCCACGTCCACGACGACGACGCCCTTCTGGCCTTCCATGCCGATGCGGCTGGCGCGTTCCGGGGTCAGGCTATCGACGCGCAGGCCAAATTCGGCGGGAGCTGTATCGCCCTGCTGGTCGCTCATGCGGCCCGCGGAATTCGGGAACACGCGCGTGCGGTCTTCGACCGTCGCGGTCGTTTCTTTCGCGGCTCCGTCGCGCACGTAATTCAACTTCACCTTGCTGCCAATCGGAGCTTGCGCAATCGGATTCACTAAATCATTTCCAGTTTTGACGGGCGTGCCGTTTACGTTCGTAATTACGTCGCCGCCCTTCAATCCCGCTTTTTCCGCAGGGCTGCCGGGTTCAACGCTCATGATCACGACGCCGTGCTGCGCGCCAAGCGACTTCAGCGTAATTGCATTAGTGCCAAGATCTTCCTGGAAGCTGACGCCAATCGAGCCGCGCGTTACGCGTCCGCTCGCGATGAGCTGGTTGTATACATTGATGGCCACACTCGAAGGCAGCGCAAAGCCGACGCCTTCGTAGCCGCGGCTTCCGGTAATAATTGCGGTGTTGATGCCGATCACTTCGCCAGCCATATCCACGAGCGGTCCGCCGGAATTTCCGGGATTGATCGCCGCGTCCGTTTGCAGAAACTTTTGGAACTGACGGCCCACGCCGCCGCGATCTTTTGCGCTGATAATTCCCGCTGTAACCGTTGCGTTCAATCCAAATGGGCTGCCAATCGCCAGCACCCAATCGCCGACCTGCACGCCCTCGGAGTTGCCGAGTTTCGCCGTTGGCAAATCCTTGCCCGCTTCGACTTTAATTACCGCAAGGTCGGTCTCTTCATCGACGCCGACGACTTTCGCGGTGTACTTTGTCGCTTCGCCATTCAATTGAACTTGGATTTTTGTCGCCTGATCGACGACGTGATTGTTGGTCAGGATGAATCCGCGTTTGTCGACGATTACGCCCGAACCGAGGCTGCGCTCCGCCGCGGGAGGCGCATCGCCGCCACGACCATCAAAGAACCGGTCGAAGAAATCCTGCATGGGGTCTTGCTGATCGTCCTGCTGCGGTGCGCGGCGCTTTTTCGCGTTCGGCTGCTGCTTCTTTTCCATCACCTGCGTGGTGGAAATATTTACAACCGCCGGTTCGACGCGATTCACGATGCTCGCAAACGAGTTAGACGACGGAATCGCATCCGGCACCGGGAGAGGGCTTCCCTTGCCGGCAAAGTTGAACGTCTTCATCGCGGACGTGTGGCCCGAAATAAGCGTTCCCAGCAAAATGCCAACGGTCAAAGTCAATGCGATGGTCAGCCCGGCGATCCATTTCCGTTGCCGGCCTGTTCCTTCTTTTACTTGCTCAATCATTGTCCCTTGCTCCTATGTCGCTCGCAGCCGCTACCCTCGGGGAGCACACCCAAGCTCTCCTACTATAACACCGCGTATTGCCTGGAGTTGCCCAGCGCAATCCATCGGTTGCGCCTCAAAACACACTGGCCGCCCGTTCAGGGGCGGGCCTGGGGTCGGCTTCGGCGAGCGTCTAACGTCACCCCTTATTGGACGCACGCCGGGCCATTTTTGTTGTTCGACTGTTTTTGCGGAGACTTATCCGGCCGCCGCCGCGGCGCAGAGTTCCGCCAGCCGCTCGTGGGTGCCCTCTGGATCGGGGGCCTTTTCCGGCGCCGTCCATTCGCGCGGGGAGCCCGCGGCGAGCAGCACTCGCGCAACCCCCACATGATCGGCGCCATTTTTCGTGGCATGGCGCCAACCCTCGCAGGCCCACACCAAAGGAGTTGCGGAAAACATCCCATCGACCGCATTCACCGAAGCGTTATGAGCTAGCAGAACGCGCACTGCCTCCACATGACCGCCCATCGCAGCACGATGAAGTGCCTCCACGCCATTGCTGTCCTTGCCGTGAGGGTCGAAGCCACATGCGAGCATCGTTTCGAGAATTTTCGCTTCACCGCGTTCCGCCGGAGTTTGCATCATCAAATGATGCTCCGTGCGAAGCTCGCCGCGCAGATTTGGATTTTGTTTAAGCAGCGATTCCGCGAGCGCTTTGTTGCCGGAGGCGCAAGCCGCGACAAAGCGATCCAGCGGGGAGAGTTCGTCCTTCGCCCCATGCTCGAGAAGCCAAGCCGCCACGTCGTGATTTCCATGCAAGGCTGCCAGAGTGTGTGCCGTGCGTCCATCGGGACGGGGCTTGTTTACGTCTGCTCCGTGCGAGACCAATAGCTCCACCGTTGCGACGTCCAAGCGTTGTGCAGCGACATGAAGTGGTGACTCGCCGGATTGCGCCCACGGCAGGTTCGGGTCGGCTTTGTGTTCGAGCAGCCATCGCGCTCCGGCGATATCGCTCGGCCTCATCCACCCCAAAATGTAGGCGAGCGGCGGAACGCCTCCCGGAATGCCATTCACGTTCACGCCAAATCGGTCGAGCAGATCGAGGGCGGCAGTGTTCGCGCTGCCGGCCGCAATGTGCATGCTCACGCCGTCAGTCGGGTTCGCTCCGCTCTGCAGCAGCAACTCGGCAAGCTCTTGCTGGCCCGTCGCGATCAGTGCGGCCCACAGCGCGGTGCGCGGTAACTCGGGGTGCCAGTTCCAATCGTATTCGGCGTTGGGATTTGCGCCGAGGCGGAGCAGTTCGCGCGCGATCTCCACTAATCCCTTGGTTCGTTCCGGGGAATCTTTCTGGAGGAACGTGTGGCAGACATAGAGCAGCGGCTCCCAATTCTGCACGCCTCCCCGCTGACGTGCCGCGGCCGGATTTGCCTTCAGCCGTGCTTCCACCGCTTCCGCATCGCCGAGAACCAGCTCCGCGTATAAATTTGCGTGTGCGATGGCGGGGTGCCTCGTGAGCAATCGAAACGCTCGCTCGGGCGCGCTTCCCGTTGCGCAGCGCACAAACTCATCGACCGCCGCGGCAAAGGAAAGAGACCGCTCTTCCACTTCGTCCTTCAATTCATTCCACGACTTAAAACCGTACTCGCGCGCCAAAACAAATTGCGCATCGTGCAGGGCAATCGCTTCTGGTTTCAGGGAACGCCCGATGAGAACCGCCTCGAACCGTTGGAGTGCGTCCGGCTCTTGGCTGCGGGCTGCGGCGAGTAACGACTTGGCTTGCTTTTTGAGCTGCTCTAAATTGGCGCGCTCGGGTAATTGCTGCAACGTCATAGTGACCTCCATGCTTTCGCCTGGGTTCGCAGTCAGGCAGCACGGGATCTAGACGTGCATTCAGAACTTGATTGGCAGTGGGCTTGGCCCTTCGCGCGAACCTGCTGGCGCCTGGAGCGCACGAACACTGAGTACCACGAAGTTTTTGCCGGCGTCAAGAAAACAATGCAGGGCCTTGGATGTCGCTAGCGGTTAAACAGAGGGGATCGAATACGCGCGGCGAATTCCAAGGCAACCCCAAGACCCAGGTTTCCAATACCGGAACCTGGCACCCTCCGCCTCTCTTAACTTTTCTTAGATGTAACGCACTGATATCCTTTTCCTCGTCTGCCATGTCGAATCAACTTCGACAAACCAATCCGGGGCACGCGGCAGCAATCCTGGGATCGGAGGCACCGTTTGCTTAGCACCACAATTCGCGACTTCTTCGACGTAGACGAACAAAGGATGCTCTCTGGACGGCTTGATCGCCTCTTGCGCTTTGCAGCATGGGCGGAAATTGCCGGGATTCTTGCTTGCGTCTACCTACTATGGGCTTACTACCTGGCTTCCATCTCCCCGCTGCAAAACCTTAGCATTAGGGTCCTGCTCGGGAGCGTCGGAGCAGCTGCCGCGCTTGGAAGTACGTTCCTGTCCAAGGCAATGTGGAACTACTGGAGACGCTGTGACACCGGCTCCAGAGGTTTAAGAAGGCTCTGGTGCTTTATTATGTCTTTTCCGCCACTCCTCGGAACGCTAGCCTACTTCTTCCTTGTCTACGAGACTCAGGCGAAGGCGCGCCGATCGGAGGAGTGATGCCGGGTGCCCCTTGACAATCAATTTGGTTTCCCCCACTATTTATTTAGCCGCGGTTGCGGCGCACGTGGCGATTTAGGGCAACTTGCTCCACGTAAAAAACTGCTAAAGAGCACGTCGAGTTTCCCAGAGCTTTCTGAGAACCCTCCTTGCACTCTTTGGCACGGAGGGATTTTTATTTATCCCCTCCGCGCTGCCCTTTCGCATACGTACGCTGCCACTGCCGCCAGATTCGGAACAAGGTGCGCCATGGCTGAGCTCTATCAACTGCGTTGCCGCGAGTGCGGAAAATTCTGGGGCAATAGCCCGAAATCGTTTTGCGAAGAGTGTTTCTCGCCGCTTGAAGTCGCTTTCGATTACGACGCGCTCAAGAAAATGGTGGATAAGAACGCCCTCGCGGCTCGCCCGTTCAACATGTGGCGCTATTCCGAATTTCTCCCGTTGCCCGAAGGCTTCTCCGCGCCGAACTCGGTTGGCGGCACGCCACTCGTCGCTGCAGGACACCTCGCGCAGAAATTAGGCGTGAAAAATCTCTACGTCAAGAACGATGCCGTCTGCTTCCCTTCTCTGTCGTTCAAGGACCGCGTCGTCGCCACCGCTCTCGCCGCCGCGCGGCGCTTTGCGTTCAAGACCGTCGGCTGTTCGTCCACGGGAAATCTTGCCAACGCCGTCGCAGCGCAGTCCGCGCAACAGGGATTCGACGCCTGCGTTTTCATTCCCGCCGATCTGGAGCCTGCAAAAATTCTGAACACCGCCGTTTATGGCGCGCGCATCGTGCGCATCAACGGCAACTACGACCATGTGAATCGCCTCTGCGCGCAGATTGCGGACCGCTTCCAGTGGGGACTCGTCAACGTGAATCTGCGCCCCTACTACGCCGAAGGCTCGAAGACGCATGGCTACGAAATCGCCGAACAGCTCGGCTGGGAACTTCCGGACAACGTCGTCGTTCCGATGGCCGGAGGCTCGCTTATCACTAAAATCGCGAAAGCGTTTCGCGAACTGGTGCTGCTCGGCTGGGTTGCAGAAAAGCCCGTGAAATTTTTCGGCGCGCAAGCCACCGGCTGCTCGCCGATTTCCGATGGAGTGAAACGCAATCTCGCGCGCTTTGAGCCGCAAAAGCCGCAAACGATTGCGCGCTCGTTGGCGATCGGAAATCCCGCCGACGGACCGTACGCGATGAAAGAGATTCGCGGCTCCGGCGGCTGGGCCGACGATGTCTCCGATCCCGAAATCGTTACCGCGATTCAGTTGCTCGCCGAAAGTGAAGGCATCTTTGGCGAGACCGCGGCGGGAGTTACTGTCGGCGTCACAAAGAAGCTCATCGAAGCTGGCCGCATCGGCGCAAACGAAACGACCGTCGTCTGCGTAACAGGCAATGGTCTCAAGACGACCGACGCGATTGCCGCCGAATATCCGCTCACCGAAGCCATCGCGCCGCGACTCGACGCGTTCGAAGCCTATCTCGACGCGCAGCTTGGCACGGCCGCCGAAGCAGCGAAGGCGTAAGAGCCGCAACGAGATTCAAAACGAAAACTGGAGAAGGAAATGGCAATCACAATCGAAATCCCAACGGCGTTCCGGAAATTCACCGAAGATACGCCGAAATATTCGTGTAGCGCCGGAACCGTCGCCGAAGCATTGAACGCACTCACGACGCAATTTCCCGGCCTCGGCAAACACGTCCGCGATGACCAGGGGCAAATCCGGCAATTCTTGAACGTGTACCTCAATGAGGAAGACATCCGCTTTCTCGGCGGCGAATCCTGCCAGCTCAAAGATGGCGACCGAGTCTTGCTCGTTCCCTCGATCGCCGGCGGAACTTTTTGACAATTTCGAGGCGCGATTTTCAGGTCTGAGAAGATTGCTAGGGTTTTTCCCATCGCCCGGTCTGAGCCGAGCGAAAAATCGCGTCAATCACTTTCATATTGCCGATTGCGTCTTCGAGCGGGACCGGGACTTCCGTGTTTTCGCGGATCGCGAGCGAAAACGCGTCGCCCTGCATCGTGTACTGATCCGCTGACGGAATCATTTCCGTGACGCTCTTTCCGCCCGCAAATTCCATCCCGTCGGAAATTGTCAGCGGCAGCGGCCGGTCCGTCGGCGCGTTGAACGGAATCTCCACGTCGATTCGCCCTTTCGTTCCCAGCAGGGTCATCCGTTGAAAATAATTTGTCTGCGTGCCGCAGGTGAAAATGGAGTGCCCCGTTGAAAACTCCATCACCGCCGAGGCGAGCCGGTCTGTTCCAAACTCCGGGTCGTTCTCGATCGTGCCTGTCACGCGCTTCGGCTCCTCGCCGTAAAACCAGCGAGACAGCGTAATCGGATAGCAGCCTATATCCAGCAATCCGCCGCCGCCCCACTCCACTTTGTGCCGGACATTTTTCGGATCGCGATTGAAATAACTGAACACGGTGACGATCGATTTCAGTTCACCAATTCTTCCTTCGCGCACCAACTCGCGCACGCGCAGCCACTGCGGGTACGTCTTCACCATGAAAGCTTCGCCAATTTTGACGCCCGTGCGCGCGCGCAACGCAAGCAGCGTTTCCGCTTCCGCGGCGTTCAATGCAATCGGCTTTTCGCATAGCGAATGTTTGCCCGCCTCGGCAGCCTTGATCGTCCACGGCACATGCAAATGATTCGGCAATGGGTTGTAAACGGCTTCGATCTCTTTGTCCGCGAGCAACTCTTCATACGAGCCGTAGGCTTTTGGAATGCCCAATTCTTTCGCGGCGGCTTCCGCCTTCTGCAAATCCCGCGAAGCAATTGCAGTGATTTCGCTCAGCACGCCCTTTTGCATTCCGGGAATCACTTTCCGCGTCGCAATCGACGCGACTCCGAGCACGCCCCATTTCACTTTTTTGTGATTTGCCATCGCTCGCGAACCCAGTCCCCTTTTGCGTTCAACTTTTCCGTAAAACTATCTCACATTCGCTGTATGCTACGGTCGCTTGTCCACACTTCTTCCGCGGAGATTCACTCGATGCGCTCGCTTTGCATAAAATTCGCTCGCACGTTCCTGGTAATTTGCGCGCTCTCGCTGGTCGCTGCGCAATTCGCGGCGGCACAATCGCCGCAATTCTCCGTTTCTTTTCCCAAGGAACGCAGCGCAGCGCCCCTCGACGGCCGCCTTCTGCTGCTCCTCTCCACCGATCCCGCCGACGAGCCGCGCAATCAGATTAGCCTTTCCTATAAAACGCAAATTGTTTTTGGTGTCGACGTCGACCAGATGAAACCCGGCGACTCCGTCACCATCACTGATGCAAACGCCTTCGGCTATCCGGTGCGTTATCTCCACGATCTGAAGCCCGGCGAATATTACGTCCAGGCGCTTCTCCATCGCTATGAAACTTTTCATCGCGCAGACGGCCACACCGTGAAACTACCCATGGATCGCGGCGAAGGCCAGCACTGGAACATCGCACCCGGCAATCTTTACAGCAAGCCGCAAAAAATCTCGGTCAGTTCCTCAACGAAACTTTCCATCGCTCTCGACCAGGAAGTTCCTCCCATTCCCGATCCGAAAGACACAAAGTACGTGCGCCACTTGAAAATTCAATCGCAGCTACTCACCAAATTCTGGGGCCGGCCGATGTTTCTCTCGGCAAACGTCCTGGTCCCCGAAGGTTTCGACGAACATCCCGCCGCGCATTTTCCGTTGATGATTTTTGAAGACCATTTCAATCATGACTTCGAGGGCCTTCGCACCGAGCCGCCCGATCCCAATTTGAAGCCCGACTATTCCGAGCGGTTTCACATCTCCGGTTACAACCGCATTCAGCAACAGGAAGAGTACAAGTTTTATCAAACGTGGACCGCAAAAGATTTTCCGCGCTACCTCGTCGCGCAGATCAACCACGCGAATCCGTATTACGACGATTCCTACGCAGTGAACTCGGCGAACCTCGGCCCCTACGGCGACGCCATCGAGACCGAGCTGATTCCCGCGCTCGAAAAACAGTTCCGCGCCATCGGCCAGGGCTGGGCGCGCTTTGTCTACGGCGGCTCGACCGGTGGGTGGGAATCTCTCGCCGTCCAAATGTTTTATCCCGATCATTACAACGGCGCTTTCGTCGCATGCCCCGATCCCGTCGATTTCCGCGCGTACACCAACATCAATCTGTACACGGACAAGAACGCGTTCTTCCTGCAAGGTCCACACACGCAAATGGCGCAGCCGTCCTATCGCGATTACCTGGGACGCACGCTCGCGACAACACAATCCGTCAATCAATATGAACTCGCACTCGGCACGCACGCGCGCTCCGGCGAACAGTTCGACATCTGGCAAGCGGTTTATGGTCCGGTTGGCGCCGACGGCTATCCGCAGCAAATTTTCAACAAGGAAACCGGCGAGATCGATCGCAAAGTCGCGGAATATTGGAAGGAACACTACGATTTGAGCGCGATTCTGCAGCGTGATTGGTCCACGCTTGGCCCCAAGCTACAAGGCAAGCTTCACATCTACGTCGGCAGCGCGGACAATTACATGCTCAACGACGCAGTTTATTTGCTCGAAGATTTTCTGAAGACCACGACGAACCCGCCCTACGAGGGCGAAGTAAAATACGGAGACAAGGCCGAACATTGCTGGAACGGCGACCCGAACTTACCGAATTATTTGTCGAGGTTGCACTACAACACACAATTCCTGCCAAAGATTCTCGAACGCATCGCCAAAACCGCGCCCGCAGGCGCCGACGTCACGTCGTGGCGGTATTGACCTACAGCAATCGCCGCTGCCCTTTCTCCAACTCCAGCAGCTTTTTCTTGTTCTCAATTCCGCCGCCAAATCCGGTCAAACTCCCATCGCTGCCAATCACGCGGTGGCACGGCACGATAATCGGGATCGGATTTTGCCCGTTCGCCGCGCCGACGGCCCGCACCGCTTTCGGTTCGCCAATCTTTTTCGCCACCTCGCCGTACGACATCGTCTCGCCATACGGAATCGTCTGCAGCGCTTTCCACACCCGCTTCTGAAACTCCGTGCCTTCCATCAGCAGCGGAATCTCAAACTCCTTCAATTCGCCCGCAAAATACGCGTTCAGCTGTCGCTTTACATCCACAAAAAACGCCGCATCCTCTTTCCAGTCCACGTGCGGCTTCTCATCCTTCCGTCCCCGCACAAACCAAACCGTTCGCAGTCCCAACTCCTCCGCCACCAGCCGCAACTGCCCCACGGGACTTTCCATCGTCGTGTAATAAATGCGACTCATCGCCTCGTTCCCCACGCAAGCGTTCGCTTCCGCCAAGATACAACATTTTTCGCTCGCCTTCCTCGTCGTCAAAAAATCTCTGGCATCCTGGCCCGCGCAACATATACACTCTTCTTACCGGCACTCGTTCCGTCCACGCCGGCGGTGAAATATGTCCGGCATCGTCATCTCTGTCGCTGTCTAATCGCCTCCCGGCGACTTCTCTTTCCCAGTTTTCTCTCGATTAACGTTTTTCGACCGCGCCGGCCTTTCTCCATTTTTCCGCGCCCGCGCAGAAAGCATGCGTTGCTCTATGTCGTCGCCCGAACAATCCGTGGCATTACCCGTGCCGTCGTTCTGGAAGTCCATCGGCGAAGCCCTTCGCGGCTCGCATCAGGACTACACCGCCGGCAATCTCAATCGCGCCATCATTCTTCTCGCCATTCCGATGGTGCTGGAAATGGTGCTCGAATCGCTCTTCGCCGTCGTTGACGTCTTTTGGGTGAGCCGCCTCGGCGCCGATGCCGTCGCCACCGTCGGTCTCACCGAATCTTTGCTTATGCTCGTCTTCGCCATCGGACTCGGCCTGAGCCTTTCCACCACAGCCATGGTCGCTCGCCGCATCGGCGAAAAAGATCCGAAAGCCGCCGCCGTTGCGGGCGTGCAAGCCATCGCGCTCGGAATCGCCATTTCGCTCCTCGTTGGCATTCCGTCGTTTATCTTCGCGCCCAACCTTCTTCACTTGATGGGCGCATCGCCTGAAATCGTTCACGTCGGTTCCGGCTACGCTCGCATCGCGCTCGGCGGCTGCGGCGCGATCGTGCTTCTCTTCCTCAACAACGCCATTTTCCGCGGCGCAGGCGATGCCGCCATCGCCATGCGCCTTCTCTGGGTCTCCAACATCATCAATCTCATCCTCGACCCATGCCTCATCTTCGGCATCGGCCCATTTCACAAATTCGGCGTCACCGGCGCAGCCCTCGCCACGTTCACCGGCCGCAGCATCGGCGTGCTCTATCAGTTCTATCGCCTGCTTCGCGGCTCCGAACGCATCCGCATCCTGCGCGAACAGATTCGGCTCGACTTCTCCGTCCTTTTCCGCCTTCTGCGCGTCTCGCTCACCGGCATCCTGCAATTCGCCATCGCGCACACCAGTTGGATCGGGCTCGTTCGCATCGTCAGCGTGTTCGGCTCGGCCGCACTTGCCGGTTACACCATCGCCATCCGTATCGTCATCTTCGTCATTCTTCCGTCGTGGGGCCTCAGCAACGCCGCCGCCACGCTCGTCGGCCAGAATCTCGGCGCAAAACAACCCGAGCGCGCCGAAAAATCCGTATGGCGCACCGGCCTTTACAACATGATTTTTCTGGGTGTCGTCGGCCTGTTCTTCATTTTCTTCGCCGAACCGGTCATTCGCCTCTTCACGCACGACCCGGCCGTCGTTCCGCTCGCCGTTGCCGCGCTGCGCATTTTCAGCTACGGCAACATCGGCTACGCCTACGCCATGGTTATGCTGCAAGCCTTCAACGGCGCTGGCGACACCATCACGCCGACAATCGTCAACTTTTTCGCGTTCTGGATGCTGGAAATTCCTCTCGCGTACTACCTTGCTCTTCACACGCGCATGCAGGCGCACGGCGTCTATTGGTCCGTTGTCATCGCCGAAGCCTCCATGGCCGCCGTCAGCATCGTTCTCTTCAAACGTGGCTACTGGAAGCGCCAAAAAATCTAGCCTTGCGAAGCAACCGCCCTCGCTTAAAGTCTGTCCCCGCTGAAGGACCTCGAAAACAAAAAAGCCGGCCCACGGAGAGCCGGCTTTTCTTTTTTGCGTTTGACTTACCGCGGAGTCGTTGCATCCGCAACAGGTTCCACGCTGAGCGACACGATTTTCGTGCCGATCACTTCGCCTGAGACGATTAGCTCGACGCGCCTGTTTTGCTGGCGCCCTTCGGTCGTATCGTTTGAGGCGATGGGCCGGGTCTTGCCGAATCCGCTCGCGGTCGTCGAATTTTCCGGAACGCCTTGCTGCGTCAGATAGGTGCGCACACCTTCGGCGCGGCGTTCGGAAAGTTCCTGGTTGAACAGTTCGGTCCCAACGCTGTCCGTATTCCCTTCAATCGCCAGCCTGAGCGTGGGATAAGCAAGCACGATGCCCGAAATCTTGGCCAGCTTTTCACGAGCCAGCGGACGGAGCGTGTATTTTCCGGAATCAAACAAAACGTCGGACATATTCACGACGAGTCCCCGCGCGGTGTCGCGAGTTTCCAGAATCAGATTGAACTGTTGCAAGAGTCGCGCACGAAGCTCTTCGCGGTCGTGAACTGCGGTTTGCAGTTGTGCGTCAGAGGAAGCGGCGGCATTGCGGTTGCGATCGGCATCGGCTTCCGCGTCGCGTTGTTTCCGCTTTGCGTCGTCGCGATCCCGTTCGGCATTGGCCTGTGCGCCCACGGATTGTTGCAGCTGGGCATCCGAGGAAGCCGCGGCATTGCGGTCGCGGTCGGCATCGGCTTCGGCGGCGCGCTGTTTTTGTTGCGCGCTGTCGCGATCCCGTTCGGCATCGGCCTGTGCGCCATTCGCTCGTTGCGCGGCCGCTTGTGCGTCCACGTTGCGCCGGTCGGCTTCGTTGCGCCGGTTCTCGGCATCAACCGTGGCGGCTTCCGCTCTGGAGCGGCGGTCGGATTCGGCAATTTCCCGATCCTTCGCCGCGATCTCGCGGTTTGTTCCCGCTCGCCGTTCGGATTCGAGCCGCTCTTCGTCAATGTGCTTCACCGCGATTTCGCGTGCGTCTTCCGCGGTCTGCACGGTTTCGCGTGAGATCGCTACAAGCGATTTCTTGCTTTCGTGTCTTCCGCTGGCAAGCGCATCCGCTTCGTCCATCTGGCGAACCGCGTTTTGATAGCTCGTTGCCGCATAGCGTTCCGCGCCGGCGGATTGCGCGATTCGCAGCGCATTGCGCGCTTCAAAAAATTCCAGCGGCAATTTTGCACTGAGGACAACTGGATCGAATCGGTAACCCGATGGAATATATCCGCCGCGGTCGATCAATTCATACTTGGCGTCCACTTCCTCGGCGCCGCCCCTCGTATCGGAGCGCATCACATTTTCGAGTACAACCACGTTGCTGGGTCGACGCACCGCGTAATATGGCTCCGCGGTAACGATGAGCGCGAACGCTTGCAGATCCGTGGTCACGTCCAGCTTGCTTCGCCGGTTCTCGCCCACCAGGACTTCGCCGATGTTGATTGGCCGGCCTTCTGGCGAAATTGCCCACAACACGTACGTCAAATATTCGCCGCCAAAGCTCGTTGGGCGGTCGAGTCCGGAAAATTCCACTTCAATTTCCAGCGCTCCCCGCTTGCTCTCCACTTTCGCTTCGCCCGCTGCTGCTGGCATCAAGTCTGTGCCCTGAAAATTGATCTTCGTGGATCCGCTGCGATGCCTGTAACTCACGGCCCGCGTCGTGCGGCTCACCACATTGATGCGGTAAGTCGAGCTGGCATTGCCAGGGTCCACCACAACTTGCGTCTGATTTTGCGCTTGCGCCGCTGCGCTAAGCGTCAGTGCCACTGCTAACGTAATGCCTGAAATCTTGAACATGAGGCTCCCTCGAATTCCTTCGAGCCTCCAGTATCGGCCTTGCCCGCCACCCGGTCTGTCCGATACAGCACGTTCCGCAAAATACCGACTACGTCCCATCCGCGTCAGTTGTTGTACGTCCGGCTTTTGTCACCGCGGCTTTGTAGGGCCGGCTTTCCGAAGCCGGCCTCTTCGATCTCACCCGCGCCTCAAATTGCTCTTTGTGCGCCCAACAGCGTCCGTTGCATGCATTTCTTCTCTTAGAACGGTCCCCTCGCTCAATCTTTCCCCTTGACGACCGTGTTATAATAGAAGAGTCGTTAATGCAGCGGAGGGAGAAAGGGCAACCCATGCTCACCCACCGCATCCGTGCCTCGTCGCAATTTCCGTCTAACCCTAGCAGAATCAACACTTACGAAAAACGCCCCCGTAACCCCCTTTATAATCAACACTTACAAATCATTGGACTTAAAGTCCCTTTAGAATCAACACTTACGAAAAAAAGAGGGGGTAGGGGGGCGATTATGGTTAACCAAACATCCCACGACGTCCGGTGTTCATCGCGCCCACTCAGCAACGAGAGCCATCCCAATTCTTTGCTCGCGGACTCAGCAACTTGCTCAACCCGGGCACGCTCTCACAATCCAACTTTTCAACCTTCGACCTCCAACTCTTCACATTTTTGCCGTCGCCGCCTCTCGGTGCTAAACTCCTGTCGAGATAACCAATGTCATTGAAAACCCTCTACGAAAAAATCTGGGACGCGCATCTCGTCCATCAGGAGCCGGGGAAACCCGCGCTCATCTATATTGACCGCCACCTCATCCACGAAGGCACTTCTCCGCAAGCCTTCGCCGGACTCAAAGCGGAAGGCCGCAAAGTCCGCCGCCCCGATCTCACTTTCGCCGTAATGGATCACTCCGTCCCCACCAAGGACCGCACCCTCCCGATTATTGACACCGACGCCCGCCTCCAGTTTGAAGCCCTCGAAAAAAATTGCCGCGAAACCGGCGTTCGCCTGTTCGATATGAACAGCAAAAATCAGGGCATCGTTCACGTCATCGGCCCCGAACTCGGCATCACGCAACCCGGCAACACCATCGTCTGCGGCGATAGCCACACTTCCACGCACGGCGCCTTCGGCACGCTCGCTTTCGGTATCGGCACCAGCGAAGTCGAACACGTCCTCGCCACGCAGTGCCTCGTGCAATCCAAATCCAAAACGCTGCACATTCTCGTCCACGGCAAGCGCCCGAAAGGCGTCACCGCGAAGGACATCATTCTCGCCATCATCGGAAAAATCGGTATCGGCGGCGGCACAGGACACGTCGCCGAATTCGCCGGCCAGGCCATTCGCGAACTTTCCATGGAAGGCCGCATGACCGTCTGCAATATGACGATTGAAGGCGGCGCGCGCGCCGGAATGGTCGCGCCGGATGAAACAACTTTTAAATATCTCGAAGGACGTCCGTTCGTTCCGCGCGGAAAGGAATTTCAGGAATCCGTCGAGCGTTGGAAGCAATTGCATTCCGACGACGGCGCAAAATTCGACATGACCGTCGAGCTCCAAGCCGAACAAATCGCACCGCAAGTCACCTGGGGCACCAATCCCGGCATGGTCACCAGCGTCAACGCGCGCGTTCCCGATCCGCACGACTTCAAAGATCCCAACGATCAAAAAGCCACCGAAAGCGCTTTAAAATACATGGGCCTCAAGGCCGGTACGCCCATCACGGATATTTCTGTCGACCGCGTCTTCATCGGTTCCTGCACCAATTCTCGGCTCGATGATTTGCGCGCCGCAGCGCATCTCGTCGCAGGCAAGCACGTCGCAAAATCCATCAAGCAGGCGCTCATCGTTCCCGGCTCGCGCGGAATCAAAGCCGCCGCCGAAAAAGAAGGCCTCGACAAAATCTTCACCGACGCCGGTTTCGAGTGGCGCGACGCGGGCTGCAGCATGTGCATCGGCATGAACGCCGACGTTCTCCCGCCGCACGAGCGCAGCGCCAGCACTTCCAATCGCAATTTTGAAGGTCGCCAGGGCCGCGACAGCCGCACGCACCTCGTCAGCCCCGTCATGGCCGCCGCGGCCGCCCTCGCTGGCCATTTCGTCGACGTCCGCGAATTCGACGTCGCCCACGTGGAGTAGGCTTGGACCACATTTCACTCTGAGCGCCATGGACATCAAACGAAATCCGAACTTGGCACGGTCAATATTCTTCGGCGCGCTAGCCACGCTTGCCGCCGCGTTGGTCGCATTGTATTTCTTTACACCGGAGTGGAGCACAGAAAGGAAGCTGCTTCTAATACTAATAGCAGTTTTTTTCATTCCTGTCTTGACTTGGACTCGGCTTCTCATCGCGTTGTTAATCCAAAAACGATCCGGTAACGCAGGGACTAAATAAGAGGGGCACGACTAATGAAACCATTCATCACACATAGCGGGTTGGTTCTTCCACTGGATCGGGTCAATGTGGACACCGATCAGATGGTGCCAAAACAATTCCTGAAAGCGCTGACGCGCGAAGGATTTGGCCGAATTCTTTTTTATGACTGGCGCTACACGCAGCCGGGAGAAATACCGAACCCTGGTTTCATTTTGAACTTTCCACAATACAAAGGCGCAAGCGTTTTGCTCACACGCGCGAATTTCGGCTGCGGCTCTTCGCGCGAACATGCGCCGTGGGCCATCGGCGATTACGGCTTCCGCGTCATTCTCGCACCCAGTTACGCGGACATTTTTTACAACAACTGCTTCAAGAACGGCATTCTTCCTGCCGAACTCACCGAAGCGCAAATCGAAGAATTATTTCAGCGCGCGTCAAAAGAAAATGGCTATTCCCTTTCCGTGGATCTGCCCAATCAAGTCGTGCGCGACAACCACGGCCTCGAATACAAATTTGAAATCGCGCCCTCGCGCAAAGAAGTTTTGCTGAAGGGCCTCGACGATATCGGCACGTCCATGCAACACGTCGCCGCCATAGACGCCTACGAAAAAGCTCACGCCGCGACCGCGACCATGTTCGACGCCGTCGACGTGAAAAATTACAGCTGAGCCCCGTGCATCGGCTCCGGCGATTCCGGAGCAGCCGCCGGCCCCAGCAACTCAGCAATTAAAATTCCGGCGAGCACGAACGCCGCGCCAAAAATCGCGCGCATCGCGAGCCGCTCGCCAAGAAAGAGATACGAAGTCAGCACCGCGAAAACCGGCTCCAGCGTAAACAGAATCGCCGCATGCCCCGGCGTCGTATACTGCTGAGCCCAAAGCTGAATCGAAAACGCAACCGCGGTCGCGAACACCGCGCAAACAGAAATGCCCAACAACAAGGACCAACTCGGAGTAAAACGCACCGGCTGCCAGCGAATCGCCGCCGCGATTCCCGTCATCACCCACGCCATTCCGGCGCAGGCGATCACCTGCAAAACGCTCAGCGCCGAAGCGGAATGTTCCTTCGTATATTCGCTGACGAGAATGATGTGCGCGGCGTAAGAAGCGGCGGCGACAAAGGTGAGAACGTCGCCGCGATTCAGATGACTTACTCCTTCGTTAGGGATAGTCAGGTAGTACAGTCCAAATCCCGCCGCAAGCGCTCCCGCGTAAACCCAGGACGTGAGCCGATGCCCCCAAAAAATTCCAAAGAGCAGCGGAACGAGAACGACGCTGGAGCCGGTGACAAATCCTGAATTCGATGCAGTCGTGTATTGCAGCCCGGCGGTCTGAAAGGCGTAGCCGCCGAACATAAAAAAACCGAGGCGCATGCCGGCAAAAATTTCCTCGCGCTGCAGAGTGCGAAAAACTTGCGGGCGCCAGAGCGCCATGATCGCGCCGGCGAGAGTGAAACGAAGCGCGAGAAAAAGAAAAACGGAAGAGTGGTCGAGCGAATTCTTTACGACGACAAACGTCGAACCCCAAAGGATGGTGCAGAACGCGAGGCCGAGATCGGCGCGTAGTTTTTTATTTTGCGCGGAAAGATTGGAAGAATCCGCAACCATGCGGCGTAGCTTACCTCAGGTAACGGCACGCGTGGCATCTTTGCGGTCGGCTTGTGCCGGTATTCTGTGCGCGATTGGAGTTGAAGCGGGCACAGCCAGGAGTGGCTGTGCTACAAAAAAACCGGGAAGCGCCTCGCGACGCTTCCCGGGAAAGAGTGTCGATCAGCCAGTTTAGAAAATCAGCTTAATCGCCAACTGCATGTTGAACGCTTCTCCAGGACCAATACCCGGAGCGCCGTTGAAGTCTCCGATGGTGTCGGTGACGAGGCCGAACCCGTTCGCGGAAGTGCAGGTGCGATTCGCGACAGTGTCGGGCAAAGCCGGATTCGACTGAATCGGTGCTCCGCAGCTGCTGCCGACGGAGCCAGGGCCAGAAGCAAGGTTGATTCGGTTGAGCAAGTTGAACATTTCCGCGCGGAGCTGAATCTTGAACCGCTCCGTGATCGGAACATTCTTGAAGACAGAGAGGTCGACATCGCCGAAGCCTGGACCGCGAACGGTATTGCGGGCCAGGGTGGGAGTACCCGCTTCCGAGAGTGCAAACGCGGAGGGATTCCACCACTGTCCACCGCCAGCAGATGCCGAGAAGGCGTGGCTGCCGGACAACGGATCGCCGACGAGGTAGAGACCGGATAGCAATTCGTCAGAAGGCTGGCCTGTATGAAAATTCAACAAGCTACTGACTTGCCAGCCGTTGACGATGTAGCCTTTCCAACCGGTCGCCCAAGCCGCTTTCGGCACGTCGTAGGCAATGCTGGTGGTAAAGAGCCGGCGCGTATCGTAGTCACTGTTGCCATAATCCACTCGACGATCAAGAGCGTCCGAAATCGCCGCGCGGTACTCGCTCATTTCGTCCAAAGAATGTCCCCAGGTGAAAGAAACCTGAGAGCTGAGGTTGTGCCAGGTGCGAAGCCGGAAGGTGGTTTGCAACGAGTTGTAGTTGGATGTGCCAACGCTCTGCAACTGAATGATCGAGCCGAAATTGGTGTTGGCGGTCGGCAGGTTAAACATCATGCTGAGTTTGCGGCCCTGGCTACCGACGTAGCCGACTTGTAGAACTCCGACATTCCCAACGCCTTTTTCGACTTGCAGGTTGTAATTATAGAAATAAGGCGCTCGGAAGTTCTGGCTGACCGAATAGACGCTCAGACCTTGCGGGTCACCCAATGCATTGCAATTGGGGTCGCTGCAGACTTGGACTGCCGGGAAGACGCTAGCGCCACCAGCCTGCACTGCCTGCCAATTGTAGTTGGACCGGCTATAAGCAGAAGAGGCCGTAGCAAGCGGGCCAAACGGGTTGTTTTCCAGGCCGTCTGCGCGAGTGCCGCCGGGCCGGAAGTCGAGGAATGGATTCATATTAATCTGGTCGTAAAAAACGCCGATGCCGCCGCGGACGACCAAATCGGCTGTGCCCTTCGGCTGATATGCGAAGCCGATGCGGGGAGCGAAATTGTTTTTGTCAGGCGGGAAAATAGAATCGATGCCGTTGCCCTGAGTCGCAAGCCCTCTGCCCGGGATATAGACAGCGAGATCTTTCTTGTCGCTGTGAAGCGGGCCGAAATATTCGTATCGCAGGCCGTAATTGATGTTGAGTTTCTTCGTGACCTGCCACGCATCTTGCATGAAGAAGTTGAAGGCATTGACGGTCACGAACCGCTCCGGATTTCCGACCGCTATGCCGGACGTGGAAACATCTCCGGCCAGGAAATCGGCAAGTGCTTTTGTGTTGGTATCAAATGCGGGGTCATTCGCCCAAGGGCCCTGCGTGCCATCGAAATTGAAGGCACCGGTGCCGTGGCGATGATAGAACTCGTTCACTTTGCCCTGGCGGAACTCACCGCCGAAGCGGAACTGATGCTTGCCAGCAGAGTACGAAACGATGTCAGTGAGGTGCCACGTGATGTCGTTCCGGCCTTCCGGTGGAGTAATTCCGATTTGCTCGAATCCGGTAATAGCTATGTTCGGCGCACCGAGGATGTAGGAACCCTTGTTGACAGCGCTGGGGCTGAGAAAGAGGCCCAAAGTTTGAGTGTTGAAGCTGTTGTTAAAGTCGTGGAAGACCTGATTGAAGTAGTTCGCGCCAACGAGAACCTGGTTCGTGAGTTTCGACGAAAAGGTCGAATTCAAAACCATCGAGTAGTTGTAGACGTGAATTGGAGCGGTTTCGAAGTAATACTTCAAGTTCGAACTAGCCGTTCCCAAGGCGGGGCTGCCTCCGGTCGGCTGAATCTGGTCACCCTGACCGCCAAACCAGCGGAAGAAAATGCGGTGCTTGTCGCTGATATTGTAGTCAAGTTTTGCAACGCCGTTGTAGCTGTAGCCAATCGACGGCGACGAGCTAAAGAAATTGTTGAGCACGGCACCTTTTCCTACAACGCCGGGGTCTGTTAGTACGGACTGAGGCCACAAATTCGACAGTAAGTTGGCCGAGAGCGTGCTCTCCGCAACGCTGTATTTGGTAAGGGCAGCAAGGGCAGCGGTTTGCCAAGCTGTTGATGGTTCGGTCGCCAAGCCCGAAAGGCCGATCAAGTAATTCTGCTTTTCGAAGCTGGTAAAGAAGAAGAGTTTGTTTTTGATGAACGGACCGCCAAGAGAAAAGCCATAGTTCTGATTGCGGAGCGGCGGGGCCTTCGTAACGGTTGCTGTCGGCTGAAAGAAAGGAGAATGGGCGCCGTAGTATTCGTTCCGGTTGTAGTAGTAGGCAGAACCGTGAAAAGAGTTTCCGCCGGACTTTATGACGAGGTTTACGGTGCCGCCCGCGTTGCGCCCCGCCTCCGCGCCGGACTGGGTCTGCGCGGAAAATTCATCGATCGAGTCAATGGGAAGAACGACGCCGGCAATACCCGAAACTCCGCCCTGATTGACGGCAGGAATGTTGTGCCAGAAATCGTTGTTGTCGACGCCGTCGATCTGCCAGTTCATTTGATTCGGACGCGTGCCGTTCAGGGAACCGAAACCACCGACGGAATAACCGCCGTATCCGGGAGACACCGCGATCAACTGGGTAAAGTCACGTCCGTTCAAAGGAATGCTCTGAACAGTGTCCGAACTGATCGTCACGTTCTGCGTCGACGTGGTCGTGTCCAAAGTTACCGCGGCAGCAGAAACTTCCACGGTGGTGGATGACTGGCCAAGTTTCAACTGCACGGGCAGGGTGTAAATTTGCCCGGCTTCCACCATCACATTGTCTACGGTGATAGCGGTGAATCCTGTCGCGGTGACATTAACGCTGTACGCGCCGAGAGGAATATCCTGAAATGCAAACTGACCGTCAGCCGTAGAGACGGTGCTGTGCGCAACGCCTGTGGCTTTTTCCGTCGCCTTGACGGCTGCGCCGGAAACGGCTGCGCCGGACGGATCGGTGACGGTACCGTTAATGGCGCCGCGGAAGGTCTGGCTATTAGCGGCGGCGACGACTACGAGAGTGAGAAATAAAGCAGAGAACCATCGTTTCATTTACAGCGCCCCCTAGAGAGAAGTAACAGCTACCAGTGGCCCCTGAGAAGCCGACCACTTCCCTAAATGCAAAACCAAATCAACCCGTGCAAAGTGGGAAGCCTCGACCGATTTGGTTTTTCTGAAGCTGACTAAAAGAGATGCCCCGAGGCCATATTGGCCCCTCATTGAGCGTTACGCTACTCCTCGGGTTGGGCGGGTGTCAATGCAATTCATTGGATTCAGGGAAGCGGAAAAATTCATCGAGTAGTGCGGGGATGGGGATGAATGGCGAGGTTGACGGGATGAATGGAGAATCGGTTGGGAAGGCGCGTGCGAGAAAGGCCACGCAGTCGTGATGGCGGCGGAGGAAGGGAGAGTGGCGGATCGAGCGTGGCGAGGTTGAAATTGAAGATGCCGCCCTTCCCTGTTGCAAAAATAGATTGAAACCAAAGAGAGAATCTACATCTGCGCGCCTGCGGGCCCGGCAAAGTGACGGCAACAACTGGTCGGAGCCAAGAGTGGCTACGCTACTTAGCGGAGAAGACGGTGCGGCCGCCGACGATGGTGCGGAGGACGATTACTTTGGTGTAGTCGACGGGGGAGATTTTGGTGAGGTCGGCGGAGAGGACGACGAAGTCAGCAAGTTCTCCGACTTTGAGTTCGCCCTTTTTGCCTTCCATGAATTCGGCGTAGGCGGAGCCGGAGGTGTAGGCGCGAATGCAATCGGCGAGGGAGATTTTTTCCTGGGGCTGCCAGCCGCCCTGAGGGCCGCCGCCGGGAAGTTCGCGCGTGACGCAGGCGTAGAGGCCGCGGAACGGGCTGATGACTTCCACGTCGTAGTCGGTGCCGAAGGCGAGACGCGCGCCGAATTTTTGCATGGAATTCCAGGCGTAGGCGCCTTTGATGCGCTCGGGACCAACGCGGCTTTCCGCCCAACGCATGTCGGTGGTCTGGTGCGACGGCTGCATCGACGCGATGACCTGCAAGCTGGCAAAGCGAGGGATGTCGGAGAGAGCGACAACTTGCGCGTGTTCAATGCGATCGCGGCGATCGCGCGGGCCGTTGGCTTTTGCGACGGCTTCGAAGGTGTCGAGAGCGACGCGATTGGCGCGGTCACCGATGGCGTGGAAATTTAATTGAAAGCCGGCTTTGTCGCGTTCGATGGCGAGCGTCTTTAGTTTTTCCGGCTCCATGGTGAGGATGCCGGAAGTTTTTGCGTCGTCAGAATAGGGAGCGAGCATGGCGGCGGTGCGGGAGCCGAGAGCGCCGTCTTCGACCATTTTTAACGCGCCAGTGCGGAGCCAGGGATCGGTGGTGCCGCCTTCTTTGCGCATTTGTTCGAGGCGTTCGAGCGGCGCGGCAAAGGGGAGCCACTCGGTGATTCGAACGGTGAGCTTGCCTTCGGATTTTAGTTTGCGATAGGTGAGGAAATCGTCCCAGGTGTCGTTGCCCGCATTTGCCGCGGAAGCTTTGCCGAGAGCGTCGACGAGCGAATTATCCTGAATGGAGGTGACGCCGTTCGAAGCGACATCGGCGAGGGCGAGTTCGATTCCCTTTTTGCGGCGCTCATTCGAAGGCGGCGGAATCTTTTGTTCGACCAAGCTCATTGCCGAGCCTTCTTTGAGCATGCCGTCGGGCTCACCGTTCGCGTCGTGTTCGATTTCGCCGCCGGTGGGATTGGGAGTTTTCGCGGTGATGCCAGCGAGTTTGAGCGCGGCGGAGTTCACGACGGCGACGTGGCCGGAAATGTGAACGAGAAAGACGGGATTGTTGGGCGAAACGGAGTCGAGATCGCTGCGCGTGGGAAAACGCTTTTCGGGCCAGAGCGTGTGATCCCAGCCGGAACCAGCGACCCATTCGCCGGGTTTGACATCGGCGATGGCCGCGGCGAGACGTTTTTGCACTTCGGCGATCGTCGGCGCGCCGTGGAGACGAACGGCGAGCGCGTCCTGCCCAGCGCTGCCGAGGTGGACATGTGCGTCGTTGAAGCCGGGCATGACGAAGTGGCCTTCGAGGTCGACGACATGCGTGCCTTTTTCGGCGAGTGCGACGAGTTCGTCTTCGTCACCGATGGCGAGAATTTCTTCGCCGCGGACGAGCATCGCGGAGGCCCAGGGAGCTTCGGGATCGTTGGTGTAGATGCGGGCGTTTCGATAGAGCGTGACTGGCGCGTCTTTATCGAGCTGAGGAGACTTCGCCGACTGGGGCGAGGCTTGCACACTGAAGAAAAGCGGCAGCAGGGCTGCCGCACTCCAAAGGAGGCTTTTAAGGAATTGCGAGACGCGCATCAGGATTTTCCCTTTTCCGCGGCCAAGCCGCTTGCTCCAAGGACTGTGAGAAGAGCTCGTTGCAAGCCCAATTCCCTGCCGGCGGGTTCATACCATTCCTGGAGAGAGTGGGCGCCGCCGCCGTTGCCGCCGGCACCGATGGCGATGGCGTCGATGCCGAGCGAAAGAGGAATGTTGGCGTCAGTGGAAGCGCGCTCGGGGCGGGAAGAGTTGCGGGTGAACTCATCGGCGGCGCGAAGCGCGGCGAGAAGAGGCGAATCGGCGGCGAGTTCTCCACCGGGACGATTGCCGAGGATATCGACTTTCCATTCGAGCTTGCCTTTGGAACGGTCACGCGCGGATTCGGTTTCGTCGCGCACACCGGCGGCCATACATTCGCGGAGCGCGGATTCGAGGCGGAAAAGTTCGTCTTCGCTTTCGGAGCGAATGTCTACCTTGAGGCGCGCTTCGTGGGGAATGGAATTGACGGAAGTGCCGCCTTCGATTTGGCCGAGGTTGAACGTGGTGCGCGGACTTGCGGGGACGCGCGTGTTAAGAAAGCGGACGGAAGCGCGGACGAGCGCGCTGATGGGATTGGGAATGCCGAAGTCCGACCAACTGTGACCGCCGGGGCCGGTGATGACGGCTTCGATGCGGCGGGAGGCGAGGGCTTTTGTGGTGACGTGGTCGATGCCGGAGCCGTCGAGAACGACGACGGATTTGACGCGATCGCGATAGGTGTCCACGAGAGCGCGCATGCCGCGGAGATTGCCTTCGCCTTCTTCGCCAACGTCGGCGACAAAGAGGATGGTGCGCTGCGGTTTGATGCGAGCTTCATGGAGCGCACGCGCGATGGCGACGATGGAGATGAGGCCGGTACCGTTGTCGGAAATTCCGGGAGCGGACATGCGGTCTTTTTCGCGGCGGACTTTGACGTCGGTGCCGGCGGGAAAAACGGTGTCCATGTGCGCGGCGACGAGGACGATTTCTTTTTCGTTGACGCCGCGAAGTTCGCCAATGACATTGCCGGTTTTGTCGATGTGGACATCGAGGCCGACGGCGGCGAGCAGAACTTTTACGGCTTCGGCGCGCTGCGATTCGGCGAAAGGCGGCGCGGGAATTTCGGTGAGACGGGCTTGTTCGTCATTGATCCAATTCAAATGGGACTTGAACCAATTGAGGGCGGACTGGACTTGCGGGTTTTCGAACGTTTGCGCGAGGTGCGGGGCGCGATGCGAGGTGATGGGAATCGAAGAACGAGCCGGCATGGAAGAAAGAATAGCGGAAACGAGCAGGCAATTCACGAAGAGTTGCAGCGCGCGATTGCGCATCCACTTGCGCATCAGTGAGCAGGCGCTCCGGCGCAGAGAGATTTGAGTTCGTCGTCGGTGAGGACGCGAGCGGAATTTTTGGCGGCGTCGAGAATGCGCGAGACGATTGCATCGTCGGCGGGAATTTTGTGGCGCTCGAGCCAGAAGAGGACGTTGGATTTGCCGCTGAGCGGGCCGACTTCGATGATTTGATCGAGACCGAAGAGATGCGAGGGGACGCCGCTATAGACGGAATTGGCGAGCGCGATGTCGCCTTTTTTGAAGGCTTTGATGAGCGCGGCAGCGTGCACGCCGGTGGCGGTGCGGAAAGCGTCGCGGCCGATGACGGGATAGTTGGGAGGAATCGTGGTGTGGGTGGCGGCGGCGACGGTGTCGCAATATTCCTTGAGGCGGCTGAGGTCGCGGTCGATGAGGCCCATGAGAGTGAGATTGACGAGCATGAGTTCCAGGGGAGTGTTGCCGACGCGTTCGCCAAGAGCGTTGGCCGCGCCGTGGATGGAATTCGCGCCGGCGGCGAGCGCCCAGAGAGAATTGGCGAAGGCGAGGCCGCGATCGTTGTGACCGTGCCAATCGACGCGAATTTTTTCGCCGCTGGGTTGGACGACTTCGCGGATAACGAATTGGACGAGATTGTAGGCGCCTTGCGGCGTGGCGTGGCCGACGGTGTCGCAGAGAACGACAGAGCGGGCGCCGTTTTGCACGGCGGTGGTGTAGAGACGTTTGACGGTGTCGGGATCGGTGCGAGTGGTGTCTTCGGTGACGTACATGCAAGGGAGACCGTTCGCGACGGCGAACTTGACGGCGTGTTCGGTGGTGCGGAGGAGATGGTCGACGGTCCAATCTTCGACGAGGCGGCGAATGGGACTGGAGCCGAGGAAGGTGGCGGCTTCGATGGCGATGCCGGTTTTTTGCGAGATTTCGACGATGGGGCGAATGTCGTTTTCGTGAGTGCGCGCGGCGCAGTTGGGCTTGATGCGCATGCGGTTCGTGGCGATTTCGCGGGCGAGGGCTTCGGTGTGTTCGAAGGCGCGCGGGCCGGCGCCGGGGAGGCCGATGTTGGCGGAATCGAGGCCGAGAGATTCCATGAGATGAAGAATTTTAATTTTTTCGGCGATGGGGGGATCGTAGACGGAAGGATTTTGCAGGCCGTCGCGGAGCGTTTCGTCGTTGAGAAGGATTTTGGTGCCGGGCGGGATGAGCGGCGGCGAGGCGGCGTTCCAATCGTAGATCCATTCGTTGAGAGGCATGGCGTTTGCGCGGGAGTCCTCAGTCGTCAGTTATCAGTCATCAGTAAAACGCAGGAAGAGTTTGCGCGCAACTTTTGTTGATCACTTTCGGAATCCATGGTCGCGGAAGAAAGTTTTCAGGGCGCCGCGGGCGAATTTTAGTTTGGCGGAGAGGCCGCCGAATTCGTAGCGGAGAAAATCGTCGGCGGCGCGGGTGAGCGAATCGTTGTAGTGATACCACCAGGGTTTTTCGTTCGAAGGCAAGCCGTCGACGTCGATGTATTTTGGCTGCACCATTTCGAGGAAGCCGGCGCGGCCGTGGGTGCGTCCCCAGCCGCTGGCGTTGCAGCCGCCGTGCGGCGCTTCGGCGATCGCGAAATAGCTGATGGCGTCGTTGACCATGACGGCGCCGGCGCGAAGTTTTTGGGCGATTTGACGGCCGCGAGAGTTGTCGGAGGTCCAGACGCTGGCGGCGAGGGTGAAAGGCGAATCGTTGGCGAGGCGGACGCCTTCGTCGGCGCTTTCAACGGTCTGGACGGCGAGGATGGGGCCGAAAGTTTCTTCCTGGAAGAGACGCATGGAGGAATTGACGCCGGAGATGACCGTTGGTTCGAAGAAGCAGGGGCCGAGGTCGGCGCGAGGATTGCCGCCGCAGAGAATTTTTGCGCCGCGAGCGGTGGCGTCGTCGAGGAGGTCGCGCATGCGCTGGACGTGCTGCGGGCGGATGAGCGGGCCGAGATCGGTGGCGGGATCGGCGCCGTTGCCGAGGCGGAGCGATTTGGTTTTTTCGACGCAGAGCTGGAGAAATTTTTCGCTGACGGATTTTTCGAGGAAGAGGCGCTCGACAGAGAGGCAGACCTGGCCGCAGTTGGTGAAGCTGCCCCAGAGCGCGGCGCTGGAGGCTAAGTCGAGATTGGCGTCGGCGAGAACGAGCATGGCGTCTTTGCCGCCGAGTTCGAGGACGCTGGGCGTGAGATTTTTGGCGCAAGATTCGGCGACGCGGCGGCCTGTGGCGACGCTGCCGGTGAAAAGAATTTTGTCGGGGCGCGCGTCGATGAGGGCCTGGCCGATTTCGGCGGCGCCCTGGACGATGTTGATGAGCGCGGAGGGAAAACCCGCGCGTGCGAACATTTCTTGAATTGCGGCGCCGCACTTTGGCGTGAAGTCGCTGGTCTTGCAGACGACGGCATTGCCTGCGGCGACGGCGGCGATGATTTGGCCCATGGGAATGGCGAGCGGATAGTTCCAGGAGCTGACGATGCCGATGACGCCGAGCGGTTCGTAATAAAGACGGCCGGATTTTAATTTTGCGGCGGAGCTGTGGTGCGGAACGCGTTCGGGCGCGAGAAGTTTTGCGAGATTGGCGGAGTAATAGGCGGCGGTGTCGAGGGAGACGAAGACGTCGGAGAAGAGCGCTTCGACGTGAGGCTTGCCGGATTCGCGGACAACGATGGCAGCGAGGTCGTTGCGAGCGGCGAGCATTTCTTGTTTGAGGCGAGTGAGAAGCGCGCAGCGATCTGCGATCGATGTGTCGCGCCATTTTTCCTGCACGGATTTTGCCCGGGCTACGATTGCCGGAAGTTCTTCTGGATGCGTGCGCTGAATTTCTTCGACGACTTCGCCGGTGGCTGGATTGTAAGAAGGAAGCGTGTCGACGGAAATGGCTTGAGTTGCCATGGAGAGATTCTAGCTTAAGCGCGTGAAGGAGACGAACTGGTAGCGGTTCACAAGGGCTGGACGGAAACACCCGCGCGCGTGAGGGCTTTGGCGACGGCCGCGGCGATTGTGCCGGAGCCGGGCGTGTCTCCGTGGATGCACAGCGTTTGCGCGGCGACGGAAATTTCCTGGCTGTCGCGCGTGACGATTTTTCCGCGCGTGGCGATGTTTACCGCTTGCTTCCCTGCCGCCTCCGGATCACGGATGAGAGCGTCATCGTGTTTGCGCGCTCGGAGCGTGCCGTCGGGTTCGTAAAGGCGGTCGGCGAAAGCTTCTGCGGCGACGACAAAACCGGCGCCGCGAAACACTTCGAGCATGGGCGAACCGGCTAATCCGACGAGAACGACATTCGTGTTCCAGCGCGCGACACCTTCGGCGATTGCGGCAGCGAGCTCAGCGTTGTGCACAGCCTGGTTGTAGAGCGCTCCGTGCGGCTTGACGTGGCGGATCTTTGCGCCGAGCCGCGCTGC
>DATGIS010000131.1:0-30660 GCA_035295625.1 Candidatus Acidiferrum sp. | reverse complement strand
GGATGCGGTAAAGATCACCTTGGGCCCCAAGGGCCGCAATGCCGTGATCGAAAAGAAGTTCGGCGCGCCGATCATCACCAAGGACGGCGTCACCGTTGCGAAAGAAATCGAGCTGCGTGATCCCCTGGAGAACATGGGCGCGCAGATGGTTCGCGAAGTGGCCAGCAAGACCAGCGACGTCGCCGGCGATGGCACCACCACCGCCACCGTTCTCGCCCAGGCCATCTTCCGCGAAGGCGTGAAGACGGTTGCCGCCGGCGCAAGCCCCACGGCACTCAAGCGCGGCATCGACAAGGCCGTCGAAGTCGCCGTCGAAGAAATCAAGAAGCTGCACAAGGACGTCAAGGGCGACATGATCGCCCAGGTCGGCACCATTTCCGCCAACAACGACAAGCAAATCGGCGGAATCATTGCCGAGGCGATGAAGAAGGTCGGCAAGGACGGCGTCATCACCGTGGAAGAATCCAAGACCATGGAAACGACGCTGGAAGTCGTGGAAGGCATGCAGTTTGACCGCGGCTACCTCTCGCCCTACTTCGTCACGGATCCGGAGCGCATGGAATGCGTGCTCGAAGACGCCCGCATCCTCATCCACGAAAAGAAAATCAGCTCGATGAAGGATCTTCTTCCCCTTCTCGAACAGACCGCCAAGATGGGCAAGCCCCTCTTGATCGTCGCAGAAGACATCGAAGGCGAAGCGCTCGCGACCCTCGTCGTGAACAAGCTCCGCGGCACGTTGCAGTGCGCCGCCGTCAAGGCCCCTGGCTTTGGCGACCGCCGCAAGGCCATGCTCGAAGATATCGCCACCCTCACTGGCGGCAAGGCCATCACCGAAGACCTCGGCATCAAGCTCGAGAACGTGAAGCTTGAGGATCTCGGCCGCGCCAAGAAAATCACCATCGACAAGGACAACTCCACGATCATCGAAGGCGCAGGCAAGGCCTCCGACATCGAAGGCCGCGTCAAGCAGATACGCGCTCAAATTGACAACACCACCTCCGATTACGACCGCGAGAAGCTCCAGGAACGTCTGGCGAAGCTCGTCGGCGGCGTCGCGGTGATCAAGGTTGGCGCAGCGACCGAAACCGAGCTCAAGGAAAAGAAGGCTCGTGTCGAGGACGCCATGCACGCAACTCGCGCCGCTGTCGAAGAAGGCATCGTTGCGGGCGGCGGTTCTGCCCTGCTTCGCTGCATCTCTGCAATCGATAAGCTCAAGCTGCATGATGACGAAGCCGTTGGCGCAGGCATCGTGCGCCGCTCCCTCGAAGAGCCCGCTCGCCAGATCGCTCTCAACGCCGGCCACGAAGGCGCCGTTGTGATCGGCAAGGTTCGCGACTCCAAGGACGAAAACTTCGGCTTCAACGCCGAAACCGGCGAATACGGCGACATGGTGAAAATGGGCGTCATTGACCCAGCTAAGGTCACCCGCTTGGCGCTGCAGAACGCAGCTTCCATCGCAGGCTTGATGCTCACCACCGAAGCCCTCATTGCCGAACTCAAGGAAGACGCTCCGAAGGCTGCTGCTGCTGGCGGTCCTGGCGGTGGCGGCATGGGCGGCATGTACTAAGACTCGTAGCGTAGCCACTCTTGGCTGCGCGGCTTGCTGATTTTTCCAGCTAGCCCAAATCCTCAATCAACAAAAAAGGGCGGTCCGGTTCATCGGGCCGCCTTTTTTCTTTGCAGAGTTGCCTCACCCATGGTCCTCCGCTACACTTCTCCCGCCTCTTTTCCACGACTCTCCAGGGGGAGTCACACAACATGCCAGGACTTTTGCAGCGGTTTATGCCGCACGAAGAGGGTTTCTTCGACCTTTTCGCCAAACAGGCGGACAACGTCGTCGTTGGCGCCAAAGCGCTCCAGCAAATGCTCACGCAATACACCGGCGTACCCGAGCAAGTGCAGACCGTCAAAGCCATCGAGCACGAAGGCGACGAAATCACTCACGGCATTCTCACCAAACTCAATCAAACTTTCATCACGCCCTTCGACCGCGAAGATATCCACGAACTCTGCAGCCAGATCGACGACGTCATCGACCTCATCGACGCCGCCGCCAGCCGCTTCGTCCTCTATCGCGTCGACAAAGTCCGCGAAGGCACACTCGACCTCGTCAAAGTGCTCGTCTCCGCCTCCGTCGAAGTCTCCGCCGCCGTCCATTCCCTCGGCTCGCCCGAAAAAGCTCTCAAACACTGCATCGAAATCAATCGCTACGAAAACGAGAGCGACCGCATCTGCCGCACTCTCATCGCCAAGCTTTTCGACGAGGAAACCAATCCCGTTCAAATCATCAAGTGGAAGGAAATCTTCGAAGTCATTGAAACCGCCGTCGACAAATGCGAAGACGTCGCCAACGTCATTGAAGGCGTCATCCTCAAGAGCGCCTAGACCGTGAACAGTTTCCACCTTCTCGTCGTCGTCATCATTCTCACTCTCGCCTTCGAATTCTCCAATGGCTGGCATGACGCCGCGAATTCCATCGCTACCGTCGTTTCCACTCGCGTCCTAACGCCCTTTCGCGCCGTTGCCTGGGCCGCTTTTTGGAACTTTATCGCCGCTTTCTTTTTCGGCACCGCCGTCGCCAGCACCATCGGCAAAGGCATGATTCACATCGAGATGATTTCTCAGCAGGTGCTCCTCGCCGGCCTGCTCGGCGCAATCTCTTGGAACCTCATCACTCTGATCCTCGGCCTTCCCACGAGTTCTTCTCACGCTTTGATTGGCGGCTACGGTGGCGCCGCTGTCGCTCACGCCGGCTTCAAAACTCTGATTCTCGGCGGCTGGGTCAAACCAGTCCTCTTCATTTTCATTTCACCATTTGTCGGCATGGCCCTCGCCATCCTGATTACGATTCTCACCAGTTGGCTCGTCCGCAAGCAGCGGCCGCAGCGCGTCGACAAATGGTTTCGCCGCTTGCAGCTTCTCTCCGCTGCACTCTTTAGCCTTGGCCACGGCACCAACGATTCGCAAAAAGGCATGGGCATCATCACCACCGCGCTCGTCGCCGGCGGCTTGCTCAAATCCTTCGCAGTTCCTTACTGGGTCATCATCGTCTGCCACCTCGCGATGGGCGGCGGCACGATGGCGGGCGGCTGGCGCATCATCAAAACCATGGGCCAGCGCATCACGAAGCTGACTCCCTTCGGCGGATTCGCCGCGGAAACCGCCGGCGGCCTCACGCTCGTCATGAACGCAAAATTCGGCATTCCCGTCAGCACCACCCACACCATTACCGGCGCGATTGTTGGCGTCGGCGCTTCTCGTCGCCTCACCGCCGTTCGCTGGGGCGTAACTCGCCGCATCGTTTGGGCTTGGGTGCTTACCATTCCCGGCGCCGCGCTCATCGGCGCTGGCCTCTACCGCCTGGTAGCCTTGCTCCTCAATCAAGTTCACTGATCTCCGCGCGACCGAATCGGAAATCATCCAACGACCGGATCATCAGTGACTCTTCGCTAGCGATTCATGCCCGGTTTCCCGTTCCGCCGAACTCAGAGGGAAATATCCGACCGCCTCCACCACCAGCTGTCCTTCCGGCGACAGCACCCACTCCGCAAATCGCATCAGTTCGCCTTGCGGCTTCCCCGCAAAATAAAAATAGAGCGGCCGCACGAGCATGTACTTCTTCGCCCGAATTGCATCTCCCGTCGGCGCAATCGCCGTGTCCGAAGCGCTCGCCTTGATCCCCAGAAATCTTACGTGCGCATCCGCCCGCATTTCCACGCTTCCGAATCCCACACCATTCACGTCTTTGCCCACCGCCGCCAGCAGCGCCGAATTTGTCGCTAACGTCTTCGCGCCTGACGAAATTCCTTCGTCCCCCATGAACTCGTCTTCCAGAAACGCTCGCACGCCGGAACTGTCGTCTCGCCCATAAATCACAATCGGCGCGTCATTTCCTCCGAATTGCTTCCAGTTTTTCACGCTCCCGGAAAGCACTTGCCTCAATTGGAACAAACTCAATTCTTTCACCGGATTCGCTGCATTCACCGCAATTCCCGCAATTTCCGTCGCCACCTGAATTTCTACGTACTCTTTCCCCTTTCCCGAACGCAGCGCTTCCGATTCCGCGTGCGACACTCGCCGCGACGACTGCACGATCTCGGTGTTCCCGTTCGCCATCGCAAAAAAACTGTTGGCAGCCGTGGCAGTCCCCACTTCAAAGTTTACGCCCGGGTATTTCTTCGCGTACCACTCGGTCAAACGCTGTCCGAATGGCCGCATCGTCTCCACTCCAACCAATCGCACTGCCCTCTCGTTTGCCGCCGCAACGCTCGCGAATTGCGCCGCGAACAGAAATGCAAAAACAGCCGGTGCTCTTTTCATGGGTTCGTTCTCGTGTTTATCCTGAAGTTTACTCGGGGCGCCAGATTAGAATACGGAACTTCGCGTTGACGCCGGGCAAAACGTCTTGAGGAAGGATCGCAATAATTATTGCCGTCGGTGGCACAGCAGCTTTTGTTTTAACAATTTTGTAATAATTGTTTTCGGTCCGCGGTCTCGGCCGCGCCAAAATTTCCCCATCCCTCGTCCGTCCTCTCAAACATCCAGTCCCACAATCCTCATCAACTCAATCGCGTTGCTCTTCGTTACCACTCCCTCGCGCAACCGGTAATCGAACTTCATCTTTCCCTGCTCCACCTGATCTTCAAAATGGACGTTCTTCACTTCCGCCCCGATCGCCGCGCCAATCTCCGTCAGCGCCAAATCGTGCGTCGTCACCATTCCAATCGCACCCGCCTCCAACAACGACCGCAACAATTTCTCTGCGCCGATGCGCCGGTCATGCGAGTTCGTTCCATCGAGCAGCTCATCGAACAAAAAGAGCAGCGCTTTCTCTTTCCCCACCAGCTCAAACACGCGCCTGATGTGCAGAATCTCCGTGTAAAAATTCGACCGCCCTTCCTGCAGCGAATCCGCGCTGCGAATCCGCGTCCCAATCGCCAGCGGCGTCATTCGCAAGGAACTCGCCCTCACCGGCGCGCCGGTCATCGCCAGTACTGAATTAATCCCAACGGTCCGCAGCAGCGTGCTCTTGCCGGACATATTCGACCCGCTCACCAGCAGCACGCGCGTTCCCTCATCGAGTCGCACCGAATTTCTCACGCATTGCTCCGCCGCAATCAGCGGATGCCCCAACTCCGCGCCATCAAACATCGCAGGTGTGCGTTCCGCCTCCACAATTTCAGGAAACACGTCGGCCGGATGCTCATAGGTGTACGTCGCCAGCGAAAGTAACGCTTCCATCTCTCCCGCAATCGACATCCATCGCCGCAATCGTTTTCCATGGCGCCGCTTCCAGGCCTCCGCCGCAAACGCCACTTGCACCGTATACACGATCAACCATTCCAGAATTTTCCCCAGCAAACTCGCGCGCCCGTCCACCCAAGCCATCACTCGCGCCAAGCGCCGCACGGCCTTCGACGCCGGCTCGCCACCCGACCTCAATTCCTCCACCAACTCCGCAAGCCGCTTCGATTCGAACGATTCCCGCTCCAGCCGCTCCAAAATCCTCGAAAAAAGCAGCAACCCTTCCGCATTGCAATCGAGCAGCGCCAGCGCAGCTTCCGCTCGCTTTTCCCACATTCGCCGCAAAATCCCTTCCGCGAATAACACGATCAGCAGCGGCCAATAAATCACCGTCATTCCGTAACAGATCGCCGCCGCGCCCGCGCCAATCGCCAGTACCACGACCACGGGCCGAAGCCGCGCAGGCAGCGACGTCTCGCTTTCGCCCCACTCCAGCACACGTTCCGGCGCCAGCCGCGCGCGCAGTTCTTCGCCCGCAATCGCCAGATCGCGCTGCAAGTCCAGCTTGCTTCGCAACTCTTTCACCAGTTCCTGTCGCTCTCGAATCGCGTCCCCGCTCGGCGCCTGCTTCAACCAATCCGCCAGTTGCTTCTCTCCCATCGGAAGCCGTGCCGTCGACAGCAGCTCAAACAAACACCCTCGCCCGAATAAATCCAAATCGTCCGCGTAAACGTGCTCTTTCTCGCGGAACTCTTCGCCCGTCGCGCCAGTCCCCGCCCACTTATCCTCCATCCGCGCGATCCCGCGCCGGTAATGCGCCACCGCCGACTCCGCCGCCCTCCGCTTGCGCAGCGTCAACTCATGCCCCACCGCAAGCGCCACGTAAACCGCCAGAACAATCCACAACCAATCCGCATCCATCGCCTGCCGCGCCACAACAGACCACGCCGCGACAATTCCCAGCGCAATCACCGCCAACTTCGTATCCCCAAACCGCCGGTGCCGCGCCTCAAACGCCGCTAGCTCCGCCTCATGCTCCGCCAACCTCTTCGCGTACTCCGCCCGTGCCTCGCTCACCCTACTTCTCCTCGCCCGATCCGCCCGACGTAAATCAAAACCGTCCGCGCCGCGTCACCCTGCGCCACACCCTGGTCCAAAGGCTCTCCGTGGACGCGGACAGTTCAAATCTCAATGGAACATCAGATCGCCCTGAAGCTGGCGCATATCTGAACGCAGTTTCTGGGTGCAAATGGTCACACTGTTCGGCCGGAAGCCTCTTCAACATGGCGCGATCTTTACCTGCATAACGGTGGCAGCCTATTTCCTGTGTGTGAAGAATTTTTATCGCGCGATCCACTTCCTCCGGCGTACTCGGCTGTCTGATCCAGTAACACGAAAGGAGCTCAGCTTCGTCCTTCCAGCCCACAAGTTCTGGAGCGATAGATTGAGGGACTCCGCAACTAAAGCAGCATCCTTCCTCCACATAAAAGTCAGATCGATTAGCAGTCGAGCCTTCGCTTCTTGAATCGATGCTCACGGCATACTCCTGTCGCTGCCTGCTTCTTGGCCTGATCCGTCAATTAAACTGCCAATCGAAACAAATCGCAGCCCCCGCCGCTTTCCTTCTTCAAGAATGTCTGGCAACGCCGCGACACTTCGCGACGCATCCCGTATCCCATCATGCAAAATCACAATCGTTCCCCGCCGCAGATTCTTTCTTATCAACCAGCGGATATACCACTCCGGCGGCCGCATCGGATCGTGCGGATACGCACACCCCAGCACGCAAGTGTACCCCCGCTCACGCGCCATCCTCAGTTGCCACGGCCAAGCCACTCCTCCCGGCGCCCGAAAAAACCTCAGCGAGCTCCAGGCCGTTGTAGGGGCCGACTTCTGAGCCGGCCTTGTTGGCGTGTGGCGGCTCGACGCCGCTTTTGCGGCTATTGCTGGGGCAACTTCCGGATTCACATCTCCAACCGAGTCAGGCGCAGCAACCCGCGTCTTTTCTTTGCCATCCTCAATTTCCATCTTCCGACTCTGTCCGTGTTCTCTTTCTTCTCTGTGCTCTCTGTGCTCTTCCCTCTGCGCCCTCTGTGTTAATTCTTTATCTTCTACTTCCCTCCGGCGAGGCGCCCCCAACCCAGTCGCCCGCTCCGTCCTCTCCAACTCCTCCGCGAACCTCGCTCTCGAATGCCCCAACACCGACCCATCCCGCCAACAATGATTCCCAATCTCATGCCCCGCCGCCCGTATCCGCTCCATCAACACAGGATTCCGCTCCGCCCGCTCCCCAATCAAAAAGAACGTCGCCCGCGCCTCATACCGCTCCAGAATCTCCAACACCTGCGGCGTAAACTCCCCATGCGGCCCATCGTCAAACGACAGCGCCACCAACGCCTCGCGCGTCTTCACCCGATACAAAATTCCCGGCGTCAACCTCTCGAGCCACGGCAACACCCACAGCGGCTCCACCAAAAACACATAGATCAACAATCCAACCGGAATGCCGAACAGGAGTGAAATTGGATGCGCCACTTGCGTCATCCTAGAGGTCGTCGGGTTGCAAACCGGTGTGCTTGGAAATGCGCGAAAGCATTTTCGGTCCAATCTCGACAGAATCGTGAAACGCCCAAACATACGTACCGCGTTTCGGATGTTCGAGAATTATGTGGGATCCCCGTTGCGATTTAACCGCGTAGCCTATTCGCAGCAGCGCGCGGAAAACTCTCGCGGCTTTTGTGCTGGGCCAGCGGCTCACGGCTAAGCCGCTTCGATGGAGACCGTTACGCTCTCGGCGGGTTCTTTCTTGGCTTCAATTTCATCGGCAAGCACTCTTAACGCAAGCGCCTGCGCGGCGGCTTTCGCTTCTTGCTCCGTTGCCCCATACGCCAGCACGCCCGGCACATCGACGATTTCCGCTATCCAGCGGCCGTCTTCTTCTAACTCAGTCTCTACCCGATAGACAATGTGTGCCATACGCGAATGTTAGCATTTTGCAGGAATCGCGGTCAGTCTATTCTCTAGCGGGTTCTCCAGCCCGATCGCCTCGATCGCCGGCATGCGCAGGGAAGTGAGTACCCAAGGAACGAGATCGGAAGAGTATGTCATGGCGCGGAATCTCCGTTCCTAAAAGCCAAACCGTCCAATCGATTTGCTAACTCAGAGCTTTCTCGATGTCTCTCGCAGCATGCAGGATTCGTATTATGCGAAGCGGCTTTTCCCGCGGGTCATAGACGACCCAATAGTTCCTATACGGCAGGACCAGCCAAAATCGCACTGGCAGCGCAGTAAGATCTTCCCGCACAAATCCGGCGAACGGCTTCTGTGCCAGCATCTCGCAAGCCGCGTACACGGCTTCTTCCACTCCATCCGCGGCGTTTTGATTGTCTGCAGCGATGTGCCGCCAGATTAAGAACAGATCGTCAGCAGCTTGAGGTGTGAAGCGATACTTGCTCATCTATGGCTTTTCGTTGATCCAAGCCTGCTTGCGTCTATCCATTTCAGTGCGCACGCTCTCCGCGTCAACCAGCTCTCCTCGCTGGGCTGCGGCAAAACCGACTTCGATCTTGGCGGCAATTTCACTCCCGTGTTCGGCGAACCAGGACTCCTGCTCGTGGAGCATTGTTACCGCCCGCTCTAAATATTCTTCGACGCTTTGGTAGGGCCCGCGTTGAACGTCCCGCTGGATCAATTCCTCCAGCTCTTGTTTCAATTGGATTTTCATAGGCTAAGTTTACTCCAGGAAGTTCGCCGCGCCTCAGAGTCGCGGCGAAATCATCACGAATACTGATCCTGCCGGGAAAACAGTTTCTTTCTCCATTCGAAGGATACCTTACAAATATATTACTTGATTCGCCACTATTTTCATGCTATCCTTGCCCGTGAAATCGTCGCTCCATCCCGATTCCCTTCCTCTCGCTCCCGCTAACTCTTTTCCTTTCTGCACTTACAAAATCCCGCGTCCGCAACTCCATCAGAATCAACAGTTACGCAAACCACCCGTATCTGCTGATTCTAAAGCCACTTTATCCTCTTTAGATTCTGCACTTACAGACGCCCTCGCCCTAACCCCTGCAGAATCAGCACTTACAAAAAGTGGAGGGGGTATACCCCCCGGGTACTGGTCCCATACCGTCGCGGCAGCACCCGCCTGCGGTGGCTCCCTGCGGTGCTATCATGCGGACAGCGCTACTCTCCGAACTGACAACTGAGGACTGACGACCGAGAACTCGCCATGACCAACAATCGCCCACCCTTCGCCACCGCTCCCACCCCAAAACTCGCTCTGGCTTTGTGTTTTTACTTATCACTTAAAACTTACAACCTAAAACTCCTCAACGAGCCACTGCCATGACCAACGATCGTCCCGCATTCGCCACTGTCGAAGAAGCCGTCGAAGAAATCCGCAACGGCCGCATGATCGTCCTCGTCGACGACGAGGACCGCGAAAACGAAGGCGACCTCACCATGGCCGCCGAAAAAATCACGCCGGACGCCATCAACTTCATGGCCAAGTTCGGCCGCGGCCTCATCTGTATGCCGCTCACGGAAGACCGCTGCGACGAGCTTCACCTGCCGCTCATGTCACCGATCAACACCAGCGTCCACGGCACCGCGTTCACCGAAGCTATTGACGCGCGCGTCGGCGTCTCCACCGGCATCAGCGCGAGCGACCGCGCCATCACCATCCTCACCGCCATCGATCCCAAAACGCGTCCGCAAGATCTCGCGCGTCCGGGCCATATTTTTCCGCTCCGCGCACGCAACGGCGGCGTCCTCGTTCGCGCCGGACAAACCGAAGCCAGCGTCGACCTAGCGCGTATCGCCGGACTCACTCCCGCCGGCGTCATCTGCGAAATTATGGGCGAGGACGGCACAATGTCCCGCGTGCCGCAGCTCATCGAATTCTGCAAAGAACACAATCTGAAACTGCTCACCGTCGCGGATCTGATTCGCTATCGCATGCAACACGAACGTTACGTGCGCCGCTTCGCCGAAACCGTCCTCACCACTCGCTTCGGCGATTTCCGCATGATCGCGTATTCGAGCGATGTCGATCACGACCAGCACGTCGCGCTTGTTCGCGGCGACGTCGAAGGCAACGGCCCCGCCCTCGTGCGAGTCCATTCGCACTGCCTCACCGGCGACGTTTTCGGTTCCACTTCCTGCGATTGCAAAGACCTCGTTGAGCGCTCCCTCGAAGCCATCGCCAAAGAAGATCGTGGCGTGTTCCTTTATCTTCATCATACCGGCCGCGGCTTCAGCATCGATCAACCCGACGAGAGCGGCAAGCTCCCGCAGATTCACGTTCACGCCCGCGGCCAGCTCGACCGCGAACCCGCTCGGCAACGCCTCATCCAGCACGAATCCGGCATCGGCGCCCAAATCCTCATCGACCTCGGCCTTCGCGACATTCGCGTCCTCACCAACCATCCCAAAAAAGTCGTCGCCCTCGAAGGCTACGGCATCACCATCTCCGACCAGGTCCCCCTCAACATCGGCAAAGAAAAACCCACTCACCAGCGCCTATGAAATCTGATTCCAACAAAATGACTTCTCATCCTGCTTGCCCCCAGCAATGCCGAGGAAAGCACATCCAGGAAGATGCCCGAAGGGCCTCAGTGTCAACGAAACCGAACAATTTAGATGGGAGCTACGGCGACGGCTTTGCAGCGGCAGGAGGAGCTTTAGCGGAAGTTTTTGGATCGGGCTTTGCGGAAGGTTTGGCCACGGTTAAATACTTGCGCATTTTTTCAATGCGCTTCGGACCAATACCTTTGATCGCGCGCAAATCGTCCACGCTCTGGAATGCGCCATACGACTTGCGCATCTTCAAAATTTTGTCCGCCGTCGCCGGACCAATCCCCGGCACTTCCTGAAGCTGCTCGGACGTGGCGGTATTTAAATTAATCGGATGCAGCGGCGGCTTCTTCTTGGCCTCCACCGAATGGCAGGCAAGAAGCATTGCGAAACAGGCGAAAAGAAGAAGGAAGCGCCGGCGGAACATGACAGCGCGAATAGTATGTTAATTATATTCTTAAATCAACAATACAGAATTCGATCAACGCCGCTCAGGAAACGCGGTTCCCTTGCGCGTCGTAGATTTCCAGATCGCCGAAGAGCGCGGCTTGCGATTCGATCTTGCTGCGATCGCCGACGACGACAATTTGCATGTTCGCCGAGTCGAGATATTTCTGCGCCGTCGCTTGCAACTCGGCAGGCGATATTGCGCGCACTTTGTCGCGATATGTTTCGAGGTAATCGTCCGGCAGATCGTTCAGAGCAACCGTTCCGATCTGCGAGAGCAGTCCGTCTTGTGTGGCAAGGCCGATCGAGAATACGCCACTCAGATAATTTTGCGCATCGGCGAGTTCCGATTCAGGCACGGGCAACGAGCGCAGCTTGTCGATTTCGTAGAAGATTTCCGTCAGCGACGCAGCGACTACTTCATTGCGCACCGCAGCGGAAACGGAAAAATACCCGTGTTGCTGCAACGCATTGACGCTGCTGCGCGGGCTGTACGTATAGCCTTTCGCTTCGCGGATGTTCATCACCAGCCGCGAATTGAACGCGCCGCCGTAGAGGCTATTCGTCAGGCCAAGTTTCACCCAGTCCGGATGGCGCCGCGTGATGGAATGGCATCCACACAGAATTTGCGTTTGCACCGAACCGGGCAAATGAACGAGATAGACGCGGCGGCCGCGCGGATTCGCGGTAGCCGCGGCCGCAGGCGCCACTGGTTTTTGTCCGGACCAGGGCGCAAATATTTTTTTGACGCTGGCGAGCATTGCTTTAGGATCGAAATCGCCAACGAGAAGCAGCGTTCCATTTTCCGGCGTGTACGCTTCGCGATAAACGGATTTCAGTTCATCGATTTTGTACGCGGCAACTTGCGATTCGCTGGCGGAGACTTTTGCGTAAGGATGTTCGCCGAAGAGAACTTTTCGCAGGCGTTCCCCAGCGAGAAATCCGGGTTGCGTGCGCTCGAGTTTTACTTCTTCGAGTTTTTGCCGGCGTTCGCGTTCAAATTCCGCTCCTGGAAACGAAGCTTCGCGAGCGAGCTCATTCACGAGGCCGAGAAGCGGTTCGGCAAATTCACTGAGGCCGCCAAACGAAATTGCGCTGGTGTCTTGTCCGGCGCCGCAGGAAAGATCGGCGCCGAGCCGGCGCAAATCCTCTTCGATCTGGCGGCTGGCGCGTTTTTCGGTGCCGGTGCGAACCATCGTCGCGGTCATTTCGGCGAGGCCCGGCGCGCGATGGGAAACGGCGGCGTTGCCGGAACGAAAGAAAAGCTGGCCATGAAAGCGCGGAATCGAGTGCGATTCGACGAGAATAATTTCGAGGCCGTTGGCGAGTTTCGATTTCGCGCGCTTCGGCCAATTCACGGGGCGTTCCGCGGAAAGTGCGGGAACGGCGTTTGCAGCCTGTGTGGTAGGAGTGGCCATTATGCAGCCTCTTTCGCAGCGGCCACGGGAGCGCGGAACACGATGGCGCGGTTTTCGTTTCGCAAATATTTTTTCGCAACGGCTTGCACTTGTTCTGGTGTGACCCGCAGGAATCCGTCAAGAATGGTGTTCACCAATTGCGGTTCTTCATCGAAAAGAGAAAAACACGCGAGCAAATGCATCAATCCATATTTCGGCATGTAGCCGCCGCGGCCGCCTTCGAGCATGGCGTAATAATCCGAGCGCCATTTGATTTTCAGTTGTTCGAGTTCGTCGGCGCCGATTCCCTTTTCCTGGACTTCGTGAATCACCGCATCAAACGCCTCGAGCGTGGCTTCGGCGGAAATTTCCGGCTTGTGCAGAATCTTCGTGGTCATTTGGGCGGGGCCGTTGTAGCCGAAGATGTCGTCGACACCCCCGTCCGCTTCGACGGCGATCTGCTTTTCCAGCACGAGGTGGCGATAGATGCGGCCGGCGCGGCCGCCGTGCAATGCCTGATCGAGCAGAGCCATGGCGCACCATTCCGCGCTGCGGCGTGGCGGTAAAACGTAGCCGATGGCGATGGCGGGCAGCGTGCCGAATTTTTCCTCGACGTGGCCGCGGCGCTCTTCGTTCTGGGCGGGCTCTTTGGGATCGGCGAACGGAGGTTGCGGGCCAGGCGGAATATCGCCAAAATGTTTTTCCGCGAGCGCAAACCCTTCTTCGAATTTCACGTCGCCAAGGATTAGTAAAACGGCATTGTTTGGCAAATAGTACGTTTTGAAGAAGGCCTGGACGTCGGCCAGGCTGGCGGCGTCGAGGTCGGCAAAATCTCCGTAAAAATTGTGAGCATTGGCCCAATTGCGAAATGCGACGGGCGGCATATCGAGCCAGGGGAAGCCGCCGTAAGGCTGGTTCAAAACGTTGACGCGGACTTCTTCTTTTACAACGTCGCGCTGGTTGTTCAGATTTTCATCGTCAACCTTGAGGGCGCGCATGCGGTCGGCTTCGAGCCACAGGACGCGGCCGAGCGCGTTCGAAGGAACGGCTTCGTAATAATTGGTGACGTCGTACATCGTCGAGCCGTTCAAAACACCGCCGCTCGAATTGACGAGCTTGATGTGTTCCATCTTCGGAGCGTTCGCGGAGCCTTGGAACATCATGTGTTCGAAGAGGTGAGCAAAGCCGCTGCGGCCTTGCGGTTCGAGGCGAAATCCGATTTTGTAATAAACGCCGACGGTAACCACCGGAGCAGCGGAGTCCGGCGCAATGACGACGCGCAAACCGTTCGGCAGAATTTTTTGTTCAATTGCGACCTGCGGTGCTTTCAAGCTTTCCTCCCGAAAAACCGGCCAATCTTTTTTGCTATCTTGCGGCAGCCTGCAATTCGTTCAACTGCGAAATCGTCTCGTCCGGATCGCGGGAAAGAACTCGCGCAGCGAGACGGTTCAGATTCTCGTAGGCGCGCGCATACTCCGGGGGAAACCGGCGAAGCGCGGCGAGGTGCGCGGCGATGACGCCGTAATCCTCGCGAGCCAGCGGGCCGGTCCAGGCAGCACGGGCGCCGACCCGTTCAAAATTATCAAGCACTTGGCGGGTTAATGGAAGCAGGGCGCGGACTGCATCGCGGCGTTTGACGCCGGCCGACATCATCGCGACGGTGGCGGCCTCAAGCACCGCGAGAACCTGTCCGGCCGCCATAGACGCCGCGGCGTGATAAACCGATTTGCCCGAGGCAGGCAGCTGAAGAATGTAACCACCGAATGAGCGAACCATTTGACGAGCGAGACGGGCGGCGGCGGGATCCCCTTCGATCGCAAAGACGCGGCCTTCGAGCGGCGCGACGCCGATTCCGGAGAAGGATTGCAAAGGATGCATCGAACCGACCGAAGCGCCGAAATCGCGAAGGGGCTGCAACTCAGAAGAGGCCAGCGCGCCGCTGGTATGAAGGACTATTTTGCCGTTCCAATCTTCGGCGCCCAAACGGGCGAGGTGTTCGGCGACTTGAGGAATCGCCGAGTCCGGAGTGGCGATTAGAATGAAAGCTGGAGCGAGAGCTTGCTGAGAGATGCCAGCGAACGGTTTGCCAGCGCCAATAAAACGCACGGCGCGGCGCGCGCAAGGCATGGTTCGAGTGACTACGCCGAAGATTCGCCAGCCTGTCTCACTGAGAACCCTGCCAAGAGAACGTCCAACGCGACCCGCGCCGACGATGGTTAAGCTGCGTTTCATGCCCCCTGTTAGAATACCGTGCCGGCAAACGAAACCCAACTCATGTACTGGATTTTGACTACTGTCTTTGGATTCATTGCTGCTTTCTGGCTGACGCACGGGCTGCGCGTTGTGATGGGCGCAACGAGACTGCCGCGGCTGCAGCGATTCGCGACCGCCCAAGACGCCGATTGTCCGCGAATTTCGGTTTTGTTTGCGGCGCGAGATGAGGAAGAAAAGCTGGCCGCCGCGATGGAAACGCTCGTCGCACTCGACTATCCGAATCTGGAAATTGTGGCGGTGGACGACCGGTCCACCGACGCGACGCCGGAAATACTGGCGAAATTCGCAGCGAAGGATGAGAGAGTCCGCGTGGTGAGGATTGAGGAATTGCCGGCGGGCTGGCTGGGGAAACCGCACGCGCTACAGCAGGCGTATGAAGCGTCGAGCGGCGAGTGGCTGCTTTTCACGGATGCGGATGTGCAATTCCGGCAGGACACTTTAAGACGGGCGATATCCGTGGTGCGGGAGCGCGCGCTCGACCACCTGACACTGATGTGCGCGGTGGAGATGCACGGGTTCTGGGAAAAGACGCTCATTACATTTTTCGGACTAGGATTTCATGTGGCAACAAATCCGAATAACGTGGGAAATCCGCGGTCGCGGTCGTACGTCGGGATTGGCGCGTTTCAACTGGTGCGGCGCACAACGTATGAAGCAAGCGGGACACACCGGAAGCTGGCGCTGGAAGTCGTGGACGATATGAAGCTGGCGAAGAACATCAAAGAAGCGGGATTCCGGTCGTGCGTGGGAGTGGCACAACAACATGTATCGGTGCGTTGGCACGCGGGCGCGGGAAATATTGTGCGGGGAGTGACGAAGAATTTTTTCGCGGCGGCGAGCTACCGATTGGGACTGGTGGCCGCGCAATCGCTTGGAATTTTCTGCAGCAACATTTTGCCGTTTCTGGCGCTGCCATTTCTGCGTGGGTGGGCGCTGGCGTTTGACGGAATTGCGGTAGCGGTGGCGCTGGGATTTCACGCGGGAGTGGCAGTGGTGATGGGAGTTTCGCCGCTGTATGCGTTGACGGATCCGGTGGGGGCGCTGTTATTCGATTACATGCTGTTGCGATCGACGTTCGTAACGCTGCGGCAAGGCGGAATTGTGTGGCGCGGAACGTTTTATTCGCTAGAGGAGTTGCGGCGGGGTTAGAGGGCCCGGAATCTTTGATATCGTGCCCCTACTTTCGGCGCCCGGATTATTCGTTCGAGGTAATGGTGCGCGCAGACTGATTTTGCGGTGGCTGGGTAGTCCCGATGGCGAGCTGCCCGAGACGAAAGTTTATGAGTTCGAAGCCGAAATTTTTCAACTGCGATTTTGATTCGTCTTCGATGCGTTTAACAATGGCGTCGCGTTCGGCTTTTAAAGAATTGGAGTTGCTCTGGTTCAAATAGCGGCGCACACAGCGCAGCAGGACGAACGCGGGGATTTGCGAATAGTCGCGCGCACTATAGATTGCTTTTCGAATGTCGGTGACCTGAGCGCTCGCGGAAAAACCGTAGAGCGCCGCGAAGCCATCCTGTAATGCGACAACCTGATTTTCAAAAGTGACGGAGACGGGCCGGATGTCGCCGTGAACGAGAAGTTCGCTGCCGCTCCAGACGCGATGTTTGCCGGAACCGACGTCGCGCAGCGGTTTTCCATGGCGAAAGAGAACGCCGCGCTGATATGGAAGGAGATTGACGACGGTCGGAGTGCCTCGGCGATCGAACAAAAGCGCGAGGCCAATCAGCAAGGCGGTGCCGAGCATGATGAAGAGTGCGAAGAGAATGCTCACTGGACCACTCCGCTTATGGCGCCTTGCGGCAAAGCAGGCGCGGCTGCCCAGAGTTCGGTGATTTCGATTGCGGGAACGCGCATGCCGACCTTTGCGAGTTCGACATTGACCGCTTTGGCGAGAGATTCCTCGATGGATTTGCGAGAGTCGCCCATGCCGCTTACCACCTGACGCGCAACGGCGGCGCGGAGCGTATCGCGCACGATGACGAAGGAATCTTTCACTTGATCGCGCAGCTTTGTGGCAGCGATTTGAGGGTCGAGGACAACGAGTTCGGTGCTGATGCTGATGACGGACTGCGAGCCGACCGCGTCCTGAAACGTCTGGCGCTCGAGGAGCATGGGCTGTGGGCGCATATCGACGATAGTGATCTGCTCGCGTACGGGATTGAAGCGATAGCTGCCAGGCGGAAGCACGGCGGCGAATTCGCCGCTGACGAAGCGAATTCCGCAACGATAGTCGGTGATCAAGATGCGTTTTTTGGCGCGCTTGAAGCGAGTGACCGCGACGATGAGCACGACTGCGAAGGCGGTGAGGCCCGAGGAGAAGGCAGCGAAGTCATCCTGCGATGCGGCGGCAAATAGGTGCCAAAACAAGAGGCGGCTCCGAGAGAAAAGCTATCTTCATCTTAGGACGTGCGGGGCGGGATGAGCGTAAGCGAGTGAAGGCGCGCCGTGAAAGGATAAACGCTTGCGGAAGCGGCGACTCTTTACGGCGCGGCTTCCGCGGGCGGAGACTCTTTGGAAAAGACACCGGCGAGATCGCGCTGTTTGAGGCCGCGGATACGGTCACGAAGCTGAGCGGCTTTTTCGAATTCGAAATTTTTGGCGGCTTCGCGCATCTGGTCTTCGAGTTTTTTGAGGAGTTCGGCGAGCTGCTCTTCACTGCGGACGTTTGCGGCAGCGGCGTCGAGTTCAGTTTCGTTGAGCGCGATTGTGACGTAGTCGGCTTCGACGATGTGGGCAAGCTCCATGTCGATACCCTTGATGATGGACATGGGCGTGACGTTGTTTTCGGCGTTGTAGGCGAGTTGCTTGGCGCGGCGGCGATTGGTTTCTTCGATGGCTTCGTTCATGGATTTGGTGCGGCGGTCGGCGTAAAGAATGGCGCGGCCTTCAACGTGGCGGGCGCAGCGACCGATGGTCTGGATGAGGGAGGTGGTGCTGCGGAGATAGCCTTCCTTGTCAGCGTCGAGAATGGCGACGAGAGAAACCTCGGGAAGATCGAGACCTTCGCGGAGGAGGTTGATGCCGATTAAAACGTCGAATTCGCCGCGGCGGAGGTCACGCAAGATTTTGATGCGGTCGAGCGTTTCGACTTCGGAATGCAAGTAGCGGCAGCGAACGCCGATTTCCGTGAAATATTCGCTGAGATCCTCGGCCATGCGTTTTGTGAGCGTGGTGACGAGCACGCGTTCGTTCTTTTCGGCGCGGATACGGATTTCCTCGAGCAGATCATCGACCTGGCCTTTGACGGGACGAATTTCGACTTGAGGATCGACGAGGCCGGTGGGACGGATGACCTGCTCGGCGAACGTGCCGCCGGACCGAGTGAGTTCATAGGGGCCTGGAGTGGCGGAAACGTAGACGACCTGATTGAGGCGATGCTCGAACTCTTCGAAGGTGAGCGGGCGATTATCGAGCGCGCTGGGCATGCGGAAGCCATAGTCGACGAGCGTTTGTTTGCGGGAACGATCGCCGTGATACATGGCGCGGACCTGCGGGACGGTCTGGTGAGATTCGTCGATGAAGAGAAGAAAATCGTTGGGGACGTAGTCGAGAAGAGTAGGCGGCGCCTCGCCGGGGAGGCGGCCGCTGAGATGGCGCGAATAATTTTCGACGCCATGGCAATAGCCGATGGTGCGCATCATTTCAATGTCGAACATGGTGCGCTGGACGATGCGCTGGGCTTCGACGAATTTGCCCTGCTTTTCCAATTCCTTTTTCCACCATTGGAGTTCTTCCTGAATGGTGACGATGGCACGCTCGCGCTGATCCTGCGGCATGACGTAATGAGTGCGCGGATAGATGGTGACGCGCTGGACGTCTTCCTTGCCGGAGCGGACGGCGCCGGTGATGGGATCAATCTGGCGAATGACGTCGATCTGGTCTCCGAACATTTCGAAGCGATAGCCGTTGTCTTCGTAAGTTGGATAGATTTCGATGATATCGCCGCGAACGCGGAAGGTGCCGCGGCGCAGGTCTTCGCTGCGTTCGTAGAGAACGTCAACGAAACGGCGGAGGAGAGCTTCGCGCGAAGTCTGCTGGCCCTTTTCGAGGGGGACGAGCATGCCGAAATAGGCGTCGGGCGAGCCGATGCCGTAGATGCAACTGACGGAGGCGACGATGACGACGTCGCGGCGTTCGAAGAGCGAACGAGTGGCGCTCATGCGAAGTTTGTCGAGCTCGTCGTTCACCGTGGATTCTTTTTCGATGTAGACATCGGCGGCGGGAACATAGGCTTCGGGCTGATAAAAATCGTAGTAGCTGACGAAGTATTCGACGGCGTTTTCCGGGAAGAAATTTTTGAACTCATGATAGAGCTGCGCGGCGAGGGTTTTGTTGTGCGCGAGGACGAGCGCGGGACGATTGGCGGCGGCGATAACGCGCGCCATGGTGAACGTCTTGCCGGAACCCGTGACGCCGAGAAGAACCTGATGCTTGTCGCCGGCATCGAGGCCACGGGAAAGATTGTCGATGGCGGCGGGCTGATCTCCGCGCGGTTCGTAGCTGCTTTTGAGTTTAAAGTTCACGGAGAGAGTCTCCTGCCGGTTCGGCGAGGTGCGACGAAACTTTTATTATAACGCAACACGCAAGAGGCGTTTGCGGCCGGACTCGAGAGGGCGAGGGCGCGCGATTATTTGGGGGGATTCGGCTGAAGCATGAGCGGGAGATCGGTGACGAGTTCGACGGAAGAACGTGCGGTGGCGTTGATGTCGTAGTGGACTTTTGTGGCACCGCTCGCGAGTGCGATGACGACGTCCATGTGCTGCTTAGCGTTCTGCGTGGCGCGGACGAGCTGGCCGGTTTTGCGGGAGATGGAAAGGATGACGTCGTTGTTGCCGGTGGCGACGCCGCGAGTGCGAAGGGCGTGCTGCTTGTAGTCAGGAGGAGTTGCGTCCTGCGGGGAGGATTTTTGCTGGAGCGTCGCGGTGGAGATGACAGTCGCGCAGGACTGAGAATTTGGAGCGTTTTGAAATTCAGCGTTGCGCGCGAAGCGGAGCGCGAAGCAGGGTTCATCGCGAACGTACTGCGATTTTTTTTGCCAGCGAAGATCGGCGAGCGGAGACGGCGTTGTTTCGAGCTCTTCGGAGGACCATTTTTCGCCACGCTTGCGATTTTGCGATTCGATGAGGAAGGGCGCGGCAAAACGCGCGGCCCATTCCTGCCAGGCTTGCTGTTGTTCGGGAGCCAGCGCATCGAGGCCGACGATTTGATCGATTTCGCCGGAGGGCTCGAGCGTGCAATCGATGAACTTTTCTTTGGCGGGGACGCGTTGTCCGGTGCCGTCGCCGGGCTTGGCGCCGCGCGGGAGAATGCTGAGGTCGCTGATGAGCGCGAGAAACCAGGTGCGGAGATGGACTGGGGCGGGCGAGGAGGCGTCGCGCGGAAGAACGTCCACTTGCAGGATTCCTTGCACGTCGATGTTCGCTTCCATCGGCGTTTGCGGAAGAGAGAGAGCACTCTTCGTTTTGATATCGCGGTCGATTTTCAAATGGATGCGGTAGAAAAAAGTTTCGCCGGATTTGAAAGAGGCCGGCGGAATAGTTTTTTGCGCGGAGGCAACTGCGGAGACGATTGAGAGAAGAGGTATCGCGAGGAAGAGTGGATGGAATTTCATGGCAGGCGGAGGATGGTGACAGTCACGGTGAGTTTCGAACCGAATTCGGGCGGTTCGGGCAGGCCGGGAACGGGATCGAGGAGTTGCTTTGTTTCGCGCGTGGCGGAGCGGGCGGCTTTGATGAGGCTGCCATCGAGCAAGGAAATTGTGTTGAGCGAATCGGCGTAGAAGAGTTGGCGCATGGAGGGCTTTTCGGCGGCGTTTTGAAAGCTGCCTTTGATGGGCGGATCGATCCAACTGAGATTTTGCGAGACGTGCAGAGTGGCGGCGGGATTGTCGCCGGCGGCTTCGAGCCATTCGGTTAATTCTTCACCGTGCGGTTTGTTTTCGTCGTTGGAGGAGTTCGCGATTTTATGGACAGTGGGCGTGCCGAATAGAATTGGCGTTGCGGGCAGAATAACGCTTGGGCGAAAGGCGCGGCGCAGCCAGAGAGACAGCAGGGACGAGTCGACTTCACTGGGCATGCCGGCGGAAATCGGAAGCCCACGAATCAGGCCGAGCTTTTCTTCGTCGTAAGTCATTGGCGCAACGTCCCGCCAGGTTGCACAAGTATCCTGCACCGATTTTTGAAGAGATGCGCTAAACATTTTATCGGCGGGATCCTTGTCGCAGTTGGCATGGAACTGGTCGAGCGTTTCCTGGATGGAGGCGCTGCCGTCCGGATGAACATCGGAAACGCGATGCGTAGCGCGCCAGGAGACGTTGCCCTCGGCTTGATGCGTGTAAAAGCCGGCGTAAGTTTTTTCGCCGATTTTTTCGGTGGAGACGCCGTGAGTTTCGACGCGGATGACGGCGGTGACCTGGTAGCGCTCTTCGGTGCCGGCGACGAAGACGCGCGTGAGCGGCTTTTGCTGGGCGGCAGCGCGAAGCGTTGCGGAAAGGCTCAGCGCCACGAAAAGAAATGCGACGGCGATGGAGCGCGTGGGCATCGGCAAGAAGTCTTAATGCCCTGAAGTGTCGGCGGGCGCTTTGCCGCCGTTGAGTTTGCGGTCGAAGAAATCGGCCGTAGCGCGATAGGCGGCGAGCCAGTCTTTGTGTAAGAGGAAGTCGTGGATTTCGTCGGGGAAGATGAGCTGCTCGATGTCGACGTTGCGAGCGCGGAGACGCGCGACGAGATCGACGGATTGTGTGAAATACACGTTGCGGTCGTCGTCGCCGTGGATAAAGAGGACGGGAGATTTCCAGGTGTCGACGGCGGAGACGGGTGAAGATTCGTGAGCGAGCTTTGTGAGCTCAGGCGCGATATTTTTGCCGTCCCAATTGTCGGTGGGCCAATCGTGGACGCCGTGCATGTCAACTCCAGCGGCGAAAAGGTCGGAATTGCGCGCGAGGCCCATTGCGGTGAGATAGCCGCCGTAGCTGCCGCCCCAGAGGCCGATGCGTTTTGCGTCGACGTCGGCGCGCGATTGCAAATATTCTCCGGCGGCGACGATGTCCTGATATTCGCTGGCGCCGCGACCGGCGCGATTGGGCGCTTCACGAAAAGCGCGGCCATAGCCGATGCCGCTGCGATAGTTGACGGCGAGAACGATGTAGCCGCGATTGGCGAGGTACTGATTCATCGAATAGGAATTCGAGTAGTAGTACATGTAATGCCAGCCGAGAAGCATCTGGCGCATGGAGCCGCCGTGAATGAAGATGAGCGCGGGACGTTTTTCGCCGGGCTTGAGATTTTTGGGGAGAAAGAGCTGGCCGTGAATTTCGTAGTTGTCGGCGGAGTGGAAGATGGCTTGTTGAGGCGTCACTAGAGCGGAACCGGGAAATCCTTCCCGCCATCCAGGAATGCCGTGGCCTGCATCTGGCGCGAGGATATCGTGAAAGAGTTCAGCCGGATGCGTGCCGTCCGATTCAAAGTAAGCGTAGTCCCGGCCGTTGCCGAGCACGACAGGACTCCATTCAATGCCGGTGCCGATTCCCGTCGGGCCCTGCATGGAACGGCCATAGGTGCGCTGTTGATTGATCACGCCGCTTAAATCAGTGCGCCAAATGTGACGGGCATCGATGTCGCCGCAGTTGGAGTTGTAGAGAATTTCTTTCTTGTCCGGAGTGAAAGACCACTGCTCGACTTCGCAATTGCCGGGGGTGAGAAGTTTTGGCGCGCCGCCGTTTGCGTTCAGTGAGTAGAGATGTTGCCAGCCGTCGGCCTCGCTGGCCATGACGACGGTGTCGTTTGCGGCGTAACGAATGACGCCGCCGCCGGTGTCGTCGGCCATGTAGGGAAACGAATCGTCAGGCTTGTTGCCACTGTGCCAGATTTCCTTTGCGGAAGCGTTTGCCGCGTCGCCGATCCAGATGGACCAGGGATGCGGGCGGTCGGGCTCGATGAAGTAGCCTTGCGGCGTGTCGCGCGGTTCGGCGGGCCGGCGAACGAAGGCGATGCGCTTTCCATCGAGCGACCATTGCGGATTCGAATCGGTGTCAACGGACGGAGAGAGAAATTTCAGCGATTTTTGCTGAAGGTCATAAACGCCGATGAAACTGTGGTCACCGCGGAAGGAAGCGAAAGCGAGCATTTTTCCATCGGGAGACCAGGCAGCTTCGGCGTTCTGTCCGCGCACGACGATTTGAAGCGGTTTGGCAGAGCCGTCGAGCGGCGCGAGCCAGAGCTGTCCGTCGCGCGCGTAGGCGATCATTCCGGAAGATGAAATGACGGGAGCGTGGCCAGCGTCGACTCTTTTCGGTTCGCCGCCATTCCAGGAAATTGCCCAGACGGCCTGTTCGACCCCGGCGGGATTGCTCGTCGGATTGGGAAATTGGCCGGCAGGATTTTTTCCGCCGCCGCGCGTGTAAACGAGTGTGTTGCCATCCAGCGAAAAGCTGAGCGAGGAAAGTTCCTGACCGTCGTCTTCGAGATACGACGTGAGGCGGCGCGCCTTGAAGTCCGGACCTTCCGCGACCCAAACGTTGCGCTTGCCTTGCTCGTCAAGAGTCCAGGCGATGCGGCTGCCGGTTTTGGACGCGACCAGATCGGCAGGAAACGGTGCGCTCATCACTTGCTCGAGCGTAAAACGTTCCTGCGCTTGCGCGAAAGCCGCTGCAAGCGAAACAAATAAAATAACGGCGACGAGCGAACGTTTCATTTTCTGCTCCTCCTGCGAGAAAAACTTCCCGATTTCGATTCTCAGTCGCCGGGTTGTTGCGCGCTGATGGTCTGAATGGAAACTTTTGGCCCTTCGAGCGGGCCGCTGATTTGCATGACGCGCTCGGCGCGCGGCGATTTTGCTTTGCCGGTTGGCTCACTACCAAGCGTCAAATCCACTTCGCGGCCAAAACTGACGCTGCCCTTGAGGCTGACCTGCTCCGGGGGAGCGCGCAGGAGCAGATGATTCACTTCGAGACTGCGCCCGCTGACGTGAAAAACGGCTTCGCCGTCGGTCCATTTGCTGGCGCCCGCATGCGGCGAACCCGCGACCATGCTGGCCTGCACGTCCCAGCCGCGAAATTCGATTTTTTTCAGTTGGATGCGTCCTTCGCCCGTCAGTTTATCGAGAAGCACATCGCGGCCGACGCCTTCGGTTTTTAGATTCATGCTTCCGCTGAGAATTCCGGTGATGCGCTCCGCGACTTTTCCGGCGAGCGGTACTTGCGCAAGATTCAATCCAGCTGCTTGCAAATTCAGCTCGTAAACGGGTTTTGTGTCAAACGCCGCGATGATATCTCCCTGCAGGTTTCCGCCAGCCCACTGCACCTGGCAATCCCGCAGCCGTAAATGCAATTCGCGCAGCGAAGCGTGCGTGCGTACTTGCTTGAGTTTTATTTTTTCGAGATTGAATTCGTCGATGGTCAAATCGCCGTCAGCGTCGATTTGGCGGAGCAGGTCCGTGGCGTCAACGTTTTGGCCGGAACTCCCGCCAAGCATTGCGGGCAGCAGCCGCTGCAGCCAATTGGGCCGAGCGCGGGGGCCAGCCCAACGATCGAGATCGGCGGCGGTCAACGTGGTGCCATGCAACTTGAACCGCCAACGCGACTGCGGGGCGGCGCCATTCGATACGGGATTCTCCGCGATTTCGCCGTCCCATTCGCCGCCAAATGCTTCGACTGTTTTGAGTTCCGCCGTTTTTGATCCGTGTTGCCAGGAGAGCGCGCCGGCTGTCACTTTGACCGGCTGGTTCAAGCCGACAATCTGCAATTCGCCCTTTTGGAGAGTTACCTGGCCGTTCCAGCCCGCGTCCGGCGCCGTTCCCCATTTGCGCTGCAAATTGGCGTTCACGGGGCCGCTCCACTCCCAGCCATGGTTCAATTGCCTTCCGAACGCTGCAGCAGTTTTGAAGATATCGTCCGAACGGTCCGACTGACCTGCAATCGAAACGGAACCTTCCCGCAAATCGAAGTCGTACCTCAAACCGATGGCAACGTTAGTAGGCGCGGCGGTCGCAAACTTCCCTTTCGGCGGTTCAGATGATTTTGCCGCAGAGTCTTTTCCCGCCGGTTCGCGAGCCCAAACGAAAGATGCCGGCTCGATTACGAACGAATTTTTTTCCATTCCACCGCGGACAGCGGCGACGCGAATTGCGTTTTTGGCATCCGGCAGGGAAATTCTTCCGCCAAGGCTGGAAAATGCGGCCGCATCGAGCTTGATCGGCCAACCACTAAAGGTCGCGCCTCCGGTGAAATATTGGTCCACTGAAACGCTTTCGGCGACTCCGGGAGCGAACGCGCGATACCAGGCAAGCAGATCCGAAGCCTGAATGCCCGCTGAATCCAAATGGACCGCAAAATTGGTTTGGGGAACGGTGGAAAAGGAAGCAGTCCCACGGACATTCGATTTCGGCGCCGTCACAAGCAATTCATCGACGTTGATGCTGCCATCATTCGGCAACCAACGGCCCTTCGCTTGAAGCGACAGCTTCGGATTGTCGGCGCGCTGCGTCAAATCCCAGCGATGAATCTCCGAGGCGCGCGCGTTCAGCGAAATGCTCCACTCGCCCGGGGGCGCATCGGGCCTGATTGCTTTGGTGCCGCTTTCGGCAGTGGCGTCCAGGTCAAACAAGCCGCGGACGCCTTCGTCCTGCCCACGAGCAAGCCGCACGATATCGGCAAGCGACGCGCGCGTCCAGCGAATCCGGAGGCGCGCAGGACGAAGGCGCACGGAAGTTCCCGCCACTTCGCCTTGCACCTGAATCGTTCCGGTCGTCTGCAATTGCACGCCGCTGCGCCACGTCTGTGCTTCGAGGTTGATTTGCCAGCGGCCGAAGGCGATCTGTTCGACACTGCCGGTCACGGCGGTGAAGGCAAAAGGCTTTTTGTCGTCGCCAAGCTTGAAGTTGACGCGGCCGTCCGTAATTTCAATTTTGGCCAGACGATTTGCGGGGGATTCCGCAGGTTTCGCGGGACCCGATTTCGCAGCGGCACTTTGTTCGGCGAATGTCGCCGGAGGAAGCCATCGCTCGAGATTCCAGCGGCCTTCCGCATTCTTAACGAGGATGAGGCTTGGGTGCTCGAGAGAGAGCGTGCCGAATTCGAGATGGCCGCCAAACAGGCTCAAGAGGCGCAACCGCGCCGAGAGCCGGTCCGCGCGCAAAAAATATTCGTTGCCGAACGCGGGATCTTCTCCGACGGTGATGCCGTCCGCATCGAGACTCGGCAGCGGGAAGAGCGAGACCGCGAACTGCTGCACGTCAACGCGGCGCCCAAACGTCCGCTCGAGGTGCGCAATCATGGCGGCACGGATGCGATGCGCGCGGAGCGCCATGTTCACGCCGAATTGCAGCACGAACACGAGGAGGACGACGCCGACGCCCCACTTCCCATATTTTCGGAGTTTCGCCAACAGTTATGCCGTCGCTTTCGCGGGAAATGCCGCCAAAAGTTTCGCAGAGTCCAGCGCAAAAAGGTAGGGAATCCAGCCGGTTCGCGGAATCAATGGACGGTGTGGAGCATACGGTTCCAGCGAGTGCGCGCGGGAAGATGGCGCAGAGTGTCCAAAACACTTCCGAGACGCTGAGCGAACGTACTTTGCGCGTAATCGTTAGTCGTCGCGTTCACGGACCAATAGATCAGAAAAGGCCGCCCCATAATCGCGTCACGATCCACAAAACCCCAGTAGCGGCTGTCGAGACTGTTATCGCGATTGTCTCCCATGGCGAAAAAGCGGTCGGGCGGCACGACGAGTTCGTCGCCGGAAATGTATTTCCGGACTTCGGCAATCCACTCGGGGCGCGCGCGGGAATTCAGGAATCGATTCCCCGGCGGTGGAAACTGGTAATTCAGTACGTCATAGTTTGATTCAGGATTTGGGTCATGCACGACGTACGGCTCGTCCAATTTCTTGCCGTTGATAAAAACATCCTGGTCGACCATCTTCAGGCGATCGCCGGGCAAACCGATGACGCGCTTCACGAAGTGCTGATGATCGTCGTACGGATATTTAAAAACGATGATGTCGCCGCGCTCGAGCGCGCGATAAGGCAAGAGCTTTTCGTACCAGGCATCACCGCGTCCACCGAACACGAATTTGTTCACGAGAAGGTGATCGCCCACGAGGAGCGTTTTCTCCATCGACGGCGAAGGAATCTTAAATGCCTGGACAATGAAGCTTGTGCCAAACAGCGCAAGAATGACGGTGACGAGCAGCGATTCGAGATATTCGGAAACCGTCGTCTTTTCGCGGTGCGAATGCGTCTCGGCGAGCGGCTCTGGAGCGGCTGGTTGCGGAACTTCTTCCGTCATGAAAAATCAGTCCTTGGGCTTTTCAGTCGGCGCTTGAGCGGCTTCCCATTGTAGCAGCGCACTGCGTGCCGCCTGCTGCTCGGCTTCTTTTTTTGTTTTGCCTTCGCCGCTGGCAAGGCATGCTCCATCCGCCCACACTTCGACCAGAAAAAGTTTGCGATGGTCGGGACCAGTTTCACGCGCGAGGCGATATTCGGCGGGCCGGTGGCCATTGCGCTGCAGAAGCTCCTGCAAGGCAGATTTGCGATCGGAGTCGGCGATGCGTTCGCCGCGCTCTTCGAGGGCCTGATCGAAAAGCAACCGCTTCAGCAAATCTCCCGCCGCCTGAAGTCCGGCATCGAGAAAAACCGCCGCCACAATCGCTTCGAGGGCGTCCGCCAGGAGCGCGGGCTTGTCTCTGCCGCCCGTTTTTTCTTCGCCGCGGCCAAGACGGAGATGTTCGCCCAGGCCAATCGCCCGCGCGGCGCGCTCGAGCGAACGCGCATTCACGAGGCGCGCGCGGCTCTTTGAGAGCTGCCCCTCTTTCCAATCGGGAAAATTCTCCAACAGGTATTCGCTCGCCAAAAGATCGAGCACTGCGTCACCCAGAAATTCGAGCCGCTCGTTGTTGCCAATATCGCGAGCCGCGTCCGAAGGATCGTGTTGGCCAGCTCGAAGATCGGGAACAGCGGAGCTGTGCGTCAACGCGCGGTCAAGAAGCGCCGGATTCTTGAAGCGGATTCCCAGCTTCTCTTCTAGCCGCGCATCGTTGTTGTGGGTCATGCCGTGAAGGCCGGAGTGCCTCTGCCGTTTCTCACTTGGGGGCGCTAAGTTTCGTCGCAGCCAATTTTTTTGCTTCTTCCGATTTTGTTTTGCAGGTGTTCTGGAGCGAGCCGGCAATCGCGGCACAATGCGTGAACGCCGCCGCCGCCGCGTCAAAATGCGAAGTGTTTTGATTGACGACGCCGAGAATCAGCCAGTTCACAGGGTCGGCGACGGTGTCGAGTTTTACAGATTCTTCCAGCTCCGGAATCGCGTCGGCAAATTTCCCGCGACGCCAATCTACAAGACCAATACCGCCATGCGCCATGGCCAGCGTTTGGTTTTTTGTACTGGCAAATGCCTCGTCGGTCATGCCGTTCGGTTTTGGCAGGGTGGGTATAACTTCGACGGCGCGTTTGCCGAGCGTTTCCGCTTTCTCCAGCTTCTTCGGGGCATCCGGCGCGCTCAAATTGATGACGCGCGGAATCGTCTGGCTGAGAATGGCCATCGTCGTTACGTCGTTCGGATTGATTTCGAGCGCCTTGTCGCCACACTCGAGTCCTTTGTCGGATTTGCCAACCTGCATGTAGCCGATGGTCATGAAGGGATAGATCACCGAGCGATACCGGCTTTGCGGATATTTTTGCAAAAACGCTTCGCCGGCGTCGAGTTTCTGCTGGAGATTCGGCGCCGAACCTTCCGGCATCGCTTGTAGCGTCTTGAACGCGGTGTCTTCTTCGGACGAAATCGGCGGCTCCGGGCGTCTCAAGCGAAAGCGTCGTCGAGGCAGGCTGCTGCGCCGGTTGCTTGTCCTTGTTCAACGTGGGACGGTCTTGCGTATCTTGTGCGAGGGCGAAAGGCGCAGCCAAAAGAAGCGCTGCCGCGGCCAAACTCGTTCCCGCGGAAATTGTTGCAAACTTTTTCATGTGACCTCTCCTTTTGCTTCCTGCGCTGGGTTAAGGACGTTCGGTGCCCTTCGCCGTTTCCATCGTCGCCAAACCCTTTGCCGCCGCTTGCTTGGCTTGTTCCGGGCCGCCATCGACTGCGATCGCCGCCTGATACTCCGCCTTCGCGCGATCGCGCTGCCCTTCATCATCCAGAATGCGCGCGAGATAAACGTGCGACCATGCGAGGACCATTGGGTCTTTGTCCGCGACATGATCGCCGCTGGTGAGACGGCCGAAAACTTCCTTGGCGCGGACGCCATCATGATCGAGCAGAGCGACGAGGCCCAATCCGTACAATGCACGCGGCTGATCCGGATACTTCACCAGCACACGTTGAAAGGACGCCTCAGCAGCGCGCGGATTTTTCTCGGCAATGCGCCGCTCGCCTTCGGTCAGTGCGGCAAGAACTTCCGTGTCGTTTGGAATGGTCGTCGGAGCGGCGCGGCGGCGCGCGACGAGCTCCGCTTCGGTTGCTTCGGTCTTTTCCGTGGGCTTGGGCTCCTCGAACTTGATCGCGGCTACGCGTTTCTGTTCCGTCGCAAGATCGATCGAACGAACCAAATCCGGGAAGTAGAGCCGAATGCCCGGCTCGGACTGTTCGAACTTCGCAAGCGCAACGAAGAGCGGCCGCACGAGCACCAGCCCGGATTCATCATCCATATTCATGGCCACTTCGCGCTCGCCGGGCGAGATGCGCTTCAATTTCAGTTCGACAGCGCGCACGAGACATTCCGCGACGTACGAAGAAAAGTCATCCTTCAATTCGGCGGGAAGTCGCGGAGCCTTGGCCGAGAGGTCGTAGATCGGCCGCTTCGCTGCCACGACGTGCGGATACATGAGCGGGAGCGGATCGAGCAGAAAATGCAAAAAAGCGTGGCGAACCACATCCGTCGGCAGCGCGTCAGAACCGCTCAGCACGAGCGAATAATGATCGCCGAAATTGCGCACGTTCGTGATGCGGCCGACGAGGGGCTCAACGATGATCGTGAAGGTGCGCGGATTCGTCGGCTCCAGGATTTCGCGCAGATAACCTGTCGCGATGAAAGTAATGTCGGCGATCGGGTCGTGCAGCTTTTCGATTTCGCGGTTGTAAATCGGCTGCACCGAGCGCCAGAGCTCGCCGATTTTTTGTTCTTTGTAATACGCGGCGAGAATTTCCTGAAAGCCTTCGAGCGCGATGACTTCCGGCGGCAGTTCATCGCGGCGGAGCGTGGGCTTAAAGTCAGGCGCAGGACCCGTGACGAGACCAAACCAGATGTAGCGCGAGAGCATCGCACCAGGGTCGGCTAGTTCATGCTGGCGATAAAAATTTCGCAGCACTTCAACAGCGGCGCCTTGCTGGTGCTGCAAACGGTCCCGCAGTTGCGCGCGCATCGGCGACCAATTTTCAGAACTGACGTCCGCCTCGTAGCCCGCGGCGAGCAGCGCGCACATCGTCGTGAACATCGCTTCGCTGCCATCCACGGTGATGCGGGTCTCGGGAACTTTTTCCCACTTCAGTGGCGGCGCGGACGAACGATTCTGCGCGTTCGCGGCAAACGCTAAAAGAAATGTCGAGCACAAAAACGCCGCGCAAATTCGAAAGTGACTCTTCATTTGTTGGCCTTATACCCTGCCTGGACCTGCTCTGCGGTGACTCGCGTGGTCCTCTGAATTGGTGCTGCTCGCGGGAGCTACTGCCCTGCTTTCGCTCCGATTTCCCTTTCTGCCAATCTACAAGCGCGTTCCATGCGAGTCAAGGAACCGG